>NZ_JBBEWC010000001.1:0-675000 GCF_037860775.1 Emticicia soli | reverse complement strand
GTGCCAGTGTGGGGGATTCTCCTCTCAGAGCCCCTAAAGATCGTAGACTTGGTGAGCCGTTACCCCGCCAACTATCTAATCTTACGCATGCCCATCTCTATCCGATAAATCTTTTAAATCCAATCGATGCCAATCAGATTGTTATGCGGTATTAATCCGGGTTTCCCCGGGCTATCCCCCAGATAAA
Organism: Emticicia soli; assembly: GCF_037860775.1. Taxonomy (NCBI): domain Bacteria; kingdom Pseudomonadati; phylum Bacteroidota; class Cytophagia; order Cytophagales; family Leadbetterellaceae; genus Emticicia; species Emticicia soli. The sequence continues at coordinate 674,813 of NZ_JBBEWC010000001.1, read as the reverse complement.
GGTAGGTTGCATACGCGTTACGCACCCGTGCGCCGGTGTATTGCTACCCCTCGACTTGCATGTATTAAGCCCGCCGCTAGCGTTCATCCTGAGCCAGGATCAAACTCTCCATTGTAAATGAATGTTTGCCTGACCACTTTTGGTCTCGCATTTGCATTCTCAACAAGTTAATGAACTTTATTCATCCAGCATCGCTGCTTTCCGACTCGCCGAAATTAAATTAAGACTTTCAAAACTTCTTAACCTATTTTCTTGTTTTACTCTTATGAACTTTTATTTCCGCTTTTTCGTTTTCTAATCAAACGGAGTGCAAAGGTACTGCTCTTTTTCGAATTTAAAAAATATTTTTTGATATTTTTTTTCACTCTTCTTATCGCCTCTTTCAATCTCTCAACAACTTCGCCTTACTCTTTCAATCAATCGGGGTGCAAAGGTCTGAATTCTCTCTTACAACTCCTAATTATTTTTGAAATTTATTTCCTCATCCGCTCGCCGCATCTTTTTAACTTCGCTACTCTTTCTCTCAATCGGGGTGCAAAATTCTTACTTTATTTTTACACTTCCAAATTATTCGCAAACTTTATTTTTGAGCACCCGTAAACTCCTAATTATCACCTTTTTACTATGCTCTTGCTATGTAACGCTCAGTAACTCTCTCATTTTTGGGACTGCAAAGGTACGGGCTTTTTTAGCCTTTGTCAAGCCCCCTTTCAAAAGTTATTCCAAGCAACTTTATTACTTTACTTACTATTAAGGTTTTACAGTTTTAGCATTACTAAAGATTTATATAAGTTCTTTGTATTATCCTATCAGTAGATTCTTATCCTGAACACTTGAACACATTTACTCACAGGGACTACAACTATTCCTTTTTATTCAAAGCTAGTTATATCGCACTTTATATTACCTATTATATATAGTAAGCATGGTTTACTTAATGTAGCAGGTTTAATCGAAATACTGAAATAGGGCGAAGTTCATTAAATAGAAAATCAAAATAATGCAAAAAGTAGCATAACTTACCTTATATATATAGCATGTCATAAAAGTTATGCAGATTATTACTTAAGCTAAGGCGGCAAGAAACTAATCCTCTATGCAAAAAACCTTTATTACTCATATTTCAATCTTCGGCACAAACTTTAAAAACTAAATCGTTGTTATGCCCCTACTGCTATCATTATATATATGGTAGCAGTAGTTTTCATTTAAATACCATTGCATGAAAATCCCTGTTAATCTGATTACCGGTTTTTTAGGAGTAGGTAAAACTACTTCTATCAAACATTTGCTGGCTAGTAAACCTAAGGAAGAACGCTGGGCTGTTATCATCAACGAATTTGGGGCTGTTTCTATCGACCACACAGCCATTGAAGAACAAGACGGACTCACGATTCGAGAAGTAGCAGGGGGTTGTATATGTTGTACGGCAAATGTACCTATGCAATATACACTTACTACAGTTTTGCGTCAGCAGAAACCCGACCGCATCCTGATTGAACCTACGGGCATGGGGCACCCTGAGAATATTCTGGATTTATTGAGAGGTAAATTCCTGAAAGATATATTAGAAGTAAAAGCTACGGTTTGTTTGGTTGACCCACGCCGTTGGGAAAAAACTGATTTTCATGCCCACGAAACATTTCAGGACCAGATTAATCTGGCTGACGTGATTGTGGCAAATAAAATAGACCTGGCAGGTGAAGAATTAACTCAAAAATTTATCGATTGGGCTAAAACGCTGTATCCACCTAAATTATTGATAGAAACAGTAGCTAATGGCGAACTTGATTTCAATTGGTTGAATATTGAACCTTTTGGAGACAGAAAGGCGCAGTTTTCGCACCATGTGCATGAGCATACACATACCCACGAAGAAGAATTACCTGCGCCAACGGTGGGAAATCCTGTCAAAAAAGAGAGTCATGGTTTAGGTATGTATGGTTGCGGCTGGATTTTTTCGCCCGACGAGTTTTTTAATCTACCCAAGCTCCGCCAGTTTTTCAGCACGTTGCAAGGAGTAGAACGAGCCAAAGGCGTTTTTAGGACTGGTAAAGACTGGGTAATGATTAATGCCGCCGATGGACAGTTTACAGTACAGTATATTGCCTACCGCCGAGACAGCCGTGTTGAACTGATTGCACCAAAGAAATTAGACTGGGCAGCGTTTGAGAAAAAATTAAACGCCTGTTTGCTCGAAGTTCCGGTTGCATAAAAGCCTATACATTATATATATAAGGAAATTACCATTAAATTTGCAGCTAGCATTTTAGATAAATAAAACCATAACGCACGTTATACGATAGAATAAAACAATCAGAATATTGAATAACCTATATGCAGAACCTCAAAATTTACAATACACTTACACGCCAGAAAGAAGAATTCAAACCACTTAGTCCGCCTTATGTAGGTATGTATGTGTGTGGGCCTACCGTTTACAACTACGTTCACCTTGGTAATGTGCGTACTTTCCTGACTTTCGATGTGCTTTTTCGTTACCTTACAGAGATAGGTTATAAGGTTCGTTATGTAAGAAATATTACTGACGTAGGCCACTTGGTAGGTGATGGCGACGAGGGAGAAGACAAAATCGGCAAAATGGCGAAGTTGGAAAAACTAGAGCCAATGGAGATTGTACAACGATATACCAACGACTTCCATAAAGTATTAGACCAATTTAATTTCTTGCCGCCAAGCATTGAGCCTACAGCCACAGGTCACTTGGTAGAACAAATTGAAGCCGTAAAAACCTTAATAGATAAAGGCTTGGCTTATGAGTCGAACGGTTCGGTTTATTTTGATATAAATAAATATAATTCGGAGGGTAACGATTACGGTAAACTTTCGGGCAGAATTCTGGAAGATTTATTGAACGAAACCCGTGAGCTTGACGGGCAGTCAGAAAAACGCAATCCGCTTGATTTTGCTATCTGGAAAAACGCAAGCCCTGAGCACATTATGCAATGGAAATCTCCGTGGGGAATGGGCTTTCCGGGTTGGCACTTAGAGTGTACTTGTATGAGTACAAAATATCTGGGTAAGCAATTTGATATTCATGGTGGTGGTATGGACTTGAAATTCCCGCACCATGAATGCGAGATTGCACAAGGTGTTGGCATAACAGGTGTTGAGCCGGTTCGCTATTGGATGCACTCTAATATGTTGACGGTAAACGGCCAGAAAATGTCAAAATCTTTGGGTAATTCATTCTTACCTGCTGAGCTTTTTGCAGGAAGCCATCCATTGCTTGACCAAGCTTATAGCCCAATGACAGTGCGTTTCTTTATGTTACAATCGCAATACCGTAGCACCCTCGACTTTTCGAACGATGCGCTACGTGCTGCACAAAAAGGATACAGACGCCTCATAAACGGTTTGAGAATTGCCAAAACACTTACATTAGGTATTAATGATAAAGTAGCTGACAAAATACCGAATGAGTTAATCAACGATACACAAGCAGATAAAGCGATAACAGAAGCCCCAGTGGCTCCGCTTGTTGAGGTAACAATTGACCAGAAGAAAAAACAGGACATCGAAAAAACCGTGCAGGCTTTCTACGAAGCTATGAACGACGACCTGAATACAGCCGTAGCCATTGCTCAGTTATTCAATCTGTTGAAGTACGTGAACATGATTTACATGAATCAGCTAGACCCACGCGCTTTGGGCGAAGATACTTTCAATTTATTGAAAGAAAAATTTGTGGTATTTATAGAGCAGATTTTAGGTATAACCGAAGAACCTACAAGCCAAGGTGAGGGGATATTGAACGGTATGTTGTCTTTATATAAAGAATATAAATCAAGCCAACGTTACGATAAAGTAGACGAAATAAGAACCTACTTCAAATCGAACGGCATGACAATCAAAGACATGAAACACCGTATTGATTGGGCTTGGGAAGAATAGGCATACTATTATATGTATATACAAAACGGTAGCACTCTTGATGAATGCTACCGTTTTTATTTATGGCATTTACGCTATAATTCTATTCTTCATCCAAAAACGGATATTTGTAATCTGTCGGCGAAACGAAAGTTTCTTTGATAGTACGAGGCTGTATCCAACGGAACAAGTTCAGAATAGAACCTGCTTTATCGTTTGTACCCGAGGCACGGCCACCACCAAATGGTTGTTGACCTACCACCGCTCCTGTTGGTTTATCATTGATATAGAAGTTTCCGGCTGCATCAACCAGCTTTTTAGTAGCTAAATCAATAGCATACCGGTCTTTTGCAAAGATAGCACCTGTTAAAGCATACGGCGAAGTAGCATTTACTAATTCTAAAGTTTGCTCATAATCAGCGGCCTCATATACATAAATAGTAAGCACCGGGCCGAAGATTTCTTCGCACATGGTTATGTAATTCGGGTCGCTTGTCAATAAGACAGTTGGTTCAATAAAGTAGCCTTTCGATTTATCGTAGTTACCACCTGCCAATACCGTTACGTTATCGCTCGCCTTTGCATTATCTATATAAGTAGCAATTTTATCAAAAGCTCGCTCATCAATAACAGCGTTTACGAAGTTTGAGAAATCTTCTGTACCACCCATTTTGATTTCTTTCAAATCGGCCACTACATATCCTTTCACTTCTTCCCAGATATTCGATGGAATATAAGCACGTGAAGCAGCCGAACATTTTTGTCCCTGATACTCAAACGCACCACGCACCAAACCAGTTGCCAAAGCTTTTGCGTCGGCCGACTCATGCGCCATTACGAAGTCTTTACCACCTGTTTCGCCTACAATACGAGGGTATGATTTATATAAATGGATATTCTCGCCAATGGTTTTCCAGATAGTCTGGAATACTTTTGTGCTACCTGTAAAGTGGATACCTGCAAAATCAGCATGTTTAAAAATCACATCACCTGCTGCAGGGCCATCTACATAAATAAGGTTAATAACTCCATCGGGCAAACCTGCCTCACGGAAAACTTCCATGATAACATTGGCCGAATAGATTTGTGTATAAGCTGGTTTCCATACCGTTACGTTACCCATCATAGCCACGCAAGACGGAAGGTTTCCGGCAATAGCCGTGAAGTTGAACGGCGTAAGTGCATAGACAAAACCCTCAAGCGGGCGGTATTCCACTCTATTCCACAAGCCACGTACCGATTCCGGTTGATTTGTATAAACCTGCTCCATAAAGGCTACATTGAAACGTAGGAAGTCTATCAACTCACAAGCTGAATCAATTTCAGCCTGATAAGCGTTTTTTGACTGCCCCAACATTGTAGCAGCATTGATTTTTGCTCTGTAAGGGCCAGCTAACAAATCAGCAGCTTTCAGAAAAATGCTGGCTCTTTGCTCCCACGAAAGCGCCGACCAAGCCGGACGAGCCGCCAATGCAGCCTGAATAGCTTTTTCTACATGAGAAGTATCTCCTTCGCTAGCGTAACCCAACACATGTTGGTGGTCGTGCGGAGGTGATAATTTAATTTTATTATCGGTATGAATTTGCTCGCTACCAATATACATAGGTATATCTATTTGTTTCGAGCAAGCTTCTGCAATGGCTTTTTTAAGTGCTATTTTTTCAGAAGAACCTTTTCCATAACTCAAAACCGGCTCATTGACCGGAGTAGGTACTTTAAAGATAGTATTGTTCATGTTTGATGAAGGGGGATTTTTTTGCCAAAATTAGCCGAAATTTTAGATATGTAGGAATAAATCTTTTATCTAATCCTAGTACATAAATATATAACAGATTAAATTCTGTTTCCATTTGATTGAACTTAAGGTAAAAATCCCATCACACCTATGCTATTGATAATAAATCATATTTTTTTCAATGTTATTTAAAGCAATTTTTACAAAATTTGGATTTGTAGCAAATAAGGTTCTTTTTCGTTCATTCCAAATCTGCATCTTCTCTATTATTTTTTCGACAGAATTAACATTATCATTTTCTCTTATATAATCAACTGTTGAAAGCATTTCTAATCCAAAATTAGAATAGAAACCAGATAAGAACTTTTTAGTCTTATCCGCTATTTGTTTATACTGTATATTCTCAAATCTATTTAAATAATTAACAATGTCAATTTCAGAGTCTATTATTATATCAAGTTCTTCGAAAGGCTTTTTATCTTTTGAGCTATAACCTGTTATATAGCTACCATTAAGGTAATATAAAACATGTTTTACTTTACCTGAATATGGCCCATAAAAGTGCTGTCTATATTCTAAATTAAAAATATTTTTCCCTCCAAATTTTTGCAAAAAATAAGCTACTTTTTCAGCCGAAAACTCAGATATAAATTCTCCGTTTTTTACAAGGTCAAATAATAAATATAATAACATTGCCCTAGCAGGTGTTAGATTGACTCTTTCTTTTTTCAGTTCTTCTTTAATAGTTGCATTAGGTTCATATATTTGAATATCACAATCTAAATCCGATAAGTAATTCTCTAATAATAATTTCACCTTATTCCAGACAAGACCACCATTACCTGCACCAAGAGGAGGTATTGCAATCGATTTTATATCTTTTTCTTCAATAATTTTAACTAACTCTCCAAGCCCTTTTTCTATATATGAATATTCCGAAGGTTTTTTCCAACTGGTTTTAGTAGGGAAATTAATTATAATTTTTTCCCCTTTTAATAAGTGTCTTTCCTTATAAATAAACAGTTTTCCAATTCCAATCTTATTATTTTTGCATGCCTTTACATACTCTTTAAAGTTATTTGGGAATTGATTTTTAAACTGCAAGGCTATTCCTTTACCCATAATACCATCGGTATTAACAGTATTAACAAGGGCTTCCGCACTACTGTCTAATAAATCACCAATTTTATATTCTATCATAAGCTAAAAGTAAAAATCTGGTTTAATAACTATTTTGTTTTCTGAAATGCCTAAACTTATTAAACTAACTTTTGCTTTTTCATTGTAGCAAATATAACCCAAAATATATTTGGATGGCAAATCACATTCTAATAAAAACTCTGCCTCCTTTCTTCTCTTTTTATCTAAATCGTTTTCATCTTTCCAATGTGTTGCATTTATAGCACTATAATCCAATATATTATCAATATCAATAATTTGCTCTTTAGAATATTTGCTTGAAAAAGAATCTACGGCATGACCATCAGTAAATATAAAGTCAATATCTGAATCTAAAATCTGCTGGATAGAAGTAACACAATAAACAATACTTTCAGATGGTGTAGGAGAAACTCCATTAAAACCTTTAATAATTACATACAACATAGGTGTTCTTACACCAAAATAAAAAGGGATATAATCTCCAATACTTTTCCCATTATCAAGTGGATGAATATTCCTTGTTGATATTAAAGTATTATCTCCAATTGATTTATATTTATTATTTGCATTAGGAGAGTTTCTATGTGTAATACCATGAGTTAATATATGCTCAATATTATAAATATGAGTCATACGAAACAAGTATTTTTTATTAAAGTCAGGCATTAGTATTTTTTAATTACTTACAATTATATGCAAAGCTTAGCTTTTGAAACATTACTAATGTAGCAATTACAATATTATTTTCAAAATAGTAGAAAATTTTTTCATACTAAAAACCTATTAACTCTCATTAAGCTTATTATGTCTCGAGAATTTTAGTTTTCGAGACATAATAAGCTTAATTATTTAAAAGATAACGTCATAAAAGTTCATCACAACTTCACTCCCGACAACCTAGCTATCTCCAATTTCGCCAACAATACCTGATAATCGTACTGTAATAAACTGAATTTTGCTTCCTGAACGGCAGTTTCTGAGGTCTGAATTTCCAAAGGTGTACTTACGCCATTTGTCAGACGAATTTTTGCCAGCTTCAAACCATATTCCGACTGATACACATTTCTTTCAGCCAGAGCACGCTTTTGTGTAGCCACTTTTATATCATTAAACGCATTTTCAATATCTCGATTTATCTGTGTTTTTTGGGCTTCGGTGCTTTGCTTAGCGGCATCAAGGTTTATTTTGGCAATCTGTGTATTGTAAGCGCCTCGTTTTCCGGTATAAATCGGAATACTCAATCTTACACCCAATAAAGTATTAAATCGCCAGGCATCAATATTAGGCTGGTAGCCATTTTTAACACCCATTGCTGCATTGGCCGATAACTGTGGCAAACTACTCATTGATGAGATTTTTATTTCCTGTGCCAATGCACTCTCACGTGCTAATGCAGTTTTTAAATCTAAGTTATTGTTGATAGCCTCGCTATAAGCGCCTTGTGCATCGACAAAAGGGTAATTGTATTGCAACTCGGCACTAGCCGGAATTTGCTTATGAGCATCAGAGCCAATCAAAGAACTCAGGAAAATATATTGTTTTTCAAGCTGTCCTTGTAAATCTACTACCCTGATTTCGGCATTTTTATAGCGTACTTGCGCCTGCACTACGTCATAATCAAGGGCATCGCCACTTTTGAGCCTATCGCTGATAATCTTGCTGTTTTCTTCAACCAGTTTCACCTGGTCTTGTTGTACAACAATAGCTTTTTGCAGATAGATAATACCATAATATAACTGTGCAACCTGATAAGCCAATGTTTGTTTTAAGCCCTCAATGCCTTCACGTTGTTGTTGCATTTCGAGCAGGGTTTTCTGCACACCTGCTTTAAATCTGCCCCAATCATAAATCACATAAGACGCCGCTACGTTTGTATTATAATTATTATGCGGCTGAAATTGCAGCTTACCATCAAAACCCGGAATCGGAATAACAGCTTCGGCAATAGGGTCGAGCCTTGTGTAGCTCAATTCACCACTAACTTGTGGCCTTGTTCCACTTTGTTGCACTTTTATGCGGTAGTCGCCTACGTTCAGTAGTTCTGATTGCTCTTTTAGCCTTGGCGAATACTCTATAGCCTGTTTCACCAACGAACTCAACGTTTCGTTAGGATTTTGTGCTAGGGCTATCTGGCTGACAAACAGCAAGATAATTATGGATATTTTTTGAATTTTCATTTTTGAAAACATAATATTTTTGATGTAATCTATCATTAATGGGCGTCAGCAGCAGCTTTCGCTGCGGCAGCGGCTTCTGCAGCACTTTTCTTTTTGGTTCGGAGTAATACCACCAAAGGCAATACACAAATAAAGAAAATGGAGATAATACGGAAGGTATCAAGGTATGCCAGGTAATACGCCTGTCGGTCAAGCAATAATTCTAATTGCCGATATGCCTGTGTTGTTGCGTGCACGGCATCGCCGGTACGGGCGAGAAACGACATCTTGATGGCATTGAAACGCTCAATAAACAGCGGATTACTCGGTACATAATTAGACACAAGGTCTGACCGATGCTGCGCATATTGCTGCGCCACATAGTTATTTGCCAAAGCAATACCAAATGCCCCACCTAGCTGACGAATCATATTTGTGAGCGAAATACCCGCCCCGAATTCATTAGGTTTCAGCCCTGCAACAGAAGCATTAATCAATGGCAGTTGCAAAAGCACAGTTCCTAAACCACGCATCAACTGCATTGAGTAAAAATCCCAACGCCCCATGTCGGTAGTGGCTGTTCCGCTATAAAAACCAAAGATGGCAAAAATGATAATACCTGCCGTAACAAACGGAATTGGCGAAGCCCCCGCCGACATACGCCGCCCTAAAATAGGAAACAGCGGCAAAATAGTAAGCGTAGGAAATAGCAGCGAAAGACCAGTTTCGTAAGGAGTAAAGCCATTGATACGTTGTACCAAAACCGGATAAACAAACACCGAGGTAAACAAACCAAAACCCGATACAAGAACGAAAATGCTAGAGAAAGCAAAGTTTCTGTTACCAAACACCCGTAGGTTTACCACCGGGTGGTCAGTATTTAGCTCTCTACCTACAAAACCAACCATACCAACTACAGCCAACAAACTCATTACAGATATTTCTACCGACTGAAACCAGTCTTTCGATTCGCCTTTTTCCAACACATATTGCAATGAGCCAATGCCGAGCATAAGCAGTGCTATTCCGAGATAATCTATTTTTATTTTGTCTCTATGCTTACCTTCGTCGGCTTTTTTAGGGATATATAAGATTGTCAGAATAGTAGCAAGAATACAAATAGGTACATTGATAAAGAAAATATCGCCCCATGTATAATTATCTACTATGTAGCCACCCAAAGTTGGGCCGAGGGTTGGGCCCAACACAATACCCATTCCAAAAAGCCCCGATGCCATTCCTCTTTCTTTACCCGGAAAAGCATCAAATAAAATAGCTTGTGAGGTCGATAATAAAGCGCCACCTCCTATACCTTGCACAAATCGCCAGAAAACCAGCTCCCACAAACCCGATGAGTTACCACACAAATAGGAGGCAATGCCGAAGAGTACCATTGAGCCCAGATAATAATTTTTCCGACCGAAGTACTCACCCAGAAAGCCCGTCATCGGAATAATAATCACATTGGCAATGGCATAAGATGTAATAACCCAGGCAATATCTTCGATGGTAGCGCCCAGCGAGCCCGCCATCTGGTTCAGGGCTACGTTTACAATCGTAGTATCGAGCAATTCCATAATGGCAGCCGTTACGGTTGTGATAACGATAATAAACCTTGAAGCTCCTGAAACTTTGTTTTCTAATGCTACAGAATTTTCCATGAAAACTTGTTTATAGAGGTATATTCAATACCAATTCCTGAGTTTATTTAATCTTTACCTCTACTTCAAGGCTCATGCCTGCACGTAGTTTATCACGGTATTTTGCTATCTCGTCAATCGCAATTTTCACAGGTATTTTCTGTGTTACTTTCACAAAGTTTCCGCTGGCATTATCTGGTGGCAATAGGGCATATTTGGCTCCTGTAGCATCCGAGAAATCGGCTATTCTGCCTTTCAATTCCAAATCTGGGTAGGCATCTAGTTTAATAGTAGCCTCTTGCCCAATTGCCATGCGCCCTATTTGTGTTTCTTTAAAATTGGCTACAACCCAATACAAAGAGTCTTGTACAATAGTAGCCAAAGTTTGCCCGGGCTGAATGTATTGACCTGGCTCAACACTTTTTCTACCAATTTTGCCATTTTCAGTTGCATAAACTTTCGAGTAAGTAAGGCGTAGCTTTTGTTGGTCTATTTTGGCTTTCTGCACAGCTAAAGCAGCTTCGGCTTTGTGCACATTGCTATACAAAATATCTAAGCGCGATTTAGAAGCAACAATGTCTTGTTTTTGCCCTTCATATTGTGCGTTCAATACCTCAAGATTCGACTTGCTATCGTCAGCCTGGCGTCTAGTAATGGCATTATCAGCAAACAATCTGGCATCTCTTTCCGAGTCTTTCAATGCTTTTTCTTTACGTAAAACCGTAGCAGTAATGTTAGTTTCAGCCGCTTTAATTGTCATATTGGTATTTTTGATATTCGCCTTTGCGTTTTCAACATCTGTCAGCAATTGCTGATACACCGCTTCCATTTCGGTTAGTGCCAATTGTTGCTCACGGTCGTCGATATCAACCAATAGTTGTCCTTTTTTTACTTGCTCAAAGTCTTTCATGCTTACACTGGTTACATAACCACCCACACGCGGCACAACCGGAACAGTATAAGTTTCTATCTGTGCATTATCGGTTGACTCATAACGTTGGTTGTATTGATAACTTCTGTAAGCATAAATGCCAGCTCCTATCAGGATTATTGCTAAAATGATACGGGGAATGTAGTTTTTAAATGATTTTTTCTGCGGAGTTTCCATTTCTTATTTAGGTAAAATTTACTCAGTAGTTCGTATGTGTTTAATTAGTCAACTAAATTGACGATGCAAAGGTAAACTAAGTTTACTAATTTAGTCAAGCATATTGACTAAATTATTTTTTCTGATTAGTTTTGTATTCCGAAAGAAAATAGAAAGAACTTTATTACTTTTGCAATATGCTGATTATCAGCATATTGAATCATAACAACACAATGGACGAAGAAATATTAAAAGAGATTGCCATTTTTAAAAGCACTAAAGCAAAGCTATTTGGCAAACTTTTGAGTAAAACGTATCGCTACATGAGCGAGATAGCAGGCGAATACCTTGCAGGAATTGGATACAAGAATTTCAGGATTGGCCATGTAGTGGCCTTAGTGCATATAGATTTAGAAGGAAGTAATATAAACAACCTTTCTACAAAAGCTTGTGTAACCAAACAAGCTATGAGTAAACTGATAAAAGAACTTCAGGCTGAAGGGTACGTAACCGTAGAAAAAGACCATACAGATGCCCGAGCACTGATAGTAAAACACTCAGATAAAGGCGTGCAGGCTTTAGTAGATTGGAAAAGATGTATGGAGCATGTAAACGAGAAATTTAAAGAAGTATTGGGTGGAAACAAATTAGAACTATTGCGAGAAATTTTGTTTGAACTCGTAACACACTACGAAGAATCTACACAGTACAACAAAGCTAACGACCTTAAGCACGCAATGATGAGGAAAGACATAGACCTATTTCAAAGAGAAGATGAGTTGAATAAAAAATAGTCAGTCTTAAACTTCTATTTTCTGATAATTCATAAAAACTATGTATGTTAGTGGCTGGAAACCAGGGCTTTATTAGAGATTGTGGTTTTGACGAAAATCAACCCTGATGTTGAACTCATGACAGTTACGCAAATCATTATACTGGTTGTTGTTATCTATGTAGTAATCTGTATTATTGCTTACAAAATACAGGAGTACTTCATATTTAAGCCCGAAAAACTCTCGCAGGATTTTGAGTTTAAATATGATAACCATTTTGAAGAACTGTTTTTTGATATGCCCGACGGCGCCCGAATCAATGGCTTATTGTTTTATGATGTAGGCGAAACTACCCGTGGGCTGGTTATTTATTTTCATGGCAATTCACGAAGTATAAAGGGTTGGGCTAAATACGCCAAAGATTTCTTTTCGCACGATTACGATGTACTGATGATTGACTACCGGGGCTTTGGCAAAAGTACAGGCAAGCGCAACGAAGATAAAATGTATGAAGACTCGCAGGTGGTTTATAATAAAATGCAGGCCAAAGGCTACCTCGAAAAACATATTGTTATTTACGGACGCTCTTTAGGTTCGGGCTTTGCTTGTAAACTAGCCTCACGCAACCATCCGAAAATGCTTATTCTCGATGCCCCCTATTATAGTTTCTCGCAGCTTACCAGTCGGTTTCTACCATTTTTACCCGTATCAATGCTACTACGCTTTTCGATTCGCACCGACGAATACATTAAATTTGTAAAATGCTCGATTTATATCATACATGGTACAAAAGATTTTTTAATTCCTTTCCGTTCGAGCGTAAAACTAGCCAAATTAGCCCCTCAGCACACCCGTTTAGTACCTATATATGGCGGCGGCCACAATAATCTACCTTCTTTTTCGGAATACCACAGGCACCTTGAAGATATTTTGTTAGATAGATTTGATTTAATTTTTGACAAACAATTCCGAATAGAATAGATTTGTAGTCTCGAATGATACTTTCTGCAAATAACAAAAGATACAGTGGTCAAGAAAATTTTAACAATTGCCCTAATTATTTACGTTGCCGTTTTCGGTTTAGCCGTGCTCTTCCAACGTTTTATTATGCTGCATCCTGCCAAACTAGACAAAGCTTATGCATTTGACTTTCCAGATGCGCAAGAGTTTTATGTTACTCCCGAACCTTCTATTAATCTGAATGCCTTGATGTTTGTAACAACAGATACCGCTAAGAAAGGAGTAGTAATGTATCTGCACGGTAATTCTCATAATATAAAAGTATGGGGTAAATACGCCAAGCAATTTACTTCTCGAGGATACGACGTAATCATGTATGATTACCGTGGTTTTGGCAAAAGCAATGGAAGATTAGACGAAAAAAATCTTTTAGAAGATGCCCAGAAGGTACTGCAGGATATTCAGCGACGATATTCGCCAAACAAAACTGTTATCTATGGCCGCTCACTAGGTACAGGAGTAGCTACTAAATTGGCTATGGATAACCAAATAAAGACATTGATATTAGAAACGCCTTACACTTGTATTCCGGATGTAGCCTGGAGCCATGCACCGCTTTTCCCTTATAGTAAAGCCTGTGAATTTACTATTCCGACTTATGAGTGGATAACTAAGGTAAAAGTTCCGATTCATATCTTTCATGGAACCGACGACCAGATTATACCTTATGAGCATAGTCTGAAACTGGTAGAACTATTAAAGAAAAAACCCGACGACATTCTCACCACTTTACCGGGAGGACGCCATCGGGGTTTAGATAAATTTAAAGAATATCAGACCAAACTAGACGAAATTCTGAAATAAATCTTTTTATCGTAGTTTCAAGGTTACTAAACAAGCAACAGCCAACACAATTCCGATAATCCAAAAACGGGTAACAATTTTGGCTTCATGGTAACCTTTCTTCTGAAAATGATGATGCAATGGCGACATCAGAAAAAGGCGGTTTTTCTGCGCATATTCGAGCCCTCGTTGCCTTTTCTGGTATTTAAAATAGCCTACTTGCAGAATTACTGATAGATTTTCTACCAAAAATATTCCGCACATCACCGGTATCAATAATTCTTTTCGCAGCGCAAGAGCCAATACAGCAATAATACTTCCTAGCATCAAACTGCCGGTATCACCCATAAATACCTGTGCCGGATACGCATTATACCACAAAAACCCAATACAGGCTCCGACAAAAGCCGTACAGAAAATTACGACCTCGCCCGAGTTAGGTATCATCATGATATTAAGGTATTGCGAAAAAACCTTATTGCCCGATAGATAAGCAAAAATGGCTAATGTTAAACCTATAATAGCCGATGTACCTGCGGCCAAACCATCTATCCCATCGGTAATATTGGCACCATTTGATACTGCCGTAATAATAAAAATAACAATAATTACATACGGAATCCAGGCAAGGCTCTCAGGCAGAAAACTGCCTAGCATCTGGTAGTCTATCTCATTATTTTTGAAGAATGGCACAGTAGTAGTAAGTGAGTGCGTATCAACGTATTTTTGTACTTCTCCAACTGCCGTGCTGATTTTGGCTTTCTCGTAAACTCTGATTTTCACATAATCATTAAAATACAGTGTTAAGCCTACTATCAAGCCTAAGCCAATCTGCCCCACTATTTTGAAACGGCCTTTCAGCCCCTCTTTATCTTTCTTAAAAACCTTGATATAATCATCAGCAAAACCAATACCGCAAGTCCATACTGTGGCAATAATCAACAACACAATATATACATTATCTAATTTGGCAAAGAGCAAAACCGGAATCAGCAAGGAAGCAAGTATAATAAACCCACCCATGGTTGGTGTGCCTTTTTTCTGCATCTGCCCTTGTAGACCCAAATCACGTATTGTTTCGCCGATTTGTAATTTTCTAAGATAATTGATTAGCTTGCTACCATATACTGCTGCTATAAGAAGCGAGAGCACAATGGCCCCCATAGCACGAAATGTGATGTATTGAAACACCCCTGCACCCGGAAAATTAAAGGTTTTATCAAGGTACGAAAACAAATAATAAAGCATAGGACATTAAGTTTTAGGAAAGTGTAGCAAAGATAGTTTTTTTTGAAGTTTTCAGAAAAAAAACCACGTTTTTTTGAAAATATGTATCAAATTAAACAAAAAACCTATAAAAGCACATTTATTATTGAAATGGCCAATGTTTCAGGTTGCCAAAACATTACTTTTAAGTAGCTAACCACAGAATTTCTAATACTTTTTTGACCAATAGCTGATGCAATATTAACCTTATCAAAAAAAACCGAATAAATATTTGTCAATAAAACGTTTTTTACCTTTTTTTGTATAGTATTCATAGATTAAGACATACAGTAATTTATATAAATATATTAATTACAACTTCTTTTTAGAAGTTATAAAGAGTTTGAGTTCCCCGCTTGCCGGGGTATTCATCATAGGTTAAAGTATTTTCGTCTTGGAAAGGCATTCGGGTATCCTGAGTGCCTTTTTTGATAAATAGAAGCGTGTAAAAAATACAGAGAATATAAAAAGCCTGTTATTTTTGCATTTTTACACCATATACTCTTTTACTGAGAGTAATATATTTATATGAAAATACCGCTTTACAGGCAGATACAGGCTCACTTAAAAGAAAAAATTACCTCAGGGCAATTTGTAGAAGGCAGTTTACTCCCTTCTGAAAATGACCTTTGTGCCGAATTTAGTGCTACCCGCATGACTGTTCGACAAGCCCTGAATGAGCTCGTAAAAGAAGGTTATATTACCCGCCAACATGGTAAAGGTAGTATTGTATCGGCCAACCGTAAATCGTTAGGTTTACTTTCTCTGAAAGGCTGGACCGAAGTAGTAGGTGCTAGCGACAGACACGGAAATACTACTATTTTAGAAGGCCCTGTATTGCATACCATAACAGAGCCGATTTTTAAACACTTACTTCATCAAGAGTTTCATACAGAATTTGTATTTTTGAAGCGTCTTCGGTCGGTAGAAGAATTTCCGATGATGCTTGAAGAAACTTACATTCCAAACGAAAACCTTTCTGGGTTAACCGACGAACCTTTAGTTGATGGCTCTCTGTTTCGTACACTTTTTATGCGATACCAGATAGACGTAAATAGTATGCAACAAGAAGTACGAGCTATTGCGGCATCTAAAGAGATTGCCAGCTTACTAAAGATAAAAGCAAAATCGCCGGTTTTGCAGATTCTGAGGCGCTATGGTACTTCTAAAGAGGGGTTTTATTTGTATAGCCTTATTTATTGTAATACCGAAAAATACGCTATAAGTAGTTTTAATTAAACATACCGCTCGACGGTTGCCCCCACCCCTGAAGGGGGCGTTTATTCTTTTAACCAAAACTAATTCCCTTTCAGGGGATAGGGGTTTTATTCAACTATGAAAAAAATTAAAGTTGCCGTTGTTGGAACGGGTTTTATCGGGCCAGCTCACATAGAAGCCCTACGCCGCTTACCAAATGTAGAAGTGGCCGCACTTTGCGAAGCCAACATTGATTTGGCAACCGAAAAGGCTGCCAGCTTAGGCATTGAAAGAGCTTATATTTTTGAAGATTTATTGAAACAAGAAGACATAGAGTGTATACACATCTGTACACCAAACTTCTTGCACTACTCTCAATCTAAAGCTGCTTTATTAGCTGGCAAACACGTAGTTTGCGAAAAACCTTTGGCTACTAAAATTGAAGAGGCGGAAGAATTAGTAAAAATTGCTGCTGAAACAGGACTGGTAAACGCGGTACACTTCAATCTGAGATACTACCCATTGGTACGCCAAATGAAAACCATGCGTGAAAAAGGCGACCTAGGCGAAATCTACTCAATCTTAGGTTCTTACCTACAAGATTGGTTATTCTACCAAACAGATTACAACTGGCGTTTGGAGCCCGATAAATCGGGCGATTCAAGAGCAATTGCTGATATTGGCTCACACTTGCTTGATGTTACCGAGTATATTACAGGCTTGAAAATCACTGAGGTTATGGCCGATTTCTCGACAGTTCACAAAACTCGTCTGAAACCATTAAAAGCCATTGAAACTTACTCAGGCAAAATGTTACAGGCTTCTGACTACCAGGAAGTACCTATCAATACCGAAGACCACGCCAACGTATTGTTGAGATTTGATAACGGAAATAAAGGAAGCGTAACCGTAAGCCAGGTTTCGGCGGGTCGTAAAAACCGTTTGAACCTTGAAATTTCTGGCTCAAAAGCCAATTTCGAATGGTGTTCTGAAAAACCAAACGAAATGTGGATTGGTAAACGTGATGGTGCAAACCAGGTATTATTAAAAGATCCATCATTATTCTACCGTGAAGCACAGAGCTTAATCAGCTTCCCTGGTGGCCACAACGAGGGCTTCCCTGATACATCGAAACAATTATTCAAAGAAGTATATGCTGCCATTGCAGAAGGCAAACAACCAGAGAACCCAACGTTCCCGACATTTGCCGATGGCTTACGTGAATTGATTATCTGTGAGAGAATCATAGAAAGTCACCGTAAACAAGCGTGGGTAACAGTATAATTCTGTTGTATAGATTTTAAAACGTCGGCCGTTCTTTCTAAAGAATGTCCGACGTTTTTTTATTTCCTGTATATTTGTGCTTTGTAAGAAATTTCTGGGATATTTTATGAAGATTGGTTTGTTTTTTGGCTCGTTTAACCCTATTCATGTAGGGCATCTGATTATTGCTAACACGATGGCATATACTACCGACCTGGAACAGGTATGGTTTATAGTGTCGCCGCAGAACCCCTTTAAAAAGAACAAGGGCTTGCTACATGAATTTGACCGACTGACAATGGTAGAAAAAGCGATTTCGGATAACTACCGATTGAAAGCAAGCGATATTGAGTTTTCGATGCCTAAACCCAGCTATACAATAGATACGCTTACAAAGCTGGCAGAACGCCACCCGACGCATGAGTTTAAGCTGATTATGGGCGAAGACAATCTGGTACAGTTTGAAAACTGGAAAAACTACGATAAAATTCTGGAGTATTATGAGCTTTATGTGTATCCACGCCCCAATACTCCTGCACATCAGTTTAAAGAGCACCCCAAAGTAAAATTTATTGAGGCGCCTTTGCTCGATATTTCAGCTACATTTATCCGCAACAGCATCAAGGCCGGTAAGCCTATCCGGTATATGGTAAGCGACATTGTAGAAGAATATATCCGCTGGAAAAAATTTTATCTCTGATTAAGATTAAGCACCTACGCTTATTTGTTCGGCCAGAATACCAATACCTTCAGTAAAGCTCACAGGTTCATAACCTAATACCTCTCGTGACTTACTCAAATCAAATCCTGTGCGGGCAGGACGCTTGGCAGGTTGCGAGAATGTTGTGGAGTCGGCCTTTGAGATTAATGATTTATCCAGATTAAAGTAGTCGGCAGTCATAATCGCCATTTCATAAGGTGTCAGAAAATCTTTACCCGAAATATTAAATACTCCCTCAGCTTCTTGTTCTGCTATTAAAGCACAACCTTTGGCTAAATCTTCGGCCAATGTAGGTGTGCGCCACTGGTCAGTTACAACTTTTATGTTTTTACCGTCTTCCAACGATTTCTTAACCCACAAAATAATATTTGTGCGGCTCATATCGTGTGCAATCCCATATACCAGAACAGTACGGGCAATTGCCCAACGGATATTGCTATTGTTAACTATTTTTTCGGCAGCGTATTTGCTCCAACCATAAAAACTGATTGGATTTGCCTCGGCATCTTCTTTATACGGGCCACTTTTACCGTCAAAAATAAAATCGGTAGATACGTGCAGCAAGAAACTATTGTTTCGCTCAGCAGCCTCAACCAGATACTCAACCGCATTTACATTTTGTTTCCAGCAGTCATCTTTAGCAGTTTCGCACATATCCACATTGGTCATAGCTGCGGTGTTGATAATTACAGTAGGTTTTAGCTGGTCTATTACTTCTTGCACCTGAGCTTTATCGGTAATATCCATAGCAGCATAAGTATAGCCATCTTTAAACGGCAGGCGGTTTTCGCCCCTTGCTGTGGCTATTACCTCGTGGGTATTGGTTTTTATGAGTAATTCTACTAATTTCTGACCTAACAAACCGTTTGAGCCTGTAATTAAAATCTTTTTCATATTATCTAAGATATAGAGTCGTTTATACTGAATTAATGAGGAAAGTTATTTATTTAAAAAAAATTATAGTAAGTCTTACTGGTATTTATAACCGTATAGTTTTGTTATTTTTTTCTTCTTCATTTTCTTTACCGTCATGGCCATTTTTACATCCTTCAATGGGCGGTCGGCGGCGTCTCTTGCTTGGGTAGCTATGCTATCTATTACCCCAATATTATCAATAACCTCGCCAAAAACAGTATAGTTATTATCCAGGCGTGGTGTACCACCAATGCCTATATAATCGGCACGTTGTTCGTTGGTATAGTCCATGTGATTGCGGCTTGCAACTACGCTTAGCTCTTCGTCGGTCATTTTTTTGCCTTGCACAATATAAAACTGACAAGCACTCGATTTTTTCTCAGGGTTGTTGTCACGGGCAGCGGCTAATGCACCTTTTTTGTGTACATGCTTTGAAGTAAACTCATAAGGTATGCGCTCCATGTCTCCGCCACCATGCCCCAGGCTTTCACCCGGCTTTGCATTTCTCGAGTTAGGGTCTCCACCCTGAATCATAAAGCCATCTATCACCCTATGAAACAACAGGCTATCGAAAAACTTCTTATCTACTAATTTTATGAAATTTGCTTTGTGAAGGGGGGTATCATCAAACAAAACCATGTGCATGGTTCCGTGGGTAGTTTTGAGAGTAATCAGATAATCTTTTTTAGATTTCTTTTGAGCAAAAGTTGCCGAAGTAATGGCTAAAAAACAAATAATAAACAGGCTTTTTTTCATGCTTTTATTGAGAATAGAAGCACAAAAATACAATAATTATTGAAAGGACTAAATATTTTTTGGAGGTTCCCAAAGTTCTATTTTATTTCCTTCGGGGTCGAGTATCCAACCAAACTTGCCAAACTCTGATTCTTCTATTTCGCCAACTACTTCTACTCCTTCTTCTTTCAGAGCAGCCATTAATTCATGCAGGTTTTCGACCTGATAATTCACCATGAAATCTTTTTTGCCTGGTTCAAAATAAGCAGAATCTTTCTTAAAGGGGCTCCAGGCAGTATGAGTAACATCATCAGGATTATCTTTTCTCCGCCACTCAAATACGCTTCCCCAAGATTCTGACTCAATGCCTAAATGCTTATTATACCAGTCTTTCAAGGCAGCATTATCTTCCGATTTGAAAAAGATACCACCTATACCTATTACACGTTTTTCCATAAACGATAGCGTTTATATAGATTTTACAATAAGATATGATTAAGCGCTACAAATTCTAGAAAGGCTTCGCTCCTCAGAATTTCTTTAAACCAGAAAGTGTAATTATCCGGCTTTTCTGCTACTTCGTCTATAATCTCAGGTACACTAACCCATTTATAAGCCAATACCTCTGCCGGATTTACCTCAAAATCATGGTTGTAGATACCAGTAAAAACATGGTCTATCTCATTTTCGGTAAGGTTGTTCTCGAAACTAGTTTTATATTGGAATTTGAAGAGATAATCCAGTTGGCAGGTAAAACCCATTTCTTCACCCAGACGGCGTTCGGCTGCGGCTTTTATTTCTTCGGCTACATTGGGGTGTCCGCAACAAGTATTTGTCCAAAGCCCGCCAGAGTGATATTTGTTAATCGCCCGTTGGTGAATCAATAACTCATTATTATTATTAAACACTAAAACCGAAAAGGCTCTATGCAACAAGCCTTGCTGGTGTACCCAAAGTTTTCCGCCACTTCCTACCTCTTCGTCCGATTCGTTTACCAGTATTATTTCTGTTGTATCAACACTCATATATTGCTGTTTGCTTAATTATATTTAAAACGCTTGAGTTATCTCAAATGTTTTGGCGATAGCATTTGCCTATTATTTCTCGGCCAGAAGCTTATCTATCAATCGGTTAAAATCGCTTACAAACTCATCATAATAGTGCCCTGTACCCGGCCCCGAAAATCCTGTGTGAATTTCACGCACCTGTCCTTTTTTATCAATAAAAATCGTTGTCGGGAAGCCAATCACTTTGTTGAGCATCGGCAGGGTTTTAGAAGCTTCATCTTTGTTATTGGTTCCGGCAAGCAACACTTCGTAATCCATACCGAAGCGTTCTTTCATGCGTTTGATTTTAGGGAATGCAAATGAGGTATCGGTACTTTTCTCGTAAGATAACCCTACAATTTCAACACCTCTTTCTTTGTTTTTCTTGTACCAAGGTGCCAGGAATTTGCTTTCGTCCATACAATTCGGGCACCAGGAGCCTAGAATCTGAATCACTACTACTTTGCCTTTATAAGCCTCATCGCTGAGTGATATCTTTTTGTTATCAGTATTCGGAAACGAAAAATCAACAGTTTTATAGCCTTCTTTCAGGTAGGTTAGCTTTGTTGCATCCGGAAGCTCTGCGCTATCGTTTTTAGTAGCTGTCCACGATTCAAAACCCGTTGGGCCAGCCCAGAATCCGCCTGCCAGTTTATCGCCGTCAATTTTTGCTTTGAACAGAAAAGCATTAGAGCCATCAAAACATGAAAGTTTCAGACTATCGCCAACAATATCTCCAACCAGAAAACGGTAATCTCCAGTTGTAGTCAGAAAACTACCTTTTACTTGCGTGCCACTGGTCTCAAAAACGCCTACTGATTGAGTAGAATCTTGTTTATCGCCCGAAAGAAACAAAACCTCATATTTGCTGGCTAATGTTGATACAGGAGCATCAGTGGCTTCAGCAAAGCGGTATGTCTTGCCATATTCAGCCTCAAAAGCTGAACTCAGAAAGGTGAAATTTGAGCGCATTTTCTTCCAGTAACCTGTCAATTTATCACCATCTATTTTGGCTACAATTTCAGAATCAAAAATCTCCATCGGAATATGCAATGAGTCATCTTTGATAAACGCCTTATCCATTTTAAGTTTTTCATCACCATTCACTACTACAACAGCATAGCCATCACCCTCTTTTTGTATATCTAAACCAAAAGGTAACTCGCCGCCTGCGGTTTGCACAGTACCCCGCCAAGCACCTGTTTTGAGCTCGGTTGAATTTTTACAAGAAGCTAAAGCAATAAGTGATAGTAGGAGTAGTTTTTTCATGTTTTCTTCGGATATTGATAGCAAAGATAAATATTAGCTGCTATTAGACAACAGCACATCGGGAATCATGTATTATATTTATACCTGTTTCGGTAAAATATATGTATTTTTATTCGTTTATAAGGGTATAAAAACACAAATCAGCGCTTGTATAATTCAGTACTGATAATATTCTTTGATATTAGCTGATAATATGAATTGTTTCTGTTGGTTTTGTGTTATCAGATACTAACAGTTGTTTACTAAATCTACTTTTGTATTTTTCTTAGTTGAAAAATCTCGAAACACACATAGAAGTTTAGAACTATTCTAAATTACTAAAACTGACGAAAATCATAACCTTTCATAACAATCATATAGTTTTCTGACTGTAAATTTGCAGAGAATTACTGAAGGACATGTACGGATACTTTAAAGCAATAACTATTTCTCATAAAAATGCTTCCCTCCAAATCAGGGAGCAAATTGCACTTAATGAAGAGGAATGCAAGAATTTGATGCTAAAAATGCGTGAAACATTTGAGGTTTCAGAAACACTTGTACTCTCTACGTGCAATCGTACTGAGATTTATTATTATTCGGAAAATAACATTAGCGAAGAAATCATTCGCTTATTAGCTAGTTTAAAAGTTCTCAACTCAAACGAGATTCTTCCATATTTTGATTTTATCAACGACCATAACGAGGCTGTAAATTATTTGTTTGAAGTAGCCATTGGGCTTCGCTCGCAAGTAGTAGGTGACTTACAGATTCCGAATCAGGTAAAACACGCCTACCAATGGTCGGCTGATATGCAAATGGCCGGGCCATTCTTACATCGCTTGTTACACACTATTTTCTTTACCAATAAAAGAGTAGTACAAGAAACTGGATTCAGAGACGGAGCTGCGTCTACTTCTTATGCAACTGTTGAAGTACTAGAGAGTTTCTTGCCTTTGCTTGCAAATCCTAAAATTTTAGTAGTTGGCTTAGGCGAAATTGGCGAAGATGTTTGTAGAACTTTGGCTGACAAAAATTATCAGAATATAACTATCACTAACCGTACTGCTGCAAAAGCAGAGGTATTGGCACAAGAGTTAGGTTTTACAGTTTCTGATTTCCAGACAGTTCATGAGCAGATTTTAGAGGCTGACATTGTGATTTCATCGGTACGTGTAGAAGAGCCTCTGATTACAAAACAATCACTTAAGAGAAAATCGCTTGCTGTTAAATATTTAATCGATCTCTCGGTACCTCGTAGTATCAGCCCTGACGTTGAGGAACTTGCAGGTATTGTTTCATACGACTTAGATGAAATCCAACGCCGTGCTAATGAAGCCCTTCAACGCCGTATGGATTCTGTGCCACAAGTACGCAGCATTATTGCCAGTGCTTTGGTTGAGTTTAACAACTGGTCGCAGGAAATGATTGTTTCGCCAACTATTCAGAAACTGAAAGGTGCCTTGGAACAAATCAGAAAAGAAGAAATGGCTCGCTTTGTAAAAGAGTTATCGGCAGAAGAAGCAGAGAAAATGGAAAAAATTACAGCAAGCATGATGCAAAAGGTAATTAAACTACCTGTATTGCAACTAAAAGCAGCTTGTAAACGTGGAGAAGCCGAAACATTGATTGATGTCTTAAACGACTTATTCAATCTTGAAAAACAAGCAGTATAACAATCCTTGCATATATTTTCTTATAGAAAGCCGATGTCATTATCGGCTTTCTTTTTTTGCGTATTGGCTAATACATCCTTCGGTTTTAAAAAATGTGCCTTTGCCCACTATATCAATAAAAGCCCTTGTAAAACGGCTTTTCTGGCGTCTTTACAAGGGCTTATCGGCTTAATATGCTTGAATTTATTATTTCAGCTTTTCTAATTCGCTTTCTACAAATGCCATTAGTTCGGCAATGTATTCTTTCGAGAAATCAAACTTCACATTGGCTGCTTCGTAGATTTTACCAATCGGGGCTGTGTAGCCAAGTCTAAGGGCGTTCAGATAACCGTCGAGTCCTTTTTGCGTATCTTGTTTATAATTACGCCATACGCTAATAGCCCCTAGCTGCGCCATGCCGTATTCGATATAGTAAAATGGCACTTCAAAAACGTGTAACTGGCGTTGCCATACATATTTTTTGAAACGCTCAAAGCCTTTCCAGTTTGTAACCGAATCAGAGAACAATTCATAGATTTTCAACCATGCTTCCTGACGCTCTTCTACGCTGTGCGTAGGGTTTTCGTAAATCCAATGTTGAAATTTATCGATGGTGGCAATCCAGGGCAATACTTCCAGAATATCTTCCAGATGCTCAACTTTTGCACGTTTCAGGTCTTCTTCATCATCAAAAAACACCCCCCAATGCTCCATTGAAATCAACTCCATCGACATCGAAGCCAATTCGGCTACTTCTGATGGTGTGCTTCGGAAACTATTCAAAGGTAAATCTCTGATTTCGAAAGAGTGTATGGCATGTCCACCTTCGTGCACCATCGTAACCACATCACGAAGGCTCGATGTTGCATTCATAAAAATAAAAGGTACACCTATTTCTTCCAACGGATAATTATATCCTCCCGGTGCTTTGCCTACACGAGATTCCACGTCAAAATGACCCATTGTACGCATAATACGGATATAGTTTGCCAAACGGGCATCTATATTTGTGAAACATTGTACAGTTTTATCCAAAAGATTTTCTCCGTCCGAGAACGGTTTCAAAGCAGGTTTGCCGTCCACATCCACCTTCAAATCCCACGGGCGAAGCTCGTCTACTTTTAGCTTTTCTTTTCGTTCTTTTGCCATTTTGTCTACCAAAGGCACAACAGTTTCGGCAACAGCTTCATGAAAATTAAAGCAGTCTTGCGGCGTATAATCAAAACGCCCCATAGCGGCAAACATATAATCTCTGAAATTGGCAAAACCGGCATTTGTAGCAATCTGGTGTCGTAAATCCCTTAACTCATTAAACAAATTGTCAAGTTTTTCATGCTCCAGA
The DNA here is from genome assembly GCF_037860775.1 of Emticicia soli. Taxonomy (NCBI): domain Bacteria; kingdom Pseudomonadati; phylum Bacteroidota; class Cytophagia; order Cytophagales; family Leadbetterellaceae; genus Emticicia; species Emticicia soli. Next base: position 649,176 of record NZ_JBBEWC010000001.1, on the reverse strand, counting down.
TAACGGCGTTCCGAAATCTTTGTCCATGCGTCTTCCCTCACAGCTCTATCCGGCGACTGCAACAAATCACCTGCTTTTGGTAAGGTAATTTCCTGACCGTTGATGTTTACAGTCATTGCGGCCGTAATTGCCTGATATTCGGTTTGCTTGGTTTGCACCTGTGTTTCGAGCGGAATATTCTCTTCACGGAAAATCTCTACCGCCTTTTTCATTCCCCGAATCGTAATATCAAAGCCTTTGTCTTCAAGTGCATCTAAATATGGGCTTTCTAAAGCTTTTTTATTCAGTTGGTCGTTATAGGCCGATAATTGTGGTTGAATTTCTTCAACAAAAAACTGATAGTTTTTTTGATTTTCTTCGCTGGCAGTATCACAAGTCATTTTTATATAACGCCATGCCATGTTTTCTGACAAGTATGATTCCAATTCGCTGCGGTCGATAAACCATTGGCGTAAATCCTGCACATTGTTGATAGAGCGACTAACCAGATTTTCGTATAAAGGCTGAACTTCTTTCCATGAGGTCAGCGAAAATTCTTCTCCTATAAACTTACGGGCTTTTCTCTGAGGGATTAATATTTCTTCCATAATTCTGTTTTTCTGTTCTTTAAAGATGGCACAAATATATGCCATTCTGCAAACGCTATAGCTAATAAATTAATTTAAATAACAATTAGTTGCCCATAAAGATTCGGATGTCGATGCTATCTAGCGTTTTGCCTAATTTTTCACTTTTTTATGCGTAGTTTTTTTCATTTTTCAATACTTTCGTAAAAAATCTATTAAACTATGAACAAAAAACCCTTCCTGTTAATTGTTACGCTTATTGCCCTTACTATTGCCTGCCATAAAACATTAACACACACACCAATTGGTGAAAAATTCACGCTTAACTATGAAGCTAATCGCTTTGAGAAAGAAATAGAAGCTTTCGAAAAAGCTGATGCGGCCATTGGTTTAGATAAACTGCAAGGCCAGATTGTGTTTTATGGTAGCTCGAGCATTCGTTTATGGAAAAGCCTGGCCGAAGATTTTGCGCCACTGCCGGTGATTAATCATGGTTTTGGCGGCTCTACATTTCCTGAGATGACTCATTATGCCGAACGTATGTTAGTGCCTTATAATCCTAAAATGATAGTATTATATTGCGAAAACGACCTTTTTTCGGGCAAAGACAAATCACCTGAGCAAGTTTTTGATGCCTTTGCAGAATTAGCCACATTGATTCAGAATAAACTACCTAAAACAAAGGTTTATTATATTTCGATGAAGCCATCTATTTCGAGAAAAGATAAATGGAACCTTACGACCAAAGCCGATGGTTTGATAAAAGACTATATAGAAAAGCATAAAAACTTTAGTTTTCTTGACATCAGGCCAGTAATGTATCGCCCGAATGGTACAGTAAACGGAGAGTATTTTATCAAAGACAGTTTACACATGACCCCAAAAGGCTATGCACAATGGACATCGGTAGTAAGACCTGTTTTGCTTAAAGATTATAAATAATAATTTTAAATCTACTCTATATTCAACCTCTATTCAACATGAAAAAAAGCCTGCTTATACTGGCTCTTAGCCTTTTAACAACCCTCACATTTGCCCAACCAACCGAAAAACTGATAAAGGTAATTGTTGCGCCCGAACACGAAGACTGGACTTATAAAGTCGGTGAACCTGTAAAGTTTTCAGTGATGGTTTTGAAATACGGCAATCCGCTGAAAAACGTTAAAATCACATATCAGATTGGGCCTGAGAAGTTTGAAACCAAGAAAGACAGTACCGTTCTGAAAGATGGTGTAATAAAACTAGATGGCGGCACAATGAACACCGCCGGATTTTTGAGATGTACCGTAATAGCCAAAGTAGATGGCAAAGAATATAGAAACTTAGCAACGGCTGCTTTTGAGCCAGAGAAGATTCAGCCTGCGGTTGAGCTGCCGAATGATTTTGTGCAATTCTGGGATAAAGCCAAAGCCGATTTAGCAAAATTGCCGATAGATGCACAAATGACTCTTTTGCCTGAGCGCTGCACTGAAACCGTAAATGTGTATCATGTAAACTTGCAGAATTACCGTGAGAATGGTAATGTGCGACTATATGGTATTTTATGCGTACCTAAAAAAGAAGGAAAATATCCAGCCTTACTACGCGTACCCGGTGCTGGTGTGCGCCCTTATGGTGGCGACATAAAGACAGCCGAAAAAGGAATTATTACACTTGAGATTGGTATTCATGGTGTTCCGGTTACGATGGAGCCTTATGTATACGCCAATTTAGGCGCAGGCCCGCTGAATGCCTATTGGTCTTATAACCTTGATAACAGAGACCTGTATTACTACAAACGTGTGTATCTGGGTTGTGTAAGAGCGAACGATTTTCTGGTGAGTCTGCCACAATATGATGGTAAAAATCTTGCAGTTACAGGCGGTAGCCAGGGTGGTGCCTTATCAATTGTTACTGCTGCACTTGACCCACGTGTAAAATGGTCGGCGCCGATTTATCCTGCATTATCAGATATGGTTGGGTACTTGAAAGGCCGTGCAGGTGGTTGGCCTCATATTTTTGATAAAAACAGCCCTCATAATAACACCGAAGCCAAAATCAAAACAGCTGCCTATTATGATGTAGTAAACTTTGCCAAGCAACTAAAAACACCTTGTTTTTACTCAATGGGTTTTAACGACGAAACTTGTCCGCCAACATCTATGTGGGCAGTGTATAACGTGATTAGCTCACAAAAGACCTTGAAACTATATCAAGAAACAGGACACTGGACTTTTCCGGAAGAAAACGAGACTGTTATGAACTGGTTATTTGATAAATTATTAGTTAACAAATGAGATTCAACGCATTTCCTGTTGTTAGATACCTACTGTGTTTAATTGCAGGAATACTGGCATATTTTCAGACGCACTATTTCCATACAGCTTTTTATTATGTAAGCATAGGGCTACTTTTAGCCCTTTTGCTTAGCATCTTTTTCAAAAATGCCTTAATCAGAGGTATTTCGGCCTGTTTAGTATTATTTGTATCAGGTTGGATTCTTACCTATCATAAAACGCCAGTTAACTCTCCTCACCATTTCACCAATCTAGGGAAATTCGATTATTATCAGTCAGTAGTTATAGCCAATGCCGAAGTTAAGGCCAAAACTTATAAAGTTGAGGCCGAAATACAGCAGGTCAAAACTTCAGACAGATGGCAGAAGGCAACAGGAAAAATTCTGCTTTATTTCAATCGGGACGAGGCTACGAAGCCAAAATATGGCGATGTCTTTCTGATAAAAAATATGCCTCAGGAGATAAGCCCACCTAAAAACCCCGAAGAATTTGACTACAGGCAGTTTTTGCACAACAAGGGAATTTATGCTAATCAGTTTTTGTGGCAAAAAGAATATCTGCAAATAGGCCATCAAGTACCGTCAAGCATACTTGAAATGGCCTATAGTGCCAATTTATATGCCGACAGTGTATTTAAAGCACATTTATCATCAGTACACGACTACGCCGTTACCAATGCAATGGTAGTAGGCACAAGAGATGCGATTGATAATGACTTATTGAGTGCTTATTCAGCTTCAGGGGCTATTCATGTATTATCGGTATCGGGTATGCATGTGGGTATTTTGATGATAGTTCTGGGCTTTGCATTACAAAAGATAAAAATCGGCTTCAAATATGGCAATTGGATTTTTGCCATTATAGTATTGATTCTTATCTGGACTTATGCTGTTTTTACGGGTTTGTCGTCAACTGTATTACGAGCAACAGTTATGTTTTCTTTCGTACTGATTGCCAAAACCATTAATCGGCGGCACAATATCTATAATATACTTGCAGTTTCGGCTTTGCTATTGCTTTGTTATAATCCGTATTGGTTGGTCGATATAGGCTTTCAGTTATCTTATCTGGCTATTATTGGTATTGTGTATCTGCATCCTTATTTGAATCAACTAATTAACCCAACCAATCCGATTATTAGATGGGTCTGGGAGGGCACGGTGGTTTGCTTTGCGGCACAATTGTTTACTACGCCCCTAAGCATTTATTACTTCCATCAGTTTCCAAGCTATTTTCTTATAGCCAACCCTTTTGTGGCGGTGTTTTCTTTTGCTATTCTGCCAGTGGGTTTGTTGTTGCTTATTTGTGCTTCTGTTCCGATGATCGCGACTGTATTGGCATTCATCCTGGAGTGGTCGTGTTTTTTATTAAATGAAACTATCTTTATTATTGAGAAAATGCCTTTGTCAACCCTGAAAGGTTTTTCTATATCATTACCCGAATTACTGGCTTGGTATGGTACTATCTTTTTAGTGATTGCATTTTTCCGCCATTCCGAATTGAAATACCTGCGATTTTCGGCATTAGTAATTATCGGTTTGGCTATGGTAAATTTCTATGAAGATTACCAACAAAGTCGGCAGAAAGAACTCGTATTTCATTATATTCCAAAACAGACCGGAATCAGTATAGTTGATGGCAAATCTGTTGCTTTTATTGCTGATTCAGTAGTAGCAAACAACCCAAAACTTTATAATTTTCACCTTAAAAACTATTATGATAAACAGGGTGTTACTAAGAAGAACCTATTAACTAATAAGCAAGGAATGACCTTTCTGGAGTTTGAAGGCGCAAAAATTGTGTGGCTTCAAAAGTCATTTAAGGGCAAGTTACAAGGGCAGTCCAATTATGTTTTATTATCAAACAATGCCATCAGAAATCTGGCGAACTCTTTTAGCGGCTTTCAAACCGAACTGATTATTGTAGATGATTCGAACAAACGGTATCTGGTAGAGAAACTCAAACAACAGGCCGATAGTTTACATATAAAATTGATAGCGTTGCAAGATACGGGTGCGTATGTAATTTCGAGGAATTAGGCATCCTTACGTATAAATATTCAGCCTATAAAATTTACACATCATGAGATTTAAACTTTTTACCATTCCTTTATTTGTCATTAACATCTCTCTTTCCTGCTTTGCACAAGAGGCTGATACAAGCGCTACCAAGCAGCTAAGTGAGGTAATTGTGCGAGGTTTTGAAACCGAAAGGAAACTGACCGAAACTGCGGCTTCGGTGGGTGTACTCACCATAAAAGACATTGAAAGATTTCAGAATACAACCTTAGTACCTGTTTTCAATACATTACCGGGTGTTCGTATGGAAGAACGCTCTCCGGGGAGTTATCGACTTTCTATCAGAGGTAGCTCTATTCGCTCGCCTTTTGGTGTGCGCAATGTAAAAATTTACTGGAACGATATTCCACTTACCGATGGCAATGGTAATACTTTTTTGAATGCCATTGACATGAATACTGTTGGCAATATTGAGGTAATAAAAGGCCCTGCCGGAAGTATTTATGGTGCCGGAACGGGGGGCGTATTATTACTTGGCGGCAATAAGGCCGACGCCTCACGAAACGCTAAAGAAAAACCCAGAAGCTATATTAATACTTCATTAGGTTGGGGAAGTTTCGGGCTTCAAAATCGTGCTATTTCATGGAATCTGGCTACCGAGAAGATTAATTCGGTAGTAAGCTATGCCCATGTACAGTCTGACGGTTATCGTGAACACAGCGCACTGGTAAGAGATGTATTAAGCTGGCGCTCAAACTTCTTTGTGTCTACCCGCAAAACTCTTAATGTATCGGCCTTATACTCAGATATGAAATACCAGACTCCGGGCGGGCTTACACAAGCACAAATGGACTTGAATCCTCGCTCAGCCCGACAACCAACAGCCACTATTCCGGGGCCAATTCAGCAAAAAGCAGGTATTTATCAGAAAGTATTTAATTTAGGTCTTTCGCAAGAATACCGTTTTAACGAACACTGGACAAATGTTACGGCATTGTATGGTATGATTTCGGAGCTACAAAACCCATTTATTACAAACTATGAAATTCGTAACGAACAGACTTTCGGTGGACGTACCCGTACTACCTATGCATTTCGCACGGGTAACTTAGCTAACAGATTAACCGTAGGTGGAGAGTTTCAGAAATCGGCTTGGGTAATACGTAACTTTGGTAACAGGGGTGGTAAAATAGACACCTTGCAAACCAACGACAATGTGGGTTCATTGAGTTATTTTGCATTTACCCAATTAGAAACCGATTTGCCACAAGATTTTATTCTGACACTCGGTGCAAGTTATAACAAAGTGAAGTATGATTTTGTGAGGCTTTCTGATGCGCCAAATATCAAGCCTATCGATAATTTTTTACCTGCTGCATTCTTGCCACGAGTGGCTTTATTGAAAAAGATAAAAGATAAAGTAGCCATTTTTGCGAGTGTAAGCAGCGGTTTCTCGCCGCCTTTGGTAAGTGAATTTATAGCAGGCTATCAGAATACCAGCTTCTTACCAACACTTGACTCTGAGAAAGGCACCAACTATGAGATAGGCACAAGAGGGTATTTGTTTAACCGACGCTTATCTTTTGATGTTACGGCTTATTCGTTCCGCTTACAGAATACTATTGTAAGGCGTGTAGACGAAGCAGGAAGAGAATATTTTACCAATGCCGGGGGCACGCTACAAAATGGCTTGGAAGTACTTTTAAACGGCTGGTTGGTACGCAATACCGAAGCCAAGGCAATTCAGGAAGTGCGCCTTTTCACGAGCTTCACATTAGCCGATTATCAGTTTAAAAATTATAAACAAGTGCAAACCGATTTATCAGGCAAAAGTCTGACGGGTGTTCCGCAAAATGTGTGGGTATCTGGGCTTGACATTAACAGCAAACCCGGCTTTTATCTAAACTCAACTATCAACTTTACCGACCGCCTGCCATTGAACGATGCCAATACCGTTTATGCCAATAGTTATTGGTTGCTCAATGCACGTGTGGGTTATCAGAAAAGCTTTAAACCATTGGCCTTAAATATTTATTTTGGCGGAGATAATCTGCTTAACCAGTTATATAGCCTCGGCAATGACTTGAATCCTGTAGGGAATCGCTTCTTTAACCCCGCCCCTACCCGAAACTGGCAAGTCGGTGGAAATGTAAAAATATATCTATAAATTAAAAACGGGCTGCTAGCAGCCCGTTTTTAATTTATTTACTCGCCTTTATCATTTTCAGACAAACCGGCATTGATACTTTTATTTCTTTTCCTGTTGGTGTTAATGTGCCCTTTTGAACATCTCGCTTAAACAGCACAATATTATCACTATCCTGATTCGCTACCAATACCCATTTGCCGCTTGGGTCAATCATAAAGTTACGAGGGGTTTTACCCTCAACCGATTGATTGGTAATATAAGTAAGCTTACCTGTTTTCTGGTCGATGCTGTATACAACCACATGATCGTAAAAACGATTAGAACCATACAAAAACTTTCCATCAGCCGAAATATGAATATCGGCACAAGAATTATTGCCTTTGTAGTCGGGTGGTAGAGTAGAAATCGTCTGAATTTCTGTCAAACTACCTTTAGCATAATTATAAGCCGTTACGGTTGCATTCAATTCCTGAATTACATAAGCCCATTTGCCATTAGGGTGAATGGTAAAATGTCTAGGCCCTGCGCCATCAGCCGTTTTTGTGGCGGCCGGTGTTCCGGCAGTTAATTGCCCTGTTTTGGCATCAAGTTTATAAGTTACAATCTTATCAATGCCTAAATCCGGTACAAATACGTCGGTATTGTTAGGCGCAATGTTTACCGAGTGTACGTGTGGTTTTTCCTGACGGCTGGCATTTACGCTTTTTCCTTCATGCTTAATGGTTTGTGTCGGCGCTGCAAGCGAACCATCTTTTTCGATAGGCAAAATGCTCAGGCTTCCACCGCCATAGTTACCAACCAATACCCATTTACCCGTTTTATCAACCGAGATATGACATGGCCCATCGCCACCAGCCGATTGCGTATTGATTTTTGTAAGTTTACCTGTTTTATTATCAAAGGCATAAGCATTTACCGAACCTCCCTGAGTTTCACCTACAGTGTAAACAAACTTCTGATTAGGTGCAACAGCCAGAAATGTAGGATTCTTGAGTCCGTTGGTATTATCTATTACTGCCGAGAAATTGCCGGTTTGGGTATTAAACTTGTAAACATATACACCTTCGCTTCCTTTGTTTGTATATGTACCAACTAACATATAGTAATCTCCTTCTTGTGAATAACCACTAAATGAAATCAATAAGAACAAAGACAAGCAATACAGACAAATATTTTTGAAGGTCATAATTGAAAATAGGTTGAAGAGTTTGAATATAAAATCTGCCAAATATAGATACTTTTTAGGTTTTTTGTTTATTTGCATCTTTCAAATAAAGATATGCAAAACCTAATAATTACCACCGTACAAAGCGAGGCCGATGTAAGAGGCATTCTGGCACTTCAACAAAAAAACTTAAAAAAAAACCTCACGCCCGAACAAATCGAAAGCCAGGGATTTGTAACCGTTGAGCATAAGTTCTCTGTTTTAAAAGCCATGAACGAGGCGCAACCAAGTGTAATTGCCAAAGACGGCGAACAGGTTGTAGGCTATTGTTTAGCTATGTTGCCTGAATTCAGAAACGATGTGCCTGAAATCATGAGCCTTTTTGATACTATCGACGAGATTGAGCTCGAAGGTCGTCCGCTAAAAGAGTTTAATTATGTAGTAATGGGGCAGGTTTGTGTAGGTGATGGATACAGAAGTATCGGGCTTTTTGATGGTATGTATCAACAACTGCGTAAGGAACTATCTGATAAGTTTGATATGTGTATTACTGATATTTCGTCAAGAAATGTTCGTTCCCAAAAAGCACACGCACGTATTGGTTTTCAGAATATCAAAGATTTTTATGATGCCCAACTGAATGAAACCTGGCGGGTAGTTATGTGGGATTGGCGTTGGTAATGTAAGCAATAATCAGATTGTCGGGGTGCTGAAACCATCGTAATTTTGATATACCAAACAATCAGAAAGATGGAAACTATCGAAAATCAGGAAGTAATAGATTATAACAGAATAGAGAAAGCGATTCATTTTATTGAGCAGAATTTTCAGCAACAGCCAAGCCTGAAAGAGATTGCCGACCACGTAGCTTTATCAGAGTTTCATTTCAACAGGCTTTTTAGCAAATGGGCAGGTACTAGCCCGCAGAGGTTTATGCGTTTCCTGACCAAAGAATTTGCAAAAGAAAAGCTAGCCCAAAGTGATAATTTACTCGACGCTACTTTTGAAGCAGGTTTATCAAGCACCAGCCGCCTGCACGATTTATTTGTAAGCTACGAGGCCATGACACCTGCCGAATTTAAAGCCAAAGGCGAAGGACTTACAATTCATTATGGTATTCATGAAACACCCTTCGGTGAATGTCTGATTGCTGTAACTGATAGGGGCATTACAGATTTACGTTTTCTTGAAAATGAAGCTAAAGAAGAGGTAATAAAACAACTCGAAGAAGATTTTGCTAAAGCTGAAATCATTTTCGATAATAGTTTTACAAAACCTTATATAGAGCAAATTTTCTATGAGGCCGAAAACTCAGATACTCCTATCACGCTCTTGTTGCGAGGCACTAATTTTCAGATAAAAGTCTGGGAAGCCTTATTGAAGATTCCGTTCGGACAAATGGTAAGTTATGATAAAATTGCACAAGTCATAGGTAAACCAAGTGCCCACAGAGCCGTGGGAACAGCTATTGGTAGTAACCGCTTAGGCTATATTATTCCATGCCACAGAGTATTGCAGAAAGTAGGCGGTATTGGCGGGTATCGCTGGGGAACAGCACGTAAAAAAGCCATTCTGGGCTGGGAAATGGCCAGAGCCTGAAAGCGAGCGTATCACGGAATGACATTCCGTGGAACCGCCGTCTGTTTCCAGATTAAGTATTCTTCTCTCAGACAAATCGCACAGGGGCGATACCCCAAAGCTATCGCCTCCGTGCGGTTTTCAAAAAACACCCTGTTTATTAATTTCATTCGCTTTCCTGCCCTGCAATCAAGTCGACCATAGATTTTTAGCTTTTTGTTACCGCCCAAAGCTATTTCTTCGCTTTGAATTTTCAGGTATAATAGCTTTGCTCTTGCAAAAGGCGTATTGCCTAAATCCGTGTGATGTATCATTGTGCGTCATGAAAAATAATACCGAGGTTAATTCTGTTACCACTTCGTACCTCACTCACACCATGCCGCATGGTAGTTCTATAATACCCTTTTGTACCCAATACAGGATGAAAATTGGTGGTAAAAATAACAGCCTCCCCTTTATTGGGTTGTAAAACTATTGGCTTCGACTGCATACGTGGCCTGTTTTCTACCATTATAAATTCTCCACCTGTATAATCAACCTGAGCTTGTGTGAGAAAAAAGACAACCTGAAAAGGGAAATAAACTTCTCCGTATAAATCCTGATGCAAGGCATTCCAATCGCCTGCATTATAGTTCAGAATCAAAGGCGTAGGGCGATGCTGCCCGATTTGATGACATTGTTCCAGCAATTCACCTAAGTGATTAGGGAAAGCCTTATGAATACCTAATCTCAACATCCAATCGTTGGCAATAGCAGATAAATAAGGATAAATGCTCTGGCGTAGCTCATCAATAATAGCAGGTAAAGGATATTTAAAATACTTGTATTCTCCACTCCCAAACTGATAACGTTTCATATTGACAGTGCTTCTATATAAGTCGCTTTGCGTGTATTGTGCTGCCAAATTATCACACTCATTGGCTGATAGTATTTTAGGCAAGGCGGTATAGCCTTTTTCGTGCAAGCTATTGGTGTGGAAAGACCAATCTAAACTCTTGATGCGTTGGACAATAGTTGATTCCATCTGATTTTAATTTAATAGCAGCAAAAATCAGAAAACATTCAATTGAAGTCGACCCGAATCTTGCGCTATTATCAAAAAAGCAACAGTAAGCACTTATAATACCCGTAGTATGCTTATTTTTGAACACTAATCAACAAGCAATTAGAGAATGCTTTTAGCGTTTTCTGCTTCATCAATTATTTACAAATCTATGTCACAAATAAAGGTTATTGAGTTTGACACGAATAATCCGGCGCATTATCAGGCGTTTAAAGACATCAATTATGCCTGGATCAATAAGTATTTTAAAGTAGAACAAGGCGACCTTGACTCTTTAGAAAACCCAAAGAAGTATTTTCTGGATACGGGCGGTGCTATTCTGCTAGCCTGTCGTGGTGATGAGTTCTTAGGTGCAACAGCCTTAAAACCCATTGGCAACAATAGTCTGGAATTATGTAAAATGGGAGTAAGCGAGGCTGCTCGTGGTTTAGGCGTAGGTTATGCTATCGGAATAGCAGCCGTAACAAAAGCAAAAGAATTGGGTTTTGAAAGACTGTATTTAGAAACAAATTCGGGGCTGAGCCCGGCCTTGAATCTGTATAAGAAGTTGGGCTTCAGCTATATACAAAATTTCACATCGCCCTACCAAAGAGCCGATGTAGCCATGGAAATGTATTTATAGGTTTTCATGAAAAACTATTATCTTCGCATTTTAAATAACCAAAGTTTCTAAAGTATATGAGAAAAAAAATCGCCGCTGGCAACTGGAAGATGAATAAAACTTTTGAAGAAGGCCAAATCCTTTTGTCAGAAGTAGTTAATATGGTTAAAGACGAAATCGTTAATCCAAACGTACAAGTTGTACTTTGTGTTCCGTTTCCTTATTTAAGTACTTTCGGAAAATTAATCGATACCCCTAAAGTATCATTAGGCGCACAAAACTGTTACCCAAAAGCATCAGGTGCTTATACTGGTGAAGTTTCTGTTCCTATGTTACAATCGGTTGGTGTGCAACACATCGTTATTGGCCACAGCGAACGCCGTCAGTATTTCAATGAGTCTGATGCATTCTTAGCCGAAAAAGTAAACGCTACTTTAGAAGCCGGTTTAACGCCTATTTTCTGCTGCGGAGAAACGCTTGAGCAACGTAACGAAGGTATCCATTTCGATTTCGTATCAGGTCAGTTAACTAACAGCCTTTTCCATTTATCGGCCGACGATTTGAAAAAAGTAGTAATTGCCTATGAGCCAATCTGGGCTATTGGTACTGGTGTAACAGCCTCAAACGACCAAGCACAAGAAATGCACAAAGTTTTGAGAGACCACTTAGCATCAAAATATGGTGCAGAGGTAGCCGAAGAAATCAGCATTCTATATGGTGGTAGTGTAAACGGAGCCAACGCACAAGAGCTTTTTGCTTGCCCTGATGTTGATGGTGGCCTTGTAGGCGGTGCTTCTCTTAAATCAAGAGAGTTTGTTAATATCGCAAAGTCATTCTAATATATACAAGCGTGCTATGTTTGTGCATAGCACGCTGATTTATGCCTTGTTTTTCTTACGTGGCTGAAGAAAATAAAATATACCTGCTATAGAAGCCACCAAGAGCACTATCAATAATATCTTCTGCACATTTCCTTCGTTAGGGTTTTCCAATAGTTTCCTGATTTCTTTTGCCTGCTGACCCGTCCATACAGCCAGAAGCGTACGGGGAATCATACCTAAAAATCCGCCTAGTAGGATATTCCTTAGCTTTGCACCCGATAAAGCGAATACAAAATTTGTAAGGGCAAAAGGCAAAACAGGCGATAGTTTGGCAAAGAAGATAATCTTAAGCTCTTGCTGCTTTATGTTCTCTAGTATTTCTCTGATCTTCGCATTCTCTGACAGATACGTACTGAATCGGTCTTTATCAAGCCAGCGGGTTATCATATTTACCAGAAAAATAGCTACCATATTCAAGACTAACAAGGGTAAAACTGCTCGCCAGCCTAAAAAATAGCCAAAAACTAACGCTAAGAATGTGGGAGGAGTAAATGCTAAGGTAGAGCTAATACAGCAGATTGCTGTAATGAGAGCCCACGTCTGGGCATCGTAGCCTCCTATTTTTACTTCGTTAGAAACTACCCAAAGAGTAATGACAGAAGTAAAAATAAGAGGAATAACTGTTAAAAAAACAGACGATATAAGGGCAAAAGAATATTTTCGTACTTGTTTCAAATATAGCCGGGGTTTAAGCCGCAAAACTACGAATTAGAAAACCCCAAAACTATAATTAAAGAAGAAATCCGAAACGTATTACAATTGGTGAGTTATTTCCACCCAAACCTTGTGGACTTATAAAACCACGATTAGGATAACCCAAATTATACATTAAAGCTAAATAGCTTCCACGTTGCCCGCCTCGCCCCTGATAAAAACCTGCGCCTATCAGCGGAGAACCTTCCCATTTCTTTTTACCATCTGGAAAAGGATTGGTCGGGTTTGGAATATATGAGTAGAATTGATCAGTATAAGCATTCATCATTTCATATTCAGCATGCGCAAAAATTGATTTAAACAATTGCTGACGCACAAAAAGTTTTGGCCCATACACAAAATTACCTGCGCCATTAAATACACCTTGATAAATAAGATTGGCGCCAAGCCCTACAACTGTTCCCTTTTCGGTTACTTCATAACCAACCATCGGCGAAACATCTATGTAGAATGCACCAAAGAAACCAAGCCAGAAGTTGCCTCCGTAGCGTAGTTTTTCTTTCCAGGCAGGTTTTGGCTGCTCAAAAAATATAGGATTTTCTCTAGGTGGCTCTTGTGGTTCTTCTTCTTGCGAAAAAGCAGTAAATGCACAAATAATCAGGGTAAAGGTTAAAAAAAATTTACGCATACGATAATGCTGTTGTTTCTTGTAAAAAATCAGGCAGTTTAATGGTATCCAACAATCGTTCTTCAAGCATATTTGCCCACTCTTGTAAATAAACGATTACGTCTTCACGAACATTGTGGCGTAAATAACGTTTTTCTACAGGTAAGCGCATCAATACATCTTTATCTGATAATTTCTCAAGGTTCTGCAAATCTTCTATAGAAAATCCTGCTGTTAGCAGGTCAAATATAATCAAATTGATAGGCATTGCACTGGTTTCGCAATACTCATTCAATTGCTCGTTCCAGTCGCCGTGCCCCTGCATTGCATACGCATGAATTTCGGCCTTAGTTCTTTTTGTAACCTCTTGTGCCAGATTTCCACAATTACAACTACCCATGTGCCCCCACATATATTGGCTGCCATTTTTCAATTTATCAGCCGTACGGCGAAGCGCATCTATAATTTCTGTTTTTGCCTGTGCCATAATTATATCTGTTTAATAATCTGATACTCAACTATTATTTCTACTCATTAAAATACAAAGTTTTAAATAATTGTTCCGCAACAACCCTAATTTTTATCAGCAAACATAAATCAGACAAGCAACATGGCGGCATAAAATTATATCAACACAATATCGTTGGCATTAGCTACCTCAAAATTTTGTGTACTCAGATTTGCCACTAATACACCCGACGACATTTTTGTTCGGGCTACTCCTACCATTACGCCATGCCCGTCGGTTATTTCTACTACTTCTCCGGCTTCAAAATCACCCTTTACTTTTTTAATACCTACTGCCAATAGGCTACTGCGTTTTTGTAGTGCTTTTACAGCTCCGGCATCTATTTGCAAAGTACCCACCGCAACACTGCCGCTAGCCAACCATTTGTTTCTCGACGAAAGATTAGCTTGCTGTGGTAAAAACTCGCTTCCGGCACCGCCGTTAAGTGCATCTAAGATACCGTTCTGGTCTTTCATACCAAATATGATTACTTTGATACCCATACGGGTAGCCAGTTTAGTAAACGTAAGTTTTGAGGCCATTCCGCCCGAGCCTAGCGCCGATTTACTATTATCTACCAAACCCAATATCTGGTTATCTATCGATTCTATTTTTCTGATGATTTTCTTTTCTTTATCAAGTAAACCACCTACCGATGTGCAAATCATTAATGTTTCAGCACCAAAGCCTGTAGCAATAAGCGTAGCCAGCTCGTCATTATCTGAAAACCTCAACTCACGGTTACTCACTACGTCGTTTTCGTTGGCAATTGGTATTATACCACTATTCCAAAGCTCTTGATAGGTTTCTTTTAGTTGTAAAAACTGCTCACGCTTACCAAAATGCTGGCGCTCGCAAAGACTCTGAGCTATCTGGATATTGTACTGAGAGAAATACTTAGAATAAATATTCAATAACAGCGGATTCCCGATGGCAGCAGCGGCTTTTCGTTCGGCAATTTCGCCTGTGTAGTTTTTAATAAAATGTTTTCCTGCACCAACCGCTCCCGAAGAAACTATTACAATGTGGTAGCGGCTATGTAACTCCGAAACCTGGCGGGCAATGTTAGCAATGATGGTTTCGTCAGGCTCGCCATTACTTTGTGTAATAGAGGCCGTGCCGAATTTAATAACTAAAATAGGTAACTGACTCATTTATAGGGCACTTTATATAGGTTTTGTTTTTACTCGACTGTGCGCTTCTTTAGATAAAGAAAAAAGACGCAATATATTGCGTCTTTTTTCTTTATTGCTGTGATTTTATCTCTAAACTTTCGCAGGCCCTGCGGGCTGCTTCTTGTTCGGCTTTCTTTTTGTTCCAACCGCCACCGGTACTAATGGCCTCGCCATTTACTTTTACCTGAGCAACAAACTCTTTGTGGTGGTGTTTACCGTTTTCCTGCACAATCTCAAAAACAATTTTCTTGCCTTCTTGCTGTGCCCAACTCAACAGAATACTCTTGTAGTTGGTATTGGTTTGAATAACAGTATCAAGATCGAAGTAATTGGCAATTAATTTTTTCAGAATAAAAGACCGAGTGAAACGGAATCCTTTATCTAAATAAATAGCACCAATCAAAGCCTCCATGGCATCGCCGTACATCGATGTACGATTATGCGCAATACGCTGTCCGTCAAACTGAATGAGTTTTTCTAAGCCAATTTTTCGAGCTACCTGATTTAACGATTCTCTGTTTACTATTCTTGAACGAATTTCTGTCAGAAAACCCTCGTCTTTGAAAGGATACTTTTTGAAAAGGTATTCGGCTACTATCATACCAAGCACTGAGTCACCTAGATACTCTAATCGCTCGTTAGATTCACGAAACCCACCAATATTTGTTTCCTTCGAAGCTGAGGTATGTCGAAAGGCTAACTGGTAAAGCAACGGATTACTCGGTTTTTCACCAATAATTTGCTCTACAGCTTTTCTAAACTCTCGTTCTTTAGAACTTGATTTGAAAAATCCCCAAAAATTACTAGCCTCCGACAACACGATTCGAAATTAGATTTTCTTAAATATTAGCGTAGCATTATGCCCGCCAAAGCCAAAACAATTACTCAAAACTACATCAATTTTTTTAGATTTCGCTACATTAGGAGTTAAATCTATTCTCGGATCGATTGATTCGTCGATATTGAATAAGTTTATAGTAGGCGGAACAACCTGATGTTGGATAGCTAAAATTGCTGCAATAGATTCTACTGCTCCTGCTGCTCCGAGTAAATGGCCTGTCATTGATTTGGTTGAACTAATACTCATACTATAAGTATGGTCACCAAATAATTGCTCTATAGCTTTTATTTCCTGTGGGTCACCTAATGGTGTAGATGTACCATGCGTGTTAATATAATCAACCTCTTCTGGTTTCATATTGGCATCTTCCAGTGCATCTTGCATTGAAAGAAACGCACCGAATCCTTCGGGATGTGGTGCCGTGATATGATACGCATCTGACGACATACCGCCACCTACAATCTCACAATATATTTTGGCTCCACGGGCTACTGCATGCTCATATTCTTCCAGAATCAATGCCGCACCACCATCGCCTAATACAAAACCATCACGGTCTTTATCGTAAGGGCGAGAGCCTGTTGCAGGGTCATCGTTTCTTTCAGACATGGCACGTAAGCCGTTAAAACCACCAATACCTGCTTGGGTAATGGCAGCTTCTGAACCACCTGAAATGCAAATGTTAATTCTACCTAAGCGAATATAGTTAAACGCATCAATGATAGCATTGTTGGTAGAAGCACATGCCGAAACAGTAATGTAGTTTGGCCCTCTTAATCCGTATTTGATAGAGATTTGACCAGATGCACTGTCGGCAATCATTTTTGGAATAAAGAACGGGTTAAATTTCGGAGTACCGTCGCCACCAGCAAAGTTAATTACTTCTTCTTCAAAAGTTTTTAACCCGCCAATACCCGAACCCCAGATAACACCGGCTTTATTTTTATTGATTTTTTCTAAATCAAGCCCAGAGTCTTTCATGGCCTCGTCGGCTGCCACTATAGCATACTGGGTGAATAAGTCCATTTTACGGGCGTCTTGCCTCGGGATAAACTGTGTTACGTCAAAATTTTTGACCTCACAAGCAAATTTTGTACGGAATTTACTGGCATCAAATTTTGTGATAATGGCTGCACCACTAACACCGTTTGATAATCCGTGCCAGAATTCTTCTACCGTATTTCCGATAGGCGTTATAGCCCCCAATCCTGTTACAACTACTCGTTTGAAAGCCATAAAATGAGATTTGAAGTTTCATAGTTATAAAGTTTCAAGTTTCAGGCTTAAATCATGAAACTTGAAACTTGCAACTCGAAAATTATTTAGAATTTTCTTCCAAGTATGTGATAGCCTGACCTACGGTCTGGATATTTTCTGCTTGGTCGTCTGGGATTGATACATTAAATTCTTTTTCAAATTCCATTATCAATTCCACAGTGTCTAATGAGTCTGCTCCTAAATCATTTGTGAATGATGCTTCTGGAGTTACTTCTGACTCATCAACGCCGAGTTTTTCTACGATAATTTTCGTTACTTTAGATGCAATTGCTGACATTTTGAACTGTAGTTTGGTGAAAAACGACTGCAAAGAAAATGCTTTTAACTGAAAACAACAAAATACACGAAAGTTTTTTAGTATCAGAAAACTTCCGACCTTTGTATTTGTTTGATATTAAAACAAATAAATACGAAAGAAGTTTCGGAAAAATGCGTCAGAATAGAAATATTCGACTAATTAATGCCGAAAAACCAATTAAAAATAAGGTTTAAAAAAATATTAAAGTGCTGAAAATCAATCAATTAAAAAACCAAGATTCAGGAAACTTTTTCCTTATAGCGGGGCCTTGCGTTGTAGAGGGCCGAGATATGGCCTTAGAAATAGCCGAGCGAGTAAAAGAAATTACCGACCGCCTGCAAATTCCATATATTTTCAAGGCTTCGTACCGTAAAGCAAACAGAACCAAGCTAAATTCGTTTACAGGTATTGGCGACGAGCTGGCACTTGGCATATTAAAAGAGGTAGGCGAAACGTTTGCCTTACCAACGGTTACCGATATTCATGAGTCAGACGAAGCTGCGCTGGCAGCTCAATATGTTGATGTATTACAGATTCCGGCTTTCTTATGCCGCCAAACCGAATTGCTGGTTGCAGCCGCACAAACAGGTAAAGCAGTAAATGTAAAGAAAGGGCAGTTTATGCATGGCTCAGGCATGGGCTTTGCCGTTGAGAAAATTCATGCGGTGAACCCTGATGTACAAGTGATGCTCACCGACCGTGGAAATTCATTTGGGTATTCGGATATTGTGGTTGATTATAGAAACATAGTTGAAATGCAGGCATTTGATGCACCTGTAATAATGGATTGCACACACTCACTTCAACAACCGAATCAGGCTTCGGGCGTAACAGGCGGTAAACCAGCTTTAATTGAAACCATTGCCAAAGCAGCTATTGCCGTTGGCGCCGATGGAATATTCATTGAAACACACATGAATCCGACGGTAGCGAAGTCAGACGGGGCAAATATGTTGGCTTTAGATAAACTGGAAGCACTATTGGAAAAACTCGTAAGAATACGAGAAGTTGTGCGTAAAAACTAAGCAACTTTTAATAAAAATAGCATAAAACAGCGATTTTATTCATTTTGAATGTATATTTCGCCACTAAATAACAATTAAAGATTGTATTTCTTTTTTTAAAAAAAGATTCTTTATTTTTGTTATGTTTAAATCCAGTATGTCTCGAAACCAATTTAATATTTCTAATGCAAATGGCCAAAAAGAAAGATGCTCAGGAAGAGCCAGAACAACAAATTAATATCGAACTGTCGGAAGAGATGGCTGAGGGAGTATATGCAAATCTGGCAATGATAGCTCATTCAAATACTGAGTTTGTGATAGATTTTATTCGTCTGATGCCCGGTGTACCTAAAGCAAAAGTAAAATCACGTGTGATTCTGACGCCAGAACACGCTCAACGTTTACTAACAGCTCTACAAGACAATATTTCTAAATATGAAGATAACTTTGGTACTATTCGCCAAACCAACGAACCAATGCCGTTTCCAATGAATTTCGGCGGCCCAATGGGTGAAGCCTGATAGAAACCATAATATATTAGTAAAAAGCCTTAGAAGTGCATTCTAAGGCTTTTTTTTGCGCTCGCCTAGTATTTCACTAAATGACTTCTTACAGTGCGGTTAAAACATTTGTGGCGCGAACCGAGCGTCGGCCGCTTCCAGTTCGCAGTTAGCCTTTATATACTCAAAGAAAAAATGAGAATGCCTAATAATCGCTCTTTTTTAAAAAAAGTAGGTTTGGAAAACTCATACTACCACGGCGAACAGGAAGCGGCCGACGCTCGGTTCGCGCCACAAGTAAATCTTTGCCTAATTTTAACCGTACTGTAAGAATTTATTCGCTGGCACAAAGGCTTTAAACATTAAAACTCAATCCCTAAACGAAATACCAATCGCTTGTGTTTGCGTACCTCTTTTGATTCTACCCAATAAATATCACCCTGTCGCTCTTGTATATAATCGGCCCTTTGGAAACGATAACCAAAGTTAATAAGCCAGGCAGACCCATTGCGCATTGGTAGCCTGTACCCTATGGTAGGGCTTATCAATAAACCTCCGTTGGTTTTAAAACCAGTATCATCAACATTCAACCAAGCCGTTGAGTAGCCAACATCAATCCCGCCCATCAGACTGCTGCCGCCTTCTTTTTTCTGCACTATGCTTCTGCGTATGCCTAATGCAATCGGCATTAATACTGTTTCGCCGTAACCATCAACACCTATGGTAAGCCCTGCCGCTGTTTTTTTGTCAATATAAACACCGTTGAATGTTTGGGCTGATATATTTACTTTATTGCTTACCTTATATTGCGTAGGATAGCTAGGATAAGTAGGGCCAAATGGCACAGGATATGGGTACCAGCCACCATAATATACCTGATACTTTATACGGCCAAATAATCCTCCGAACTCTGTCTGATTTACAAATTTGTATTTTTTGAAGAAACGCTCTTTTTCTTCCTGTGCTTTTGCGATGCTTGTACATAATGCGGCCAACAGAAAAATCAAACTGATTTTGCCTATGTATTTTTTGCTATTATTTTTCATATTGATGTGAAGGTTAAAGGCTTAAAATGCTTTTTTTACTGGTATCAAACTCAACAATTTCAAATCTTTAGGATTTGAAGTATCGTATTGGTATAATCCATCTTTACCAACCATGAGCAGGTGTTTGTTACCTAGCGGAATCATATCAAACGCATTTATTTTATCAATATGCTGTTGTAGTTTTATATCAGACACACTGCTGGCATCAAAAGACTTAAGACCATATTGCCCCTCACAGATAAATAGATTTGGAGAATCAATGGCTAATCCTGCCGGGTTTTGCATTTCGTAGCTTTTCACAAGTCTTGGAAATGCAAGGCTCGATACATCTACTACATCAAGGCGGTTAGGCGCAACTCCACAAGGCCCGCCAGAACGCAGGGTTACATATGCAATATCATTAGCAACCACTACGGGGTCGCAGGCGCGGGCATGTGCAAACATCGACATAAGCTCTGGTTTGGCCGGATTCTTATTATCGAAAATATACATACCTGTATTTGAGCCAATAAATAGTTTATCTTTATAAGGGAAAATGGTTTCGATACCCCAACCTAAATTTATTTTACTTTCCTGAACAGGTTGCGTAAGAGATTTGATATTGAACAACACCAAATCATTCATTGAAACGGTGTATAGATAATCGTTATAGATAGTAAAGCGGGCCATTGAGCCTCCTTGCCCTGTACCACTAGCTGAAGGGCTGGTTGGCCCTCTCGAACCGCTCATGTTCTGGAAAGCATAATCATAATAGATAGGGTTAGGATTCACTATGCTAAAGCCACAATTAGTACGAATTTTTTCGGTAATAATCTTTACATCAGAATCTGTTACTTGCTGGCTTTGTGGCTGATACTGCCATGTAATGCCATCAGCCAAGCCATTTAAGAACACATCTTTTACTCTGCCTGTTTGTTTGATATTCTTAGGGTCTGAAATATCAAAAGTAACCATATCCATATAGCTATCTGCATATAGGATATGGTCTTTTACTGCCATATCAATAACACCAGGCACTTTCAGAAAAGCGATATTTTCAGGTTTTTGAGGATTAGAGTTATCAATAATGTGTAAGCCCTTCTTTAGCTCATTAATAAAGATATAGTTATCTTTCACGTAGATTTTGCCCAGGTTATTCAGCTCCTGTGGCGCTTGTGCAACAATGCCCTCACGAATCTCTTGTACCGATAGCACAAAGGGCACGGTTGTACGATAAGTGCGGGTTGTCTCACAATTGTCAGTACATGAAATATTGCCTAGAGCCATACCAAAACCCAATATCACTGCAAGGCTTTTTAAGTAATTGTTCTTCATAGTTTATCATAAGTAGGTTTATAGAAAAAGAAAATGCCATGCTTATAGACAAGTGCTAAAGCATGGCATCTTTATAGATTTATTTCAACGGCGTATCATTAAATTCGTCTAATTGACAAGCAGAAAAGAATAATACACAACAATTAAATGCCCAGAGCTTTTTCATAGGCTCATAGTAATTAAAGGTTTGATATTTTTCCTGTAAACAAGATGGTATTCGATTGTTTCTCGCTAATAACAAACAAAAACGGACGGTCACACACAACTTCTGGATATACCGGAACCGATGTAAGCACCACACCTATGGTTGTTACGGCTGCGGCCTCTGTACCTTTCTCATCAATACCTACATAGGTATTTTGTTTTACCATGCCAACTTTTAGTTTTCCGGCAGGGCTGGCAATTTTTGATAAATCAGCATTGTCTGTAAAGGCAGCGTTTATGCCCATATCAGTCAATACTTTTTTCAAGTCTGCTTCGTATTCTAAAGTAAATTTGGGCAAACCAACTATTACTTTTTGCTCTGATAGCGCAGCGTTTAATTGTTGCCATTCACTTGTAGATAAACTCGCCAATGTTTCGTCGGTCGATTTGTCTGGTAAAAGAACCGTCATCACGTAGTTACCATCGCCATAAGGTAATTCTATAGCCTTATAGTTACCACGTTTTGCGTATTTTACGTTCGAGGTCATGTTCATCATCTTCACACTCTTCACACCTTTTGTACCCGTAAAATCAGCATCTCTGGTGTCTTCTGCTTTAAACTGTGTTTTCCAGTCGCCTTTAAAATATAAGGCATTCATCAGAAACAACACCTGGTCTGAATTTATCTGGTCTATTACTTTCGGAATTTTGCCATTAGTATTATCGCTAGCCCATTTGTTGATTTTACCAACAGTAGCCAAGTCATCAAAGTTTTCACCGTAGACAGCTGCATTGAAATTATTTTTCAGGTTATCAAGATAAGATGCCTCTACCTTGAAAGTATTACGATACCATACCGAATTAGCAATAGTATTTTTCACTTTAGGGTCGCTCAATGGCAAATTATCAATCAAATCTTTATAGATACCATTAGTTGTAGCTATATCTGACGATACTCTAAGCGTTTTCTGGATTTCTTCTTTGGTTTGAGTATCGGCACCATTTAACAACATACCCAAGGCAATATGCAAACTTAGTGGCGAAACAAAATAGCTCTTGTCAGCCTCTTCTATGGCATTATGTTTCTTCCAGAAATCAAAGGCAAACTCACTTGTCTGGTCTGAAAAAGCGGCGGGAATAGCCTTTAATTGCTGGTTTGCCGCAGTATTATCTGGCCCTACTGTGTTTTTGTTGTCACAACTTGCTGCTGCTAAAGAACATACGGCTGCTAGTATTGCAATTTTAAGCGTTTTCATAAATAAGTTGGATTGGTTTAACGAATTAGGTTACAAAAATCTATTACTTTTTCTCAAAATACATGGCTTCTTTTGCAGGTTTCGAAAGATAAATCACTAGTATGTTTTTATCTGTAAAGTCATATTTTTCTGCATTTCTCAAGCCTTCATAATAATTCATTTCAAATACATTCGCTTCTGGTGTACCTGCTATTTTAGTAGAGCCTACTCCCGGAATCTTAATTGTTTTGTTTGCTTCATCTATTTCAGCAACAGCAGAGTAAAAATTTACAGAGCTTCTGCCATTGATTGTCAACTGGCTTTCTTCATTCTTAAATTCTAATGAAACATCATATTTAGGCGTCTTGCCATCTGAATACCCTTTAAATTTCCATTGGCCTAATAAACTCGATGTCCTTAATGCATCAAACGATGCGCTAGGCGCATCTACTACCTCGCTTTTGCATGATACCATGTATACCGAACTTGCTATCAATAAAATGACTAACTTCTTCATCTGACTAATTCTCTTGGTTTTTATGTGAATCCCTGATTCCTGACAAATTCTTTAATTACGGTGCTTAACTCAGTCGGTCAAGGGAAAAAACAAACGAGAATGTTTTTCCCCTGACTTAAACAATTGTTTTGACTGAGGCTCAGTACCCTTTTCAATACTATAGATACCTATTTCAAAAAAAAGGTTGGAAAGAATTTATTTTTTCTAGCTAGAAAAACTTCATCACTTACAGGATAATAACAATTATTATACGTAAAAGCCATATATTTGTGGCATAAGTATTTCTTTTTACTATTAAGAAAAAATACATAAAAGCTGTGGCGCTTTCTTCTGATATGTTTTTTGCAGAGTTTATCGCTATATCAAAAATAAAATTTTCTCAAGTCTATTAATGATGCCAATTAGTTCGATACTACTATAGAACTCTTAACATAATATGCATGAGCAATTTTGATACATACGTATCTGACTAACTACCCAAATTCACATTTTTCTTTATAGTATATCACATTAATTAAACAATTGAGTACCTAAAACAAAACTTTAATGAAGAGAAACTTTTACAAACTGTTGTTACTATTAATTACTTTTAATGCTGAGGCACAAATAGAAAAAGGCCTTTTTTCGATTGGAGTTTCTTCTCCCGAAATATGGAAGAGAGGTACTCCTGACGATAATTCAAGGTATTTTAAAAAAGGGAATAGAAGCAGTGGGATTAATTTAAACGGACAATATTTTTTTACAAAAAATTTCTCAGCCGAAATTGGCTTAAATTATACAAAAAATATTGCTTCAGATGTCAATACAAGCAATAATCTACCCATTGAGACTGAAACTGTAAACAAAACCAGAGGCATTTTAATCGGAGCAAATTATTATTATCCGGTCAGAAAAAATTTATATCTAAAGGCGTCTATTAACTATATATTTTACACGCTTAACACTCGTTATTCTATTTTAAATCCTTATTCTAATTACAATCCTTTTGAACGCTTTAATGATTCAGATAAATACCAATCTTTAAATATAAATGCTGGTTTAGTTTATTTTCTTTCTAATAAATTCTCACTGGATTTGAAACTAGGGGGACTTACCCGCTATAATTACGGCAATGGATATAGCGATACGCAATTAAATTTCAGACCTTATAACTGGAGCATTGGATTGTCTTATTATCCTAATGCCAAAAATCTGAAAGGGAAGAAAAATGAACGTTCAGATTCTACTTACAACCTTAATGATAATGTACTAAAAGGGCGTACTTTTTATTTTCCTAATGGCACTCCGCTTGATGCCGGAGAAGTATATATAGAACCCACCATTATACCCCTTGATGTGGTTGGGTTTATTCCAATTATAGATGTTGGTTTAGGTAAAGGGTTTTCAATATCTGTTGCACCACTATTTTCACTTATAGACATGGACTGGGAGGATTACTATTTTTTAGCCAATCTTAAATATGCCCACAAAGTTTCCAACAAATGGTCTTTATCAGCCAATGCAATACTATGGGCGAATGTATATGAAGGCATTAAAAAGAAATATGTTGACTATACTATATTTCCTACTTTTGCTGCAACCAGAACAGGCCGCAAATCAGAATTATCGTTTGGCTTAGGGCTCGGGTTTGGTATAAGTGAGAATACCTATCTGGCAAATATTGGTTATATGCAAAAAATAGGGAGAAGATGGGCTTATACTACCGATAATCTCTTTCATATAAATAAATACGATGGTATTGCCTTAGTTACATCACATACATTTAAGTATCATGTAAGCAAAAATTTCAATTTCGATTTTGGTGTCATGGCAATGAGCTATCCGTTTGATGGAGAAGTTTATCCTTTGCCTCTTATAAAAGCCTCTTATCATTTTCCTGGTAAAAAGAGCAAACCAAAAGTTGCTAAACAATAAGTTTGAGTTGATATAAGCAAAAGGGCGGATTTCTCGAGAAATCCGCCCTTTTGCTTATATTTTTACTATCTGATTAAAACCTCTTCAAAACCAGTTCGCTAACAGTTTGCCCAATAGATAATGAAGATGTGGCGGCTGGCGATGGTGCATTACATACATTTACAGCACGCTCATTTTCGAAGATGGCAAAATCATCTAAAAGGCCACCGTCGTAGTCGCAGGCTTGGGCTCTTACACCTGCCCCACCCGGTATGAGGTCGTCTTCCTGAATCTCAGGAATTAATTCTTGTAAAGCTTTTGTGAAGGCGCTTTTAGAAAATGAGCGATACATTTCACCTAAACCTGTGCGCCAGTATTTAGCAGCTACTTTCTGGAAGCCCCTCCAGGTAAGGGTTTCAAACAATTCGCCGAAATGTATATCTAATTTCTTGTATCCCTCTCTACGGAAAGCCAGAACGGCATTTGGCCCGGCCTCTACCCCACCATTAATCATGCGGGTAAAGTGCACACCCAAAAAAGGGAAGTTAGGGTCTGGCACAGGATAAATAAGGTTTTTAACCAGATATTGTTTTTCAGGCTTTATCTCAAAATATTCGCCTCTGAAAGGTGTAATTCTCAGTTTATTGGCTCTTGCATCGGTCATTTGTCCTACTTTGTCAGAGTATAGTCCGGCGCAGTTTACTACTAATTTAGTTTCGTAAGCACCTTTATTGGTGTTTACTACTGATGTATTGCCCTTGTCGGTAATGCTCTCTACTTTTTCTCCGAAAACTATTTCGCCACCCAATTGCTGCG
Organism: Emticicia soli; assembly: GCF_037860775.1. Taxonomy (NCBI): domain Bacteria; kingdom Pseudomonadati; phylum Bacteroidota; class Cytophagia; order Cytophagales; family Leadbetterellaceae; genus Emticicia; species Emticicia soli. Next base: position 622,989 of record NZ_JBBEWC010000001.1, on the reverse strand, counting down.
TTTTCGCCAGATATTTTTCACAAACTTCGGTATAATCAATGATTCCGGTTTGAGGTACAAAGAAACCCTTCAGGCCATTTACGTGTGGCTCATATTCTTTCAGTTGCTCGGCGTTGAGCATCTTGAAACCGTCTAAGCCGTTTTGCGCACCTCTTTCAAAAAGTCCATCAAGAATCGAAATCTGCTCTTGTCGGGTTGCAACTACTATCTTACCACATAAATCGTATTTTATTTCTTCTTTTTCGCAGAAATCGAGCAACATTTCGTAGCCTCTTATACAATTGGTTGCTTTTAAACTACCCGGCTTGTAGTACAAACCCGAATGAATAACCCCACTGTTATGCCCTGTCTGGTGTTGAGCAACTTTATTTTCTTTTTCTATAATCAATAGTTTTAATGCCGGATTCCCCTGCTTAATTTTCAGTGCTGTAGCCAGCCCGACAATCCCTCCACCAATAACAATTATATCGTAGGTCATATTCAAATTTTAAAGTAGTATTTGCTGCAAATATACAACAAAACGCTGTTTTATGTGAAGCAAAGATTTTCTAAAAAGCAAATAGGCAGGTTGTTAAGTACTTGTTGGCAAAACTTCCGTTTCTTATTAACACAATACCTACATAACAAAAACGTCACCCATATAAATAGATGACGTTTTGCGGGTATAGATTAAACAGAATACTAAGGATCAAGCGGATCGAAAGGATCCATGTGCAAACACTCAATTACCGGATAAAACTCAATTGAGTGGTTTGACAATTGTTTTTTACCAGTATAAGGCGTATAACCAAGCTCGCGCATATTGCGGGCATCGAAACTAGGGGCAGCCGAATATTTTGTTTGCGAAACAGAGGTAACAAACAAAGAGGGCATATCAACAGGCACACCATAACGAATCATCAGGCGAACGGCATTACGGATATTGGTAGTAGTGTGTCTTGCCTGTGGCTCGGCAATAATAGCCGAGGCCGGAATATTATATTTCTCCATCAGGTATTTTTTCATTTCCTCAGCCTCGTTATAAGGAGTTTTGAACGGATAACAGTATCCACCTGAGGGGATAATGAAAGGGGCATCGCCTGCCAAATATCTACGGGCAGCCACATCGCAATGTATTTTTCCGGCATGGCCGATTGGTATCATTAACTCAGGCCCTGCTCCCGGAAGCACAATGGCAGCGTATTTGTATTTCTTCCAATCGGTTTTTTGAATTTGTTCATAAGCAGCTTTGTTAATGCCATGCTCTAGTGGTTCAAGACGTGCCGGCTCATCACGGTCGTTTGCCTGCATTAACTGCATAGCTATGGCTAACGAAGGCTTATAGAATACATCAAATTCGTTACTGATTTCGTCAAGTGATGTTACAAGGTCTTTCAGCATGATACGATAAGAGCGGGTGTTTACTCTATAACTTGCCGAGTCGATGTGTGGGTATCTCATTTTTTTACCAATACCATACTGATTGATAATATAGTCCATACCATAAAAGCACTGGTTCCAGGCTTTGGCAAGTAAAACATCGTTTGATAAGCCCACAAAACGCTGATAATAGCCCGAAGGACGTAAATGCCCGTCAATCATTTTATCGAAAGCTTTTTTATTGGCTTTATAAACCGAGCTTAGTTCTTTAACAAGTGCTGCTGTATCTTGTTGCCAGAAGAAATCACCCAGTAAAGACATAGGAGCAGAACATGTATCTGTAACATGGGCTTTCAGAACCTCTACTTTCTTCTGCAGAAAGCTTTTCAAAGTTGCATTGCCTGTTAGTATTGTTTTTACTTCAGGTGTTTTTTCAATAACTGTAATCAGGTAGAAGTTTTTATCTACCACTAAATCGCCGGAAGATAACAAGCGATAGTTTTTGTCGTACCCCTGCCCTGCTGCATTCATTACAAATAGTATAGTGGCAAAGAGAGGGTATAATATTTTTGTTTTCATTTTTACATGGTATTAAAAGTAAAAAGGGTAATGCTGGTTGCGCATTACCCTTTTAAATTAAAATCAATATCCCGGGTTCTGATACATTTTCTCAGGATCGAGTTTTTGTTCGTCAAACGGAATCGGGAAGTAAATGTCTTTTGTTGATACGTTGTTCAAATCAGAAATACCAAAATCAGCCGGATTTTTAGCTTTGAAATGGCTCACGAATCCTTGAGGATTATCACCAAATGCACGAAGCAAATCGAATAACCTGTGGTTTTCAAATGCAAGCTCAGATCTGCGTTCGTGTAAAATTGCCAGTTTCAAAGTAGGGTATTTAGCTTTGTAAGCAGCATCAGATACTTCATAATCTGGTAGTCCGGCACGTTTACGGGCTTGGTTCAGGAAGCTGATGGCTTCTGCTGTGTTTCCTAATCTTTCGTTTACTTCGGCAAGCATCAAGATAATATCTGCATATCTCATTAAAATATAATCGTTACCACCCCAGCCATTTGCTCCGGCTGTTTCACTTGCATCACGGTATTTGGTAACAAACCATGCTTTTGCACTAGCATGGTCTGCCCATTTTACAGAGAAATCTTTTCTGATGTCTCCTGCTTCGTATTCATTTACTACATCAGGATTCACAAAGAAACCACGGCCCGTTGATGGTCTTCTGGAGTTGATGGTCTCACCGATTGACTGATTACGATAAGCAACGTTTGAGAAATAATTCTGGTCGCCTTGTCTGTAAACAATCTGGAAAATAATCTCAGGGTTAGTATTCTTTTTCGTTACATCAAATACATCAGCGTAAGGAATTTCAGACAATTGACCAAAGCTTCTCATGGCATAAGCAGCCTCAAGGTATTGCTTAGCTTTTGTGAAGTTGGCTTGTTTGTTATCTGCTAAAACAGATCCCATTGTTAAATAAACTTGTCCGAGTAAACCGTTGATTGCTGCTTTACATGCACGGCCTTTGTTTGCTGCAGGTTGAATATTCGGCAAATCTGAATTCAAAGCATTGGTAAGGTCGTCGGCAATTTGTTGGTAAACAAGTCCTTTTTCAACTCTGTATGTGCTGGCCAGGATTTCGTCATACGACGTAACAAATTTAGTTACCATAGGCACATCTCCCCATTTGCGTACCAAATGGAAATAAGCCAAAGCACGAAGGAAAAGTGCTTCTGATTTGTAGATGGCACGATTCTTCTCGTCGGTGAATCTGATTGCCTGGTTGTCAACGTTTGTCAATACATAGTTTGCACGTGATACCACTGTATATAGTGCATTCCAATGGCCTGTCAACTCAGGGTTAGTAGGTACCAACGTAAAGTTAGTAAACTGGAAAGGTGTGCCTGCTGCCGACTGGTTATCTGTACGGCCTGCGTTATCAGAGCGTTCTTCGTTATACAAATCACTCGTTTCACCAATACAACTGTTGCTTCTGATGGCGTTATAAACACCTGCTACTGCTTTTTGAACATCTATTTCTGAAGAGAAATATTTATCGCTGGTAATTGAGTTTGGATTCTCAATTTCCAGGTAATCGCTGCATGACGAAACACCCAATGCAACTAATATGAATAATATGCTAATTTTTTTCATGATCGAAACTTGTTATTAGAATTGAACTTTTACCCCAACATTGAATGACCTCATCAATGGATATTTACCGTAATCTACACCCGGAGTCAAGTTCGATCCGTTGCCATAATCTACTTCAGGGTTATAGCCTCTGTATTTTTGTGCAGTGAAAACATTGTCAGACGAAGCGTAGATACGTACGTTTGAGATTGTGTTCTTCGTAAGTACTGCTGTGTTCCAGTTATAACCAAGCGTTATGTTGGTGATACGGAAGAATGAACCATCGCTTAAATAGAATGTCGACAAACGTGTACTGTTACTTTGTGTACCACCACGTGCTGCACGATAGATTTCGCCATTACCTGGGTTTTCAGGTGTACGGAAACGTTGGTCTACAACAGCATATTGGTTACCTGAGCCTTCCATGTTTAGGTTATAGTAGTTCTGCCCATCAAGTACTTGGTTACCTTGTGAACCGTTTGCAGAGATTGAAAGGTCAAATTTCTTATAACGTCCCGAAAGGTTGAAGGCATAAATGAAATCAGGATGAGGATTACCGATGATTGTTTTGTCAAGGTCGTTAACAATACCATCTTTATTGGTATCTACAAATAGAAGGTCGCCGGGTTGAATTTTTGTACTTTGTGCTGCAGAGCGAGCAGGAATAGCATCGTGCACATCAGGGTTATTATTAATAGCATTTGCTTCTTCCTGTGTTTTTACCATACCTGCTACCTGGAAGCCGTAGAACATACCAATTGGCTGGCCTTCCATTGTGATGTGGGTATCGTAACCACGTTCAGCACCACGAGAAAGAATGGTTGAGTTTCCACCAAGGTTCAATACTTTATTGCGGTTGGCAGAGATATTTCCACTAGCACGTACTTCATAATCTTTAGAAGATAACACAACACCATCTAACTGAAGGTCGAAACCACGGTTATTGATTTTTGAATCAGGTAAATTGGTTAGCATAGTAGTAGAACCTGATACCGCCGTAATTGATTTTGAGAACAAAAGGTTATACGTGTAGCTATCGTAGTAGTTAGCAATAACTTGTAGACGACCATTGAACAAGCCTAAGTCAAGACCAATATTGGTTTGTGAAGTTGATTCCCAACCCAATTTATCGTCACGGAAAGCACCCGGGAATAAGGCGGTTTGTACACTATTACCAATAGCAGTACCTGTTCTACCCATTACTTGTTGGTAGTTGTATGCACCAATACCGTTGTTACCACTCACACCCCAACTGGCACGGAACTTCAATGAAGTTCTTTCGCCCACTAGGTTTTTGTAAAATGCCTCATCTGAGATTGTCCAACCACCAGAGATAGAAGGGAAATATGCCCAACGGTTTTTAGGACCAAATAACGAAGAACCATCACCACGGAAAGTAGCTGTGATATGATAACGGTCCAGGTAATTTGCATTAAAGCGACCAAAACCAGAGCTCATTGCTTGTTGGGTAATACCCGTACCACCACCTCTTGTGAAGTTTGCAGGGTCAGAACCACCACCTGTAATATAAGGTACTTTGTCATCAGTAAACCCGTTAGCTGTTACTGCAATCACATCAGTAATACGAGATTGAGAAGATGCACCCAGTACTCCGCTTATACTAAAGTCTTTAAGTCTTTTGTTATAGTTCAATGTAAACTCTGTCAAGTAATCTCTTTCGTCTACACGTGTATTTTGTGCATTGGCTGCAGTAATAGCCTGCGGAGAGAATGGCGCATTAACACCTGATGTAATACTTGTTGGGCGATAATACTCCCAGTTGTTTGTGAAGTTGTAAGTACCAAACGACAATTTAGCTGTCAAGGCATCCAATATTTTGTACTGTCCGTAAACGTTGAAAGTTGTTCTAGTTGTTTTACGGAAGTTTTTTACCATTTGCGTGTATGCCATTGGGTTTTCAATGTCACTCTGGAAAGCGTAGTCAGCCGATTGTGACGACATTTCGTATTGCGCCAAAGTACCATCTGCATTATAGGCTTTAAGGAATGGCAGGTAAATTAAAGCTGCCATCACCGGGCTTTGGTTGAAACGGCCTTCAGTTACTTCGTTGCTTTTTGTATCTGTATAAGCAACATTAGCACCTATTGTGATTCTTTTCGAAACATCAACATCAATATTCGAACGCAAGTTGTACTTTACCATATCGGTATTACGCATGATACCATCCTGGTTTTGATAACCGCCCGAAACAGCATAACGCACGCCATTACGTCCACCGGCTATCGATAAATTATGTCTGTGGTTTCCGGCATTGCGGTAAAGCTCATCTTGCCAATCAGTATTATATTGTGGTTTTTTGATTGTACCCGAGGCAAAATCGTACATATACTCAGGAATTCTGATTGTGTTTGCATTTACGTTATTTGTACGAGTTGTACGGGTAAGGTTATCGTCTCTTAAATAATCGTCAGACCAAACTTTACCTTGCGTTGTCATGATGTCTTTGTAGGTCTTGTTGTGCGCATCTACAAAAAGATCAAAGAATTGTTCTGCGTTCAATACATCTACTTTGCGGGCAAGTTGGTTAACACCAAACTGGTAATCATAAGTTACCGACATTTTCCCTTCTTTTCCTCTTTTAGTAGTAATCAAAACCACCCCACCTGATGCTCTTGAACCGTAAATTGCAGCTGAGGCCGCATCTTTCAGAATCTCAACAGACTCGATGTCTTCCATGTTAAGGAATAAGTCTCCGTTAGCAGGATAGCCATCAATTACATATAGTGGGTCTGAACTTGCGTTGATTGAACTGGTACCACGCACGCGAATTTTTGTAGTATTGTAAGGAGCACCACTCACCTGCGAGATTTGCACACCTGCTACTTTACCTACCAATGCCTGGCCAACTGTTGGCGTTGTGATGTTCAACTCGCTTGCTTTTACACTGGCAATAGCACCTGTGATATCACTCTTACGCATTGTTTGGTAACCAACCACAACCACCTCTTGTAGTGTTTGCTCATCGTTTTTCAGTGCAACATTTACATTCGCACTAACTGGCACTTCAAGGGTTTGTAAGCCTATGAATGAAATTACAAGCGTAGTTGCTTCTGCAGGAACATTCAACGTAAATTCACCTTTTGCATCACTTAGCGCTGCCACTCTTGTTCCTTTTACCTGAACAGTTGCACCTGGTAGTGGTTGCCCTGTTGCTTCCTCTGTAACTTTACCTTTCACCTGGCGGCCTTGTGCGGCGGCAGGTAATGCGTAGCATGCAAATAATACGAGGCACGCCAGCATTTTGAGAACTGATTTCAGTACTTGTTTTTTCATTGATAACTTTCTTTAGAATAATTTTACCGCAAAAAAAGATAGCGGGTATTACTCCTAGAGCACCTTATTGTAACCAAATTGTTAATAAGTGAAAAATGCCACAGTTATAGTGAAACAAATGCCGATGTTTACGGTTGCTCAAAAAAAATAGGCTGTCTTGTTGGACAGCCCATTTTTTTAGCAATATTTTAACAATATATATACGTAGACGGCTTAGTTTTTAACCGCCATTCCTTTTTGTTGAATCACGTCGTCCATCACATTAATGGTTTCATTTAGGTAAACATCTTTTTTAAGATACTTAACCCAGAAATCATTACGGTCTTTTTTCAAGGTATCCGAATTAATTACGGTTAAATCACCTGCAAGGTTATTAACCGATAAATCGTCTTTAAGTTTCGTCAGGTCACGTACTTTGCCTGATACATCTTTTATCTCTTTCAATTGTACTTTATATTTCTGCAATTCAAGTGAGCGAGAAGTTTTACGGTTATCAGCTAAAATATTGGTGTTGTCTTCTATTTGTTTGAAAACATTATTAGCCGAAAGACGGTCTTTGCTCTTTTGCTGTAACAAGTTCAAATCAGGAGCCGCTTGCCATGTCTGATAAGAAGCCTTAGGCATTTCGTCCCAGATTAAGGCATTCGGCGAATCTTTTTCACGCATTTTGTAGGCTTCGTACACACCCGTCAACACAATGTCAGACTCAACACCTTTCAGTTGTGTAGCACCGCCATTCACACGGTAGTACTTTTGTAAAGTAAGGTGTACTGCACCTAAATCACCTGCGCCACTACCATTGCCTGCACCCCCAACCGGAAACGCTCTTTGTACCGTACCTTTACCAAATGTTGAAGACGAACCAACTACTACACCACGTTTATAATCCTGAATAGCCGAAGCAAAGATTTCAGAAGCAGATGCACTGCGCTCGTTTACCATCACTACCAGCGGGCCATCGTATAGAACTGATGGATCGTTGTCACCCATTTGAGAAGGACGCCCGGCACGGTCACGGATTTGCACTACTGGCCCTGTTTTGATAAACAAGCCCACCATGTTTACAACTTCTTGTAAACTACCACCACCATTATCACGAATATCTAAGATAATACCATCTACGCCTTCCGCTTTCAGTTTCTCTACTTCTTTTGCTACGTCTTTTGAGCAACGAGCTGCTTGTGGACGTTGGAAGTCGGCATAGAAAGCAGGTAAATCAATCAACCCGATTTTATTTTTTCCTGAGTTGATGATTACGCTTCTGGCAAAAGTTTCATCCAGTTTCAATTCTGCACGGATAAGCGACACTACTTTTTGTGTACCGTCAGGCTTGCGAAGTGTCAGTCTTACCTCAGAGCCTTCTGCTCCACGAATCACTTTTACAGCATCATCAGTAGTAAAACCAGTAATGTCTTCTGGCTCGCCTGAGCCTTGTGCTACTTTTAAAATAATATCATTGTCATGAACCTCACCCGATTTCCAGGCAGGTCCTCCGGTGGTTACACTTCTGATTTTTATTTTATCATCTTCTTGCATCAACAAAGCACCAATTCCGAAGAAACGGCCACTTAATCTTTCATCAAAAGAGCGTTTCTCTACCGGTGGGAAAAAATCCGTGTGAGGGTCCATCTGGTTTGTAATAGTATTAACCAACATAGCAAACCTTTGATTTTCATCAAATTTGTTTTTCAGTCGGTCAAAATACTTATCCATAGCTTTTTTTACTTTCTCACGGGCTTCTTTTTCAAGTGCTTCGTTAGTTTTGGCTACATAACCTTCTTTATCTTTTCCTTTTTCTTGTTGGTCAAGCAAGTCGTTGTATCTTTCAAGGGTTTGCCATTTCAGGTATTTTCTCCAACGGTCTTTTCTATCAGCTTCATTTGAAGCAAAATCTACTTTATCCCAATCAAGCTCTATATTTTCGTCTTTATCAAACGTAAACGGTTTATCAATTGTCTGTTTATAAATATCTTCTACTTCTACAAGACGTTCTTTGTAGATTTCGTCTAAGGCTTTGAAGAAATCTAAAGGTGCTCCATGAACCTCATCATCAATTTTGGTTTCGTATTTACGGAGCTTGTTTATGTCTTTCTCTAATAGAATCCTTTTACTAGGGTCTATTCGTTTAAGATATTCGGCAAATATTTCTTTAGAGAATGCATCATCTATTTTTTTCGGACTATAATGCCCTTGTTCGAGCATGGCGCCTACTGTACGCAGGATAGTTTCGTTTTTGGTAGGTGGGTCGTTATTTATGGGCATTGCCGCCATAAACACAGAACCGATGATAACACCTGAAAGAGCTAAAGACAAAATATGCGGCTTTCTCATATACTATAATCTCCTCTGGTTAAAGTTATTTTAAATAAATTTCCATGACTCAAAAATCAATCCATTTTATAACGAAAAATTAACAAATAAATTTCCATTAATTGTCGAAAATTGATAAAAGGACTTTTTTCGTTATAAATGTTACTGAAAACATTGGAGTGTGCTCTCAAGCCCCATACCACGAGACCCCTTAATAAGCACAAATGCATTTTGTATTTGCTTGTCTAGCAACCAATTATGTAAAGAAAATTTATCAGGAAAATAATAGGCTTTCGGGAGCGGGTCAAGGGCTGAGGCCATCAGTTTTCCGGCCAGAACTACCAAATCAAAATCGCCTTTCGCTACCAGTTCGCCAATAGCTTTATGTTCGGCCGGAGCTTCATCGCCCAGCTCTAACATATCGCCCAGAATCACTATTTTTTGCTTATCTGTCTTCAGGTTAATAAAGTTCTGAATAGCTGCCGACATAGATGATGGATTGGCATTATAGGCATCTAATAAAATACTATTGGTACCCTTCTGGATAATCTGCGAACGATTATTGTCAGGATTATATGCACTAACTGCCTCAGATGCATCTTCAATAGATACACCAAAGAAATTACCGATAGCTATGGCTGCCGCAATATTTTCAAAATTATACCAACCAGGTAAGTGAGTAGTATAATTTTGAGGGTCAAGATTAGGCGCTTGTGTAGAGAATACTACCGTTGGCGAGTCTATCACCATCACAACTTTATTATCTTTGAGGTATTCTACTTTGTTTATAAATGCCCGGCTTTTTGCCATTTCAAGTAAACTCTCGTTTTTGGCATTTACAAAAACAGTTCCGCCTGATTTTACCAGAAAATCATAGAGTTCGCCTTTGCCTTTCTTTACACCTTCTACCCCACCAAAGCCTTCGAGGTGCGCCTTACCAACATTGGTAATAAACCCATGTGTAGGCTCACATATATTACATAAATCTCTTATTTCGCCCTGATGATTCGCTCCCATTTCTACTACTGCAATCTCATAAGTATCATCAAGCCCCAAAAGCGTAAGCGGTACGCCAATGTGATTATTTAGGTTACCTTTGGTGTAGTATGTTTTATATTTTTTAGATAAAACCGTTGCTACAAGCTCTTTCGAGGTGGTTTTGCCATTAGAACCGGTTAAGCCTATAAAAGGAATATCAAATTGCTGACGGTGATAATTCGCCAGTTTTTGCAGCGTATAAAGCACATCGCTAACCAAAATACAAGCATCATCAACCGCATATCGAGCTTCATCAATTACTACATATTTAGCTCCTTTTTCAAGTGCTTCTTTGGCAAACTCGTTGGCATTGAATTTATCGCCTTTCAATGCAAAAAACATTACTCCCTCATCAATCTTACGTGTATCGGTCGAAACTCCAGTACAGGTCTTAAACTTCTCGTATATTTCAGCTATTGACATTGCTTTTATCTTGTCTTTTTTCAGAATTTTAATTTCCGGTAAATTTAGCGTTAAACTTCAAAAAGTGCTTATAAGCTAACTCTTTTCTTTTATTAGCTTCATTTAAAACAAAAAACCTCCGAAATCTCGGAGGCCCTTGTTCTTATTAACAAAAAACATGATGTTTATTTATTGCTTACTATTCCCTTAGGGTCTATGACTTTATCAAATACCTTTGAGCCATTTGATAACTGGATGTAAAACTCATTGTTTTCATAAAATTCTCCGAGTTTTTCTTTTAGGTCTATTTCCAACACATGGTCTAGCTCGGCCATGCATTCCATGCCAATGCTCCTGTCGAACTTCACTACCAGAAAAATTGTAAGCGGGTAAGATTTCCGCATTAGGCCGTCCCATACTACTGTATAGTTATTTTTATCGCAACCGCCCTTCACCCATATTTTCAGAATATTATTTTCTCTTTTTATATCTTTTATCTCAAAAGTGCGGGTTTCAGTAGCACGAGCATTAATTATTCGTACATACTCGGCCTCGCTTACTTCAAAAGCTATTTTATTTTTATCAGGAGTCGGCGCTGTTTCTTTTGATTTACAAGAGGCCAAGGCAAATAGCACCACCAAACAGGCTAATACTGGTCTGATAGTTCTCATAATCAATTTCAAAATTAGTTTTATACTTATTTCTATGAATGATTCTTTTTTTTGCCAAGTAGTTGGAAGCCCTTTTGAAAAACTTAGAGAACTCTTTGATTATTTAGTACTTGCTAGCATTTTCAATGGGCTATTAAAGTTAAAAATATAATACCGTAAAGTTATATACATCATGCTAAATACTTATTCGTTTTCACTTGTGGGTAAGCATATTCTTGAAATAAATCCTATTTTTGTTCTAACACTCAATAAAATATTGAATTTATGGTTCTTCTTCACAAACGCCTTACCTTTGTTGCTACAGTTTATTTTATTCTAGCTAGTATGTCATTAGTTGCGCAAACACCCGATTTTTCAAAATCCTTATTCGATAAATACGATACTTATAAAGAAACAGCCATTACACATCGCCGTTTCAAACATAAAGACCTTGTACCTTTAATTCAGAAGTTACCCTTCGAAAAGCAGGTAGCAGGAAAGTCTTTTGAAGGCCGAGACCTATACCAGATAAAACTAGGCAATGGCCCTATAAAGGTGCTTTTGTGGTCACAAATGCATGGCGACGAGCCTACTGCTACAATGGCGCTGCTCGATATTTTTCGTTTTTTTCAGGCTAAAAACGATGGTTTTGATGAACTCCGACAAAGTATATTGGCTAACACAACCCTATATTTTGTGCCGATGCTGAACCCCGATGGCGCAGAACGCTACCAACGACGCACAGCTACCGAAATAGACATGAATCGTGATGCTTTACGTTTTCAGACCCCAGAAGGAGCCTTACTAAAGAAGCTACAAGACGACCTAAAACCTGAGTTTTCGTTTAATCTTCATGATAAAAACACCCGTTATAGCGCAGGTAAAAGTGGTAAGCAGGCAACGGTTTCGTTCTTAGCTACGTCGTTTGATGTTGAAAGAAGCTGGAATCCTACCCGCACACGTGCTATGCAGGTAATATGCAGCATGAGTGAGGCTTTGCAAAACTTTATTCCGGGGCATCTGGGGCGTTGGAATGATGAACACGAACCCCGTGCTTTTGGCGACAATGTAGCTAAATGGGGTAGTAGTCTTATTTTGATTGAATCGGGCGGGTATAAAGATGATGTAGAGAAGCAATTTATCAGAAAACTGAATTTTGTGGCTATTCTGACAGGCTTACAGAGCATTGCCGAAAAATCTTATACCAATTATACACTGGCTACTTATGAAGCCTTACCAAATAACGAACGCTATCTATTCGATGTGTTGATTCGCAACGCAGCGTTTGATTATAAAGGAAAAATAGTGATAAAAGATATTGGTATTGACCTGATTGAAAAAAACACGAAAAATGCCACAGGTTTTACCATAAAGAGCGTTATTGAAGAGATGGGCGACCTTTCTACTTTCTGGGGCATTAAAGAGATTGATGCTACAGGACTACAAGTAAGACCTCTGGTCGATTTTCCTGATTTAATAAAAGCCCATGCATTATCAAAAGAAGTTATTCAGGATAAAGACATAAATCTGGACGAGCAAGCAAACTTTGTATTAGCAAAGGGTAACGAAGTTAAATACGTAATTCTGAATGGACAAATTAAGTAGTAACATATCTGGCAAAGCCAGTTGGATGGGGATATTAGATATTTTAACTTTAATAGAAAAAGACCCCATCCCTAACCCTTCCCCAACAATGGGGAAGGGAACATTAGCCCCTCTCCCCACTGTTGGGGAGAGGGGTTGGGGTGTGGGGTTATTATTACAAAGACTTCTTAAAACTCATCTCTTAATCTCTTTTCTATTTCTTCTTCTACCAAACACCTCGGTTTTTGCCCAACAAACCTATGTGTTAGGCAAAGCCATCGATAAAGTTACTAAGCAAGGCATTCCATCAGCTACGGTTGTTAATAAAAACACAAAGCAAATAACCCGCACCAGCGATAACGGTAATTTTCTGGTAAAAGCATCAAAAGGCGATTCAATTAAAATCTCTTCTGTTGGTTATAAAAATGTTGGCATAGCTTGGGACGGCGTTACTATGGAGCCCGTTTTAGAAATGCCACAAGATGCCATTGTGCTACAAGAAGTAACTGTAAAAGACAGACGTTTAGAGGTAGTCAGAAAACAGATTGACGAACTATTGTCAGCCCCAGAGGCTTCTACTAAATTGAAGTGGAAAGATATTTCTAACCTCATTAATACCAATACATCTACTCCCGGCGCAGGCATTGGTATTTCGATAGATGGCTTATATCAGCTTTTTAGTAAGGAAGGTAAAACCCGACGCAAGCTGGAAGCCATGAAACAAGAAGACCTCCGCAAACTGCTGGTAGAATATCGTTATAGCGCTGAATATGTATCTTATGTAACCAAATTGAAAGGGCAGGAATTAAAAGACTTTATGAAGTTTTGTAATTTACCCGATAACTTTGTACTCACTGCCAATGATTATGACCTTACGCTTGAGGTTTTCAGATGCCTTGACCGCTTTAAAGGTAGGTTCAGATTTTAATATCCAATACAATAGATTACAATGCCCATGAAGAAACTTATTTTTTCTCTTTTAAGTCTATTCCTTATTAACATTGCCCACGCCCAAAGTATTGAAAAACTTCGCTGCGAATATTTTGACAATCCGCTAGGGCTTGAGACGCCTAAACCTCGTTTATCGTGGCAAATTACTGCTACTACACGGGGCGCCAAACAAACTGCGTATCAGATTTTGGTAGCCGATACAGAAGAAAACCTGAAAAAAGATAATGGTAATCTTTGGAATTCAGGCATGGTGAAATCAGACCAATCTTTATGGGTTACTTATGCCGGAAAACCGCTGGAGTCTCGCAAAAGATATTTCTGGAAAGTAAAAATCTGGAACGAAAAAAACAAACCAACTACTTATAGTGCCAATGCATGGTGGGAAATGGGCCTTTTACAAACCGATGATTGGTCGGCACATTGGATTGGCAAAAAAGGTACAGAAGGCAAACCACCAAAATCGGTTGAATTACAAAAAGAGTTTCAGCTAGCCAAAAGAGCTGTAAGAGCACGCATTTATGTAACCGGCTTAGGTGCTTATCATTTAGTTTTCAATGGAAAAAAAGTAGGACAAGATTTTCTGACTCCCGGTTGGACTAATTATCTAAAAACTGTTCATTACCAGACCTATGAAATTGATGGCGAAGACCTGACAATCGGAACAAATTTTATAACAGCTACACTAGGCAATGGCTGGTGGAGTAGTGGCCTTGGTTGGGGCGGTGGTAAATTTGCTTATAGCGAAGGCCCGTGCCGCTTGCTGTTTCAGATGGAATTAGAGTTTTATGATGGCACTCGCCAAACGGTAATATCAGACGGCAGCTGGAAAACCCGCCTCTCTCCTATTGTATCAAACTCGCTTTATAATGGCGAGGTGTACGATGGGCGTTTAGAATACGGCAAAGACTGGGAAAATGCAAGCATACTTGATGACGCTGAAAATAAAACGAGCTTATTCGGCCCGAAACCGGAAGATAACAAGAATGATGAAGCCGAAACATTCAGTACCAAGAATATTAAGTTAATTTCTTCTGTTGCTCCGCAAATTCAGACGATTCAAGAGTTAAAAGCTGTAAAAATTACTGAACCCCGCAAAGGACGATACTTGTTCGACTTTGGGCAGAACCTGGTTGGTTTTACACACCTGAAAGTAGAAGGAAAAGCAGGTAAAGAAATTGAAATGAAATTCGCCGAGCTCTTAACCGATAAAGGTTTGGTAGACCAGGCGAATCTGCGCAGCATAAGACCGACAGATAAGTATATTCTGAAAGGTTATGGAGTAGAAGAATGGGAGCCTAAATTCACGTATCATGGTTTTCGCTATGTAGAAGTAGAGGGTTTATCTAAAAAACCAGACGAAAACACGCTTGTAGCAAAGGTAATTCATAATAAAGTACCATTTACAGGCAGCTTTACTACTTCTAACGATTTACTTAATAGCATTTATAAGAATATTACATGGGGGCAACGTGGTAATATGCATAGCGTGCCAACTGACTGTCCACAAAGAGACGAACGCCTGGGCTGGATGGGCGATGCACAGATATTTGCGCCAACGGCAAGTTATATCATGCAAATGAATGGTTTCTTTGCTAAATGGGTAAGAGATATTACAGACTCGCAACATTCATCGGGATATGTGTATGATGTGAACCCTAAGATTGTGGTAGGCGGACCATCTAAACCAGCCTGGGGCGATGCCGTAGTGATTGTGCCTTATCGTATGTACCAGTTTTATGGCGATAAACGCATAATAGAAGAAAACTATGAGGCCATGAAACGTTGGGTAGAATACATGAATAATCATCCGAATACACAAAAGGACGGTATTTATTACTTTCAGGCAGGTGATTTCTATGGCTATGGCGACTGGGTACCTGTTGAAAAATCGCCGACCAAGCCAATCGGTGGCAGCTATCAGTTTTATTCGAATAAATTATTGGCTGAAATGGCTAAAATAATTGGTAAAACTGCCGATGCACAGAAATATGCTGACGTAGCCAAAAAAGTAGCCGATAAATACAATGAGTTATATTTTGACCCACAAGGCAAAAACTACGAAGGTAGCACACAAGGAGCAAACCTGATTCCATTGAATCTGGGCATTACAAAACCAGCCGACCAGTTGGCTGTAGCACAAAATGTTGCAGCTAATGTAAGAGCTAAAAACGACCACCTGACAACAGGATTTCTTTCTACCGAAATGCTTTTACCAACATTGAGTGAAGCAGGTGAACATGAATTAGCTTATAAAGTAGCAACTCAAAAAACGTATCCGAGTTGGGGATATATGGTTGAGAAAGGCGCAACTACCATGTGGGAACTGTGGAACTCTGATACCGAAAAACCTGAAGGCATGAATTCTAGAAACCATTTTGCTTATGGTTCTATCGGCGAATGGTTTTATTCTTATCTGGCAGGTATCAAGCTCGACCCACAGAGTGCGGGCTTTAAACATTTTATTATTGCACCAATGCCCGTTGGCGATTTAAAATGGGTTGAAGGCAAAT
Organism: Emticicia soli; assembly: GCF_037860775.1. Lineage (NCBI taxonomy): Bacteria > Pseudomonadati > Bacteroidota > Cytophagia > Cytophagales > Leadbetterellaceae > Emticicia > Emticicia soli. Next base: position 606,743 of record NZ_JBBEWC010000001.1, on the reverse strand, counting down.
ACGAGTCAAACTATGGTCCCATAGCCTCTGGTTGGAATTGGCAGGGTTCAAAATTTGTATTGAAAGTTAGTGTTCCGGCCAATACATCAGCACAGATTCAATTGCCATTATCGGGCAAAACCACTGCACTTATCAAAGAATCAGAAAAGTTAATCTTATCGGGCAATAAAGCACCTAAAGTTAAAATACCGGGTATCACCTTTGTAAAAGTAGAAAAAGACAAAGCTATTTTTGAGGTTCTAAGCGGCAATTATGCGTTTTCGGTGGAATAAAACATTTTTAGATATAACCGAAAATTATTTCAATTACGACATTAATAATCCTGACAATTGAAAACAAGATAAATTTTATATGTAATATATTTGTTGGCGATTATCAACATCATCATTTCAATAAGCTCTATGATATTAAGCGACATCCTATATAAAGTTCCTTTACAAGCAGTTTCGGGTAAAACCGATATAGAAATAAAAAACATTGTCTTTGATTCTCGTCAGGTGCTACAAGATACCCTGTTTGTAGCTATTGGCGGCACACAAGTAGACGGGCACACTTTTATTGAAAAAGCCATTAGCTCAGGTGCTACGGCTATTCTTTGCGAACGTCTTCCTGAGACCTTACATGAAAACGTAAGTTATTTGCAAGTTGGTAATTCTGCTCGTACGATGGGTTTAATGGCGGCTAATTTTTACGAGAACCCCTCAAAAAAGTTAAAGCTGGTAGGTGTAACAGGTACCAACGGGAAAACCTCGACGGTTACTTTACTTTTCCGTTTGTTCAGAAAACTAGGGTATCGCTGTGGCTTACTTTCTACCGTACAGAATCAGATTGACGATGATATCATTCCATCTACACATACTACCCCCGATTCTGTAAAAATCAATGAACTATTGCATGATATGGTTCAGAAAGGCGTAACTTATTGTTTTATGGAAGTTAGCTCGCATTCAGTAGTACAAGAGCGTATCGCCGGATTACATTTTGCAGGTGGTATATTTACCAATATTACCCACGATCACCTCGACTTTCATGAGACCTTCGATAATTACATCAGAGCAAAAAAAGGCTTCTTCGACCAATTACCATCTTCTGCATTTGCCTTAGTGAATACCGACGATAAAAACGGTAAAATAATGATTCAGAATACTGCCGCACGCAAAGAATCGTATTCGCTAAGAAATATCGGTAGTTTTAAAGGAAAAATTCTGGCTTGTAGCCTATTTGGCTTACAGATGGATATTGATAACAAAGAAGTTTGGTTTAAACTGATTGGTGCTTTTAATGCTTATAACTTGTTGGGTGTGTATGGTGCTGCGGTTTTATTAGGCGAAAACCCTGATGAGGTTTTAATGCAATTATCAGACATTCAGCCTCCAGCAGGTAGATTTGAGCAAGTAGTTTCACAAAACCATATTGTAGGCATTGTTGACTATGCACATACACCCGATGCGCTGAAAAACGTATTGGAAACCATTGTTGATTTACAAGACGGTAACCAGCAAATTATAACAGTTGTAGGCTGCGGCGGTAACAGAGATGCAACCAAACGCCCGATAATGGCCGAAATTGCTTGTCGATTCAGCAATCGTGTGATTCTGACTTCTGATAACCCAAGAAACGAAGACCCTTTATTTATTCTTGGACAAATGGAAAGCGGCGTGCCAGCAATCTATGTAAATAAAGTACAGACCATTGAAGACCGTCGTGATGCTATATTTGAAGCTGTAAAAATAGCTCGCCCACAAGATATTATTCTGGTAGCTGGCAAAGGCCACGAAACTTATCAGGATATTAAGGGAGTAAAACACCATTTCGATGATAAAGAGGTAATACAAGAGGCTTTTAACGAAATCTGGAAGAAGTAATACATTACCGATTGATTATAATAAAATGGGGTTTGATACAAATGTATCAAACCCCATTTTATTTATGGCTCTGGCCATTCAAAATAAGCTGCTCTTTACTATTGTTTCTTCGCCGCAGGCTTCTTGGCTGCTGGTGTTGTTGACTTTGCAGGAGTAGTTGCTGCTGTTGTTTGTTTTGGTGGCGGAGTAGTACCCATTTTCAACAAAATAGCATCAGAAATATCATCTTTCCCGTTGTCGTTGGCATACAGCAATATAGGTGTCGATTCTCTGTTGCTGTAATCAGCGTTTCTTCTGAACACAAATTTATATCCTTTTTCGGCAGCTACTTTTTTTGTAGCAGCATCAACCTTATCTCTAATCTCTCTGTATTTTGTCTGAATAAGCGTTTGTAACTGCGCCTCTGCGGTTTCCTGAAATTCATCAGCTGCTTTTTTCAAATCCTGCACTTCCTTCAAAGCGGCATTCAACGACTCGGTAGTGATGTTTGATATATCTCTTAATGATTGTTGGTATTTGGCATATTTTTCTTGATACTCATCACCTTTTGCCTGTAATTGTTTCGACAATTCTTCTCTTTTAGTACCAACTTCATTCTGTAAATCTTTTACTTCTTTCAGATTTATCATTACATAATCATCATACACATAACCAATTTTGGGCAACTGAGCAAATGACAAATGACTGACAAACATTGCGACAAAAACAAAAAGTATCTTTTTCATTGGGGGCGTTTAAGTAAATTTTTCTTCAAAAATAACTAATAATTCTGATGAAAAAAAGAACGCGCCACATAAGCTATGCGACGCGTCTATTCAAATAAGAAAACTATATTAATGCTTAAATTCTCTTTAAAATCTCTTCGCCGATAGCTTCTGTTCCCAGAATCATATCTTTTGGTGTAGAGGCATCAGCAATATCTCCGGTACGGAAACCTGCTTTCAAAGTCTGCTCAACTGCCGAAATGATAGCTTCGCTCTCAGCTTTTAAGCCGAAAGAAATATCTAACATCAAGGCCGCTGATAGAATAGATGCCATTGGGTTGGCTAAACCTTTACCTGTAATATCGTGCGCCGAACCGTGAATTGGCTCATATACACCTGTGCTATCTCCTACCGAAGCTGAGGCTAACATACCCATTGAACCTGCAATCTGTGAGGCTTCGTCAGTAAGAATATCGCCAAACAAGTTGGCTGTAACAACCACATCAAATTGTTTTGGATTTTTGATTAGCAACATAGCTGCTGAATCAACAAACTGATGCTCAACTGTTACTTCTGGGTATTCTTTAGCAACTTTCTGTACTACTTCTCTCCACAAGCGGCTAGTTTCTAGTACATTGGCTTTATCAACCGACATTACTTTTTTACCACGTGTCATGGCTGCATCAAAAGCTTTGCGAGCAATACGCTCTACTTCGTAGCGGCTATATTCAGCAATATCATAAGCTGTATCGCCATCGTTTTTACGGCCTTTTTCTCCGAAATAAATATCTCCTGTTAATTCACGGAAGAAAAGTATATCTGAACCTTTTAAGATTTCAGGTTTGATGCTTGATGCGCCTAATAACTCATCAAACAATTTAATAGGGCGTAGGTTGGCATAAAGTCCTAATTCTTTACGCATTTTCAACAAACCTTGCTCAGGACGAACTTTTGCACTAGGGTCGTTGTCATATTTTGGGTGACCAACGGCTCCGAAAAGTACGGCATCAGAAGCACGCATTTTTTCTAGTGTTTCTTGGGGTAGTGGGTCGCCGGTGGCTTCAATGGCTACATGACCTATTAGTGCTTCGTCGTAAGTAAACTCATGACCGAATTTCTGAGCTATTTTTTCTACTACTTTTTTTCCAACGGCTGTTACTTCTTGCCCGATACCGTCTCCGGGAACAACTAAGATATGTTTTTTCATTTATTTGATTATTGTTTAACCACGGAGTAACTCAGAGTTTTGCACGGAGTTTCACCGAGTTTTATAATACGAACCGTTTAATTCCTTCTTTTAAACTTACAACATTAAAATTCATTAGATAACCTAATTTATATTTACCCAACCTCATGTATGTTAATACCTGTGCCCGATGAACATCATTAATTGCCTCTACTGACTTTATTTCTAATACTATCTGATTCTCAACCAAAATATCAATTCTGTATCCACAATCAAGCTTCACTTCTTCAAAAACCAATGGCATTGGTTTCTCTTTTTCAGCTATAATACCAGCCTGAAATAATTTATAAAACAAGCATTCTTTATAAGCGCTTTCTAAAAGACCTGGCCCTAGAGCAGTATGAACCTCATAAGATGCTTTTAATACCTTACCTGATAAATCATTTAACTCCGTGTAACTCAGTGCCATAACTTAGTGAAACTCCGTGGTTAAATGGTTAAGTAAAATTAAATCAGGTTGAGCATTTTTTGAGTGGCTTTGATGGCTGATACCGTTTGGTCAGAATCAAGGCCTCTGGTTTTGAACTCTTTGCTGTTATGTTTCCAGGTAATTATTGTTTCACAAAGCGCATCTGTTTTACCTCCCGGCGGAATCCGAACGAAATAATCAGTTAATACTGGTAAAATCACTTTCTTTTTATCATATATCTTTTTCAATGCATTCATAAATGCATCGTACTGACCATCGCCCTGTGCACTTTCTTCATACATGTGTCCATCAATTTTTACCATTAAAGTAGTAGACGGACGAAGATTTTTTGAGTGCGTAAGTACATAATTGATAACCTCTACCCTTTCTTCAATGGCATTACTATCAATTACGTCAGAAATAATGTAAGGTAAATCTTCTTTCGTAACAACCTCTTTTCTATCGCCTAGCTCAATGATACGTTGCGTAACTTTCTTTAGGTCGGCCTGAGAGAGTTTTATACCCAATTCTTGCAGGTTTTTTTCAATATTGGCCTTACCCGAAGTTTTACCTAGTGCATATTGACGCTTACGCCCAAAACGCTCAGGCATCAGGTCATTAAAATACAGATTGTTTTTATTGTCTCCGTCAGCATGGATACCTGCCGTTTGGGTAAACACATTCTCTCCTACCACAGGCTTATTAACAGGCACACCAAAACCCGAGAATGTTTCTACGATTTTACTAATTGAATACAATGACTGCTCGTTAACAGAAGTTTTTACATCAGTAAAGAAATCGTTCAAAACAGCAATTGTACTAGCTAGCGGTGCATTTCCGGCACGCTCGCCCATACCATTTACAGTTAGGTGCAAACCTTGAGCACCTGCCCTTATGGCTTCCATTACGTTTGCCACACCCAAATCATAATCATTGTGCGCATGAAAATCGAAATGCGTATTTGGGTAACGCTCAACAATTGCATGAATAAAATCGTAAGATTCTTTAGGTGTTAATACCCCCAAGGTATCAGGTAACAATACTCTTTCAATAGGCTGTTGCGTAAGAAAATCGAGATACTGAAACACATACTCACGAGAATTCCTCATGCCATTGCTCCAATCTTCCAGATACACATTACACTTAATGTCGTTAGCTTTTGCCAGAGCAATTACCTGTGCAATTTCTTCAAAATGCTGTTCGGGCGTTTTTTTGAGTTGGTGAGTAAGATGATTCAGCGAGCCTTTTGTAAGTAAGTTCATTACCTTAGCCCCTGCTTCCAGCATCCATTTTACAGAAGTATCACCATCAACAAAGGTTAAAACCTCTATTTTATCTAAGAATCCGTTTTCTGCTGCCCAAGAAGTAATTTTTTTCACTGCCTGAAACTCCCCGTCCGAAACTCTGGCAGAAGCAACCTCAAGGCGGTCAACCTTTACTTCTGTCAATAATATCTGGGCAATGGTTAGTTTTTCGGTAGCAGAAAAAGACACTCCGCTGGTTTGTTCACCATCACGGAGTGTTGTATCCATTATTTCTATATATTTCATTTTGCTGTTGCTTAAAAACAGTGGTTTTGTTGTCTCCTTTTGTAGGTACTAATTAATAGAGACTTGCCTCAGCAAATGTTTTTATCTCGCTTTTCATGGCTTGTAGATAATCAATATCATCGTAGCCATTCATAAGGTTTTCTTTTTTGTAGCCATTAATTGCAAACCCTTCGCTTTCGCCTGTTGCAACAATTGTAATTGTTTGTGTTGGCAAGCTTACTTCAAGCTCTGCTTTAGGGTCTGCTTCTATTGCTTTAAAGATTTTATCCAGAAACTCAGGGCTTACCTGTACAGGCAAAAGGCCTACGTTTATAGAGTTTCCTTTAAAAATATCAGCAAAAAAGCTAGATACTACACAACGGAAACCGTAGTCGTAAATAGCCCATGCAGCGTGCTCACGGCTTGAACCACTACCGAAGTTACGGCCACCTACAAGAATTTTACCTGAGTAAATCGGGTTGTTTAATACGAAATCTTGTTTAGGGGTATCGTCTGAATTATATCTCCAATCTCTGAATAAGTTATCGCCGAAGCCTTCACGTTTAGTTGCTTTCAAGAAACGTGCAGGGATAATCTGGTCAGTATCTACGTTTTCGATAGGCATAGGTACTGCTGTACTCGTAAGTACTGTAAATTTATCGTAAGCCATTTGTCGTAATATTTTCAATGTCAGATACATTACTAAATGTAGGTATCTGACATACAATGTTTAATGTTTAGATTAATTCTCTTGGGTCAGTTACCACGCCCGTTACTGCTGCTGCTGCTGCAACTAATGGGCTAGCCAATAGTGTACGTGCACCCGGCCCCTGGCGACCTTCGAAGTTACGGTTTGAAGTAGAAACTGCATATTTACCTGCAGGAATCTTGTCGTCGTTCATGGCTAAACATGCCGAACAGCCTGGTTGACGAAGTTCAAAGCCTGCGTCGTTCAGAATATCTAAGATACCTTCTTCTTTAATTTGCGACTCTACAATATGAGACCCCGGCACTAACCATGCTGTTACGTTATCAGCTTTTTTACGACCTTTTACGATAGAAGCAAAGGCACGGAAATCTTCGATACGGCCATTGGTACAACTTCCTAAGAAAACGTAGTCGATAGGTTTACCAACTATTTGCTCGTTTTCAGCAAAGCCCATATAACCTAAGGATTTTTTGTAGCTAGCTTCACCATCTTTTACCTGGCTCGCTGTTGGGATATTTTGAGAGATACCTGTACCTAAGCCCGGATTTGTACCATAAGTAATTTGTGGCTCAATATCGGCGGCATCAAAAGTATATTCTAAATCGAATGTTGCGCCTTCTTCAGTTGGTAGGGTTTTCCAATATGCTACTGCTTTATCCCAAGCCTCGCCTTTTGGTGCTAACTCTCTCCCTTTCAAATAAGCGAAAGTAGTTTCGTCAGGGGCTATCATACCACCTCTTGCACCCATTTCGATAGACATATTACAGACCGTCATACGACCTTCCATCGACATGTTTTTGAAAACGTCTCCGGCGTATTCTACAAAATAGCCTGTTGCACCTGCTGCCGATAATTGTGCAATAATATAAAGCGTTACGTCTTTTGGCATAACGGCTGCGCCTAATTTGCCATTGATAGTAACACGCATTTTTTTAGGTTTAGGCTGCATGATACATTGCGACGAAAGTACCATTTCAACCTCTGATGTACCAATACCAAATGCAATAGCACCAAATGCGCCATGCGTAGATGTATGGGAGTCACCACACACGATGGTCATGCCCGGAAGCGTAATACCGTTTTCTGGCCCTACTACGTGTACAATACCGTTTTTCTGATGTCCTAAGCCCCAGTGAGAAATACCATATTTTGCAGTATTAACCTCAAGTGCTTTAAGCTGGTTGGCCGAAAGAGGGTCAGCTACCGGTAAGTGCTGATTAATTGTAGGTGTATTATGGTCGGCAGTAGCAAATGTACGTTCTGGAAATAATACGTCGATTCCTCTGGTTTCGAGGCCAAGAAAAGCCACCGGGCTTGTTACTTCATGAATAAAATGACGGTCGATGAAGAACACATCCGGGCCATCTTCGATTTTACGAACAACGTGGGCATCCCATACTTTGTCGAATAGTGATTTTGGTGTTGACATTTTTATATTTAAGCGTTTTATTATTGTTTTATTCGTCAATATTGCTTGACGATTCTGTTAACTTAACTGTCTCTTCGCCAAAAAGCTTATCATTTTCCCAAGTAAGTGGGTTATTGATAATATATTGGCTGATAGCATAAAAAGAGCTATCGTCTTTAATAATATTGTCCCAAAAACGAGTTTGCCACCCAAAATCAGGTATTATTTTATGAATATGTTTCGTACAAACCGATTTAAATGACCCAATGATTGACGAAACTGTATTTTTGCCCTGATTTCTGAAACGTAATTTGGAGGGGCTATCTTCTTTTGTTAATCCATCATTCTGTGTAGAGACAGGGCAATGCCCTGTCTCTACGTCGCTAATAGATATATCATCAATATTTTTAGTCAAATTTTTACTCAAAATCAAAATACCATGAATGTGATTAGGCATTACAATAAAATTACCTAATGAAACAAATGGAAAATGTTTTGGAATTTCGTACCAAAAGCCTTGAACAATAGCACCAGCTGTTGATAATTTCATTTTGCCTTCAATACACTCACCAAAAAAGTATTGTCGATTTTTTGTGCAGATTGTAATGAAATATACTCCATTTAAACCATAATCCCAGTTCGGATGTCGAGCAGATGGAATACGGTATTTATTCTGAAACTTATCTGCTGACATGTTTTGGTTTTAACGTTACAAAATTGAGTATAAAAACTCAATAAGGATTAACGAAATACGCCCAAAAAATAGTGTTTTTGGTTCAGGTGTTTTTCTTGGGCGTAAAACCGTATTTTTCTTTGAATGCTTTGATAAAGTGTGAAACGCTCTCGTAGCCTATTTCAAGGCTGATTTCTGAAACGTTTTTAGAGGTGTTGTGTAGAAGAAAAGAGGCGTACTCTAATCGCTTGTTTTTTATCCAGGCAGCTGGTGAAGTATGGTATTGCTGCTCAAAGTCTCTTTTAAAAACTGAGAGGCTTCTACCCGAAATCCGTGCCAATTCTTCGATAGATAGTGGCTTTAGGTAGTAGTTTTCGAGCAAATAGGCTAAATCTATTTTTTGACCCTGATATATCTTAAACAAGGTTCTTCTGAATTGATTGCTACGGTCGAGTTCTATCAGGTGTAGCATTAATTCATTGAATTTCAGTTTCAGAAACTGGTTCAAAAGATTGGTTCGGGCACTAAAAAAAGGAATAAGAGAGTCAACAAATTTGTCGAAGTTGTCGGTGCTTTCTAAACTGAGTATTTGTTCAAAAGGCCCATCGGTAGAATCTTCGAATAGTGAAAGATTTTGTGCCACAAATTCTTTCAGTAAATTCTCAGGAAAAAAGAAAACAAGGCTCCGATAATTGCTATCGATAGATTCATTCATTGAATAACAACCTCGCTGAAAAAACAGAATCTGCCCTTTCTGTACATGAATATCCTGCGTAGGAGAAATAAACTTTTTCTCCCCTTCTAAGACATAAATAATAGCGTGTTCTTCAAAGAAGATTTCGTTACGAGGCGGATATACATTATTGCGATAAGCGACAAAGGTCATGTCCTGAATCTTTAATGATTCGAACTCATTGGCACTGATAGAAGACGGAACCCGAAGCATATATTAATGACGTTTATCGTCTCGCATTTGCTTTAAGGCCTTATTAGAGAAAACAAACTCTTCTAATTCCGGCACGCTAGCATCAAGAATTGTCTGACTATTACCTTCCCATATTTTTTTGCCTTTGTAAAGAAACATAATGTAATCGCCGATTGAAAGAACCGAGTTCATATCATGCGTGATAATAACAGTAGTTGTCTTGTATTCTTCTGTTATTTCCTTAATCAGTTCATCGATTTTAATCGAAGTAAGCGGGTCAAGTCCAGAGTTTGGCTCATCACAAAACAGGTATCTCGGGTTCATCACAATTGCCCGTGCAATACCCACCCTTTTTTTCATACCGCCAGATATTTCAGCAGGCATACGGTTTCCTGTTCCTTCCAGCCCCACTCTGTGCAAACAAAACTCTACTCTGTCTTTTTTCTCCTTTTCAGGCATTTCGGTAAGCATATCTAAAGGAAATTGCACATTTTTATGCACCGTCTGGGAATCAAACAATGCCCCACCTTGAAACAACACACCCATTTCACGACGAATATTCTTTTTATCTTCGTCTTCGCCTATATAAAAATCACGCCCATCGTAAAGGGTTGTTCCTTTTTCTGGTCGTACCAAATCAAGCATACATTTCAGAAGTACGCTTTTACCTGTACCACTCGCACCAATTACCAGACTTGTCTTCCCTTTTTCGAATACACTGCTTACATTATCTAATACCTTACGGTCGTTGAAAGATTTCGAAATGTTTTTTATTTCTATCATATAATCTCAATCCTGAATTGCACACTATAATTAATCTATTCAATAGGCTTTTTATGTCAATAACTCTGCCAATAGGTAATCGGCTATTAAAACTGCTATACAGCTATTGGTTACGGCCGAGGTACTCGCCTGCCCTACTTCTAAAGCACCTCCACGAGTATAGTACCCTTTAAAAGCCGAGATTGTTGAAATAAGAAACCCAAATACAAAGGCTTTGATAATAGCTATAAAAACGTTGAACGGAATAAAAGAATACCGGATACCGTAGATATAGTCCTCAGGTGTAATAATTCCCGTTAAAGTACCAGCCATATAACCACCAAATATGCCAAGAAACCCTGAAATAATGGCTAGCAAAGGAAATGTAAAAATAGATGCTAGTAATTTGGGTAATACCAGATAAGAGGCCGAGTTAATACCCATTACCTCTAAAGCATCTATTTGCTCACTTATTTTCATGGTTCCCAGCTCTCCCGCTATGTTCGACCCTACTTTTCCGGCTAGCACTACGCACATAAATGTTGAAGAAAGCTCAAGAAGTGTCATATCTCGCACAATATTACTCACAATATAGACAGGTATCACTGGGCTTACCAGGTTGGCTCGGGTCTGAACACAGGTTACAGCGCCTATAAATATAGCCACAATGGCAACAATAAAAATAGAGCTGATGCCTATGGCTAAGCACTCGTCTAAAAACCTGTTCCAATATACTTTAAACGTTTCCCGTCGGGTAAATAGCTTCCCCAGAAATATTAAATACTTTCCTACAACAGATAACATAATTTTAAGCTAAGTTTTTAACGATATTTGCAAAGATAACGAATTGTTTAATAATGAATTTTAGTTATGTAATTTATATTCAAAAACCAAACCAATAGCAAAAACACTTTAATAAATCAGATAATGAGCAATAAATTAATAGTTGTTACAGGGGGTACTAGAGGAATAGGCAGAGCTATAGTTGAAATATTTGCCCAAAACGGATTTGATGTAGTGGCATCAGCCCGAAAAAATAAGGATCTGGAAAACTTGCAGGATTCCATCACTAGCCAGTATAATGTAAGATGCCATACTTATGCCGCCGATTTAGGCATAAAAGCACAGGTAATAGGCTTGGTAGATTTTGTAAAATCACTTAAAAAGCCTGTTGATGTTTTAGTGAATAATGCTGGCAACTTTATACCTGGCAATATCCACGAAGAAGAAGATGGCGTTTTAGAAAGCCTGATTGAAACCAACCTTTATAGCGCCTATCATCTTACAAGAGGTTTAGTAAAAGATATGATTGCCCAAAAAAGCGGCCATATATTTAATATGTGCTCGGTTGCCAGCCTGATGGCGTATCCGAACGGAGGCTCGTATAGTATTTCTAAATTTGCTTTATTGGGCTTTAGCAAAGGGCTAAGAGAAGAAATGAAGCCTTATAATATAAAGGTTACATCGATTATGCCCGGAGCAGTACTGACCGATAGCTGGGCTGGGGTTGATATTCCAGCAGAAAGATTTATGACTGCCAATGATGTAGCTAAAACCGTCTGGACGGCCTACAATTTATCAGACAGCGCCGTGATTGAAGACATAGTGCTACGCCCGCAGAAAGGAGATTTATAGGCCGACGTAAACAACAAAAGCCAGCTTTCGCTGGCTTTTGTTTATATAAGTTATATTCGACTACTCTCTTAAGAAAGGATAATCAGACTGAACGTAGATGTCTTCAAACGCTGTTTCTGCTTTAGGGAATGGAGATTCTTCAGCAAATTTTACTGCTGCGTCTACTTTCGATTTCACACGAGCGTCAATTTCTTCTAATTCTGCTTCTGTAGCAATACCGTTAGTTAAAATACGGTGACGGCAAAGTTCTACCGGATCACGCATTTTCCACTCTTCAACCTCATCTTTCGAGCGGTATTTTTGTGGGTCAGACATTGAGTGTCCACGGAAACGGTAAGTTTTAAACTCTAAGAATGTTGGGCCTTCGCCTGCTCTAGCACGGTCGGCAGCACGTTTTACTGCTTCGTGTACCATTTCAACGTCCATTGCGTCAACTGGTTCTGCCGGCATATCATAAGACTCACCAATTGTGTAAAGTTCTCTTACGTTCGATGTACGCTCTACAGATGTACCCATAGCATAACCGTTGTTTTCTACTACAAAAACAACCGGAAGTTTCCAGGTCATTGCCATGTTAAATGCTTCGTGTAATGCGCCCTGACGTACGGCACCATCACCGAAATAACACATACACAGGTTTTGAGTACCTTTATATTTTTCGGCAAAGGCAATACCTGCACCTAACGGAATTTGCGCTCCTACGATACCATGTCCACCGATAAAGTTTACTTCTTTATCAAAAATGTGCATCGAGCCACCTTTTCCTTTTGTTGTACCTGTTTCTTTACCATAAAGCTCAGCCATTATTCTGTTAGGGTCTGTGCCTAATGCTAATGGATGACCATGGTCTCTATATGCTGTAATCCACTTATCGTCTTTGGTTAGTGCCGAAACAGCTCCTGAAGAACAAGCTTCTTGCCCAATATATAAGTGACAAAATCCACGAATCTTTTGCTGGCCGTATAATTGTCCGGCTTTTTCTTCAAATTTTCTTTGAAGATACATAGACTCGTACCAATACATATATGTTTCTTTACTGTATTTTACCTTTGGTGCTTTTTCTTTCGTAGCTGCCATCTGAATCTATTTTGCTTAAAATTTGTAAATACTCTTTTGCTTAGTGGGTAGCAAATTTAGGAATTAAATCATTATGGATGAAAAATATTGAGATATTCTATTTGCGTATGTAGGCAATCTAGCAGAATTATTACATTAATTTTTTATAAATAGAACCACAAACGCATAAAAAAAGCCTCTGAATAATTTATTTCAGAGGCCTATCGCATCAATTAAGAGATAACTACACTTTAATCTCTACGTCAACACCACTTGGTAATTCCAATTTCATCAAGGCATCAACAGTTTTCGGGCTAGCCGAGTAAATGTCGATCAGACGTTTGTAAGTACATAATTGGAACTGCTCACGTGATTTTTTGTTAACGTGCGGAGAACGCAATACTGTGAAGATTTCTTTACGAGTTGGTAATGGAATTGGACCGCTAACAACAGCACCTGTAGATTTTACAGCCTTCACAATTCTCTCAGCCGATTTGTCCACTAGATTGTGATCAAATGACTTTAATTTGATTCTGATTTTTTGTGACATTGGTTCAAAAATTTTTAGATGAACCCCTCCGAAAGAACCATTTGCTTCAGAAAAGGGGCAAAAAATACGTCGATTTTTTCAACGCGGGTGCAAAAATACGGAAAATATTGAAAAATGAAGAATGAAGAACAGAAAAAATGAAATAAAAAGATGTAATTAATAGCCCGACTTTAAAAATCCACCGGTTTGTGTTTATGATTGATAGTAAAGTACTTAACTTCTGCTTTTACATCTTCCAGAATCTTCTGTGTGCGCTCAGGGCGGGCATCGGTAATAAACACCTGTCCAAATGTATTGTTATTAATACTTTCTATCAGGCTGTTTATTCTTCTATCGTCTAGTTTGTCAAAAATATCATCTAACAGTAAGATTGGCTTGGTTTCTTTCAGGGTTTCTATCATTTCAAACTGAGCAAGGCGAAGCGCCATTACAAATGACTTTTGCTGTCCTTGTGAACCAAATTTTTTGATAGGATATGAATCTATTTCAAAAACATAATCATCTTTATGAATGCCCTTGGTGGTACGTTGGGCTCGTACATCAGTTTGCCTGTTCAACCTAAACTCCTGTGGGAATTCGCCACTTGCTACTTCCGATTCATAAATAATCTCTACTTCTTCCCTACCCTCACTAATAACCAAATAATGCTTTTTAAAAATAGGTAGAAACGTATCCACAAAACTTCTTCTTTGTTTATAAATACGCAAAGCTAGTTTTACCAAAGGGTCAGAATATGTATCAAGTAAATCCTGGTCTATAAAATTACGGTCGGCAAATATTTTCAGCAAACTATTGCGTTGCTCTAAAATGCGGTTGTATTGCTGGTAATCGTTCAGATATTCGTTATCCATCTGCGCAAGCACCCCATCAAAAAAACGTCTTCTGTCTTCGCTTCCTTCTTTAATTAATTCAGTGTCGTCTGGCGCAATCAGAACAACAGGAAATTGGCCGATATGCTCAGAGATACGCTCATAAGGCTTTTTTTCGTGCATCAAAATCTTCCGTTGCCCTCGCTGAATAGAGCAGGTAATCTGATTTGTTCTGTCTTTTTTATTAAAAATACCATCTATCAACATAAATTCAGATTCATGATTGATATTGAGCGCATCCTGATGGTGAATAGAACTTTTACTAAGTGCAAGAAAATAGATAGCATCGAGCAGATTGGTTTTACCACTACCGTTTTCGCCCACAATACAGTTTACCTGTGGTGAGAAAGTATATGTGGCTTCTTCGTAATTTTTAAAATTAGAGAGAGAGATTTTTTCTAAAAACATTCTGCAAGTTCCAATAACAAATATCTAAGCGATAGAGACCAAGCGACTCCAATAGATGTCACTTTAATCCATACTACGAAATTACGAAATTTTCATGAAATTTTACTTTATTTGTAATCGAACATTACATTTAACCTATGCATTTATGAACAAAAACACTCTACTCTATTTTATTGCTGCCGTAGCCGCTACTGGCGGGCTTCTGTTTGGTTTTGATACAGGTGTTATTAATGTGGCGCTTCCTTCTTTACGAGAACGTTTTAACCCAAGCCCCGAAACAGAAGGCTGGATTGTAGGCGCCGTATTGGCAGGTGGTATGCTTGGGCCATTTATCAGCGGCCCGTTGACCGACGTACTGGGTCGTAAAAAAATAAACATTGTAGCCTCATTGGTTTTTGTGCTTGGCTCAATTATTACCGCCATTGCCCCAAGTATTACTTTTCTTATTATCGGACGTTTATTTTTAGGCTTGGCGATTGGTATTGTGGCTTCTACTGTACCCTTGTATCTGGCCGAAATCGCTCCTACCAATATGCGTGGGCAATTGGTAACCTTTTTTCAGTTGGCTATAACCTTAGGCATCTTATTATCTTATGTAGTAGGCTATTTCTTTGCCGAGCATGAAGATGGCTGGCGAAGTATGTTCTGGGCAGGATTCGTTCCGGCGGCAATTCTGTTCTTGGGTATGTTGTTTGTACCAGAGAGCCCGAGATGGTTAATAAGCAAAGGCAGAGACGCAGAAGCCTTAGAGGTACTGAATCGCCTACGTGAACCGGAACAAGCCCAACAAGAACTATCGCATACCAAAAGAATTATAGAAAGCGAAAAACATAACAAGGCAAGTTGGAAAATGCTATTTAGCAAACGCCTTCGAATTCCTTTATTTATTGCTGTGGGTATTTTCTTCATTCAGCAGTTTTCGGGTATCAACGCCATTATCTATTTTTCGACTGACATTTTTAAGAATGTATTCCCAGAAGGAAACACCGCTGCTTTGGCTACTGTTGGGGTTGGGGTAACCAATTCAATTGCTACTGTTTTTGCCATTATGTTTTTAGATAAATGGGGGCGCAAACCATTGCTTTATACTGGGCTTATAGGAACCGCCATCTGTTTATCTACCGTAGGATTGGCATTTTTCTTGAAAGATTCGCTCAATACAGGCTTACAACAATTTATGTTGGTTGGTGGTGTATATACCTATATTATTTTCTTTGCTATCAGCCTAGGGCCATTAGGTTGGTTACTGATTTCAGAAATTTATCCGCTTAAAATCAGAGGTT
The DNA here is from genome assembly GCF_037860775.1 of Emticicia soli. Lineage (NCBI taxonomy): Bacteria > Pseudomonadati > Bacteroidota > Cytophagia > Cytophagales > Leadbetterellaceae > Emticicia > Emticicia soli. The sequence goes on along the minus strand of NZ_JBBEWC010000001.1, from coordinate 590,712 downwards.
TTGCCTCGAGTATGGGTAGTTTTAACCACTGGGTTTTCGATTTTTGTGTGGCTTATACCTTCCCTATTATGGCTGCAACCTCTCTTGGAACCAACGGTGGTATATTTGGCATTTATGCCGTGGTGGTAGTATTAGGTTTGCTTTTTGCCCGCTTTGTTGTTTTTGAAACCAAAGGAATGAGCCTTGAAGACATTGAAGAAAAATGGAAATAAGCAAAAAGAAACAGGCTTAACTTTTTTACGTCATATTTTAATTTGGCTTTAATTCTTTTTTATTGAGCGGATCAAAAGACGTTTATATAGTATTCATCGACTGTTTACAGGATAATTTCTCAATTTTTTACCAAAATCATATTTTGCTTTTATTAATAATATTGTAGCAAACGAAGGGTACTATCTAAAAAAAATACAAAAACCTTGCTTAAGATTTTGCTTTTGCAAAGTAGAAGTATTAATTTTGCGTCCCGAAATGAGGTGTAGCTTTTTTGCTACTAATCTCGTTTTCAATCTATCTAAATTTTAAAATACTCCATAAATGGCTAATATTGGTAAAATCTCACAGATTATCGGACCCGTGGTTGACGTGAGTTTTGAGGGACAAGGTTCGTTTATCCCCCCTATTCTTGATGCGTTGTCAGTAGAAAAGGCAAATGGTCAAAAAGTTATCCTAGAAGTACAACAACACCTTGGCGAAGACCGTGTACGTACCATTGCGATGGACGGAACAGAAGGTTTACAACGTGGTATGGCTGTTACGCACTTGGGTACTCCGATCACTATGCCAACAGGCGATGCCATCAAAGGTCGTTTGTTCAACGTAGTTGGTGAAGCAATTGATGGCTTGGAGCAAGTTACTACTCCGGGTATGTCAATCCACCGTGCGGCTCCGAAATTTGAAGAATTAGCAACTTCAACAGAAGTTCTTTTTACTGGTATTAAAGTAATTGACTTGTTGGCCCCTTACGTAAAAGGTGGTAAAATCGGTTTGTTTGGTGGTGCGGGTGTAGGTAAAACCGTATTGATTCAAGAGTTGATTAATAATATTGCAAAAGCTTATGCAGGTCTTTCTGTATTTGCTGGTGTAGGTGAGCGTACGCGTGAAGGTAATGACCTACTTCGTGAGATGATTGAATCTGGTATCGTAAAATACGGTGACAAATTCAAACACTCAATGGAAGAAGGCGGTTGGGACCTAAGCGTAGTAGATAAAGAAGCTTTGAAAGATTCACAAGCAACGTTTATCTTCGGTCAGATGAATGAGCCTCCGGGAGCACGTGCTCGTGTAGCTTTATCTGGTCTTACAGTTGCTGAACACTTCCGTGATGGTGACGGCGAAGGTAAAGGTCGTGATATCCTTTTCTTTATCGATAATATCTTCCGTTTTACACAAGCAGGTTCTGAGGTATCAGCCCTTTTAGGTCGTATGCCATCTGCGGTAGGTTACCAACCAACATTGGCAACCGAAATGGGTAACATGCAAGAGCGTATCGCATCTACAAAACGTGGTTCAATTACATCAGTACAAGCGGTATATGTACCTGCCGATGACTTGACTGACCCTGCCCCTGCAACAACATTTACCCACTTAGATGCTACTACGGTATTGAGCCGTAAAATCTCTGAGCTTGGTATCTATCCTGCGGTGGATCCTCTTGATTCTTCATCACGTATTCTTTCTGCTGCTGTATTGGGTGATGCTCACTACAACACAGCTCAACGTGTGAAAAACATTTTACAACGTTACAAAGAATTACAAGATATCATCGCTATCCTTGGTCTTGAAGAACTTTCAGAAGAAGATAAATTGGTAGTAGCACGTGCACGTCGTGTACAACGTTTCTTATCTCAACCATTCTTCGTAGCAGAGCAGTTCACAGGTTTGAAAGGAGTACTAGTTGATATTAACGATACAATCAAAGGCTTCAACGAAATCATGGACGGACACCACGATAATCTTCCTGAATCAGCTTTCAACTTAGTTGGAACTATTGAAGATGCCGTTGTGAAAGGTGAAAAATTGATTGCAGAAGCGAACAAACAATAAAATGACGTTAGAAATAATTACCCCCGATAAAAAAGTATATACTGGCGAAGTAAACGCTGTTTCTTTCCCTGGTAGCGAAGGTCGTTTTCAGGTTTTGAAAGACCATGCTCCTATTGTCAGTACACTTGCCAAAGGTGATTTGGTAATCGAAGCAAATGGCAAAAAACAAACATTTGTAGTAGATGGTGGCGTGGTAGAGGTAGTAAAAAATAAGATTCTGGTACTTGCTGAGGCAGTAGCATAATTTTTTATATATCTTAGAAAGAGGCATGGCTTACCATGCCTCTTTTGTTTTTTATACGAATGTGAGTACTTTTACTGAATGATTAGCCGTTTAATATGGTTATATATATTAGTGTCAGCGAATAAATTCGCCGTCTAATATAACAAAGGAATAATTTATTTATGTAAGCCGGACTTAAGTCCGGCAATGTAGGCAAAAATTCCTTTGTTACTTTAGCCACCGAATTCATTCGGTGAAGTTACAGACTTCTTTTATTCTCTCTATATGCTTATCGATAATCATGGCAGACCAATCAATTACCTGAGGTTGGCAGTTACAGACCGCTGTAATCTGCGCTGCTTTTATTGTATGCCCGAAGAAGGCATTCAGTATTTGCCTAAACCTCATTTATTGAGCTATGAAGAAATGATTCGGTTGGTAACTATATTGTCTGAAATGGGTGTTAACAAAGTTCGTATTACCGGAGGTGAGCCATTTCTTAGACGAGACATTATGCCATTTCTCTGGAAATTGTCAGAGATTGAGGGCATCAATAAAATCAATGTTACTACAAATGGTGTGCTTACGGCTCCGCTCGTACCCGAGCTCAAAAAATTGGGTGTAAGCTCGGTTAATCTTAGTCTTGACTCACTAGACCGCCAACGTTTTTTTGAAATAACACGGCGTGATGAGTTTCATAAGGTATGGCAAACGCTTGAAGCTTTGCAGGCGCACGACATTCCTGTGAAAATAAACACAGTGGTGATGTCAGGCAAAAACGATGAAGATATTCTGTCGATGGTTGAGTTGGCAAGAGAGCAGAATGTATCAGTAAGGTTTATTGAAGAAATGCCGTTTAATGGCGCAGGGCTTCGCCCTGAGCAGATTCAGGATTTCTGGAGTTATGGGCGTATTATGGATTTAATCCGCTCGGTTTACCCTGAAATATACCGCCTGCAAGACGAACCCAATTCTACTTCTTATAATTATCAGATTCCGAACTTTAAAGGTACAATTGGCGTTATTGCTGCTTTCAGCCGTACTTTTTGCGGAACCTGTAACCGCATAAGAGTAACACCAACAGGCGGTTTTAAAACCTGTTTGTACGACGACGGCGTTTTTAATGTACGCGATATGATGCGTCAGAAACTTTCTGACGAACAAATTAAGTTATTGATTAGCCAGGCGCTTCAGAACCGTGCTTTAGATGGCTTTGAGGCCGAACGAAACCGAAAAAATCTGGTTTCGGAGTCTATGACTACCATTGGAGGATGAAAAAGTTTATTCTATATAATTCTTAAATTTTCAAACGGGTCGCCGTAACGAAACAAAACACATGTTAAAAGCAGAGATGATTACCGATAAGGGAACAATGCTTATCGAATTTTATGAAAACGATGCTCCTATTGCAGTTAATAATTTTGTAACACTAGCAAAAAAAGGATTTTACGATGGTTTGAAATTCCACCGTGTTATTCCTGATTTTATGATTCAGGGTGGAGACCCAACCGGAACAGGTGCGGGTGGCCCGGGATACACTATTCCTTGCGAGTTAACAGGCAATAATCAATACCATGATAAAGGTGTGCTTTCAATGGCACACAGAGGTCGTAATACAGGTGGTTCTCAATTCTTTATCTGCCATAATCGCTCTAATACGGCTCATCTTGACCGCAACCACACTTGTTTCGGAAAAGTGGTTTCAGGCCTTGAAGTGATTGATGCTATCCGTCAGGGAGATAAAATTCAGAAAATAAACATTACTGAAACAGAAGCGTAATTTTGTAAAAGTTTTGTTAAAAACTGCTTGAAATGAAATTTTTCAAGCAGTTTTTTGTTTAATTAAAACAACGGGCTCATCATTGCCAACAACAAACTACTCTATGCAAGAAAGTAATACACTTATCGGATTCTTACTGACGGCCTTTCTGGCAGGCTTCGCTTCTATTTTTATGCCTTGTATTTACCCGATAATGCCTATGACGGTTAGTTTTTTCACGAAGCAGTCGCAAGGTACCAGCAAGGCAACATTTTATGGTTTATCAATTATGTTTGTTTTTGCTATTATAGGCTTGGTTGCTACGCTTTTTGGGGCTCCATTCCTTAATTTCATCAGCACACACTGGGTTCCTAATCTTATATTCTTTGTTATTTTTATCATTTTTGGTATATCGCTATTAGGTGCTTTCGAAATTGTGCTACCGCATAATATGGTAAATAATATCGATAGAATGTCTGAAAAAGGAGGTTTTTTAGGTATATTTTTCATGGCCCTTACACTGGTAGTTGTGTCGTTTTCATGTACAGCACCTTTTGTAGGTTCGTTATTGATTTTAGCGGCTAAAGGTGAGGTGTGGAGACCACTATGGGGTATGTTAGCCTTTGGCTTGCCTTTTGCCGTTGTGTTTACCTCATTGGCTTTGTTTCCGCAATGGTTAAAAAGCCTTCCGAAATCTGGTGGTTGGATGAACGAAATGAAAGCCGTTTTCGGTATTTTGGAATTTGCTCTTGCTTTGAAGTTTTTGAGCAATATAGATTTAACGTATCACTTCAATCTTATCTCACGTAATCTTTTCTTAGGTATCTGGATTGTTATTTTTGCAGCCATTGGTTTGTATATTTTAGGGCTTATCCGCTTGCCAAAAGATAATAAGGTTACCAAATTCAGTGTTCAAAGAGTTGTGTTTGCGCTTATATTTTTCGGTTTTACAGCCTATATGGCTTCCGGATTTATTAAAGGCCGTGAGCTAAGCCTATTATCAGGCTTATTACCTCCTAAAGCCCTTAATACTGCCGCAGTAGACGGCACTAAGCTACGTGCCCTTCCACACGATTTACAGGGTTTTTATGACTACGACGATGCCCTTGCTTATGCCAAAGAAGTAAACAAACCTTTGTTTATTGATTTTACGGGTTATGCCTGTGCCAATTGCCGCAAGATGGAAGAGAATGTATGGCCAAAACCAGAGGTACTTGAAAGACTTAAAAATGAGTTTGTGATTGCCTCGCTATATGTTGATGATAAAAAGGCGCTAGATAAAGATAAACAGTATGTATCTAAATATGATGACGAATTGAAAGAAACCATTGGCGACAAAAACATGGATCTTGAGATTGTGAAGTACAATAATAATGCTCAGCCTTATTATGTAATTGAAGATACAAATGGTAAAATGATTGTAAAACAACCTATTGGCTATACTTCAACTGCCAACTTTATTAAGTTTTTAGACGAAGGAATTAATAATTTTAAGAAGTAAATTGCTTAGGCTTGGCCCATAAACAAATGTTCAACTTCTAATTCTGTAAAGCGGGCTTTATGGCTTATTGCTTTTTTTAGCATTCGTATATATTCGCCTTTACTGATTTCGATAGCACCAAAGCGACGCACGTTATCATTAATAAACTGGGTATCTAAGAGCATGAATTTTTGCTTTCTGAGCAATTGCATCAGGTAATCAAACGCTACTTTCGAAGCGTTAGGCTCTGTGTAAAACATCGATTCGCCAAAAAAAGCTGAACCAATAGAAACGCCGTATAGCCCGCCTACCAATTGATTATCAAGATATGCCTCTACACTATGTGCAAAGCCTGCTTGGTGCAGGTTTGTATAGGCATCTATTATTTCTTCCGAAATCCATGTATCTTCTGAGTCTCTGCGTGGTTTAGAACACGCCTCCATTACTGCACGAAAATTATGATTCAGGCGTATTTCAAAAAGTTTTTTATTAATTACAGGCCGGAGCGACTTAGGGGTTTTGTAGGTGTCAATAGGAATAATAGCACGGGGGTCTGGCGAATACCAATAAAGAGTACCATCAGAATCGGCCATCGGGAAAATTCCATTTATGTATCCATATATTAGGTCGTCAGCGGATAATGTAGTCATTTATTTGTAATGAAGAGACCTAACAAAGATAAGAAAAAAATTGAGAGAAACAACAAAAACCTGGTTTTTCTTATCACTTGGTAATTAGTTTTTCTTCACCTTTGGCGACTCAAAAATCATTTTTCCTCGCTCATCATATTCTCGAATCACATACGATTCAAAAGAGGTATCAAAGCAATCTTTTCCGTACTGAATTTCTTTTTTACGTCTGTTTCCGGTAGGATAATACTCAATCCACTGGCCTACTCTCACGCTATCGTCCATCATTCCTTGCTCAGCCAAAGTGCCACTTTCATTGAAGAAGAAATATTCGCCCGTTACTTTATCAAAATTTCGTGGTAATACTTCTTTAATTTTACGCTGCGATTCGTCGTAGTAACTAATTTCTGCATCACGTGCAAAGCCCTTCTCGTAGTATTCTTTATTAAGCAGGTTATAGTTTTTGTCATATAATTCCCAACGGCCATGCTTAGTGCCCATATAATACCAACCTTCTTCTACCAGTAAATCGCCCAGATATTTTTTATAAGGCCCATGCATCAAATCGTTTCGTGACTTATCTCTTCCAACACCTTCAACAATACGATTAGCTTTATGGTCGAACCAGTATAGGCGGCGGCTATAATTATCAGGTTGTTTGTATTCACGCAGTGTATAAAACTCACTGTAAGTCAGCCTGCTTCCACTACCTTGACGAAGCGTCTGTTTTTCAACTTTCAGCCCCTCGTAATCACGGCCATTAAACTCTTTCTTTAAGCTCTTAAGTTCTTTCTTTACCTTTTTAAAGTTTTTCGAAATTTTCAGGCCCAAATCTGGTAAGGTTTCGGTGGCAAATTTCTTCGCATCTTCAGGGTTCGAAATACTAAGATTAGGTGATGCCAATGAGGTGTTCTGAGAACCAAGCGCCGCCGATGATACACCGCCGGATGCAGAAGCACCCGCCGATAACTTAGGGCCACCACTTACCTGAACAGGACCGTTTTGTATAGCATCTTTTAATATATCTTTTGCCTTTCTTTTCTTTGCAGTAGGTACTGAACTCGGAACCGAACTTGGAGTTTGTGCCACAGCATCAATGCCTGTTAAAAGGCCAGCACATATAATTATGGGTAGAAATCTCATCTTTTATAAACGCCATTTACTTCTTTATAAAAACGATAATAGCTGAAAAAAATTTTACTCTTTTTCTGACAATCAGTATTTTATGTAAAAATAACACGTTTCATGCCATAATCTTACATAAAAGAACAAAAAAAGCAGAAGAATAGTCTTCTGCCTCTCTAAACTTACCAGCTATTGCTATTTCTCTATTAAAATCTTTTTCGTAAAACCCTTTCCGTTGATACTCCCTTTTAATAAGTAAACACCTTGACTAATGTCTCTTAAATCTATTGTGCCTTTGATAGTTTGTTGCTCATAAATCAACTCTCCACCAACAGTATAAAGAGATAGAGGGATATTTTCGGCAGTCGTATTGTTTATTTCTACCGTAAGTTTTGTTGATGCTGGCATCGGATAAACCCTCACATTGTCTCGGACTTGCCATTCAGTTGAAAGTGGTTCTAAAACTGTAATCTTAAAACTTACAGGCATAGCCGCACAATTAGCATCAGAAAAAGATTTAATTGTGTACTCGCTTGTGGTAGTTGGCTTTATGTACTTCTCAAAGAAATTAGTAGAAATATGCGCCTCTGTATCGTCCCATAGTTTCATGGTATAAGGTGGTGTACCTGTTATATAGAACCTGATAGCTGTACTATCAAACTTTCTTACGGTCTCGTTGTATTGCAAAGTAAACGATGGTGCTTTCTGTATTTTAAGTGCCATAGGCTTTGCTATTTCAACAGCCGGATTGGTAGAAACGACTTTTACCTGATAATCGCCTTCTTTCTCTTTCAGGTTATCAATCGAAAACTCAGTTTGGCTGCTCGTTCCTATTTCTTTAGCGTTTGCAAAACTCCCGTTTGCATCAGATAACAGAACCCTAAATTGATTGTTGTTTTCGTAGGTGCCTTCTGTCTCAAGGTTTAATTCCAGTTTACCGTTTTCACAGGCTTTATCAGCTATTTTGGCATTCAGCTCGTTGTAGTTTCCGTTTTTGCTCAGTTTTTTAAGATAAAAATTGCTTGAATGCATCGGTGGATAACGGTTAGGATACTGAAACTTTCCTGTTAGATATAAAACAGAATAAGTCGAATCTGTGGGAGGAACATTAGTAGTTGAGATGATTGTTGAATCTATATCTATCAGCTTATCTTTATCCCATAGCAAGTTACCTTCTGAATCAAACCTTGAAAGGTATAACTCTGTCAGATTATTTGTTTTCTTCATCCAGCTTAAAAGAATATCACCTCTATTATTCAACGAAAAATCGTAAAGTTTTTCCTTGTAAAGATTAGCAGGAACAGTGTTATTTGATTCTATAATTCTACTATTTATATTTTCTAATTCTCTGTCAATAAGTATGTCGCCTTGCGTATTTATCTTAATATAAATTATTTTAGGTGTAGGAATATCGTTTAAAAGTAAATAAAGGTGTAAGTTTTTTTCGGCATCAAAAGAATAATAATGGTTCACTACATAGGTGGTAGTATTTAGAGGTCTTGTAGTTGTTATTATATCTCCATCTGTGGTGATTTTTGATACTTTTAATGTTGTTCCATAAATATCTCTTAAAACAAATGCATTGTCATCATTATCGAAAAAGATACTGTTAATACTACCAATCTCTATTGCTACTTCTTTTTTCCAGACATCATTCCAATCTTTGTCACGCTTATATAAAAACTTCACCGGAGTTTCAAAAATAGTAGTTGCTTTCCTTTTGGTATATACAAATCCATTCTTAACTGCAGCTATTTCATCTCCAAATCCGATTATATTATCACTCAGTTTTTTATTCTCAGTCAACAGTTTGTTTCCATCTTTATCTAGTTTCTGAAAACAAACAACTTCTTTTGCTACAAAATATAATTCTACTTCGCCCATAGCATTTACTTTTATTGAAGTCGCAGAAATTGCGCTACCAACTGCATCAAAGTTCTCTAATTCAGTAGTCCATTTTTTCATACCCTTATTATCAATATAAGTACAGGCAAGCATATTGTTATTTACTGGCCCATTACTTGTCTTATTATGAAGTTTGGTATAAAAAATATATAGGCCACCCTTCTGCTCTGGAACGCTTATATAGGTATCACAAATAACTACAGCAGAATCTAAATTCCAGAGTTCAATACCTTTTTTATCTAATTTCTGAAAACGAATAGGTAAATAATTATTTGTGTATGGTGTTGACCTTGAGTAAAACTTACCTGACTTTATTGCTACATAGGTATTCCCTTGTTCATCGTATTGTGTGCCATCTATTTGATTATATTCAGTCGATTGCTCAATTGCTAGTCTTTTATCAAGTGTATTAGGCCACTGTGCAAACGATATAGTATAAAAAAGAGTTAGCGAAACTATGTAAAAAATTTTCATTGTTAATGTCTGTTTAGTGCATGACTTCATAACATAGCAAAGAGTTGTAAAACCAGATTAACTATAGGGTCAGTTTTTCAATAAATATATTATTTAAGGCACTATAAACACAAAAAAAGCAGAAGCACACGCCTCTGCTTTTTATCACTACACTTACCTAAACCCTAAAACTCCATGGGAACACTCACGCTTGTGGTATCCCAGGCGATGGTTAAAACCTTATCATCAGTAGTGATTGTTAGCTTTTCAAGTGGTTGCGACAATGTTTTTACTGGTACTGTTACCTCTGCTACGTTTTTATCTTTGATTTTATCGTAGTTATAAGCACCCCATTGTTTCAACTCACTATTCAATATGATTGTCCACTCTTTTTCTCCTAATTTAGAGAAGAGTGTATATGTTCCTGCTTTTACTGATTTACCACCAAATTTAACATCTTTATGAAACGTAATCTCTGTTGCTTCGTCCGCCCCTGTTCTCCACACTGTTCCGAATTTCTCTAAGCCACCAAAAATTACACGTCCTTTTTTAGACGGTTGTCCATAAGTTACTTTCACGTTTTTGCTTTCAGCAGTTACGTGCGGGCTTGCTTTCTGAGCAAAAACCAATGAAGTAATTGAAAATAAAAATGTAAGGAGTAATACTGTTTTTTTCATAGTAAATTAAATTAGTTAATGGTATATGGGTATTAACGAAAAAACATTGTGTTTAGTTTGAGCACCTATTTAAATTTTATTCTTTAGTTTTTTCGGCAAATAACTTCGCCATTTCTCTAGGGTTGGTCGGCGTATTATTTACCTTGTCTGACTCAACCAAACCATCTCTCAAACGCACAATCCGGTGCGAATACTTCGCAATATCTTCTTCGTGTGTTACCATTACAATTGTATTACCTTTAGAATATAGTTGGTCAAACAACTCCATGATTTCATAAGAGGTTTTGGTATCAAGATTACCTGTAGGCTCATCGGCCAGCAGTATACTTGGGTCGTTCACCAGAGCTCTTGCAATAGCTACACGCTGGCGCTGCCCACCCGATAGCTCGTTTGGTTTATGGTGCGCACGGGTTTCAAGCCCTACACTTTTAAGTATGCTCATGGCCTTTTCGGTGCGCTGCGACTTTGTATAGCCTGCGTAAATCAATGGTAGGGCTACATTATCCAAAGCAGATTGACGAGGCAAAAGGTTGAATGTCTGAAACACGAAACCAATTTCCTTATTTCTTACTTCGGCTAGCTCGTTTTCACTCATGCGGCTCACATCTTGGTTATTCAAAATATAACGCCCCCCGGTCGGCGAATCAAGACAGCCGATGATATTCATCAGCGTAGATTTACCCGAACCCGAAGGTCCCATAAAGGCTACATATTCTCCTTTGTTTACCGAAATTGTAACTGATTTTAAGGCATCAATTATCTCGCTACCCATGATGTAGCGTTTAGAAATATTGGTAGTCTCAATTATTTTCATTATACATTATGAATGAGTGAGTGCATGAGGATGTGAGGCAACATACGTATTGCCTCACTATTTCAAGTTCAAATATATTTCATCATTCAAAACCAACCTTGCTTTTTTCCATCAATGCTTTTTGGGCTTGATAGGTGGAAAGAAATGCTTGATAATCGGTAGCGGTAGTTAATACACGAAGTTTTTCCAGCCCTTCATCAGCATAATTATCTACCCCTATTTTTAATGATTGCAATACATAGAGCTTCCATAGTTCAACACTATTGTCGTTGACTTGCAAGGCATTGAAAATAAGCGTGTACGCATCGTTAGGCTTATTTAGTTTTACATTATATAAGTCAATAGTTTTGCTTAACACAATCTGGTTTAAGGGTGCAAACGCTAATGCTTTATCAAAATCATTTTTGGTTTTTGCGTTTTTTAGCAGCTCTTCGGCCTGTGTTTGCTGGTATTCGGCAATGACTGCCTGATAGTCCTGCTTTTGTAGCACTTCGGCCGAGGCCCTGTCTCCGGCTTTTGTGAGATGTGTTACAGCTTTATCGAATACGCCCTGCTGCAAATACCACATGCCCACTACCTGATTATAAAGGTATTTTTTCTTAGTTGAATCATTAGCCAGAATAGTTAATTGCTTTAAGCCTTCTAGTTTGTTTTCTCTGTAATAATTCTGCGAGGCAATGGCAAATTCTAAATCTTCAAAAAAGCCCTGATTCGCTGCTTTTAATTGTATTTTTTGTAAATCTTTGCTCAAAAACGGTGCTTTTGCATTTGCTACCGTTGTGAGGTTATAGATTAATGCAAACTGGCTTACATTCAAGGCTGAATCGGCACTTAGCTTTAAAGCTTCAGTATTAATGTCATTTCTCTTACTAGCTAAAGCCGACTGGTTAGCCGAAAGGCTAACTGAGTTTTTAGATGGTACCAATAGTTCTTTAGATATGCTATCGGTCTTTGCATATTTAAGATTATATGCCAATAAATTAGCATCGGCCAAATTGCAATCGGTGCAGTTTTGTTTAGCCAGATTCAGGTAATGTAATGTTGAATCAGTTACTTTGGTTTTTTCGTACAACCAAGCCAAGTTTGTTAATAGTTGTTGGCTTTCAGGAAACTTCTTTACACCCTCTTGCATCGTAAACAGGGCATCAAAAAACATATCTTTCTCTTGTAGTACTTTGCTTAGCCCTGCATAGGCAAAGGGGCTTGGGTTTTTCTCTAACGAATTTTTCAGAAATGCGCCTGTGTTATCTTTATCGTTCATTTCCATAGCCAAAGTAGCCAAAGCATAGTTCGATTTATGGTTTCTTACATCGTTATGAGTAGCTTCTTTATAAAAAGCTTCGGCATAAGGTAAATCGTTACTTGCTTTATAGAAATCGGCAATGGTATTATAATACCCTGCACTTGCTTCGTAGTAAGCATAAAAGCTTTTTAATGACAATAAAGTAATAATACCAACCAATGCACCCAAACGAAACAAGGAAAGTTCTAAGAATTGCGGTCGGTATAAGATACGGTGTATAGGCAAGCCTTTTTGCAATGCTTGTATATAATTAAGTATTACATATAGAAAAAAGGCAAAACCCATAGCCACATGCGCTACTATAATAAAACTTTGCAAGGCATCAATCAGAGGGTCGTTACCTGTGGCAAATGCAAGGCCAATGGTAGCTGTTGCAATAATAGCCAAGCCCATATAAAGCCATACGCCTACAGTTCTGAAATTAAAGTTATTTGTCTCATCGGCAGCATTTCTAAAGCCCCAGATACCCAAGATGGTAGAAATTACATACAGAACAATGGGACTGATGGCAAGAATATTCCAATCTATATATTTGTATCTTTCCAGAAATATAAGCAGGATATTGAGTAGATAAATACTTGAAACTATAAGCAGTTGGTTTAATGAGTTTTTGCCTCTGATACCCGAATTTGACACAACCCAAACCAATGAAGCCACAATTTCGTGCGAGATTAAGAGCACAAACAATACTGTAAAAACAATAGCCGATAGCAAGCCATAAGAAGCTATGGCCAAAAATGGATGACTTATTTTTGATAAATATTGAATTACAACCCCGGTAACAATACTTAATAGCACGAAGCACGAAAACCTTTTAATAAAGCTTGCCTTAACTGCAAAGTTATTGAAGTAAAAAGCCAGTCCGGCAAAAGCTGCAAAAGCTCCCAGAAAACCTGCTTGGTTGGTAAGATTAAATACATTTTCTAAACGAAATGTAACCAGTACCGCTGCCAACCCTACCATACCCCCCAGAAACCAGTAACGAGGCAAGTTTGAAAATGCGGCCAATACCAGGTTAAGACCAATAATAAACAAACCCAGAAAAACATACGTTGGCACGATATTGGTTTGCATTGTAGAAGCCAGAAAACGCTCTTTTACCAGATAGGCATTTCCGTTGATGGTATATTTCAATTGTCCGTCAGACACACTATCGGCAATTGTCGGGATTTCATCTAGTTCACTGAGCACATCCCAATGCAATACATTCTCAAGACCACGGTACCAATAGAGCCCTAACAGGGCTAATGCTAGTACAAGAACAGCAAGCATACACAAGCATATTATTTTTTCTGTTTTAGACCAATTCTGCCAAAAAACCAAACGATACATAGACGCCTTGAAAGTTTTCCACGTGAAACACCCACTTATCCACAGGTTATTCACATGGGTATGATAAATATTTGAGCCGTGAAGATAACGCAAAAACATTGTTTGATTATATTTGTGGTTCTAAAAAACCAGCAGATTAAAAATGACACTACATAAAGAGGGTACAGGAACCATATCATTAACAATTATCGGATTAGTAATTCTGAACGGATTAGTAAGATATTTTTTACCAGATAATACCCTTGTTCACAATATCCTGATTGGAGCCAGCATTGTTTTTCTGATCATTATTCTTCAGTTTTTCCGTAAGCCTACCCGAACAACAACTATCAATTCGAAACAGGTGATTGCCCCTGCCGATGGTAAAGTGGTAGTTATTGAAGAGGTTGTTGAAACAGAGTATTTCAAAGGCCCACGTCGACAAGTGTCTATCTTTATGTCGCCGATTAATGTGCACATTAATTTTAACCCAATCTCGGGTATTGTATCATACTTCAAATATCATCCGGGCAAATACCTTGTAGCATGGCATCCGAAATCAAGTACTGATAACGAACGCACAACCATTGTTGTAAAACACGATAACGGCACAGAGGTGCTTTTCCGCCAGATTGCCGGAGCTTTAGCTCGCCGTTTATGCTGGTATGTGAAAGAAGGGCAACAAGTGCAACAAGGCAATGAGTTTGGATTTATCAAATTCGGCTCCAGAATTGACATTTTCTTACCGCTTGATGCCAAGATTCTGGTTAATATCGATGACCGCCCTGTGGGTGGCGAATCAGTTATTGCTGAGCTTGCCTAATGATAGAGATTTTCTTCTTAAACGCTGATGGCACAACATAACGACACTGGAAATCAGGCCGAAGAAATGGCTGCCAAGTTTCTTAGCCAAAAAGGCTACGAAATCCGTGATAGAAATTATGTTTTTGGCAAAGGCGAAATAGACATTATTGCTCAGAAAGATGATTGGTTGGTGTTTGTAGAAGTAAGAGCCCGCTCCGAAGTTTTGCATGGTTTCCCGGAGCAGACTATCTCAAAAGCAAAAGCCAGCCTTATCATGAAAACAGCCGAAAACTATGTTTATCAGAAAGACTGGCGTAGCAAAATACGTTTTGATATAATTGCGATTATTGTAGGGCAAGCATTTGAAATACGTCATTTTGAAGACGTTTTCTTTTAGAATAACTCTCCCATTCGGTATTTAGGCAAAATATTCAGGTGTTTATAGGCTTTCTCGGTTGCCTCTCTTCCACGTGATGTACGTTTCAGATACCCCTCCTGAATCAGGAATGGCTCGTACACCTCTTCTATTGTCTCGGCCTCCTCGCCTACTGCCGTAGCAATTGTTGACAAGCCAACTGGCCCACCTTTAAACTTATCGATGATTGTTTGCAGAATACGGTTATCCATTTCATCTAGTCCATCCTGGTCAACATCTAGTGCGGTAAGGGCTATTTCTGCAATTTCGATTGTAATTTTTCCATTGCCTTTTACTTGTGCAAAGTCACGGGTACGTCTGAGTAGGTTGTTTGCAATACGAGGTGTACCACGGCTACGGCGTGCTATTTCAAAGGCACCTTCGTCTGTAATGGGTGTATTGAGTATATGAGAAGACCTTCTCACTATGGTAGAAAGAAGCTGTGCATCATAATACTCCAAACGTGAGTTGATACCAAATCTGGCTCTAAGAGGCGATGTTAGCAAGCCTGCACGGGTTGTTGCACCAATCAGGGTAAATGGATTCAGGCTGATTTGTACACTTCGGGCATTAGGCCCCGAATCAAGCATAATGTCTATCTTGTAATCTTCCATAGCTGAGTAAAGATACTCTTCTACTATGGGGTTCAGGCGATGGATTTCGTCAATAAACAAGACATCAAACGGGTCAAGGTTTGTCAGCAAGCCTGCCAGGTCGCTAGGTTTATCTAAAACCGGGCCTGATGTTATTTTGATATTTGTACCAAGCTCGTTGGCAATGATATTCGAAAGTGTGGTTTTTCCCAAACCCGGAGGGCCATGAAGCAGTACGTGGTCAAGCGCCTCTTGTCTTTGTTTAGCAGCTAAAACAAAGATTTTTAAATTTTCAAGAATCTTATCCTGACCTGTAAAGTCATCGAACGAAAGCGGTCTTAGTGCTTTTTCTATTTCTTTTTCTACAGGCGAAAGCACCTCTTTATCTCCTTTTATATAATCTTGTCGCATGAAATCGGTGAGAAACCTCTCTTTTTATTTACCAAATATACAATAATTTTCCGGTGGTTTCTACACAAAAACGATTAAAGTAGCATCATCAGAAATCTCTCACAAAGGTATAGAGAGTATCTAAAACTGTAGATATAATAAGCAAATAAATCTTAGTTTATAAGCATTACTCCCCCTGTCTTGGTTATCTTGGGTCGATACGGAAAATATTTACTCTTATAGCTTACTACAAAGGCGTACATCATAGGTGCCATGATTTTTCCTTTATATTTGCCATCCCAACGCATGTCAACATCAAAGGACTCAAATATAATTTCACCCCAACGATTATAAATTTTCAGGTCAAAATCTTCAATATGCGCACTGTGTATCTGAAAATTATCATTTATACTATCTCCGTTTGGAGAAAAAGCTTCAGGGGCAAATAACCTTGGCTCACAACCCTCTTTTACTAAAGTTTTATCTTCTACAGGGCAAGATACAATTCCACTTCTTGACTCATAGTTGTTAGATACTGTCACAGTGTATGTACCTAATGCATCAGCAAAAATAGTTGGGGTGGTTTCACTAGTAATCCAGCGGTATGTTGGGTCAAAAGTTCTCTGTGCTTTAGGATCTAAAAGTGTTTTGGCACCTTCAATAACACAAACAAAAGCGGAATCTGGTAGATTAACAACCGGAGTTGGTTTGATGTAAACAGAATCTTCTACTACAAATGTATTACAGTGGTCTTTAAGGGCATTACCTAAAATACCATTTATTACAGGACTGTTGAGGTTTTTACTAAGTAGTGTTTCTGAATAAACCTTTACTGTCATCTTAATATAATATTTTCCTGCTTTCGCATATGTGTGCGAAACTTCATTTCCTGCTCCTGTAGTTCCATCACCAAAGTCCCATGTGGCTTCCGACTTCATTGGGCTACAAATCCCTTGTGTTTTAAACACAGTAGGACTACCTTCACAAGTACCATCAAAAGTTGCACTAATGCCTTCTCCTTCGTCTTCTTTCTTAGCATGTATTACATTCGGGAATCCCAATTGGCTTGTTCCTGTCACATCAGCCCCAAATCCAAATCTAACCGGAACATAGCCTACTGCACTAGCATTCCCGACAACTTCGGGGACAGATATATATGCAACCCTATCACTACCATCAATGGCCATATATATAGCGCCGCCACTCCCGGCATTGGTAGGCCCCATCTGTAAAGCACCAAAGACTTGGGTAGTCGACTCATCTATCAGTATTTTCTGATCAGCAATTGCATTCGGGTCTCCCAGATTAAGGTTTAATTGATACAGAAATGATTTTTCGCCATTAGCCGGATTACCTTTTAATGTTGTGTACAATTTCTCACCATCTTGCGAAAACTCAACACCATAAACCGATGGCGGAGAAGCAACTTTTAAATCAATACTCAACGAAAGTGTCAGTTCTCCGTTTTCAATATTAAGGTCATACACCTCAATATAGTTTTTCCCGTCTTTTACTATTGCCATCGCAAGCTTATCTCCTTCGGGTGAAATTCGCATATAACCCGTTTCCGAAAACTCATCCAGACCAAGAGCTTGTATGGTTTCTGTTGTTCCGGTTGAATCAACCTTCAAGACTTTAAACTCATTTGTTTCAGCATCATGCGAGTAAATGAAGAAGCCTTTTTCATCTTTTGTTTTTCTGGCAACAATTTGCTGAGTACTATTAATAGACACAGGAATACCTCTTTCTACTACAGCCCCCTTTCCATTGTCTCTTCTTAAATCAACAATGCTATATGAGAGAAGCCCTGTATCTTTATTTTGTGTATAAACATAATAAAGATGATGGGGACACTCATTACACGAGCTTTTAGGAATAATAAGCGAAGATTGCGCAGAAGTATTGGTACCTCCCAAGGTTTGATTTGTCGGGTCAGGGTCATCAAGTGGCAACATAAATGGCAATAGTTGGTCATCTTTACCATATATTTTTACCCCATCGGTATAAAACACTAATTCTCCTTTGGGGCTATAAACCATTGCTACACCAGCCGGAGAATCTACCGGATTGCTTTCTGTTGCTTCTACTGGAATATACCTTGGGTCTTCTTGCTCAGGGTCTTCAAAAAGACCGCCGCCATTAGCCAATGTATCTCTTGGCAATATGGTTGTTGAATCTAAGCCAAAAGAAAGAGTTGCCCCCTTACCAAAATACCATTTTTCACCACCACCGCTACTACTAGCCTCTTGTAAACAAAACTTCACATTGATTTTTGCTGTACGCGAACATTGACCCAAGGCATCAAAAACCTCTACCGAATAACAACCTGTTTTTGTAACATCTATAGTTGGCGTAGTCTCGCCACCAGGAAACCATAGATAAGTGGCATTACTAGGTGCGCTGGCACCTCCCTGTAAAACATTATACGGATCAAGTTTGAGGGTTTTACCATCACATACGGTGGTATCACCAGATATTTTCTTGAAGAATTTTGGTTGCGGTGGAGGTTGACTGATAGTAACTTGCTTAGTAACAGTCTCAACAACGCCACTAGCTAAAGTACGGGTTAATGTAACGGTATATTCGCGAGGTACAGTGTAAGTATGCCTCGGGTTACGAGTAGTGGCCGTGTTGTTTCCACTGGTAGGGTCACCGAAGTCCCACTGCCAGGCTGTTGCGTCTTTTTCTGTATCGAAAAAGACTGTCGGCTCATTACAATCCACACTTGGAGGTTGCCAACCCTGAGGTAGAGGATCAGGAGGCGTAGGAGGCGTAATACTTATACATTTCTTACCACCTATAAAAAACTGACCAAAGGAGAATTGTGAAATACAGGATAATGTGGCCGCAATAAAAAAAATCCTTAGATTAGTACCAATACCACCCCACATAGTTCGTTAAATATTATAATACTAACTTATTAAAAATAAACAAAAATTATATCACTTTGTTTCTATAATTTTTAACGAGCCATAAAATGAAAATATTTGATAGCCCCTCGTAAAGATTTCGTTAAGTGTATATAATTGACTTTTTTGCTTGCTTTTACACCAAAAACCAAGGCTACAACGTTATTTGGCAAGCGAATAAGCAAAATTGTAGTATATTCGTATTAAAACCTTTTCGTAAAATTTAAAATAGTGCTTTGGAATGAAATTTGCTTTAGAAATACATCATTATATCCTATAAAAATAGGCAATGGAAAAAATTTATTTACGAATTGTCCTCTTGTGCTCGGTTTGCTTTAGTAGTTTGGCACAAGATCCCCAGTTTTCGCAGTTTTATGCTGCACCCTTATACCAGAACCCTGCTTTTGCGGGCGGCGCCTATGCACCCAGATTGATTGCCAATTATCGTAACCAATGGCCTTCTATTAATGCCAATTTTATTACTAGTTCGTTTTCTTTTGACCATTATCTTGAAAGAATAAACAGTGGTATCGGGATTTTAGCTACGAACGATTCTCAAGGGCCTGGCCGGCTAAAGAGTACTGAAATAAGCGGGATTTACTCTTACCAATTAAGATTAAACGAAGAAAGTTTTTTACGCTTGGGTGCGCAAGGCACTTTTTCGAGTAAAAGCATTAATTACCTTGGATTAACCTTTGGCGACCAATATGATGATGGCGGGTTAACGGGAAATCCTACCAACGACCCATTTGGCCCAATTCTTGACCAACGCATACCCAATATTAATTTTGTAGATTTTAGTGGTGGTGCATTATATTATAATAGCAAATCATGGTTAGGTGTCGCTGTTCACCATATCAATCAACCTAAATTTAGTTTTTCAACAACTACTGCAAGTATTGATTCATATATACCTATGAAGTTCAGCGTAAGTGGGGGCTTGAAAATACCATTAGATAATCCGTATTCAAATGCTGCTAATGCAGAAAGAGAGTTTTCGGTATCACCGGCTTTTTTATATAAAAGACAAGGTAAATTCGACCAGCTTGATTTAGGTTTTTATGCAACCTACTCTCCTATCACGCTAGGGCTTTGGTACAGAGGTATTCCGATTAAAAAGAGAGACATTACCCGTACCAACCACGATGCTCTTATTTTTCTTGTAGGCGTACGCCAAGATAACGTCTCGATTGGATATAGCTACGACATCACCGTTTCGAGTTTGGGTATGTCAACAGGTGGCTCGCACGAAATCTCAATAGCTTATCAGTTTGACCCTATCGAAAGAAAAAGGTCAAGAAGCAGAAGCCACAAAAAGGAGCTATCGTGTCCTAAATTCTAAAATCTGATTCTGATTATATTTTCTAAGGCTTGAACGTCCCTCAAGCCTTTTATATTTTTATACGTTTTGCTAAACTATCGGCCAATATCGCGTGGCCTTTAGGTGTGATATGAAAATCAAGATTATAATAACATTCTTCACAATTTATAAACTTCGAGGTGTCGAGCAATTCTACATTTTTTAACTGATGTTGTTCTATTAGTTTTTTGACTTTAATAGAAAAAACATCAAAAGTTTTAAATAAGCCTAAATCAAAAACTATAATTTTCTTATCAGGATAATCGGCTTGAATTTTTTGCAGAATCTTGACGAAGTCTTCTGATGGCTCGCTTGTAATCTGTTTTGTACTTGGAGCAGCTGCTGCTTTTGGAGTAGTCAGGTCGGCTATTAGGTAAAGTGTTCGCTTGGCAAATAAAGAGTATGTGTATCTGAACGGATAATAGTTTAAAACCAATTGGTTGTATATCTGTGCCGCTTTGTAGTCTTTTTCGCTTCTTTTGTTCAGTTTAAAATTATTAGCAACATAAGCCTGATTCTCTACATCGTCATTACTACAATATTGAAGCACTATATATTTACAAGAATCTAAATCGAATCTTTTCATAAGCAAAGACTCTCGTGCTGTGCCATAAGAGGGTACTCCCAAATTAAGCGCTTTCTTTTGTAACTTCTTTTCTACCAGACTGGCAAAGTTTTCGTCCTGGTTTACACCAAGCCCTGTTGTGAATGAATCGCCGATAAAAACTATTTCAGGTTTCACAAGAGATTCCTCATCATCTCTTGCTCCTTTCGAGTTAATGGTGTATTCGTTTGTAAAATCAATATGCTGAAAACTGAATTTGCTTGGTTCGAATGTATAGAAGAGTTCTTCATCATAGCAGCTACCTGTTTCGAAATATTGTACCGAGCCCATGTCAGATCCAATATTACGGGCTATCTGCTCGGCATAGTTGGTAACCGGAATGATAACAGTCCTGAAAGTAGGATATTTATATATTTTATGAACACGCTCATTTAATAGATATGCAAAAGGCATAAATAACCGAGTGGCGGCTTCGAAACAAATGCCAGTGATTAAAAATTTAACAGGTTTAACGTCGATGATTCGGGCAAAGAAATAGCCTAATACCAATATAGATGCCGACTTTAAGAAGATGAGTGTGTAAATACCGAAAAAAGAGCTAAGAAAGAAGGCTTCCCGAAACAAAGTAATACAAAAAAGCAAAATTCCACACAGGAACCCTACCCAATGGGTTTGTTTTTTGGTCATTAGTTTTCAATTGTTTTGTTGTATATTTAAACCGAAACACGCCGTGCCATAAGCACCGCATAAGTGTGAATTTGAATGAGTTTGTAAAGGTATCTGAGAAGCGTACTATGAAAAATGATTTGAGCAGCTACTCATAGTATTGGAAGCCAACCCGGAGGCAAAATTAAGTTAAAGCCCTTAAATAAAGTATTAAGGATTAGTTAACTAAAAAGAAATCTTATTTAATGGCTAGCTTTTAAGAATTTACACCTATGTTGCAATTATATTTTCTATAATATAACAACTTTTGTATCAGTTACTTTTAGCTGCAAGCCAAGCAAAACTGGGAGTTTAATTTTTAAGTTTCTTAATACTATACGTAATAGTTTTTTTAAGTAAAGAGCCAAAAAATGAAAGAATATTTTGTTTTTTGAGTAAAAGGTTTGGTAATACAAGGCAATTTTGCATTATATTGCAATATAATTCGAAAACAAACCAAAAACAGCTCTAAAAATCGTATGGAAAACAGTATTTGGCGTAAAAAGCCAATGTCTGCTTATGAGGCAGATATTAAAAATAGCCAACTCAAGCGTATAATGGGTAAGTGGAGTCTTACCGCTATCGGAATTGGGGGTATTATCGGAGGTGGTATATTTGTATTAACAGGTACTGCTGCTCACTATCATGCCGGTCCGGCATTGGCACTTTCATTCATTATAGCAGGTATAGGCTGTGTATTTGCCGCACTTTGCTATTCAGAATTTGCCTCTATGCTTCCGGTTGAAGGCTCGGCGTATGCTTATGCCTATGGTACTATCGGTGAGCTTTTCGCATGGATTATCGGTTGGGGTTTGATTCTCGAATACGCCATGGGAGCCATGACCGTTGCCGTAAGCTGGTCGGGCTATTTTAATAAGCTTGTCCATTTATTCGGTATTGATATTCCTTATTATCTCAGAAACGACCCTTGGTCGGCAGCAAGTTATGCACAGGCAAACGGGCTAGAGCCTGCTTCTTTTGCGCTTAACCTTCCTGCTTTTATTATTACCTGGCTTGTAACCTGGATTCTGGTAAAAGGTATTAAAGAAGCTGCTAACACCAACAACCTGATTGTAATAATAAAATTAGGTGCGGTTATCTTCGTAATTTTAGTAGGTATTTTCTTTGTAAATTATGCAAACTGGGAGCCATTCATTCCTGAGCCAACAATGGTTATGCACGAAGATGGTGTAGCCAAAGAAGCCTATGGCTGGAAAGGGATTTTTAGCGGTGCTGCTGCTATTTTCTTTGCTTATATTGGTTTCGACGTAGTTTCTACTTCGGCAGGTGAGGCAATCAATCCTAAAAAAGATATTCCGTTTGCTATTATTGCTTCTTTACTAATCTGTACTATTCTTTACATATTGGTTTCGTTGGTATTAACTGGTATGATGAACTATAAAGATATTACTGGCGATGCCTTGAAAGCTCCTGTAGCAATGGCATTTGATAAAGTTGGCCAGCCTTGGGCAGTATTTGTTATCACAGCCGCTGCAACAGCAGGGTTGATTTCGGTAATGCTTGTGATGATGCTTGGCCAAACACGTGTGTTCTTGGGTATGGCAAAAGACGGTTTACTTCCAAACTTCTTTAAAGAAGTACATCAAACATGGCAAACACCTTGGAAGAGCACCCTATTGGTAGGCTTAGTAGTATCATTAGTTGCATCTTTTACTCCTATCGGTATCTTAAGTGATATGACTAGCTTTGGTACTTTATTTGCCTTTGCTATGGTATGTTTAGCGGTATTGATTCTGCGTTTCAGAGACCCGAATCGTGATAGACCGTTTAAAACGCCAATGGTGTATATCATTGGGCCACTTGGTATCATTACAAACTTTGCACTAATGGCTCTTTTAGATAGCAAAGCACAAAAATTTGCAGTGGGTTGGATGGCTCTTGGCTTTATAGTTTACTTCTTATATAGCAGAAACAAAAGCAAGTTGAACGATATGTAACTATATTGAAATATTTATAGAAACGGGGTAGGTTATTAAAACCTACCCCGTTTTTGTTATATTTTTGTTTTGTGTGTACATCTGTTTATTTATCCTGAAACATTGATTTTATGTATTTTATTAACCGGTAAATCACAAAAAAGTACTATTTACTGACTTATTTACTAATTTTGCTTGCCTTTATGCAGAGAGTAAAAACAGCAAAACCAGAACTCCAAGACGACACACTTTGTTTTATGACTAAATATGGCATATATCTATACCTCTTTTTATTTCTACTTCCTATAGCCGTTTTTTTATTTGTTTTTTCTTTCTTTGGCTTAAATATTCCTTTCGAAGACGACATGGGTATTCTTCATTCATTAATGATTGATTTACCAAATGCTAAAACTTTTCATGATAAGTTTTTTATCTTCTTTATTCCTCAGAACGAGCATCCCATTGCTATCTACAAGTTTTTTATATGGGCTTATTATATTGTTTTTGCTAATATCCATATAAAATATATTACGCTGATAGGCAACCTTATTTTTTTATGTTCGCTTGGTTTCTTCTTTCGCCAATTACAACTTATTAAAGTTTCGTGGGTGTGGCTTATACCCATTCCTTACTTTTTGTTGTCGTTGTATTCGTACGAAAACGCATTATGGGCGCTTTGTACTTTTCAGCATACGGTTATTATCAGCTTATATCTTTGGGGTTTATATTTTACGGTTGCGTTCCGAGAAGCTTCATATAAATTCTACATAGGCGTATTATTGCTGGCTTGCACTTATGTGTGTAGTGGAAATGGATTTCTGGGTTTTGCCATTGCATTTGTTATTTTATTACTCGAAAAACGAGTAAAAAGCGCACTGATTATAGGAGCAATATTTGCCCTCATTAAATTTACATTGCTCAACAATCAATATTTGCATGAGCCAAATCCTATCAAGCAGATATTGGTTTCTTTCCTGATGCTATGTGGTGCAATTGTTAAAGTTTCAAATCAGCAAGCTATAATCATGGGCTTAGGTGCCGTGCTAATCATTGGCATTTCGTTATTTTTCTTCTATACTGTTTTCGGAAAACTAAATAAAGAAGAACGTCTGTATTATTTACTAGCAACCGGCTTATGCCTTTTTGGATTTGGTACGCTTTTAGGGTTAGCCGTTTTCAGAGATATAGCCTCTTCGGCTTTTCCTGACCGCTACCGTGTTTATACCCATCTACTCTGGATCGGTCTCTATTTATTTACTGTACCGTTTTTAGTAAGAATCACCTTTCAGCAATATATCTATCGCTTTATGGTTTTTCTGGGTATAGGCTATTTTGCATATTCATTCCTTAACGTGATGCCCAACTTGCTATTTCAGTTTCATAAACGAATGCTTATTTCTGTTAATTATTATGCTGCCAATACAACCCTAAATGGTTGTTTTTATAGAGAGTATTTTGATGAAACGTTAAGAAATTTGGCTGAAAGAAAGATTTATCAATTACCAAAACCGGCATTTGATTCAAAGAATTATTTGAAAGGGAATCCGATTCGGTTAACTGTTACAAATCCTGATTCTGACACTTTTTATTTGTCGTCAAATGACGGAAGCCTTAGCGGCAATCCTAAACAAAATGCTCTGTTTGTAATGTTGAAAGATTCAAGCAATAATACCCCTTTGCTTATCCCGGTAATGCAAAAACAAAACTCCCTGAAATCTTTTTTATTAGGTGGCTATCGGTTTTCGAAAGGTTTTCAAACGATTTTATCAAAGACTTGTTTTCCTGACGGTAATTATAATATACAGATAGCAAGGCTTGAAGACAATAAACTTTTAGTGTCTGACACCCCGTATTTGTTTGATTTTAAAATTTTCAAAGTCAGTTCTTACAAATAATTTTTTTGGCCAAAGGTGTGATTCGGTAATTTCAAACCTGCCATAATAATAAAATAGCAAGTGGCTTTTTCTTAAAGCTTCACTTTCAATTATATTTAAAGTCAAGCGAAATTTAGTACCTTTGACCTCTAAAAAGGTAATTATATGCCTTGTGTTATAAAGCACAAAGCCTTCGATTGAAAATTTATCGTACTCATGTTGAAGAAAACACTCAGCTTAAATATCAATTCTTTTATTCTAAAGCTTGTTTATATTCTGTTTCTGCTTGTTTTAATTTTCCCTTACTACCGCATTTCTGATATTCCGAGTGCCGGAATTGATAATTCGTGGCGTATAGCCTTGGAAATAGCTTATCAGAAGGGTTTCGTTTTTGGTAAAGACATTATTTATACTTACGGCCCTTTGGGGCGTCTTACGCAACGATATGCCATTGCAACAAGTAATCTTGAGTTTTTTGCTTTCGATCTTTTTTGTTTTGCCTCTATCAGTTTGTTGTTATATTATCTTTTACCTAAGCCTCTTAAATTGTATCAGCTTTTAATCCATTTTGTGATATTCTTACTTATCACTTCTATTTATGGTGAATGGCTCAGTTTTCTGATATTTTATGTGAGTGTGTTTTTTGGGCTTAAATTTTTACAAACAAGCAATAGATGGTTTCTGGCTTATACCATTCTGATGGCCATTGTCATTTTTTATATAAAGGCCAACTACGGTATCATTGCCTTATTATTTATTGCAGTATTGCTACTATACGCTTATTTCACTAAGCGTATTTCGTTGGTTTATACTGCTATTTTCGGTGTTGGTACCGTGCTGATTTTATTTGTGAGCGCTTATGCATTAAATACCGATTTATTAAAGTATCTATATGCCAGTGTTCAGGTAATAAAAGGCTATAACGAGGCACAATCGCTGTTTCCTGATAGCCGGATGAAATCAGTGGCTTCGTCTTATTTGATATTTGGTGTACTTGTTGTAGTTTGTGCCTATTTCCTTTTTTCTATTATCCGCAAAAAGCAATTTTCTGTTCAATCTTTCGATACGTTGTTTTTGTTGGGCTGTGTAGGAGTATGTAATTTTGTATTATTGAAATATGCTTTTGTAAGAGCCGACGACGGGCACCTAATGTCGTTTGTGAGAAGTGCTTCGCTCGTATTTCTATTATTGCCTGCTTTTGCACAAACAAGTTGGTTAAAAGCGTCCGGGTGGGTGCTGTTTTCCTTGAATTTTATAAGTTATGTAGTTTTTTATCAACCTATTTATGGTAAAATTCAGATTCAGGTTACTGATAATCTTCGAACCAAATCTTATATTTTACCCGAATATTTTTCGGCCATTACCAAAACGCCTACACAAGCCATAAAACCGTTTTATCCACAAGATGTACTCAACATAATTGGCAATAAAAGTGTAGATATTGTACCGAACGAAATCACAGATATATATTTTAATAAACTCAATTACAACCCTCGGCCGGTTGTGCAGTCATATCAGGCATACAATGAGTTTTTAGATAATAAAAACAAGGAGAAGTATCTTTCAAACACTGCCCCCGATTTTGTAGTTTACAACATAGAGGGTATCGATGGTAAATATGCTTGGGGAGACGAGACTCAAACATTGCTGGGTCTGCTGCAAAACTATGAGCCTGTAAAAGTTTTTGATGGACGTCTACTTCTCCAAAAATCGAACAAACCCAAAACACTAGAACTGCAGAAACAAAGAAAAACATCTTGGGAATTAGGCAAGCCATTTAATTTAGTTGCCGATACGCTAGAAAACCAAAAATTGGTTCATCTGATAAAGGTGAAAGCATCTTATAATATAACAGGTAAGCTGCTGAATCTCTTTTTTCAACCACCTCATCTGTCGATGAATTTGCTTACTGAGGCCGGAGAAAGCAGTGCGTATCAGACAATGCCCACTTTGCTTAATAAAGGATTAATAGTAAATGCAAAGATTGATTCGGTGGAAAATGTGCAACAATTTTTCGAAACTCTAAACGTTGCCAATAAAGGGTTACGAAGTATTTTGTTCGAAGAGATTGTTCGTTACCGCAGTGGATTTAATAAAAATATAGAAATAACAGAAGAGTGGTATGTAATAAAATTTTAGCTTCATGAGAATATTTACTTTTTTTATTACCCTGGTATTATTTATAAATACTGGTGGCTTCAACACAAGTGCCCAAAGATATATTTGCCATGGTCTTGGTAACCTAGAAGACAATGTGAATCATGGCATTAGTGTAATGGATAAAATGGTCAATGCCGGCTGTAACTCAACTTTGCTGACTGTTTGGTGGGATAAGATTTATCAGAAACCCAATTCAAAAGCCAATTGGGCACAAATCGATAACCAGATTAACCATGCGGTAAATGTTCTCAAAATAAAAGTAGCCCTCAGAATTCACCTTGGCCGACATATCTCGTTTACGCCGGGTTTCTGGAATGCAGAAGAAGCTGTGTCTGATTTCAGAGGCAAACCGCTTACCTACTACTATGATAACAATCACTTCAGTTTTGCGCATCAACCCACTATTGAAAAAGCCGGAGACTTTGTAAAAGAAGTATGTGAACGCTATAAAGACCTACAACAAAAAGGGCATATCATTTTTGTTTCGGTAGTAAATACCCCGCAGCAAGAATTAGGCTATGCTTATGAAAATCAGCAATATCCAAGCCCGGGGTATCCTGCTGTTTATGACCATTCAAAGTGGTCGATGATTAAATGGAAAGATTGGGCTAAAACAAAGTATCAGACCATTCGTACCCTAAATAGCTATTGGGGTACAACTTATAAGAGCTTCTCAGAAGTTGAGCCTTATGTAAACTGGTTTAATACCAAAGATTCGTTTAAAGGCCGCCGTGGTAAAGATTGGTATGTGTTCAGGCACTTATTGTTAAAAAACTATATAGACTATTTTTCGGCTGCTGTTAAAAGTGTTGATCCGAATTTTAAAGTAGCCTGCGAATTTGGCGGAGTAGGAGATAACCTGGCTTTGCTTAGGGCTACTTATGCATTCAAGAATCTATCAGAAAAAACTGATATTGTCAAAACAAGTGTCGATGGGTATCAGGCTGATATGGTTTATAGCAACTTACAGCCACATCAGAAATATTTTACAGA
Source organism: Emticicia soli (assembly GCF_037860775.1). Taxonomy (NCBI): domain Bacteria; kingdom Pseudomonadati; phylum Bacteroidota; class Cytophagia; order Cytophagales; family Leadbetterellaceae; genus Emticicia; species Emticicia soli. The sequence continues at coordinate 562,285 of NZ_JBBEWC010000001.1, read as the reverse complement.
AGTAGCACATTTTGATTTACCAACTCCTGATGCGCTTAGAAACTATGTAAAAAAAGCCGTAGAGTACGATTTACAGTTTATTATGCTTGGGATAGACTATGATAACGGAATAGATTTTGAAAAGATTTTACCTGCTGTGCAAGAAGGAGCAAAATGGATAAATACATCACCACCACCTATTGTATTTGCCGACTCTATAAAGTATCGTCTTTCGCAGTTAATTGACGGCCAAGATGCGGCTTTAGAAGACTGGAAGGCGAAATCGCACAATGGTAGAGATAAGCTGAAATTTATCTACGACGAAGACCTTTTGCTTGAAAAACAAATAGTAGATAATCCATTACCTGATTTGCCTGATCCAGACCCGGTAAACCCTAATCCTAATCCTCCTGAGCCTCCAAAACCACCGGTACAAGAAGGGCCTAACGAAGCACCTTTTGTAAACATTAAAGACTATACCTATCAGACAGTTGTAAACCAGTCGTTTATTTTCAGGCTCCCTGAAACGTTGGTGCTAGACCCTGATGGCTTTATTGCTTACATGGAAGTAGTAGAAGGGCCAAGTTGGGCTAATTTCAATAAATTTGAATTCAGTTTCTATGGTAGGGCTTTCTCGCTCGGAAAAACTAAAATCAGGATTCGTGTTTATGATAATAAAGGGGCTAGCATCGAGACAGATATTTATATTGAGAGTATTCCGCCGGTTATTGATTTTGAATTGATTAAGGCTGATTATTTTGATGTTCCGATAGAAGGGTGGGGTATAGTTGAAAACAACCGAACACTATATACAGAAAGTTTGCCAGAGAAGCTTAATATTCTGGCACGCTGTAATCTGGACTCTGTTAATTTCCATTTCGAACTTACAGGCCCTTACAGATTCAAGAATGTTTCTCAGCGTGCGCCTTACAATTTGTTTGGTGAGGGTAGGGGTATCACATTCCCGATTGGTAGCTATACACTTACGGCTAAGGCTTATAAAAAAGATACGCTCATTACTTATAAAACTGTTCAGTTTAAAGTTAAACGCTCAACAGATTCTACAGAGAATATATTAAACGACTGGGTTGCATATCCAAATCCTTTCGAGAACGTCTGTAACATTAAATTGCCAGCAGAGGAAGATTTCAGTACACTTGATTTCTCGCTTTATACAAATGCCGGCAAACAAATATACCTAAGTAAAGATTATATGAAGCTGGTGAATGGAGTAGTGTATCTTGACCTAGGCCTTATGGATATAATCGCCGGAAGCTATATTCTGGAAATCAGAAAAGCAGGAACTTCGTTAAAACGGCTAAGGATAGTTAAGATTTAGCTATTTATTATAAATAGAAAGGGAGCGAACTTTAAAATTCGCTCCCTTTCTATTTGTAACTTATTGCTTAGAACAAAATATCTTTTGCATAGTATAAAAATAAACACTGAATGACGCCCCACACGCATGCACTTACCAACATATTGATAATAATATCTCTTTTGTGGTATCTGAAAGCCAGCGCTAAAATTGCACCACCTATTGGGCTAAAAAGTATAGGAGTTAAGAACGAGATGCCTAATAAGCCAAATTTTCGTCTTACTCTTACCGCCAGTTTATTTGAGCGTGTAAATTTTTTCTTTTTCTTTGGTTCTCCCTTTTGAAAAACCCTTGTAAAAAATCTTTGTATGTAATCTCCAAAAAACGTTATTAATGCCACTGTAATCATCATTCCAATTACCGAGCATATAGCCGTTTCAATCCATGTAATTTTCAGAGCTAGCCCTGTTAACGGGCCTCCGAAAAACTTTATCATACTTGCAAAAATCACCGAGAGATACTTAGCCACTTCCATTGTTTTTCGTTATTAAGATGATAATCGCTTATCATGTCTTTTGTGTAGATTATACGTTTTTAATTAACACTTTAATCAAATGATTAGTTATAAAATAGAAAGATTTTACAAAATTTGCTAAATTTTATGAATAAGAAAACACCGATGAAACTAAAATTATTAATCTTAATTTTTTCTTTATTTGCAGTTATTGTAAAAGCTCAAACCACCGAACCTGATACGCTTAAACCAGAGAATCTTCCGCCCGTGCAGGTTTCACCCGATAGCACCACAACGCAAGAGGAGCAAGCCGAAGAGGAAGGAAAGCAAGAAGAAGAACAACCTAAAGACGATACCCCTGCTAAATTCAAATTTCGGATGTCGGCTGACGGTACACTTACATCAGGTAACGTAAACCGTGCCTTAATACAATTGGCATCTGGTATTGACTGGAATCTGAGCCAGATACTTAAATTTTCGAGTAGCCCGACCTTCGTTTATGGTCAACAAAATAAACAATTAAACGAACGAGAAGTTTTTGTTGATTTCCGGACAACGGTCTTGTACGAAAAAACATTCTATTATCTGGCCTTTGGCTCTTTGGAAAAAAGTAATCTCCGCAAAATCAATCAACGGCTTATTGGTGGGGCAGGGGTAGGCTTAAAGCTCTTACAAAGAAAAAATGCATATATATCTGTAACAAACGTATTGCTCTATGAAGGAACTGATTTCGTAGTGAATAACGATATTCCTGATATAGACTTGTGGCGGAACTCTACCCGTATTTTTGGTGAGTACACCCTGGGCGATGGCAAAATGTTTATTTCGCACATATTGTTTATACAGCCTAGTATTACCGAAAAAAACTTTCGTTGGAATGGAAATCTGGTGTTCCGCTATCAGATAACCAAGCGAACGGGTATCAGAAGTACGCTCGAAAACTCCTACGAAAGTGTGGTATTAAGTGGCCGTAAAAACAACGATTTCCGTTTGACATTTGGTGTTGTATTTGAGTTTAAAAAATAAACTACAAATAAATATTCTTTAAAAGTATTATACTTTTAAAACTGCATTTAATAAAAAAGCACCTGCATAAACAGGTGCTTTTTTGTATATTACCGATTATTATTTCAATGTAGCTAAAGCTTCTTTTACTCTGCCCATTGCTTCTGTAAGCGCTTCGTCAGAAGCTGCTGTTGAGATTCTCAAACATTTTGGAGCACCGAATGAGCCGCCACCTACCATAGCAACATGGGCTTTTTCAAGCAACCACATACATAGCTGGTCGGCGTCGTTGATAGTTACTGTACCATCAGATTTACCAAAATAAGAGCTTACATCAGGGAACGCATAAAATGCGCCATCAGGTACATTTACTTTCACACCCGGAATCTCTCTTAATAAGTTAATAACTAGTTCTCTACGACGTAAATAAGCCAGCTTCATCATTTCAGGTGCCGACATATCCTCCCATGCTACTACGGCAGCACGTTGCGAAATAGAGCTTGTACCCGAAGTTACCTGACCTTGTAGTTTTTCTACACCATCTGCAATCCATTTAGCTGCTGCTATAAATCCTAAGCGCCAGCCTGTCATGGCAAAGCCTTTTGCAAAACCATTTACAGTAATAACTCTCTCTTTTATTTCAGGAATAGAACCAATACTGAAATGGCCTTCCGGTGTAAAGTTGATGTATTCGTAGATTTCGTCAGCCAGTATAAATACATTCTCATGTGCTTCTATTACTTTAGCTAAAGCTCTTAATTCTGCTTCGCTGTAAACAGAGCCAGTAGGGTTATTTGGCGATGCGTACATTACCACTTTAGTGCGGTCGGTAATTGCTGCTTCCAATTGCTCAGGTGTTACTTTGAAATCGTTGTCAAATGCACCTTCAACAATTACAGACTTACCATCTGCCAACTTTACCATTTCAGAATAGCTAACCCAATATGGCGCAAGAATAATTACTTCGTCGCCCGGGTTTACTAAACATTGTATTACGTTTGCTAACGAATGTTTTGCTCCTGTAGAAACAACAATATTTTCAGGCTTCCAATCCAGATTATTTTCACGCTTGAGCTTGTCTGCAATTGCCTTGCGGAGTTCTGGAATACCTGCTACTGGTGTGTAGTGGTGGAAACCATTGTCGATAGCTGCCTTAGCAGCATCACAAATATGCTTTGGAGTTTTGAAATCTGGCTCTCCAACAGATAAGTTAATAACTTTGTGTCCCTGCGCCGCTAATTCGCGCGATTTTTTCGACATACCAAGCGTGGCTGATTCTTCCAACGCGTTGATTCTGTCAGCGAGTAAACTCGCTGTTTCAACTAATGCAGACATGATTTTTTGAAATGAAAAGTATAATAATTGTTTATCTTTTAGCCATAGACAGTTGCTTTCAGATTGATAGCTAAGTACTTATAACTAAAATTCGGGTGCAAAATTAGTCGCTTTCAAACAGAAATACCACCTTTTTCTATTGTTTTCATAATTATTATTTATAATCTATATATATAGTAGTGCTAAAAGCCAATTTAAGAGCCGTTTTTTCACTTATTCTATTTAACATAATGTTTGCTTATTTTTATTTTTCGGGCAAATAAAAAAGCCGCCTTGTCGGTATCAACAAAACGGCTTTTTGCTATTTTCTTTATTGTCTATTGATATTTCTTAGACAATTTATCTTTAAATACTTTTTCAAATTTTTCAACCTTTGGTCTTACTACCATCTGGCAATAAGGTTGCGAACCATTCTGGTTGAAATAATTCTGGTGATAATCTTCTGCTACATAAAACTCTTGCGCCGGCTCAATGGCTGTTACAATCGGGCCATTAAAAACATGAGCGTTGTTTAACTCCCCTTTGTATTTTTCGGCCAAAGCTTTTTGGTTAGCATCATGATAAAAAACTACCGAGCGGTATTGTGTACCAACATCGTTACCCTGGCGGTTTAGCGTGGTAGGATCGTGGGTTTTCCAGAAAACCTCAAGTAATTCTTCAAAAGATATTTTTTGCGGATTGTAGGTAATCCGGGTAACCTCTACGTGACCGGTTTGTCCGGTACACACTTCTTTATATGTAGGGTTCTTTGTTGAACCACCCATATAGCCTGACTCTACTTTTGTAACTCCGTCTAATCTCTGAAATACTGCCTCTACACACCAGAAGCAACCTGCGCCAAATGTTGCAACAGCTTTATTTTGTTCTGTTTCTTGATCCATTATTGTTTCCTTTTTATTGAATTTGTATCCGGTCAGGGCAAAGATTCCGATAGCCCCGCCAATAAATATGATTGATAGTACCTTCATAATAGTTAACAAAATTTATTTATTGAACGTTTTATTGAATAAACGAATTATTCCACATTTGAGTTTGTCTGACAAAAATAGTTATATAAAAAACATGGTTGAAAAGCAGATGTTTTAATTACAAACATACTACTTATCAACCATATTCAAATTAATATTGAAAACTCATTTGCTGTTAAAGTATATTTATTCTTATAACAAAATCGAGTTCCCGCATATATCAGGGCTTTGCCTTTGCCTGCTTTAATTTTTCTCCGGTCTTATGTAGTTCATCATAAATACCATAAAAATATTTATTCATATCTTTATTTGGTAAAGCTGTATTAGTAAATAAAATAACAGCAACATCTTTTGAGAGGTCTGAAAGCATTTCAGTTTTTATACCAGGGTCAGAACCACCATGACCGATTCTTGTAGTGTTTAATTTGGTAGACCAGAAAATTCCTGCATTCTTTTCATTTAGCTTTACGTTGTCTGGTTTATCATCTACGGTGTAATGAAACCTCAGCATTTCATTTACAGAAGCTTTTTTTAAAATTCTTGTTTTTTTGTATTCACCCTCATTAAGTAAAGCAATAAAGAATTTCGATAAATCTGCAACTGACGTCCGAACACCACCATCAGGGTAAGTTATTTCGCCATACAACTCTATATTTTTAATAATGTCGTTTTGTTTTTCATAGAGCTTTGAATGATTGTATAAATTAATATCAGCAAAAAACCAACCTGTACTATTCATTTTCAGAGGCTTTAAAATTTGCTGCTTAGTATATACATTTAGTTTTTTTCCCGTGGCTATTTCAACAATATATCCGGCAAGAGCAGCTCCAATATTTGAATATTCTCTGTAAGTACCTGGCTTATGATTTAAGAAATTTTCTTTTGAATAAAACTTACCTGTCGGCTCAAAATAGTTTTTCAAAAAATCGCCTAATTGAACAGGGGAGTCGCCACCATAGTGGTACACACTGTCATAAGTAGGGTAGGCGTCAGTAATGCCCGAGGTGTGTATGGCCAATTGCCTTAGTGTAATTTTCTCGTCAGGAAAATATGGATTAACTACTTTAAACGGAAGATACTTATTGATGTCTTCATCGAGTGAGAGTTTATTTTCTTCAACGGCTCGCATCAGAGCCACCCCTGTAAAAGTTTTACTGATAGAACCAATGTTCATAATCGTATTCGGCGTAAAAGGTTTGCCAGCTTCTTTATCGGCATATCCATAGCCTTTTATCCATACCACTTCTTTATTTACAATAATGGCGGCTCCAAGGCCTACCATTCCAGATTCTTTGAGTTTTTCTTCTATAAATACATCTAGTGGTTTTGTGATAGTTTCAACAGTAGGATTAATACTTTGAGCATTTGCTTTTAAAGCATAGGTAGTTATTACGCATAGCGCAACGATTGTAATTAGCGTTTTCATTTTTTGTTTTAATTTAAAATAGCTTTTCATAAAATAACTATGCAAAATTATAAGCTCTAAAGGATATTTTTTGACCAAAATACATTACCTCAGCGCACAAATTAACTACATTTAGGGCCAAAAATCGGTAAATTATGCAAGCACTAGACGAGTACGACAAAAAGATATTGAATCAGCTTCAGAAAAATAATAGAATAACAGCAGAAGAATTAGGCCAGATGATAAACCTCAGCACAAGTGCTGTACAAAGAAGGCTAAAGAAACTCAGGGATGAGAAAGTAATAGAAGCTGATATTTCAATTGTTTCTTCCCATGCTATTGGTATGAGTATTACCTGTATTGTAGATGTAACACTTCATTTAGGAAACTCAAAAGTAGTTGATGCTTTTAAGTCGCTTATTGAAGCGTGCCCGGAAGTAACCCAGTGCTATTATGTAACAGGCCTTTACGATTTTGTAATTATAGTTAATACCAAAGACATGAAACATTATGAAGAATTCTCAAAAAAATATCTGATGGATAACCCGGATGTAAAACAGTTTTATACGCATGTGGTAATGGATAAAGTGAAAGTAGGTTTGGGTTTGAATATTTAAAAACTATCATGGTCTAATATTGTTCTATATACAGTTCTAAGCAAGTATCTTAAATTTTGCCTCATTGTATAGAACCTTACCTTAAAATTTAAACATCTATGAAAAAAATAGAAGTAAACGATTTTTTATTTGATGGAAGCGGAAAATTTTCTATCAGCGATACCAAAACTAAAATTAAAGATTTTTATCAAGATAAAGAAGATTATGAAACTTCGTTGGCCGATTTAAATAAACAAATGGACGAGCTCCAAAGTATGATGTACGCACATAATCGCTTTGGCTTACTTGTGATATTTCAGGCAATGGATGCGGCAGGGAAGGATGGTACATTGAAGGCAGTATTCTCGGGCGTGAACCCGCAAGGCTTAAATGTACACTCGTTTAAACGCCCAAATGATACCGAGTTAGAACATGATTTTTTGTGGCGCACAACTTTACAACTACCTCAGCGTGGAAGCATCACGGTTTTTAACAGGTCTTATTATGAAGAGGTTCTGGTAGTAAAAGTGCATCCCGAAATAGTAACACAAAACCAGAGATTACCTGTTGAGTTGACCGACGACATGGATAAACTCTGGAAACATAGGTATGAAGACATTACTAATTTTGAGACTTATCTGCATAGAAACGGAATAAGAGTGGTTAAGTTTTTTCTGAATGTATCGAAAGAAGAGCAAGCCGAAAGATTGATAGAGCGTATACAAGACCCAACAAAAAACTGGAAATTTGATGAGCAGGACGTAAAGGAACGGGGCTTCTGGAACGATTATCAGCAGGCTTATGAAGACCTTATAAATGCTACTTCAACTCAAAAAAGCCCTTGGTATATTATTCCGGCCGATGATAAAAAAAATATGCGGCTGATAGTAGCGAAGGTAATAGTTAATGAACTTAAAAGGCTCGACATGAGTTACCCTGAAGCAACAGCCGAGCGCCATGAGCACCTGAAAAAACTGATAGGAATTATTGAAAGCTTATAATTTTTAATTTCGCCTTAAAATATAATATTAAATAAAAAGCGATATAAACAAGACATAATCTGGGGTTTAGCAAAGTATTAATCTCTGTAAAAATCAGTTTTAATTTTATTTTTTATTTTTGTACTGAAATTCAGGACGCAAAAGAGTTTTTGCGTCCCTTTCTTATTTATAAAATTCTGAAAGAGTGGAAGTAAAAGACTTATTAAAGATTTATAGTGAAGATAGTATTATTCGTACATCTATCGATAGCATCAAGACGAATCCTATCACTCAAATAAAAGGGCTAGCCGGTAGTTTAGATGCCGTGCTGGCAAGTTTAAACTACCAGATTAACCCACAGCACAATCTTTTTATTCTGAACGATAAGGAAGATGCGGCTTATTTTTATAATGATTTACAAAATCTGCTAGGAGAAGAAAATGTATTTCTTTTTCCGATGTCATACAAAAAACCTTATCAATACGAAGAGATTGATAACGCAAATGTGCTTCAAAGGGCCGAAATTTTGAATCAATTAAATAATGAAAAGGCCAATCTGCTTATTGTAACCTACCCTGAAGCCCTTTCTGAAAAAGTAATCAACAAAAAATCATTGATTGCCAATACGCTTCAAGTAAAGGTTGGCGAAGAGTTTGACATCAACTTTATATCAGAGTTGCTTATCTCTTATGATTTCGAAAAAGCCGACTTTGTTTATGAGCCAGGGCAGTTTTCTATCCGTGGGGGTATTGTTGATATTTTCTCTTATGCCTCTGAATACCCATACAGAATTGAACTTTTTGGAGATGAGATAGACAGTATCAGGCTATTTAACCCTGAATCTCAATTATCAATGCATCCGGTTAATCAGATTAACATTATTCCTGATGTTCAGAACAAATTAATTAAGGAAACAAGAGAAACTTTTTTTAATTTTATTCGCAATACGAGTAATATATGGATAAAAGACGCATCTTATTGTTTCGAAATTATTGACGATTCTTTCAAAATTGTAGAGCAACATTTTCAAGAGATAGTGGGTCGTAGCGGAGGTATTCAGGTCGTCGAAAATCCAGAAGCATTGTTCGAAACCCGTCGGAGTATTCAGAATGAAATTAAGAAGTTTAAAATCATTGAATTTGGCACTAAGAGCTATTATAAGGATGCCGAAAAAATCAGCTTTCAAAGCAAAAGCCAGCCTTCATTTAACAAAGATTTTAAACGCTTGATTGATAACATCAAAGAAAATCAATCGAAGCAATTTACTACTATTATATCGGCCGAATCGCTTAAACAACTAAGCCGACTTAATTCGATTTTTGAAGAGATAGACCCCTTCACAAAATTCAACGCTTTACAGATTTCGCTTAGAGGTGGTTTTATTGATGAGCAAACCAAAGTAGCTTTCTATACCGACCATCAGATATTCGACCGCTACCACCGATTCAAGGTAAGAGACAAATTCAGTAAGTCGAAAGCCCTTACCATGAAAGAGTTGAGAGCATTACAAACTGGCGACTTTGTTACTCATATAGATTATGGTATCGGGCGTTTTGCAGGGCTCGAAAAAATAGTAGTTGGCGACAAAGAGCAAGAGGCGGTAAGGCTAATTTATCGAGATAACGACATCCTCTTAGTTAATATCCACTCCTTACATAAGATAGCTAAATACTCAGGCAAAGAAGGGGCACCACCGGTAATGAGCAAGCTTGGCTCGGCCGAATGGGAGAATAAAAAATCGAGGGTAAAGAAACAGGTAAAAGATATTGCCAAAGAGCTGATAGGTCTTTATGCCAAGCGCCGCATGGCTCCGGGTTTTGCTTTTTCACGTGATGGTTTTATGCAAGCCGAATTGGAGTCATCATTCTTCTATGAAGATACGCCCGACCAGGCAAAAGCTACCAACGATGTAAAAGACGATATGGAAAAACCGTATCCGATGGACAGGCTGGTATGTGGTGATGTTGGCTTCGGAAAGACCGAGGTGGCTATTCGGGCAGCATTCAAAGCGGTGGCCGATAGTAAGCAGGTAGCCGTGCTGGTACCTACTACTATTCTGGCAATGCAGCATCATAAAACTTTTGCCGAGCGTCTTTCGAAACTTCCGGTCAATGTAAGTGAGATAAGTCGTTTCAGGTCGGCTAAAGAGATTACCGAAACTTTGAAAAAACTTAAAGAAGGTAAGATAGATATTTTGGTAGGTACGCACCGAATCTTAAATAAAGATATTGAGTTTAAAGACCTTGGTCTTTTGATTATTGACGAAGAACAAAAATTTGGTGTAAAAGCAAAAGATAGATTGAAGGAAATGAAACTTAATGTTGATGTGCTTACATTAACAGCTACACCAATACCACGAACACTTCATTTTTCTTTAATGGGTGCCCGTGATTTATCGGTTATCTCTACACCTCCGCCAAACCGCCAGCCGGTTACTACCGAGGTGCATGTATTTAAAGAAGAGTTTATCAGAGATGCCATCAGCTATGAATTGAAGCGTGGCGGACAAGTTTACTTTGTACACAACCGTGTAAACGATATTGAGTCTATTGCCAACATTATATTAAGACTCGTACCTGATGCTAAAATTGGAATTGCTCATGGACAAATGGACGGCGACCGTTTGGAAAAAGTAATGATGAAATTTATTGAGGGCGACTACGATGTGTTGGTGTCAACCAACATTATTGAGTCGGGGCTTGATATTCCGAATGCCAATACTATTATTATTAATCAGGCTCAAAATTTTGGTATGTCTGATTTACACCAGATGAGGGGCAGGGTAGGGCGTTCGAATCGTAAAGCATTCTGTTATTTACTCACACCGCCACTTTCTGTATTATCTAGCGATGGTCGTAAACGCCTGCAAACATTGGAAGAGTTTTCAGACCTTGGCGATGGTTTCAAAGTATCTATGCGAGACTTGGATATTCGTGGTGCGGGTAACCTGTTAGGTTCAGAACAAAGTGGCTTTATTAATGACCTGGGTTATGAGACCTACCACAAGATTTTAGATGAAGCGGTGCAGGAATTGAAAGAGAATGAATTCAAAGATTTATTCATGAAAGACCTCTCGGAATCAATTACTGATTTAAGATTGCCAGACTGCCAGATTGAAACCGATTTACAGATTATTATTCCTGAAAACTATGTGAGTAATATTTCGGAACGCTTGTCGCTTTACAATCAATTAGATAATATTGAGAAGGAACAAGAACTACAACAATTCCAGAAGTCGGTCATTGACAGATTTGGCCCAATGCCTCAGGAAGTACAAAATTTAGTTAAAATGGTAAGAATCAGATGGAAAGCAGAGCAATTAGGATTTGAAAAATTAACTTTAAAAAACAATATCCTGAAATGCTATTTCGTTTCCTCAGAGAAAACAGAATATTTTCAGGCAGATAAGTTTGGCAGAATTCTTGATTACATCAAACATAATCCAAAAAGATGTTCGCTAAAGGAAATAAAATCTAAGCTTCTTCTTACCGTTGAAAATTTACAAAGCATTGATGATTTAGATAAATTATTGAGCGGATTTGTCGGAAAAGAGTAACCTTTCTAAAGATTTGATTCTCAGAAGATTAAGATATTTACATCAAATAACCTATTTTTGCAAAACGAATTCTATTAACAAAAATCATTCCGAAAATGAAAAGAATACTTTTTAGTTCGATTACGGGTGCGTTGGCTTTTGCGCTTATCCTAAGTGGTTGTTCGAGCAAAAAAAGAACGAGTATCGACCCGGGTCGCAATAGTACTGCTACCGGGATTGCCTATTCTAAAGACAATAAAGGTAAAAAACCTAAAAAAGGACAGGCTCAGCAAGCTGATGGTTTTCAGGTAAATGCCTTTAAAGGTCAGCCTGCAGGTCCAAACCTTGTGTATATTGAGGGGGGGCGTTTTACAATGGGTACTGTAGAGGAAGATGTAACCTACTCACGCGATAACCTTGAAAGAACTGTAACTGTTTCTTCGTTTTATATGGACGAAACAGAAATTACTAATCTACACTGGCTTGAGTATTTACATGGTATTCAAAAGGATTCGTCGCAAGAATTTTATGAAACAGCCTTACCTGATACTACGGTATGGATGAATAAACTATCATTTAACGACCAGTTTACTGAGCAATATCTTCGTTACCCTGGTTTCAGATTGTATCCTGTTGTAGGTGTTTCATGGGTACAGGCATCTGACTATTGTAAATGGAGAACCGGAGCAGTAAATGGTGAAATGGCAGCTCGTTTTGGTCCTAAAGCGAAAACATCTAAAAGAGACAGAAGTGCCCCTACAACAGAAGCGCCACAAGCTAAGGCGGGTGGTCGTTTAGCTATCGAAACAGGTAATGTACTACCTGGCTACCGTCTTCCGACAGAAGCTGAGTGGGAATATGCTGCAAAAGCTATGATTGGTACCCAATATATGGACGAAAACCAATCAAGCCAACGTATTTATCCTTGGGATGGCTCATCAATGCGTAAGCCAAAAGGTGGCCAGAAAGGAACAATGTTAGCTAACTTCAAACGTGGTCGTGGTGATTTTGCTGGTATTGCCGGACGCCAAAACGATGGTGGTATCATTACTATGGAAGTTTATGAGTTCCCTGCTAATGACTTTGGTCTTTACAACATGGCCGGAAACGTAAATGAGTGGGTATATGACGTGTATCGTCCGAACTCTTTCCAAGACGTAAACGATTTGAATCCAATCCGTCGTAGCGATTACCTTGATGAAGAAAGCTTATACGATAAAAAAGGTTTTAACTCATTGATAGACAACAAACTACGTGTTTACAAAGGTGGCTCATGGAATGATGTAGCCTACTGGTTATCACCTGGTACTCGTCGTTATTTAGACCAAGATTCTTCAACTGCAACTATCGGTTTCCGTTGTGCAATGATTGCCATTGGCCCGAAAGGCAAAAGAAAATTGTAACCCAAATTCGTTTTCATAGAAAAACCCTTTCGAATGAAAGGGTTTTTTGTTTTATATAGGTATATCCGATAAGCTTAGTCAGCTATGGCAATAGTTACTACCGAAACGGCTGCACAGCCATTCTGAATCAATACCTCGGCAAATGCTTCAATCGTAGAACCTGTAGTAAGCACATCATCAACAATGGCAATCCGCTTACCTGTAATCTTCGACTTATCTCTTATATAAAAGGCATCTTTCACGTTCATAAAGCGTTCAAAACGGTTCTTTTTGGTTTGTGTAGCTGTATTTACAACTTTTTGAGCCACCACGGCATCATAAGGCACTTCTAAGGCCTTTGAGAGGCCCTCTGCTATGCAATTGGCTTGATTATAGCCTCGTTGCTTTTCTTTCTCAATATGCAGCGGCACACCTATAATCAAATCTATGTTTTTATCGAAACCTGCTTCTTTTAAATCTCTCCCATACAATTCTCCAAGCAAAACGCCTAGGTCAGGTTTGTTCTTGTATTTTAGCTGATGCAATAGCTTTTGTACTTTATTCTTTTTTGCAAAGTGTAGATAAGCCAACGTATGAGCCATATTTACCTTACCCCAGAATCGCCTTTCAATGAGTACGTCAGAGTTTAGGTGTACATTTGTACGAGGTAAACCAACGAGGCATTTGGTACAAATCAGTTTTTCTCCTCCTAAAAGTGCTTCTCCACAAGCATCACAGGTTTTCGGATAGATTATATCTATTAAATGATTTACCCATTTCATGCGCTTTCATTAAGTTTGTACATAAAAATATTGCTAATGGTAGAAGACGACAAATTAAAAGAAAACTGGCAAACATTATTAATGTTTCTGAAAGAAAATCTAGGAAAAAAAACCGTTGACCTAAACGGGGTATTATTTGTAATAGGTGTACAAGAACTAGGGCAGGGGAAGAAGTTTTTTAGTAAAGAAGAAAAACAAGACCTGATGCACATAGCCATTTGTAAAGTTTTAAGTTATGGAGGCTATTATGAGCTCGAAGGAAAAGACGAAGCAGGCTGGCCTCATTGGAAGCTAATACAGCCTTTGCCAAGTTTTGATTTATTATCTCAAGAAAAACTATTGAAACACTTTGTTATAGAATATTTCAGAAAAGAAGTTGGCCTACATATATGAAAATCATCAGCTACAATGTAAATGGCATACGTGCCGCCATCAATAAGGGATTATTGGATTGGCTCAAAAATCATCAGCCAGATGCTATCTGCCTGCAAGAAATTAAACTATCTGAAACCGAGCTTGTAAGCCCAAAGTTTGAAGAATTGGGTTACCATTGTTATTGGTATCCGGCACAAAAACGTGGATATAGCGGGGTAGCTATTCTTTCTAAAATAAAACCTGTGCACGTGGAATACGGAATGGGTATTGCGGAATATGATTTTGAAGGGCGCATGATACGTGCCGACTTTGATAATTTCTCATTGATTAGTACATATTTCCCCTCAGGTACGTCGGGTGATGAACGCCAGGGACTAAAAATGAAATTCCTGGAAGATTTTTTCGTTTATATTGAAAAACTCAGTAAAACCATTCCTAACCTTGTTCTTAGCGGAGATGTAAATATCTGTCATCAGGATATAGACATCCATAATCCTAAAGGAAATGCAAAATCGTCAGGTTTTTTACCGGAAGAGCGGGCCTGGGTTGGCAGGTTTATTGATGAAGGATATATCGATACTTTCAGGTTTTTTAATCAGAACCCTCATAATTACACTTGGTGGTCAGTAAGGTCAGGGGCAAGGGCAAAGAATCTGGGTTGGCGTATCGATTATCACTTTGCTTCTAAATCATTACAACTTCATTTAAAAAGTGCTGCCATTTATCCGGAGTTACATTTTTCTGACCACTGCCCAATTGAACTTTGTTTAGAGTTCGCTTAATATCTGCATTCAACAGGCACTATTAGGCGAGTTTCTTAAATAAAGTGCCTGTTGAAAATATTTTCTTCGGTTATTATAAGCATCTTTCCGTTATAGAATAGTATTTCAATAGTACGCTGTGGCGACTTGTTCACTTAAAAATCCTTAATCTTTTAATACAATACCATGTCAAGTTCAGTTAAAGCTCTTTTCGAAAAGATTGATGAATACAAACGTCAGTATTACAAAAACCTTTTAATTAAAGGTTCTTTGTTTACTTTGGCCATCTTGTTATCATCGTTTCTGTTGCTCAATACAATTGAGTATTTTGGCCGTTTTAGCTCTGTTATCAGAGGTGCTTTACTATTTACCTTTATCGGGGTGGCTCTTTACTCACTTATTTTCTGGGTAGTAAAGCCTGTTTTATACTTGTTGCATTTCAACGAACCTCTTACTTATGAAAAAGCAGCTAACGAAATTGGCAAATTCTTTCCGGAAGTAGGGGATAGGCTGTTAAATACACTGCAACTGGCTCAGTTTTCTGAAAAGGAAAATGCATTGTTACAAGCCAGCATAGACCAAAAATCGCAAGAGCTGAAGTTTGTGCGCTTTGCCGATGCTGTCAAAATAAGCGAAAACAAAAGATACCTCAAGTATGCTTTGCCTCCTTTGGTATTGGTGTTATTGATTGCGGCAGTATCGCCTAAATTTTTTAAGAGTAGTACTGAAAGAATCGTGTACTTTCAGAAAGATTTTGCCGAAGAAGCTCCTTTTAAGTTTGAGATAACCAACGATGAACTGAAAGCAGTAAAAAACGAAGATTTTGTACTGAACCTAAAGCTTATTGGTAATGCAGTACCGGAAGCAGTATATCTGGTAGCTAATGACCGTAAGTTCAAGATGAGTTCGGAAGATAATAAAACTTATTCTTTTACTTTCTCTAAAGTACAGAATCCTGTCGATTTCCATTTTCTGGCATCAGGCTTTAAATCTAATGCTTTTGAATTAGAGCTTATCAGCCGCCCTAATCTACTTTCGTTTGATGTTGCACTCAACTACCCATCATACCTCAATAAAGCTAACGAAGGCTTCAATAATGTAGGAAACCTTGTAGTACCCGAAGGCACAACTGTACAATGGAATTTTAAGGCTGTAAATACAGACTCTTTATATCTGAGCTTTGACAACGAAGGTAAGTTATTGGCAAAAGATGGCTTTGGCGATAATTTCTCTTACGTGAAACGTTTGAAAAACTCATCTTCATACCAGATTCACCTCAAAAACGAGTTTAGTAGCAACCGTGAGAACGTTGATTTCTATATAAATGTAATTCCGGATAAGTATCCACAGATTCAATTGGAGCAATTAAAAGACTCTACACTATTTAATTATATTGTATTGGGCGGAAACATTACTGATGATTATGGTTTGTCTCAGTTTAAGCTTTTTTACAAGACCATTAAAGATAATAATCAGAACCAGCCTTATGCATCTATGGATGTTGCGTTTAATCGCTCACAGGTATCGCAAAGCTTTTATTACCAAATGCCGCTGACAGAGCTTCAACTGAGCCCAGGCGATAAAGTTGAGTATTATCTTCAACTGTGGGACAACGACGGCGTAAACGGCTCTAAAAGTACCAAAACGGCTGTTATGACGCTTGCACTCCCATCGGCTAAGCTTTATGATGCCGAAATAGAAAAAGCGGCCGAAAAAACAGAAGATATGCTTGAGAAGTTGAGTGAGAAATCGAAGAAGTTAAAGAATGAATTGGCTAATCTTGAAAACCGCTTGAAAAGCAAAAAGGATTTAGATTTTCAAGAAAAGAAACAATTGGAAGAATTGATTCGTAAACGTGATGAATTAAATAATGAGTTGAAAAGCTTACAAGAGCAGTTTGACCAGATGCAGGAGAAGACTAATCGTTTTCAGCAGCAAAGCCCCCAACTTCAGGAGAAAATGCAACAGTTGAAAAAACTCATGAATGAACTCATGAACGACGAAACCAGTAAGTTGTATGAAGAGTTGAAGAAACTGCTAGATAAAGACATGGACGAGAAAACGATTGAGCAATTGGAAAAGCTGAAAAATAAAGAGCGTAATATGGATAAAGAGATTGACCGTACGCTTAAACTTTTCAAACAATTACAATTGAAACAAAAAGTTGAGAAGACTGCACAAGAACTGGAGAAACTTGCCGAGAAACAAGACAAACTTGGCGATGAAACAAAGAAGCAGGAGCAATTGAATAAAGAGGCCGAGAAGTCGGATAATAAAGACCAGAATAAAGATGGCAAGAAAGATGATGCGAAAGATAATAAAGATCAAAACAAAGACGGCAAAAACGACGACTCTAAGGACAATAAAGAACAGAATAAAGAGAATGGCAAGGATGACAAGAACGAGAGCCTGAAACAAGAGCAAGAGAAACTCAATAAAGAGTTTGAGGACATGAAAGAGAAAATGAAAGATATTGAGCAATTAAGTAAAGAGCTCAAAAAAGACATGGACTCTCAGAAGCAGGAGCAAGAAGATATTTCGAAAGAACAGCAGAATGCTAAAAAGCAACTTGACCAAAAGCAAAACAATTCGGCATCGAAGAGCCAAAAGAATGCGGCTAATAAAATGAAGAAGATGGCACAGCAGATGTCGGAATCTATGCAAAGCCAGGAAATGAAAGAAATGAACGAAGATATAGATGCTTTAAGAGCTATTCTGGAGAATCTTGTAAAACTTTCATTCGACCAAGAAGGCTTAATGAAAGACTTTAGAAATATGACTGTTACCGACCCTAGATTCGTGAAACTCTCGCAAGACCAGTTGAAGTTACAAGATGATGCCAAAATCATCGAAGACAGTCTTTATTCGCTTGCCAAGCGTGTGCTTCAGATACAATCATTTGTAACGAAAGAAGTAACCTCTATGCGTAATTCGATGGATGAAAGCGTGAAGTTTATTAAAGAAAGAAAACTAAATGTGGCATCGGCTAAGCAACAATTTGCCATGACCTCTATCAATAACCTTGCTTTGATGCTTAGCGATACCTTTAACCAGATGCAGCAAATGATGGCCAACGCCATGCCAGGCAGTGGTAAAAGCGGCAAGAAAAGTAAGAACCCTGCACAAATGCCATTAGGCGAAATGCAGGAGAAACTAAACCAAGGTATGCAACAAATGGGGCAGGGCAACCAAAGCGGAAAACAGATGTCGCAGGAAGCAGCCCGATTAGCGCAAGAACAAGCGAAACTTCGTAAGATGATACAACAGCTACAAGAAGACCTTAAAGGCACTGAGGCTGGTAAGAAACTTGGCAATGAACTGAAGGAGCTAGAAAAGAAAATGGACGAGAACGAAACTGATCTGGTGAATAAACGAGTGAACCCTGAATTAATGAAACGCTCAAGAGAAATTCAGACTCGCTTGCTTGAAGCAGAGAAAGCCATTAAGCAACAAGAGGAAGACCCAACGCGCCAGTCTCGTACAGCGCAGCAGTTTAATCGCCAAGCTCCACCATCTATGGAGAAATTCTTGCAAGAGAAGGTGAAACAAGTGGAACTAATTAGAACAGTTCCGCCTAATTACACCCCATTCTATAAGAAACAAACTGATAATTATTTCAGAAAAATTAAGTAATTATATTTCTTCGTAAATTTGTAAGGACACTCTAACGAGTGTCCTTTTTATTTATATATCAGAACCTTCTTTCAGGCTTCATCGTTTTATATCTTTTACCCGATAGAAGTTCGGAAGTTTTTCATCCAAAAGTTTATAACAGTTTTTCTGTTTCACGTGGAACGCACACATATTTCACTATCAAAAAGTTTCACGTGGAACCATAAACAAATTAAGACCATGTTTCCAGAATATGATGTTATAGTAGTAGGGGCAGGGCATGCCGGATGCGAGGCCGCATCTTCAGCAGCTACTATGGGTTCCTCTGTACTATTGATAACAATGAATATGCACACCATTGCACAGATGTCGTGCAACCCAGCGATGGGTGGCGTTGCAAAAGGACAAATAGTTCGTGAAATAGACGCTTTAGGCGGACGCTCAGGAATTATAAGTGACAAGACCATGATTCAATTCAGAATGCTGAATAGGTCTAAAGGCCCCGCTATGTGGAGCCCTCGTTGCCAAAGCGATAGAATGATGTTTGCCCAAGAGTGGCGAGATACGTTGGAAAGTATCCCAAACCTAGACGTTTGGCAAGACATGGCCGTAGGTATACTTGTAAAAGATAATAGGGTAGTAGGGGTAAAGACCTCAATGGGTGTTGAGATACAAGGCAAATCGGTAGTACTTACCAACGGAACATTTCTGAATGGAAAGATACATATTGGCGAAAAAACCTTTGGTGGTGGTAGAACAGGGGAGAAGGCAGCACACGGAATTACAGAGCAATTAATAGAGTTAGGCTTTGAGTCTGGGAGAATGAAAACCGGAACACCGCCAAGAATAGACGGACGCTCGCTTGATTGGAGTGAAATGGAAGAACAAAAAGGCGATGATAATCCTGAAAAGTTTTCATATACCGATACGCCTAGACTTACCAAGCAAAGAAGTTGCTACGTAACTTATACAAACGAACAGGTACACCAAACCCTCAGAAAAGGATTTGATAGATCACCAATGTTTAGTGGTAGAATAAAAGGATTAGGGCCTCGCTACTGTCCGTCAGTAGAAGATAAAATCAACCGCTTTGCAGATAAAGACCGCCATCAGATATTTGTAGAACCAGAAGGATGGAATACAGTTGAAATGTATATCAATGGTTTCTCAACCTCTTTACCTGAAGATATTCAGTACGAAGCCCTACGTTTAATACCAGGCTTTAAGAACGCAAAGATGTTCAGACCGGGATATGCCATAGAATACGATTTTTTCCCTCCGACTCAGTTGAAACTTACACTTGAAACTCACCTGATTGAAAACCTTTTCTTTGCAGGGCAAATCAACGGCACAACAGGTTATGAAGAGGCCGCTTGCCAAGGGCTCATTGCGGGTATTAATGCCCACAACAAAGTACAAGAAAAGAAAGCTTTCGTCTTGAAAAGAAATGAAGCATATATAGGAGTGCTTATAGATGATTTGGTTAACAAAGGTACAGATGAGCCGTATCGTATGTTTACATCAAGAGCGGAGTTCAGAACATTGTTGCGCCAAGATAATGCAGATATACGCCTGACTCAAAAAGGATATGATTTAGGGCTTGCCTCTCAAAGCCGCCTTGATAGAATGATTGAGAAAAGAGAAGAGTCAGAGAAACTCATAAAATCATTGAGAGAAATGAAAGTTTCACCCGATCAGGCAAACTCTTATTTGGAATCGATAGAATCGGCAGGACTAAGAGAAAAGTCTTCTTATTATAGCATATTGAAAAGACCAGAAATAGAACTCGATGATATAAAAAACCTGAGCGATGAAATAAAAACACATTTAGGAAGTTTTGATGATGAAGTATTAGAGCAGGCAGTAATACATGTGAAATACGAAAGTTATATCGAGAAAGAGTTATTAATGGCAGAGAAGATGGCTAAGCTCGAGAACCTTAGCATTGTACCAAACATCGATTATGATAAACTAACATCTATATCGATAGAAGCCAGACAAAAGCTTAAAAAATTAAAACCTCAGACATTAGGACAAGCCTCACGAATAAGTGGCGTTTCTCCCGCTGACATTTCAGTACTGATGATTCATCTGGGTCGATAATAACTATTAAATTTTCTTAATTACCCTCAAATGTTATTTGAGGGTTTTATTTTTGCATTTCAAAAGCAATAGGCATAATAGATATGTTACAAAAGAATTTATATAGAGCAACAGCATTTTTAATTATCAGCAATCTATTGTTGAGTTGTGCACAGTTTGTTCCGCCTACCGGTGGAAAGAAAGATGAAGTTGCGCCAAAACTAGTGAAATCTATTCCGGTAGATAAGCAAACCAATTTTAAGGGTAATCAGATAGAACTATACTTTGATGAACTAATAGATGTAACATCACTGCGCCAGGAGTTAATCATTATTCCGGAGCAGGATGGGTATTATGACATAAAATCAAAATCAAATAGTGTTATTCTTAAATTCGATAAACCATTTAAAGATAGCACAACCTACACTTTCAATTTCAAAAAAGGAATAAAAGACCTAAATGAGAGGAATGAAGCGCAAAATCTTAAATTGGCATTTAGTACAGGGGCAAAGATTGATTCATTAGAGATAGAAGGCAATGTGAAGAACTTGTTCACAAACCAACCGATTCTTGATGCGCAAGTATCGTTGTATGAAGTACAGGATTCTTTAAGTCTAAAAAAGACAAAGCCTAACTACTTTTTGAAAACCGACTCAAGCGGAAATTTCAAATTCGAGAATCTAAAAAAAGGAAAGTATAGACTCTATGCTTATACTGATAAAAACAGTAACCTAAGATTTGACAATAAAACAGAGATGATAGCCTTTGTGAAAGATACTATCAAACTAGATACTAACATCCGAAATATCAATATGGCCTTATATATGGCCAATAACGATAAACCTAAAAATCAGAAGACACTCCAGAGAGCAGAAGACTTTACTGTAATTTATGATAAAAACATCAAGACCTATAGTGTTTCATTTGTGAACCCTGCAGATACGCTTCCGTATTCAGCACAAAGAAATGAAATAAAGTTTTATAACATTCCACTAAAGACTGATACAGTTAAAGTTAATATTACAGTAAGAGACTCAGCAGATAATGAGTTGACACATTTACAAAAGATAAAATTCAGAGACCAGGAAAGACGCACAACCAGAAGGAATAAACAAGATAACTTCACTTTTCAGACTGACCCTAAATCAAACGAACCGGTAGAGAATAATCTAGTTTATGAATTTTATTTCGATAACCCCATTGCAACAAGCGACTTTAGCAAAATCAAACTACTAAGCGATACCATAACAGTAGAACCCTTAGATGAAAAGGCGCTAGCGTGGAACATGTATAAAACACATCTAACACTTACAAAACAAATTTCAGCAAAAAGGGAAATAAAGTTTGAGTTTCAAGCAGGTGCGTTTATGAACATAAGAGGAGATTCAAGTGCAAAGCAAACGCTAAGAAATCCGTTATTGAAACCCGAAGACTATGGAATCGTTGAGGGGATAATTGAGGGAAATACGGATAATAAAATCGTACAATTGGTCGATGAAACCTATAAGGTAGAAGCCGAGCAAAAAACGAAAGATAGATTCTTATTTACCAATGTTAAACCAAAACCATATCTGATAAGAATAATTGTAGACAGCAATGGCAATGGCCAATGGGATTATGGAAATGTTGAAAATGATATAGAACCCGAAAAAGTTTATTTCTCAGAAGAGGTAATAAGAGTAAAAGCTAATTTTGAATTGCGAGATATAAAAGTAAATATTGGTGACAAGAAAGAATAAATTAGTTTATCAAAAATAGTCAAGAGTAATTCAATACAAAGAAGATGTTCCACTATCATAGTTTGATACGGACCATCTTCTTTTTTATTAGAGGATATTTTAAAATAGTGTATATCTATAGAATAGTGTAAAAGTAGTATATCAACTATAAAGCCACTCTTGGTGTCACATCATAAAATACAAAACAGGGAAGGTCTATTATGAATTAGTTGTGGCGCGAACTTCCAGTTCGCAATATGTATTCGTAATGTACTATTATATGTTATGTTTGGATAGTAAATACTTAATCGTTTCGATAAGTTATAACACCAGCGAACTGGAAGTTTGTGCCACAATTTTTTTATAAAACTGCAATAAGTATTTGAAACCTAAGAATGCGCAACCTGAAAGCATTTTATCTCCCCTACCTTCCAGGTTAAATCGTCTAGACTTCTACTCTCTGCATATCAAAAGAAACAAGAGTTTTCACCTATCT
Source organism: Emticicia soli (assembly GCF_037860775.1). Taxonomy (NCBI): domain Bacteria; kingdom Pseudomonadati; phylum Bacteroidota; class Cytophagia; order Cytophagales; family Leadbetterellaceae; genus Emticicia; species Emticicia soli. The sequence goes on along the minus strand of NZ_JBBEWC010000001.1, from coordinate 539,442 downwards.
CAACACTTCAAAACAATCCACCGCCAGTGGCTCTAAAACACTAAAATGTGGGTACTTTTCTATGAATTGGCAAAAGGTCAATTCAAAATAAAAAATATCCAAAAAACACTGTGGACAAATATGTGGATACTGTATGCATATTGTGTACTACCTCGTGGAGTGGTGTGTGGAGAATTCAATAACGATAGTGGAAAGAATAGTTGGCTTGTGGAATAAGCCCCAAACTATGGCCTTTTCCTCAATTCACACCAAGTGGATTAACGTGGAAACACTATGTGGATAGAGGTAAAAATAATCAACACAAATATTTCATTAGCGAGTGTAAATAAGTGGCCTTATAATTGATTATCAATAAAATAAGTGTGGAATAGTAAAATAAAAATGTGGAAAAAGAGATTATTTATGTGAATGAGTTGCAAAGCCATTATCCACAGAGTATATTTATTCACATTTCCACAGGCATAACAATCAAAAACAACAATAAAATATTATTTAATTTTTATTTTTTTTATAAAACATGAAGAGGTGTTTATTAATTGTGCTGATGACTCTCATGGGAGTAAACTTAATGGCTCAAGACCTTGAACTGGCGAATGAATATTTCAAGCAAGGCGAATATGAAAAGGCCAAAGAGATTTACGTGAAGTTGTCGAAAGATAAAAATGCGGTTAGGCTGGTGCACACAAATTACTTGCAAACCCTTTATAAATTAAAAAATTGGGACGAGGCCGAAAAATTTCTGAAACGCCAGATAAAGAGTAATGAGAATATCATTTCGTACAAAGCAGACTATGCCCTGTTGTTGGAAATGACAGGCAAAATTGAAGAATCACAAAAAGAATTTGCCAACGTGATTGACCTTGCGGCAAAGTCAGACGGGACACTTTACGAAATGCAAGACTTTCTGTATCGGAACAGTAAAACCGAACAGGTTATTCAGTTGCTTAAAAAAGGCCGTGAGATAGCAAAAGATGAAAACAAGTACGCTATTTTGTTTGCAAGGGCGTATCTGTACAATGGGCAGAAAGAACCCATGATTGAAGAAATGTTGAAATATGGCCTTAAAGAAGGAAATGTTGAATATGTAAAAGCCACGCTTCAAGATAATCTTAAAACAGATGCTGAAATAGAAATGCTCGAAAAGGTGCTTTACAGCAAAGTACAGAAGTTTCCGAATGAGCAATACTATGCTGATATACTAATATGGCATTTGGTGCAACAGAAAGAGTTTAACAAGGCTTTTATTCAAACACGTGCCTTAGACAGACGCTACAAACTTGAAGGGCAAAGGGTTTTTGAGCTGGCACAAACGGCTTTGGTAAACAAAGAGTACAAGAACGCTATTCAGATGTACGAATACGTGATGAAAGAGTACCCACAAGGCCAGTATTACCCCTATGCCAGACGAAATGCTATCTACTGCAAGGAAGAAGTCATTAAGACAACCTATCCGGTCGATTTAGCCTCTATCAGAACGCTCATAAATGACTACCAGAACCTCTTTCTTGACTTAGGCCAGAACCAGAAAACAATGGAGGCCATGAGAAACACTGCACAGCTCTATGCTTTTTACTTGAACGAAAGAGATACAGCCATTACAGTACTCGAAAAAGCAATCAGCATTGCAGGTGGTGATAATAATTTTAGAGATAAATGTAAGCTAGACCTTGGCGATATTTATGTTCTAAGAAACGAGCCTTGGGAAGCAACCTTACTCTACTCGCAAGTTGAAAAGTCTCAGAAAGAAGATATGCTGGGCCAGGAAGCTAAATTGAAAAATGCCAAATTGCATTACTACAACGGCGAGTTCGATTTATCGAAAGATATTCTTGATATTCTCAAAAAAGCTACCACTCGTGAAATCGCCAACGATGCCATGCAATTGAGTTTGTTGATTCAGGATAACATAGGCTTAGATACAACCGAAGCCGCCATGCGTGAATATGCCTCAATTGACCTGTTGCTTTTCCAAAACAAAAACAAAGAAGCTTTAGAGGCACTTAATGTAGCTTTTGAGAAGTACAAAAGCCATAGCCTGGCCGATGAAATATTATGGCTAAGAGCCAATACCTATGTAAAAATTAATGAGGCTAATAAGGCACTAGACGACCTCGAGACCTTGCGTAAGAATTATAACTACGATATCTTGGCTGATGATGCCCTATTTCTGGAAGCAAAGATATATCAGGAGAAATTAGGCCAGAAAGATAAAGCGATGGATTTGTACAGAGAAATCCTTCAGAAATTCCCCGGAAGTATCTATAGCGCCGAAGCCAGAAAAAGATTCAGAAATCTACGTGGTGATACAATAAATTAAGGGTTTTCCACATTAATATTGTTAATAAGTCTCATAAACCATAAGCTTATGAGACTTATTTGTTAAAGTATTGTTAAGCCCAACCACTACCATCAATTGATAAGAACTTTCCTCGTTAATCTTCATATTAAGCTAAACAAAATCTCACTATGAAATATAGGTTATTCACATTGTCCACAATGTTATTCACACTTAGCTATGTAGCAAATGCGCAGAATGGCGTACGTACTTTAGGATATAATTACTATGGGCAACGGATTAATGAAAAGGCCATTTGCAATATGGTAAGTTTCCGCTCGAAAGACGTTGCAGAGAAAGCAGTAGAAGAGATTGTGCGTAGAAGTGGATTAAAAAAGAATTTTTATGTGATGGAGTGCCCTAATACAGATAACTGCTTTGCCGCAGTAAACGGACAAACCCGCCTGATTGTGTATGATGGAGCCTTTATGCAAAAAGCTAATAGTATATCTAAAACCGACTGGGGTGCATTAAGCATACTTGCACATGAGATAGGCCATCACTTGCAAGGGCATACAATTATTGAAGGCGGAAGCGACCCGCAAAAAGAAATTGAAGCTGACGAGTTTTCGGGTTTTGTAATGTACCAGATGGGGGCTTCGTTGAAAGAAGCTCAAGCAGCTATCAGCAAACTTACTTCTGATTATGATGGTGGTACTCACCCACCAAGAACCAGACGCTTAGCTGCCATTGAAAAAGGATACCGCAATGCACAGGACCTATACCCAAATGTGAAGAAAAGCGACGGAAGCGTAATTACTTCGAATCAGTCGAAACCATTACCTGAAGTACAATATCCACCAAAAGCAGAAAATACGCCTACACCACAAAGAAGACAACCAACCGATGTTGTGGATAATGTGGATAAAGATGTGAATAAACCCATTGACCCAATCAGAAGAACAGATGGAAACATGGGTGGCGCACCAGAAATGCCCAGAATAGACCCCACTACTGTTGATAACTCGGGTGAAATTGTGCGTAGCCCTGCTTGTTTCGAAGGTGATTGTGGAAATGGTTTCGGAAAAATGATAAACACCGTAACGAAAGAAAGATATGAAGGTGAATGGAGAAACGGAAAACGTGATGGTCGTGGTGTAGAGTATTACCCTGATGGTGAGAAAAAATATGTGGGTAATTTTCAGAACGGAAGGTACAACAACTATGGTACCTACTACTTTAAAAACGGAGATAAGTATGTAGGCAAGTTCAAAAACGGAATGATGAACGACGACAAAGGCTACTTTATATATAATAATAATGTACGCCTCGTAGCCAAGGTAGAAAATAATAAGAAGAATGGAAGGGCCACGCGATTGTACCCGGATGGAAGAAAAGAAGAAACGTATTTCGAAAACGATGTAGAGCGAAAGGCATATCGAGACGCAAGCGGTAGGCCAATCAATACGTTTTAAGTCAAAATTAGAAAGCTGAGATAAATGAATCTCAGCTTTTTTATATGATTAAACCTCAGATTTATAAAAATTAAGAAAAAACTTTTAAATCACACCTCAAGATTCTTTACCTTTGACCCCTCAAAACGTTTTTTTTCTGATATGTCTTGGTTTAAGCGTACTGTAAAAGGAATTCAGACACCAACCGAAATGAAGCGCGAAGCGCCTGACGGTTTATGGTATCAATGTCCGAACTGTAAAAAAGCAATGCATTCACGTGAGCATAAAAATAATGCCTATACATGTATTCATTGTAATTATCACGAAAAAATTGGCTCTGATGCCTATTTTAATCTTCTATTTGATGACGGAAACTTTACTGAATTAGATGCTGATCTACGCTCAGGCGACCCGCTTAATTTTGTAGACACTAAGCCCTATCCGGACAGAATACGTGCTACCGAAAAAAAATCGGGTTTAAAAGACGCAGCTCGTACAGCTCATGGTAAAATGTCAGACCTTGACATCGTAATCACCTGTATGGATTTTGCATTCATCGGTGGGTCGATGGGCTCGGTTGTTGGTGAGAAAATAGCAAGAGGAATTGAGTATGCATTGAAAAATAAAATCCCGTTTCTAATGATTTCACGCTCTGGTGGCGCCCGAATGATGGAGGCAGGATTCTCTTTAATGCAGATGGCCAAAACCTCGGCCCGACTAGCACAATTAGCTGAAGCAAAGATTCCTTATATATCTCTATTAACAGACCCAACCACTGGTGGTGTTACAGCTTCGTACGCCATGTTAGGTGATTTCAATATCTCTGAACCACAAGCGCTCATCGGATTCGCAGGCCCTAGGGTTATTAAAGAGACCATCGGTAAAGAATTACCAAAAGGTTTCCAGACTGCAGAATTTGTCTTAGAGCACGGTTTCCTTGATTTCATTGTAGATAGAAAAGATTTGAAAGATAAACTGGCGAGTCTGTTAAAAATGCTGGCTTAATTAAGCCAGCTAGTATTAGGGTAAAATCATACTTATCAATCATCAACAAGTAAGCTAGTAGATAGTATGAGACTTATCAAGCATCCTGTATTATGTAATTACTACATTACGTATCGTTGTAATGCAACGTGTAGTTTTTGCGATATATGGGAGAAGCCATCACCCTATATTACAATTCAGAATTTTAGAGAAAACCTTCGTGACCTGAAAAAACTAGGTGTAAAAGTTATTGACTTTACAGGTGGTGAACCATTACTGCACCGGGAACTCGATGTATTGCTTACAGAAGCTAAAGGCGCAGGTATGATAACCACCGTAACAACTAATTGCTTATTGTACCCTAAATACGCCGAGCGCCTGAAAGGTAAAATAGATATGCTCCACTTCTCACTCGATTCACCCGATGAAGAAGAGCATAATCAATCGAGAGGTGTAAAGTGCTTTGATAAAGTACTGGATTCTATCAAAATCGCTAAAGCAAATGGTGAGCGACCGGATATCTTATTCACAGTTTTTGAACAAAATGTGGATAAGATTGAACGAGTATGGAAGGAAATCACCCAACCGAATAATCTGGTTTTGATACTGAATCCGGTTTTTGATTATAATAGTGTGCAAACAGGCGGAAGTCTTTCCGAAGAATCGCTTAATAAGCTACTGTGGTGGGGCAAGCAAAAAAATGTGTATCTCAACGAAGCATTTATAAGCCTACGCCAGAATGGTGGAAACCACGTGGATAATCCCGTTTGTAAGGCAGCATCTACAACATTGGTTATATCACCGGAGAATAAACTTATCCTCCCCTGCTATCATCTAGGTACTAAAGACTTTTCTATCAATAATAATCTTTACGAATTATATCAATCTACCGAAGTACAAGAAATTGTTGCACTTGAAGGAAAACTGAAAGAGTGCGAAGGTTGCGTAATTAATTGCTATATGCAACCATCGTTTGCTGTAGAAATAAACAAATACTTCTGGAAAGCCCTACCAAGTACACTCAAGTACAACTATATAAAAAACACCTGGAAACAACTAATATAAGTATTAGAGACTAAACTTTAGATAAGAAAAACAATTCGGCCGGCGACTCCAATAAATCCTCTGCTTTTGCCGAAAATTCTGCTATATGTACATTAGCCAGGTGATTCTCCAGACTTTCTTTATCGGTCCAGTTTTCGTAAAAGAAAAATAATTTGGGGTCTTCATTGCTTTGATGGAGCACATAATCGATACAACCCTCTTCTTTTAATGTAGGTGCTACTAATGCCGATAAAGCGTTTTTGGCTTCTTCTACCTTATCTTCTTTAACTAAGATTTTAGCAATGACTGTTAACATAAAACGGCGTGTCTAGTTAGGTAAAATAAATCCAAAAGTAAGGTTTTATTTTTTTTGAGCGAGTTTTTTTGTTCACAAATTAAAAAATAACGCTCTTCTGAATGGTCTTTTGACAATAAGAGTAAAAAAAACTAATTTTAAAGGCTTGATATTATTTAAACAATTCAACCTCAAAATTAAATGAAAAACACCCTAAAGTCGCTTACCCTTATCGTCCTCTCATTATTCATGTTTTCGCTAACACAAGACAAACCCACTAAAGTAATTTTGTTTGGTGATTCAATAACTCAGGCTGGCGTTGGTCCAAACGGTTATATTACCAAAATGAAAGAAATGCTCGAAAAACAAGGAATCAAAGACAAGTACCAATTGATTGGTGCAGGTATAGGCGGCAATAAAGTTTATGATTTGTTCTTACGTATGGAAGACGATGTACTATCTCAAAACCCTGACGTAGTAGTTATCTACATAGGTGTAAATGATGTATGGCATAAGTCAAGCCACGGCACAGGAACAGACGCCGATAAGTTTACAGGTTTCTATACTGCTATAATCAAAAAATTACAATCGAAAGGCATAAAGGTAATTTGCTGTACGCCGGCTGTTATTGGCGAGCGCAACGATAACAGTAATTCACAAGACGGAGACCTGAATCACTACTCAAATCTTATCAGAGGCATCGCTTCAAAATTCGATTGCCCTTTGGTTGATTTAAGAAAAGAGTTTTTGGCTTATAACTTAAAAAATAACCCTCAGAACAAAGAGTCGGGTATCTTAACAACCGATCGAGTACACCTTAACGAAACCGGTAACCAGTTTGTAGCCGATTTAATGTTGAAAACAATTGTAAAATAAATATACCCTCAAGCCACTGTTAAAGCAGTGGCTTTTTTATTATGAAAAAACTATCAAACTTAAAAATTTTATTCGCTTTTTTCTTGGTATTAAATGTTAAGGCGCAATATCAGATAGCCATAACTATTGACGACCTACCATTTGTACAAGAGTTATCACTCAAGCACGCACAAGAATCAACCGATAAATTACTGGCTAAAATAAAGAAACACAAGATTAAGGCAGTAGGTTTTGTAAACGAAAAAACGGTGATGCGCTTAGGTGAGATTGATGCACGAGTAGCTATGTTAGAAAAATGGCTTATCAATGGTAATCAGTTAGGAAACCATACTTTCTCCCACCCTTCGCTTACTACAACACCGCTGGAAGATTATAAAACAGAGTTGCTAAAAGGTGAAGTGATAACAACCGAACTCAATAAAAAGTATAAGCAGCCGAAGAAGTATTTCAGATATCCGTTCTTACAGGTAGGTGCCGATAGCGTTAAGCGATATGGTTTCGAGAAAGTATTGAAAGACCACAATTATATTAATGCTCCGGTAACAATAGAGGCCGACGACTGGTATTTTAACAAAGTCTATATGGATGCTATGAAGGCAGGTAACAAAGACCTTATGAAAACCATTGCCGAAAAATACATACAGCATAACAGCGATTATTTCGACTACTACATTAAATATACACAAGAAGTAATAGGCCGCCCAATCAAGCATATTTTCTTATGCCATGCCAATGCACTCAACGCCGACTATTTCGACGAGCTTTGTAAGGTTATGACCGATAAGGGTTTTACGTTTATTACGCTAGACGAAGCCTTGCAAGATGAGGTGTATCAACACAAAGATACTGTGCTTGCCAAAGGTGGTTTTTCATGGTTGCACAGATGGAGAATAACAGATAAGAAGAAATCAACCATAAAGGAAATTGAAATTCCGGCTGATATTCAGGCTTTGTATGAGAAAAAATAGAACCTTATCTGCTAAATCACTTATTTAGAATAGATTAAAACTGATGTTGCCTCAGCAAAGTTTTCGGTATTTTCTGTATTAATATTTTTTAAAAATACATAATTTGCGTAAAATTTCTTTAATTGGCTTCATCTACAATTATAATAACATTTTTTCTTTTTAAAATTCAAAAAACTTAACATGAGTCAATCTTTGATTAAGCCGGGCGTAGTTTCAGGTGAAGCACTTGCTGCTTTGTTACGCCACGCCAACGAAAACGATTATGCCCTACCCGCTGTAAATGTTGTAGGTACTAATTCGGTAAATGGTGTAATGGAAGCCGCTAAAGCCGTTAATTCACCTGTTATTGTGCAATTCTCAAATGGTGGCGCTTCTTTTTATGCAGGTAAATCATTACCAAATAAAAATCAGGAAGCTGCAATCGCTGGCGCAATTTCTGGAGCTATTCACGTACATCAGATTGCCGAAATGTATGGCATTCCGGTAGTTTTACATACAGACCACTGTGCGAAAAAATTATTACCTTGGTTAGACGGTCTTTTAGACGCTGGCGAGAAATTCTTTGCGCAACATGGCAAACCACTTTTCAGCTCACACATGATTGACCTCTCAGAAGAGCCAATCGAAGAGAACATCGAGATATGTGTGAAATATTTTGAGAGAATGGCCAAAATGGGTATGACTCTTGAAATAGAACTAGGTGTAACAGGCGGTGAAGAAGACGGTGTTGATAACACAGATGTTGATAGCTCAAAACTATATACTCAACCATCAGAAGTAGCTTATGCTTACGAAGAGCTATTGAAAGTTTCTCCTAACTTTACAATTGCTGCTGCTTTTGGTAATGTACACGGTGTTTACAAACCAGGTAACGTAAAATTATCGCCAATCATTTTGAAAAACTCACAGGATTATATCCAAGAGAAATTCGGAACAGGCGAATTGCCGGTAAACTTCGTATTCCACGGTGGTTCAGGTTCTTCACGTGAAGAAATCAGAGAAGCCATTAAATACGGTGCAGTAAAAATGAACATCGATACCGACGTACAATGGGCAACTTGGGAAGGTATCCTGAAATACTACAAAGACAAAGAAGGATACTTGCAAGGACAATTAGGTAATCCTGAAGGTGCTGACTCTCCAAACAAAAAATATTACGATCCACGTGTATGGTTGCGTAAAGGTGAAGAAAGCATGGTTAGCCGTTTGAAAGCCGCTTTCGAAGATTTAGATTGTATCAACCGTTGCGAAGGTTTGTATTGATATAATACCTAAGCAATAGTTAATAGATGAAAGTCATCAGTTTATACTGATGACTTTCTTTTTTTAAGCATGCCATTGCTGAATACTCTCGCTCATAATCTCATATATCTCAAATAAATCAGGTCGGTTGTTTAAATAAACCAAATGATTATTAATGGTTGATTTATCTCCCCTAACTGCCGGGCCTGTTTGCACATCGGCCGGATGCTCGGCTGCTAGCGCCTTCTGGAATGTTTCTCTGATAAGCGGCTTCAATAAATCAAACTCCAGATCTTCATCATTTGTAATTTCTTTGGCCAATGCCATTAAATGATTAGTAAAGTTGCAAGCAAAAACAGCCGCTACGTGTAATACTTTTCGTTCTTGTGAGCTTACCAGATATACAGTATTACTCATTCCTTGTGCGAGTCTAACTAATTGACTTTCGGCCTCTGCATCATCAGACTCTATGCAAAAAGGTACTTCTTTCAGTTGCATCTTTTTTTGTTTACTGAAAGTCATGAGTGGGTAAAAAACTGCACACCTGATTGGTAAATCATGAAACGAGCCTATTAGCTTTTGTAGGTCTTCAAGACTTTTTGTTCCTGAGGTATGAGCCAGTATGGCATTTTCGGGTAAGACCAGCATAGAGCATACCTCGGCTATGGCATCGTCGGCTACTGCCAGTATAAAAAGCTCGGCTTTACTATCCGAAAAGTCGAGGTCTGTTTTGGCCTCTGCCTGATATAACATAGCCGTAAGCGCCTTCGCTTTTGATTGCTGGCGGCTAAACACTTCACAAACCTGATGATGGTGGTTTTCAAAAGCAATGCTCAAATGCCAGGCCACGTTACCTGCACCAATCATTGAAATCTTCATAATTAAGCGTTGTATTTATTCGTTATCAAAGGTGCTTACAAAAATCAGGAAAAAAATGGCTTAATATTTGTAATTGATTAAAAATATCAGTTTTAGGGTCTTTAGCGTGTTTTATGACCCCATTTATTAACAATAACGTACATGAAAATGAAACTCAAAGTATTAGGTTTCGTAGGAATTGCCCTAGTGATGTTGGCTTCTTACAAAAGTGATAAAAAAAATAATACAAGCGAAGTAAGGTTTTATGATGGTACTTATGATGATTTGCTTCGGGAATCGAGAAAACAAAAAAAGCCAATTATACTAGAGTTCTGGGCAACGTGGTGTATTCCCTGCCGCAAAATGGAAAATGAAACTTTTGCAGACCCAGATTTTGCCGCATATATTAACAAAAACTTTTTGGTATATAAAGTTAATATTGATACCTTTGACGGTATGGATATTGCCGACCGTTACAACATTGATGCGTATCCAACCCTTGTTTTGTTAGATTCAAAAAATAAATATATTAATAGATTTAAAGGCTTTTTTCCGGCCTACTTCTTAAAGAGAGAACTGGAAAAAAATAAATCCCGCATTACAAAGGATTTTTTAACGTCAACCGCTGTAAATAATTAAAGTCAAGAACACCTAGTAAAAGACAATGACTTTCAGTTGATTACCTGCCATGAGCAATGCTCGTGGCTTTTTTTATGCATTGAAAAATAAGCCTTTTAGTTTATCTTTGCGGCATGAAATTACAGAATGATTTGCTTTTACGTGCGGCAAAGGGTGAGCACGTAGAGCGTGTGCCCGTTTGGATGATGCGCCAGGCTGGCCGAATCTTACCCGAATACCGTGCCGTAAGAGCACAGGCAGGAAGTTTTATAAAACTAGCTACTACACCCGAACTGGCGGCTGAGGTAACTATTCAGCCTGTTGATATTCTGAAAACCGATGCAGCAATCATTTTCTCTGATATACTGGTAGTGCCCGAAGCTATGGGCTTACCCTACGAAATGGTTGAAGCCAAAGGGCCGATTTTTCCGAAGACTATCCAAACGAAACAAGATATTGATGCGCTGAAAGTAAGCGACCCTGAAACCGACCTGGGTTATGTACTGGCAGCTTTAGATATAGTAAAAAAAGAACTGAATGGCCGGGTGCCACTTATTGGCTTTGCCGGAGCACCATTTACTATTTTTTGTTATATGATAGAAGGTAAAGGCTCTAAGACTTTCTCGGCTGCCAAGAAGATGTTGTATTCTGAGCCCGAATTAGCTCATCTGTTACTACAAAAGATAACCGACAGTACAATTAGTTATCTGAAAGCTCAAGTGCGCCACGGAGCCGATTTAGTGCAGGTTTTCGACTCTTGGGCTGGTGTACTATCGCCAGAGCAATACAGAAAATTCTCTTTACCCTATATAGCGCAAATTTGCGATGCTATTAACGATGTGCCTGTTACAGTTTTTGCCAAAGGCGCATTCTTTGCCCGCAAAGATATGGCAAAACTAAATTGCGATGTGGTTGGGCTAGACTGGAACATGGATATAAGAGAGTCGAGAGAGATGTTGCCTAATAAAACTTTGCAAGGAAATCTTGACCCATGCGTTTTATATGCATCTTTTAAGGAGATAGAAAAAGAAACCAAGCAAATGCTAGAGGCTTTTGGCACACAACGCTACATAGCCAATTTAGGGCATGGTGTTTACCCTGATACCGACCCTGAAAAAGTGAAGTGTTTCTTTGAAACCGTAAAAGCATACTCGGCATAAATAGAAAAGCCTTTCAGAATTTCTGAAAGGCTTTTCTATTTTATTTAAGTATTGGCTCTAGCGCTTCTCTGTTTTCAGCTAACCAGGCCGTTATTTCTTCTACAATCTGTTCAATGCCTATTTCAGGTTTCCAGCCTGTAAGAGCGGTTACTTTCGTATTATCAGTTACATACAATCGAATATCTGCCGGGCGATTTTCTGCTACCTTGTTGATAGGTATAGTTTTACCTGTTATTCTCTGGCATATAGCAGTAAGCTCTTGCAATGAGGCACTTACTTCTACCCCTCCACCGGCATTCATGGTTTCGCCGTTTACTTTATCAATGTTATGAAGCTGCCAGTCTATCAAGCGGTATAAGTCTGCCACGTGAAGCATATCACGTGTTTGTTTCCCACTACCACCATAACCAATGTAAGCCAGTTGTTGCTCAAAGAAGTGCTTGGCGATCCAGAGTACCATTACTCCCTGGTCAACTTTACCCATTTGCCAAGGGCCTGTTAATACACCACAACGGTTGATAACTGTTTTGAGGTTATAAAACTCGTTGTATTCTTGAATAATTAATTCTGATGCCAGTTTTGTTGTACCATACAAAGACCTTGGGCCTTCAAGCGGAAAATCCTCAGCAATACCTTTGGCCGAAACACCTTTTATTTTCTGATTATCAGTCAATTCAAAACGTGTTTCAGATTCTATAAAATCTAAGGTTTCAAGTGTTTTGATTGGATAAATACGGCTTGTAGATAAAAATATAAAACTTGCTTTACACTTAACAGCGTAGTTAAGACAGTTTACAGTTCCGAATAAGTTGGTATTCATCAGGTAATCGGGCGACCCATTTAAACCTGCTAATACTGATGGCTCGGCCGAGGCTTCAATAACAGAATCAACAATTGGTAAAGAATCAAAATCTTCTTTATTACGAATATCACCGTGGATAAAGCTGATTCCTTGTTTTGTTAGTCGGGCTACATTAAGCTCAGATCCTTTTCTTCTCAGATTATCTAGACAAAAGATTTCGTAAGATGGATAATTTTGTTTTAACGCAATAGCTAAAGACGAACCTACAAATCCGGCGCCTCCTGTAATTAAAATACGCATATATGAATTTTTAAAGTGTATTAACTATTAGCCTGCCAAGGAATACGTTTAAGATTAACGTTCTCGGCCTGGCGTATTACTAACGGTACTTTTTCTACTTTAACCGAACTGCTATCTAGCCCAAACCACTTATCTTCAGATGGTGTATATCCTTTAATAAAGAAATAAGCTCTCATAATCAGGTTTTCGAAGAACGAAAGTTGATTATCGTAAGAAAGGAATTTCTCTAATACAACAAAACGGAAGTCGCCAATCACATTGTGTTTATTCAAAGATTCATAACGGCTTCTGATGTCTACCTCACCGCATTTTACCATATCTTCCAAAACTTTCTTAAAGTATAAGTTTATCTTATTTGGCACACGGAAACCCAATCGGAAATTGACCTTGTAAACATCGTCAGGAGCAATAGTTTTTACTTTATATTCCATCGTATAGGGGTCGTCGAGGGTATCAACATGCACAAACCAGTAAACATCGGCACGTTTAGGGCGTTTCTGGAAAATAGAATATATAATCTTATTCTCAATTTCTGTCGCTCTTGATGCATTACTTAAAAACACAAGGTGTGTTGCATATTTTGGTACAGTTATGTCTTTGCTTAATTCTTTCAAAGATTCTACATATTTATCTAGTTTTTCATATTCTGTCAAACGTGCTTTAATTTTAGAAGCACTTAACCAGATATACATAACTGCAATCATCACAACTGCAATAAGCATTGACACCCAGCCACCATGTGTAAATTTCTGTAAATTGGCAATCAGAAAGCAGGTTTCAATAAATATAAACAAACAGAAATAGCCAAGTATAATCCACATATTTACTTTCTTGGCATATAAGTAATAGCTAAACAAGAAGGTAGTCATCATCATGGTTAGTACAATGGACAATCCGTATGCAGCTTCCATTAAAGATGATTTTTGGAAGTATAAAACTACGCCAACACAACCAATATAGAGCAGCATATTAAGACTTGGTACATATATTTGGCCTTTCTGGTCTGATGGGAAGTTAATCTTTATTTTAGGCCAGAGGTTCAAACGGATTGCTTCCGAGATTAAGGTAAATACCCCTGTAAGCATAGCTTGGCTGGCAATAATAGCAGCCATAGTAGCAATACCAATACCAAATGGCAAGAACCACTCCGGCATAATATCATAGAATGGGTTACGGGCATCAATGGTCTGGCCTTTCAGGCTCATCACATAAACGCCTTGCCCAAAATAGTTTAGCAATAAACATAATTTAACAAATATCCACATAATCCGGATATTGCTACGCCCAACGTGGCCCATGTCTGAATAAAGTGCTTCTGCCCCTGTAGTACATAAGAATACCGAACCCAACAAGAAAAAACCTCCCGGATGATGCGTTAAAAGCCTTAACCCATACATAGGATTAATAGCTTTTAATACTTCAAAATCTTTTACCACATTTATAATACCAAACGTACCCAGCATTAAAAACCAGATAAGCATAATAGGCCCAAAAGCCTTTCCAACTACATTCGTACCTAAGGCTTGAACCAGAAACAAAATAGATAAAATAACGATGACAATCGGTACAGTTTGAATGTCAGGATATATTTTTGTAAGCCCCTCAATAGCGGATGAAACGGAAATAGGAGGGGTAATGACACTATCTGCCAACATGGTACTACCCCCGATAATTGCCGGAATAGTAAGCCACTTGGCATGGCGGCGCACAAGTGTGTATAATGAGAAAATACCCCCTTCACCCCTATTATCGGCTCTCAGAATAAGAACAACATACTTAAAAGTGGTTTGTAGTGTCAGAGTCCAGAACACACAAGATAAAGCACCGAGAATAATTTCTTCATCAACCACTTCTGTTCCGGCAATAGCTTTCAATACATACAAAGGAGATGTACCGATGTCGCCAAAAACAATACCTAATGCGATGAGGAGCCCAGCAGCTGAAACTTTGTCAAGATTATGGTGGTGATTACCACTACCATTACCATTCAATGGTTGATTAACTTCCATTTGGAGAAATTTTAAAAAAAGTTTGCAAATATATTGCATCAATGTGAATTACTATAAAATTTAAATAAAAATGTTTTGCGGATTCACATTAGTTGGCAATTTTGTCTATTAATTCTCTAAATAATATAACAATTTTTAGACAAGATAAATTATAAAGTTAAATAAAAACTTGATTATCAATTATGTATGAACATATAATCTTCGAGGTTTCAGAAGGCGCAGCAACCATTACTCTTAATAGACCACAAGTCTATAACGCCTTAAGTACTGAATTAATAAGAGAGATAACAAATGCGCTTGAAACGGCAAGTCATGACCCAACAATAAGAGCTATTGTAATAACCGGTGTTGGAGAAAAAGCATTCTGTTCGGGAGCCGACCTGAAGGCAGGTTTAGATAAAGGGCTTATGTCATTAGGCGAATCGTTGAGAGATAATTATAATCCAATGATTAGGGCTATCAGAAATGCCGAGAAACCTGTTGTGTGTAGGCTTAATGGGATTGCTACCGGAGCGGGTATGTCTTTAGCTTTGGCCTGCGATGTAATAATTGCTAATAAAGATGCTTACATGAGTGAGCTTTTTGTAGGTATTGGCTTAATGCCAGATGCAGGTTCTATGTTTTTTCTACCACGCATGGTAGGTATGCAAAAAGCATTTGAGCTTTGCAGTACTGGCCGCAAAGTATTTATGGACGAAGCCCTGAACATAGGGCTGGTAAGTAAAGCCGTACCTTACGCCGAGCTTGATAAGGCCGTAAACGAATTGGTAGATACTTACAAAACCGCAGCCACCAAATCTATTGGGCTGATGAAAAAAGTCTTAAACCAATCTTTAAACAGTAATCTTGAAGAGATATTGGAGCAAGAAGCTGTGAACCAGGATTTATTGGGAAAAACACATGACTTTGCTGAGGGCGTAATGGCATTTCTGCAAAAAAGGAAAGCAGCGTTTAGAGGTAAATAGCTAAATTTTTGATATTGAACACATTATGACAGCACAGTTAGGCGAAAAAATTGTGATGCCAGTGTTTTTTTGTACTTTTGCACGCTGAATTAAAAAAATCTAAATAATACCTCTATATGAAAAAAACTTTACTGCTGTTGATTATAGCTGCTTTATCAACATTCATAATGATTTCTTGTAAAGAAGATGTAATTCTTGCTAATCCTGATGGAACTGGTAAGACGAATAACCCTGACGGTACTAATGGAAGCAATGGTAGCAATGCTAAAAAGTGTTATCTAAATGAAATGATTTATACCTCAGATGAAGCAGAATACAAAACTATATTTAAGTATAATGCCCAAAACTTATTAGAAAGTAAAGATGAAGATGGCGATATTACAAACTATGAATATGATACTAACGGACTCCTTACTAAAATGGTAATAAATTCTGATGGAAAAGAAACTTTTCAATACCAGTATGATGCTAAAGGTAATATTACTAAAGTAAAATATGATGCGCAAAATACATTTTTCTCACTTTCATTTTCTGAATATATTTATACAACAAATTCAAAAGGCTTAGTTGAAAAAATTCAAGGGGTATCAGAAGAAGGAAATCTGGATTTCATTTTTGAGTATGATAATAAATCTAACATTAAAAAGGTAATGGTAGATATAGGAACTGGTAAGCAGACAGTATTAGAGAACATAAGCTTTGATGATAAATCGAACGTTTTTTTGAATTCTAATATATCTAAACACTCATTGCCATTAGTAATTGCAGGTGCGATGTTTGGAGAAAATATGACCTATTATTATAATTCAAATAATATAACGTCTTCTTCTGCACTAGTCTTTTTTAGTGGAGAAATGGAATCATTGACATATAAATATGAATACACTCCCGAAGGATTTCCTTCAAAAATGACAGCGACTCGGAAAAGTAGCACTGAAACATACGATGAACAAGAAACATATACTTATAACTGTAAATAAAAACGAAAGCCCTGACCATCGTCAGGGCTTTCGTTTTTATTTATCTCTAGCCAAATCTTTGTTTGATAATAACTGAGCCGTTTTTACTAACTTAATAAATTCGGCTCTGTAGCCTTCCTCATCTTCGCCACGTGCCGATTTAGCCGTAGCAATAATATGTTCAAAACTGGCATTGCCTTTAAAGGCTGATTGTCTTAATAATAAACCAAACTCTGCAACCGAAGCCGATAATCTGAAATTATCAGATGTTTTGTCAAAAGCTGTATGTTTGTCATAAACTACTTCCTCCATTAGCTTACTTGTTTTTTCGTCAGGGAGTTTAAAGCGTAGCTTTATGGTAAGCACTTCGTTTGAGTTTGCTACATCCGATAGGTTTTTAGATTCTTGATATTTCAGCGGGTCAACTTTGCTTAAATATAGGCTTTCGATTCCTGCCGGAATAATTTCATAAATGGCAGTTACTGTATGTCCCGACCCCATATCTCCGGCATCTTTCTTATCATCGTTAAAATCTTCGTTATTCAAGTGACGGTTTTCATAGCCAATCAAACGATATGCTTTTACATATTTAGGATTAAACTCCAGTTGTAGTTTCACATCTTTAGCAACAGTAAAGAGCGTACCACCAAATTCGGTTACAAATGTTTTTTGGGCTTCTTGTAGGTCGTCGATATAAGCATAGTTGCCATTGCCTTTATCGGCAAGTGTTTCCATCTTATTATCTTTATAATTACCCATCCCAAAACCTAACACACTCAGATACACCCCCGATTCTCTTTTTTCTTCTATCATACTCTTTAAATCAGCTTCGCTTGATGCTCCTATGTTAAAGTCGCCATCAGTTGCTAAAATAACACGGTTGTTACCACCTTTTATAAAATTATCTAAAGCAATTTTATAAGCTAATTTTATTCCCTCTCCTCCGGCTGTTGAGCCACCTGCTTGCAGATTTTCAAGTGCTTCTTTTATTTTGGTCTTTTCTTTACCTGAGGTTGAGGGCAATACCATTCCGGCAGCTCCGGCATATACTACAATTGCTACGTGGTCTTTAGGGCGTAGTTGGTCAACCAAAAGTTTAAACCCTTGTTTCAAAAGAGGCAGTTTATTAAAATCGCTCATTGAACCCGACACATCAATCAGAAAAACCAGATTAGATGCAGGCAGATTATCGGTTGGTATTTTTTTAGCCTGTAAACCAATATGAAGCAATTTCAAACCCTTGTTCCAAGGTGAATCAGATATTTCGGTCTGAAAACTCACAGGGTCTTTTCCTGTTGGTTGTTTATAATCATAATCGAAGTAATTAATCATTTCTTCAATCCGAATCGCATCTTTCGGCGGTAATTGTCCGCTATTAATCATTCTGCGCATATTGCTGTAAGCAGCTCTGTCAACATCAATCGAAAAAGTAGTCAGTGCATCTTTCTTGGTTTCATGAAAAACATTCTCTTCAAAAGTGCCATATTCTTCGGTATTGTAATCTGCTGTCGCAATTTGGTTCATCATTGGCGCTGTTGCATAGGCTTCTCTTCCCATTTTTGATTTATGAACCGACACCCTTTGTGTATTATGTAAGCCTTCAACGCTATAACCTATTACAACAGCTTCTTCTAAGCTAGCAGCGGCATCTTTTAATTTTACATCATAAACAGATTTGTTTTCCTTAATCTTTACTTCTTCAGTAGTAAACCCAATTCCTTGAAAAACAAGTGTGCTGTGCAAATTCGAGATTTTAATGCTGTATTTCCCATTAGCATCAGTTGTAGTTCCTTTATTTGTCCCTTTTATAGTAACCGTAATACCCGGCAAAGCCATATTATCGGTGGCAGAAGTAACCGTGCCTGTAATTGTGCGGTCTTGTACAAAAAAGAACCCTAAGAAAAGAGTCAAAGTCAGAAGCAATATTTTAATTCCCATAATTTTAGTTTCCCCAATATTGTTTTCAGAAAGTTTTCATGGCTTGGGGAGTTGTTAGAACATGAAATCTTTGTAATTTTCTCTATTGATGAAGACTTCATAAAAATTCCATAAAAATTTTAGAAAAAAATTAAATTTGTCTTACCAAGCTCCGAAAACCATAACGCATGCAATTTTTCAAACGTAAATCTAAGCCCCAGACTGATGCTGAATATATAGCGGCCTATCAGGCAAGTGGCGATTTGAACGTGCTTGGAGAGTTGTATGAGAGAAACATGGAAATGGTTTTCTCGATTTGCTACAAGTACCTGCGTAACGAAGAAGAAAGCAAAGATGCCACGATGGAGATTTTTGAGCAGTTGGTAGAAGATTTGAAAAAGCACCAGATAAGTAATTTTAAAAACTGGCTGCATAGTGTAGCCCGCAACTATTGTTTGATGCAACTACGGGTGAGGAAAGTAGAAGTTGGTGGTTTGCAAATTTCTGATGATGAATTTATGGAAAACGAGCCTTTTGTGCATCTATCAGATGAAACAATAGATTTGGAGGGTGATTTACAGAAATTGGAAAATTGCATTGGTAAACTAGAGTTTGAACAGAAGTCGTGTGTAGAGTTGTTTTACCTGCAAGAGAAATGCTATAAAGAAATAGCCGAACAAACTGGGTTTGATATGAACAAAGTGAAAAGCTATATTCAGAATGGTAAACGGAATTTGAAAATTTGTATGGAAAAGAATAAATAATGGCAAAGAAAAAGTATAGTTCGGTTACTGAAAATGTTCTTACAGCCGAAGACCTGAGACGGTACGAGGCCGGAGAAATGACTTTTCAGGAAATGCATCGGGTAGAAAAAATTCTGCTCGAACAGCCTTTCTATGCCGATGCGGTAGAGGGTATATCGAAAATCAAAAAAGATAAAGTTTCTACTGAAACCAATATTTCTGACTTAAAGGCAAGATTAGGTAAGAGACTCGAAACCCCAATAAGTAAACCTGCTGTTGGTTTCGATATTATTAGAATCTGGAAACCGATTAGCATTGCGGCTGCTATGTTGCTAGTTTTTGGCGGAACATATTATTTGCTAGAGAGTAATCAAAATGAAGATACTACTGCTTTGGTGCCGATAGAAAAGCTTGAGCCGAAAGAAAATTTATCAGAACCAATAGCCAGTGCTCCAATAGCCGAAGAAGATAAAACCGCCCTAAATAGAAAACAGGATGCATTAGCCCCACAAGTGCACCAAAAACGAAGTGCAGTTAGTACAAATAAAGCACAGGCAGTATTAAAAGAAGAACAAGCAACTGCTGTGATAGATGCACCACAAGCAAAATATAGCACTTATACTAAAGAAACCGAAAAACTAGCAGAAGCACCGCCACAGGTAGCGGCTGCGCCGGTAGCAATGCCTATCGAGAAAAAAGAGGTGGCAGATAAAGACCATACATATACTGATAACATAGCTGCAACCGGCGCTGCTCGTTTGGCAAGAGCTTCAATATCGGGCATTGTGGTAAACGAAGACAACGAACCAATGAAAGATGTAACGGTTAACATAAAGGGAAAAGCAGATGGTGTTAAAACAGATGAAGAGGGTAAGTTTAGTTTAAAAGATGCCCGGAGAAGTGATATAGTGGTTTTCAATAGTCTTACTATGCCGCAGATGGAAGTGCCATTAAAGAATAACCTGCCGGGCAAAATTGTGTATAGTGAGCGCAGTTTTTATATGCCAAGCAAACCAAAAGTTTCGGTTACTAGCCCTAATGAAGTGATGTTCGAAAAAACAGCTACTAATGCCAAGCCCGAATTTGGCTGGGAAGCATACGAAGTTTACCTGAAAGAAAACACCAAACTGCCACCAAGAGCAAGGCAGTATAATGTTAAAGGGCGAGTAATAGTAAGTTTTGTTGTAAACGAAAAAAGTGAATTATCAGACTTTACTATTATAAGAAGCCTGGGCTTTGGTTGTGATGAAGAGGCTATTAGAATTATAAAGAACGGGCCTAAATGGTTTCCGGCTACTAACGACGATAAACCAGTATCGAAGTCTATGCAGGTGGTAGTTAAGTTTCAGTAAGAACCATTACAAGAAAATTAAAATTTGTTTTATTTCAATAATGTAATTGTTCCCTGCAATGTGTTTTCTTGCTTAGATGTAGTCTTGAATTTTAAGAGATATTCATAAATACCTGCAGGGAGGTCGTCGCCGTTCCAGGCTTCGTAAGGATAATCAATTTGCTTTACTACGTGCCCTCGCCGATTAAAAATTTTCAGGCTAATGAACTTCTCTAAATCACCAAACAGGAATAATTTATCATTAATGCCATCGTTATTGGGGCTAAATGCTGATGGAATGTGGATAGGCTTAAGTGTTCCACATGGAATCATTGTATTTTTAATGCATAGCTTCTCGCCAATAAAAACACTTTCATTAGTTTTAAAACGCACCTGATAACAAACTTCTTCATTACAGTCTACTTCGTTATCCGGATAGGAAGTCCCACTAAGTGGAATATCAATAGTATTGTTTTTAGTAAGTATAAAGTCTTTGATAGGCATACGTGAGGGATTACTCCACATAAGCTCATTGCCATCAATTATAGATTTTACGCTAAAACCAATATCACAAACCTCTTTTGATATTGTATTGGTAAAACATGAATTTTGTAATTGAACACGATAGCACGCATTTATATTATTGTGTTCAAATGAAACCCGTTCTTGTCCTAATTTTCCTTTTTGGGTCAGGAGCACATTTCCATCAGCCAAAACTGTATAATCGTCTCCCGTTTCGTTATTAAAACTGAGGGTAAACTTATTTTCTCCTGTTTTAACAAGTTCTTGTATTTTAGGTTCGCTTATGGTAGGAAATTGTAAGTTTATGCTACTGGTACCTCCGCAGTTATCTACAATATAGCCACCTTTCACATTAATTTTTCTGGCTGATTTGTCGGTATAAATATGAGTAATTGATACCGAGGGTAAGTTTACTTTTTCTGAAGTTGAACCATCACCCCAATTGATATAGCAGAAATCATACGGAATTGTTCCGTTTTTTCTTTCGTCGTTCAGATTTAAGCTAATTGTATTATCACATATTTTGGGGTTAATTTCAATATGTGCGGTATCTAATACAGTAATAATAGTACAAATGCGTAGCTCTTGTTTTGTATCTTTTCTGTAAGAAATCTGCATGAGCTTATAAGCCCCCGGCTGTGTATAAGTGTAAGTTCTTTGTGTTACGGCATTCACAGGCGGGCCGCCTGTGTATTTAAAAATATACTGATTGTCGGTAGAGTTCTCGTCTGTTTTTTCAATCTGTACAGTAAAGGGTACACAACCAACAGTGCGTTGGGTGTACAAAGCACCTGTACCTATATTGGGACCAATACACTGGTCGTTCTGGCCGAAAGCCAGCGATATAGATAAGATTGTAAACAGGACGGTATGCAAAATACCTTTCAAGGTTTCATAGGTTGTTAAAGTATACTCATAAACAAAAAAGGCTTTCTAAGCATTTCGAACTTAGAAAGCCTTTTCAGGATATAAAGCTAATTACTTTTTCAGATTAGACAAAAATTCTACCATATCTCTGATTTCACGCTTCGACATCAACATTCCCATTGGAGGCATTGCCGATGGCATGTTTTCTCTTTTGGCGATTCTTGCTACCGGAATAACCAGCGGCTCAGCATCAGACGTATTAATAGTCAATTCTGTTTCTGTTTCTTTTGCCAATGTTCCGGTTACTTCTTGCCCGTCTTTCAGTTTAATCGTTACGGCTCCAAAACCTGGTGAGATTCTGGCACTTGGCTCAATTAGTGCTTGTAAGATTTGCTCACGGCTCAAAACATCGCCAATGTGTGTTAACGGAGGCCCAACAGTGCCACCATTACCACCAAGAGAGTGACATCTCACACACTGCCCCGTAGAGTTAGTGTTGAAATACTGGCGACCTGCAAAACGATTCCCACCGAACAAAGCATCTTTAAACTCGTCCATTGGTGAATTGTTGGCACTATTGGCAGCCAATTTAGCTTTCAGCGTTTCAGAACCTGTTGCGTCAACAGCTTCTTTTAACTCTAGTGCAATATTTGGCGATAATTTTTTATCGATTAATTGTGTAACCAAATTATCTAAGATTACCTGTGTTTTATCTGCATCCATCTTAGCTAATACAACCAACATTTGTTGTTGTTCTTTGATACTTCCTTTGCTGAAGATAGAATTAACAATTGTTGGAAGAGATTCTTTCGTTACATTCGAGTTGTTTAGTAAACCTAAAGCTGCAGTTCTTACGTTTTCGTCTTTATCGTCCATACCTTTTTTCATGATTGTATCCATTTCAGGATACTTCAAGGTATTTAAGGCAGCAAGCACAGCAGTTTTTACTTTTGTATCGGTGCTGGCATTATAAATAGCTACTAATTGGCTGTTAGCATCAGTAATATTCAAATCAGCCAATAAACCTGCAATCGCAATCTGAGTTTCAGGATTTTTCTCTTTCAAAAATTCTGCGATATGTGGTTGCAATTTACTTTTAGCTAATGCGCCATCTCTCTCTAACTTACCACGGTAACGGCCATCTACACGGTCAAGTACCGATGGACTTGCCCAAGAACCTAATGTAGCCAAAGCTTCTGCTTTTATTTCATCTTTAATATCAGTTCTTTTTGCAAAGGCAATCAACATATCTAATTCTTGTGCACCGCCTACTCTAAGTGCAGCATTAATAGCTCTTCTGAGAATAACCTCCGATTTAAAACGGGTTTCTTTCAAAGTAGCTGCTAATGCAGGTAAAGCTGGTACGATAGATAAATCGTCGTTGATAGCTCTTGCCGCTTCTGCTACAATGTATTCGTCAGAGTCATTCAAGAAAACACTGATTTTAGGGTCTTTCAGTTTTCTTAACACCAAAACTGCTGCAGTTCTTAATGCCTTGCTTGGGTTGCTCGATAATGCGATAATAGGTTCAGCTTTACCAATTCTTGATAGAGCCAAAACGGCAGCGTGTCTGATATACACGTCTTCATCGTTATTTGCTTTCAATAAGTCTATCAACGGTTGTACTGCATCTTGATTTGCAGTTCTGCCCAGTGCCTCTGCAGCAAAGAATCTTACACGAGGATTTGAGCTTTTAAGCAATGGTATCAATTGTGAGCTTAGAGATTTAACACGGGCATCGCCAATGATTTTGGCTGCCTGCGCTATAATTTCTTCATCTTTATCTGTCAACAATTCTGCTAGTGGTGTAGCATAAGAGGCATTCATGCGCGTTAGCTGGCCAATACCCCAGATAGCATGCACACGAGCCAATTGGTTTTCTCTTTGGGCAATTGCTTTATTAAATACTACAAAGCCTCTTTTATCTCTTTTCGCTAACTCAAATTGTGCTTTTTGTCTGATACGCATATCTACGTTCATCAACAAAGAATACAACATATCGTCGGTTTGCGCAGGGTATTTTAATTGTATCAGTCGTTTGGTTTCTTCTCTTTGTGCTTTCAGGTCGTTTTTGTCGGCCGCTACGTCAATTTTCCAAACTCTACCGTAGTTTTTAGTACCCCAACCATTAATCCAGTCAGCAACATATAGTGCACCATCTGGGCCGAAACGGATACCAGTTGGCAAAATACCGCTTACTACGTCTTTTTCGCTCTCAAAATCAAAAGAAGCGCCTTTTGGCTTAAGGCCAAACGACCAGATGTGCGAGCGGTTAGGCGCACCCACAAATTCAACAAGGAAGAATTTGTTTTTCCACTCTTTACCTAGTGCCGTACCTGGGTTGTAAACCATACCGGTTGGGCCATTGTGGTAATTTCTGATTGGCGGAATAATATAAGCCGCTTGTCCGTCCCAACGTGGTTTTGATAAACCTTCGTCCATCCAAACTTTGTATTTGTTGTTTTTAGGGTCGGTGTATTTACCATATTGCCAGTTTGAACGCCATCCGGCGTCAGAACCTTCAACTACGTGTACCAATCTTTCGCTTTCACCTGGGTGGTCACCATCGTTGTCTGACGAAATGAGGTTACCATATTCGTCAAAAACAAACTCGTGGGTGTTTCTAAGTCCGGCCGCAAAAATTTCAAAATCGCTACCATCAGGGTTCGAGCGTGCAATAATACCTGAGTTAGGATGCTCATGTTTCTTACCATCTTTGGTTGTGATGTTGGCACCAATATCACCGATATTCCAGTAGATTCGGCCATCTGGGCCTTCAATCAAACCAGACATACCGTGGCCACTGAAACCAATATGTACACCATAACCGTGACTGATAGATGTTTTTGAATCAATGATACCATCGCCGTTGGTGTCTTTTAAGCGCCACACGTCAGGAGCTATACCAACAAACATATCATCTTCACGAGCCAATATGCCACCTGCTACGTCAGTAATTTCGTCATGAAAATCGTTCAGAATACGGGTTGAAACATCGGCAAGACCATCACCGTTTTTGTCTTCTAAACGCCAGATTTCATCTTTTTCAACGGCTAAGTCTTTCCAGTCATGCGAGCCATCTTCGTTAAGGTCTTTCAACCATGAGTTTTCGTTGCTTTTTTCAGGAGCAAAAGTGCTTCTTAAAAATGCACGGCGGTCTTCTACTGTTTGTAAGCCAATCGAAGGTGTCATCCAATCACGGTGTCCACGAATATCAAACTCCGAGTTTTTTTGTCTATTTGTTCTTGTAAGAAATACACGCCCCCAGTCATCAATCGACATGGCAACAGGGTCAGGAGCAAGGGAGTCAGAAGCCCAAAGTGTCATTTGTAGTCCGTCAGCCAGCTTAGCTGCTGTTTTTTCACGAATTTCTTTGGCTTTAGCAACTGCTTGAACGGGGTCTTCGGTAACTACAATGGGTTTGTTGGTTGTTGAAGTTCGCATACACGAAACAACCAAACCGATTGATAAAAGCAAAAGCGGAACCTTGCTTTTAAAGAGGTTTTTGAAGGTCATGAGGTTTAATAAAATGATTAGAAATTGTAATAGAACCGAAAATTAGCAAATTTCTCTTACATTAAGGCTATTGCTAAAGCGTTTTTAGCAAATTTTCTATGGTATATGGCGCTATTAGTTACTACTTCTTTCCAGAGTATCAAAATTGAGTGGATTACCGCTCTCTTCTTTTTTACGGAATCCGAAGTTATAGCGAAGGTTAAGACCAACCCGACGAGTATCTGCTCGGCGGAATCCAAAAGCAGAAATACTACCCTGATTGATAGTGAAGTTGTTTTTATTGGTATAGAACACATCGTTCATACTTAACGTAACTGTCAGCTTCTTGTTGAAGAACTGGCGGTTTACATTCAGGTTCAGATTTCCGAAGTTGCTCAACTCATAAAACTGTAATTGGCCTTTCAGACGGAAGAACCCATTAAGGCTGATATTAGTAACTTTATCTACTTTGAATTGATGAAACGTAAAGAAAGACCAGCTACCTCGTTGGAACGATAGTGGCGCGTTTTCGTACAAACCATTGTAATCGTTATAATTAAATTGTGCGCCAGCCACAAAGAAATATCTGTTAACAGGAGGCACCGCACCTAATAACCTAAAATAAGTTTCCTGATTTTTTCCTAAGTTATCGTAAGTTCGGTAAGCGATACTTGGATTGGTAGGGTTCTGATAAATTACGTTCGTAAAAATATCTTGAGTATAGTTACGGCCAATAGCAAATATCGGGCGGTCTTCTATGCTGATATTTGCCTCAAAGTTTTGGGTGAATTGTGGCCTTAAAGTCGGATTTCCTGCTTCATACAGGTATTGGTCAATAAAGCGAGGGGAAGGATTAAGGTATTCGTAAACGGGGCGGGTAATAGACCTGCGGTGTACCAGATAGGCCCGCAGTTCATAGCCTGCAATCTTGGCAACTTTGCGGCTCAGATACACATAAGGAAACAAATCAGTTCGGTTTATTTTAAATGATGTATCGGTAGGTACACGCTGCTGCCCATCCATATTTGTATTTTCGAGACGTGTACCTACTTTCAGAATAAACTCGCCAAAACTCTTTGAAATTTGCACGTAGGCCGCATAAATACTTTCGTTGTAGTCGAACTGAGCAGTTCTTGACATATCAATACTTTGTTGCTCACCAATTTTGGTATAATAATTAGTAGTATTCTTAAATGCCTGATAAGTAGCTTTAAGCCCAGACTCCAGCGTAATTTTATAAGGTAATTTATATTTTACATCTGTTTGTGCCGAAATAAAGGTTCGTTTATTGCCAATATCACCGGTGCCGCCTAAATCGGTATTAGCAGGAAGAACATAAGCTGTATTGAAAACCTGATCGGTTTGGTTATTAAAGTAATTATATGCTATATCGGTTGTCCATTCAGAGCCAAGGCTATCTATTTTGTATTTAGCGTTTATACCCTGATTGATTCCATAATTATTACCTCGGTTATTGGTAGTGTTTATGTTATTTGTTAAAACTTCTGCCGAACTCAAGTTTCTGATGATACTTTCGTTATTGGCCGATGAATTATTCTGATTATAACTCAAGCGTCCATCGTAGTTTAGCTCCCATTTTTTATTTAACTCGTAGCCTATACCAAAACCTGCGTAAGCCATATTGCCCGGAAAAGTAGTATAGGCATTTTGAAATATTTCTCTATCAGCCGAAAACCGACGGGTTGTTTGTATTTCTTCAAAACTATTGCGGTGCGAATAATTGAGGTTCAGAAAAGAAGTCAGCTTACCGCTACTATTATTGAGACTGAGCCCGATAAACTGGTTCCCGTATCTACCTTGGTTTGCTCCAGCACTTATACTACCCGTAAGCCCAATTTTTACACCTTTCTTCAAAATCACATTTACTACACCGCCACTTCCGCTGGCATCATACTTGGCCGAGGGCGTGCGTAAGATTTCTACTTTTTCGATACTATTTGGTGGTAAACTTTTTAAGATAGCTGCAATATCGGCAGTACTCATTTTTTGTTCACGGCCGTTAATATAAATTGTGGCAGGTGTTGAATTACTTAAATAAATGTTACCATCCTGGTCAACAAACAACCCCGGAATTTTCTCCATTACCTCATAGGCACTCGTACTTGTGTTGGCTATGGGCTCAGGGTCTACAATGGTTTTGTCGTCTTCTTGTTGTATTAAAGGCTTGCGGGCTGTTACAACCACATCGCCAAGCAATTGGTTGTCGGCTTCCATCACAAATTTTAATAAGGGTTGCTTCTCTGTAGCACGGATTCCTTTTACAATAGGCTTATAGCCTATCGAAGTAGCATATATATTATATTGTTGATTAAGTACAAGATTAAAGCGGG
This sequence comes from Emticicia soli, assembly GCF_037860775.1. NCBI lineage: Bacteria > Pseudomonadati > Bacteroidota > Cytophagia > Cytophagales > Leadbetterellaceae > Emticicia > Emticicia soli. The sequence continues at coordinate 511,408 of NZ_JBBEWC010000001.1, read as the reverse complement.
CTATGCCGAGCGTATCGGTAGTGTTGCTAAGAACCTTGGTACTATCAGCACGGTTAACGATTCTGATAGTAGCACCAATAATAGGAGACTGGTTATTTTCTGTCAGTTGGATACTAATAGGTAAAACCTGAGAAAAAGAAAGAAAAGAAAAACAAAACGTAAAATAAGAAAGTAAAATAACTTTTTTCATAGAAAGCAGTATCAATGTATTTTTTACAAAATTAAGTCAAAAAACAGGGCCTATTAATTAAAAAAACATAAAAGCTTACGAAGTATGTATTGTTTTGAAATAATTAAATAAAAAATTGTAATAAATAAAGACAAAATAAATATAGCTTTAGAAGTAGTTTATCGGAAGATTAAGACGAAAACAGCCCAATTATTAACGAACATGAAAATAAAAAATTTTAATAATTATATTGTATTTCATAAAAAAGCGATATATTTGAATTGTCATTTCATAAAACAAGCAATAAACCTAAACTAAATCATAATTTTTGGCGAAGAAAACTCCTGCCCTAAAAGTAGGAGTTTCTTTTTCAATCTGAGCCAAAAGCGAAATTCATTAAGAAGGTATCTTCTAAAACAGAAAACCTCTACCATCAGGCAGAGGTTTCTTTATTGACTTTGGTTTAATAAAAAAGCTTATTGGCCTTTTACTACCTGAATGTTCATCACCAATTTCACTTCGTCGCTTACCACTACACCACCCGCTTCTGTCACTGCGCTCCAGGCTAAACCAAAATCCTGACGATTAACTTTACCTTGTAAGTCAAATCCGGCTTTTGTTTGTCCATAAAAATCGGTCATTATACCACCAAACTCAGCTTTCAATGTTACAGGCTTAGTTACGCCTCTCATTGTTAAATCACCTTTTACAGTATAAGTATCATCTCCTGATTTTTCGAAAGAAGTTGAAACAAAAGTAAGTTTCGGGAAATTAGCTGCATCAAAGAAATCACCAGATTTCAAATGACCGTCTCTTTGCTCTTGTCCGGTTGAAATACTATCGATATCAGCTGAGAAATTCACAGTTGCACCTTCAAAATCGTCATCGTTAGTTGTTTCTACAGTACCTTCATAAGAACCGAAAGTTCCGGTTACAGTAGAAATCATTAAGTGTTTTACTTTAAACTGTACTTCTGAGTGAGAAGCGTCAATAGTCCATTTTGCCATTGTTGTAAATGTTTTATTATTAATAAATTGAATAATCGTGTTTTTACATTGTATGTATATACATATAAAAACAAAAACACTTTAAAATAGTTTCCAAAGTTTTAAAAAAAAATCACTCAACGTATTACATGATTTTTAAACCCGGTTTATTAAGAAATTGTTTTAAGCTATATTATCAGATAAAATACACTCTATTTAGCGTTTAAAATTTTGAAAATAAAAAAAGCCCAAGCACTACTGCTCAGGCTTTAGATATATATTTTGTTTACTACGATTTAAATTGCTTATTTCTTTTTAACCTCAACAAGATTTGCTTTCAGTATCCCCTCACAAATATCTTTCACAATACCGGGGCCTTCGTAAATAAATCCTGAATATACCTGAATAAGCGATGCACCGGCTTTAAGTTTTTCAATGGCATCGTCGGCCGAATGAATACCTCCAACACCAATAATCGGAAATGCTCTTTTAGATTTTTCAGATAAATACCTGATTACCTCGGTAGAGCGTGTACCCAAAGGTTTACCACTCAAACCACCTGCACCTATGTTATCTATTTCTGCTTGCTCGGTTTGTAAACCTTCACGGCTGATGGTTGTATTTGAGGCAATTACCCCCGCAATGCGTGTTTCTTTTACAATCTCTATAATATCATCTAATTGCTCGTCGGTCAAATCAGGTGCAATTTTCAACAATATAGGTTTTGGCTTCGATTTACGCCCGTTGTCTCGTTCAAGTGTTTTCAGCAAGAATTTCAACGGCTCTTTTTCTTGCAAGGCACGAAGCCCCGGCGTATTGGGCGAACTTACGTTTATAACAAAGTAATCAACATAAGGATATAAATCATTAAACGATTTCAGATAGTCGTAAACGGCATCATCGTTTTTAGTGATTTTGTTTTTGCCGATATTGCCGCCAACAATGATTTTCTTTTTTCGATTACGCAAGGCGTTAGCTGCTGCCCCAGAGCCTTCGTTATTAAACCCCATGCGGTTTATAAGAGCTTCATCTTGTTTCAATCTGAAAAGCCGAGGTTTATCATTACCCACTTGTGCACGTGGCGTAACAGTACCAATTTCAATAAATCCGAAACCAAGGTTTGATAATTCGTCTGTCCAGAGGCCATTTTTATCGAAACCTGCTGCCAAACCCACCGGATTTTTGAAACGAAGCCCAAATACATTGCGCTCCAGACGTTTATCGTCTTTTTCGTAAATCATTCTTAGGATAGATGGCATAAATGGAATCTTACATGCAAATTTCAGCACGTCCATTACTACATAATGAATCTTCTCGGCATCGTAGCGAGTAAGGTATGGGAAGACAAATTTCTTATAAAAACTCATTAAAAATCAGGTAGCCCGGTGGGGCATTGTTGTACGTAAAATAAAATATTATATATCTGTAGTAGGAGATAACAGGAACTCTCTACAAAATTACGATTTACTGCAAAATATCCTTGATTTTTCAATTATTAGATTTGTTTGGGGTAAGTAATATTAAAAAAATTCAATTTTTTATTTGTAAATAAATATTGCTTTTGTAGCCTATTTTTCACTAAAGCAGTTTTATGCTCATATAAACAAAACTCATCCTCAAATTTTTACGCTTCATCACAATTTTATAGGCTTTTATCTTCGGCATACCCAATTTTGCTTTATCAAAACGGTTCTAAAAAAAATTATAAAAAACTTTGAACCTTTTAAAAGTTTCCATAGTTTCTAACTCAAATAACCTTACTATAATGGTATAATAAAACGACTTAGAAAGTGTAAATGGAAATCAGAGAAAGAATTTTACAGACCGCCGAAGCACTCTTCCGCAAGTTTGGAATCAGGAGTGTAACGATGGACGAGATAGCGTCCGAATTAGGGATTTCAAAAAAGACGATTTATCAGAACTTTGAAGACAAAGATTCTATCGTTCATGAAATAGCACGTCTGAACATGATGTGCGATATTGAAGAGTCAGAACGGATACACAAAGAATCGGCAAACCCTATCGAACAGGTCTTTAGAGAAGCAACATTGCTTCGTAAACAAGCTTCAACGATTAATCCTGCGGTATTTTATGATTTGAAAAAATACCATCCTAAAACCTGGCAATTGTTTCAGGAGTATAACAAAGTTAATTTTTTAGAGATAGTAAAAAATAATCTCAGAGAGGGAATCGAGCAAGGATTTTACAGAGCAGAAATAGACATAGAGATACTTGCCCGCCTACGATTAGAAGAAGTAGAGTGTGCATTTAACCGAGATGTGTTTCCGCCAGAGAAATTTAACCAGACAGAAGTACACACTACATTTATAGACCATTATTTAAGAGGAATCATGACCCAAAAAGGGCTTGATTTTTATGAAAAATGTAAAAAAGACGCTGAATCGGAGCAAATTTAATTTTAATTAAACAATCAACTATATGAGAATAAAGTACCTGATTTTTTTCCTAATCTGTGGTATTTCCGCACAAGCACAGCAAGCTTTTACTTTGCAGCAGGCTGTACAGTACGGATTAAAAAACCACCTATCCGCAAAAAATGCCGAGTTAGACATTATAGGAGCCGAGCTGACAATCAAGCAAATCAAAGCCTCTGGTTTGCCGCAGATAAACGGGTCGTTTCAATATACCTATAATGCAATCATTCCAACGCAATTATTAGATGCTAAAAACTTTGACCCCAACGCACCAGATGGTGCCGTAACCAAATTTAAGTTTGGTGTACCTTGGGCAGGACAAACAGGCGTAAGCCTTAACCAGTTGATTTTTGATGCTACTTGGTTGGTTGGCCTTAAGGCTGCTCCGGTTTACCGTGAGCTGGCAAAGAAAGCTGTAACCAACACAAAGATTACAATAGCCGAAAATGTAACTAAGGCCTATTTCTCTGTTTTGGTAGCTGAAGAAAGAAGCAAAATTCTTGATTTAAACATTGCCCGCATTGATTCAACAATCAGAGAAATGAAAGTAATGAATCAGCAAGGTTTTATTGAGAAAATTGACCTCGACCGCTTGGAAGTGCAACGCAACAATCTGGTTACAGAAACACAAAAAGTGAAAAACCTGATTGTGTTAAGCAGAAGCTTATTAAAATTCCAGATGGGTATGAAGTTAGATGAGCCAATAACACTAACAGATAAGCTAGAAGATGTTGATACTAAACCGCTTACCATGCTTGAAGCACAATCGGTAGATTATACTAACCGCATTGAGTACTCTACATTAATGGTTCAACGCCAATTATCAACATTAGACATCGAACGTACGCAAAAAGGCGCAATACCAAAGTTTTCTTTCAATGGTACTTTTGGTGCAGGGCATAGTAACACCAGATTTAATCCGTTTGAGCGTTGGTTTGGGTCTTCGGCTTTAAGCTTAGTTATTCAGATACCGATTTATGATAGTGGTTTAAGAAAAATCCAGTTACAACAACAACGCCTGGCTCTAACCAAACTTGACCAAAGCGCTTTGTTATTAAGAGAGTCTTTCGACCTGGAGTCTCAAAATGCTAGCTTGAACCTGAAAAATGGTTTAGAGACCCTTAATGTACAACAAAGAAACCTAGATTTGGCAACTGAGGTAATCAGAGTTACTAAAATAAAGTATCAGTCTGGTACTGGTAGCAACATAGAGGTTGTCAATGCTGAGTCGGCACTCAAAGAAGCACAAACCAACTATTTTGCTGCTTTATATGATGTGCTCATCGCAAAAGTAGATTTAGACAAAGCGCAGGGTAAATTATTGGTTGAGTAAACCTATAAAATCACAACAGTTCACGATTACAAGCATTAATAAAACACATTTAGTATGAAAAATATATCTCTTATTTATCAAGGGGCTAAAACAAGATTTTCACAAATAGCTTTTGCCTTAGCATTTATCGTATTGGTTGCGTCTTGCTCAAAAGGTGGTGGTGATAAAGTAAGCCAAAAGAAAGAAGAGTTGGCTAAGCTACAAGCCGAAGAAAGTGCCATTTCAGAGAAAATCCAGAAACTACAGGCTGAATTAAATATTCTTGACCCAAATAAAGAAGAAGAAAAAGTTATCAGCGTAACTACTTCGCCTGTTGCTTCACAGAACTTTAAACACTTTGTTGAGTTTCAAGGCAGGTTAGATGCCAAAAACAACATCTTTGTTTCTCCACAAGTAGGTGGTGCAATTACAAGCCTTAACGTAAAAGAAGGCGACTACGTAAAGCAAGGGCAAGTACTGGCAACTATTGATAACTCTGTTATGAAGCAGTCAATTCAGGAAATTGAAGTACAGCTACAAACGGCAAAGGTATTTTACGAAAAACAAAAGAACCTTTGGGATCAGAAAATAGGCACCGAGATACAATACATTCAGGCAAAAAGTAATGTAGAGTCGCTTGAAAAACGTCTGGCTACTGCGCAAAGCCAATTGGCAATGACCAAAGTAACAGCTCCTATGAATGGTTTCATCGACGAGATTCGTCTACGTGCAGGTGAGTTGGCTTCTCCGGGTTTGGGTATTGTCAGAATCGTAAATTCAGATAACCTGAAAGTAGTGGCACAAGCAGCCGATACTTATGCCGGAACAATCAAACAAGGTGACCTGGTAACGATTAAGTTTCCGGATTTAGGCAAAGAAACAACAGCGAAGTTAACTTTTGTGAGCCAAACGGTTAATCAGGCTTCACGCACGTTTACTATTGAAGCATCAATTCCTAAAATTGACCCTCAATTGAAACCTAACATGACTGCCGTAATGAATGTAAACGACCAGTCGAAAAGCGAGGCTATTATCATAAACAGAAACCTGATTCAACAAGACGAACAAGGTAATATTGTATATGTAGCAGTAACCGAAGGCGGTAAGAAAGTAGCACGTAGCCGTAAAATTACGACCGGCCTCACCTATGGTGGCGATATTGAAATTGTATCAGGCTTACAAGCAGGAGATTTGTTAATTACCCAAGGCTATCAGGACTTAGTAGATGGCCAGGCAGTAAGTTTCTAATTAGAAACAGAAAATATGCTAGAGAAAACAAACTTAGTTTGCTAGCATAATACTTTTCTGTGTCTTCATATCAAAATCATTTAAACAATCATAAAAGCCTTTCAGAGGTTTTAGATTATGGACAAAGATAAATTCCAAGATTTACAAGATCAGGACCTTCCACATGGTAGTGGAATGATCTACAATATGGTTAGGTGGTTAGGAAACAACCAAACCACGGTCTATATTTTTACGGTGATGCTATTTATGGCAGGTTTGGGTATTTACTTCAACCTTCCGAAAGAACAGTTCCCTGATATTAAAGTGCCTCAGATTTACGTTCAGACTATCTATTTTGGTACTACGCCATCAGATATAGAAAACGTAATCAATAAGCCAATCGAGAAACAGTTAAAAACTATCACCGGCGTAAAGCGTATTAAATCAAATGCCTTGCAAGATGTTTCGGTTATTCTGGTTGAATTTAACCCGGATGTACAAATTGAAGCAGCTTTGCAACGTGTGCGTGATGCCATTGATAAAGCAAGAAGAGATTTGCCTCAAAAAGTCGATAGTGGCCCAACAGCACAAGATGTAAACTTTTCGGAGTTTCCAATCATGAATATCAACCTGGCAGGTAATTTTCCATTAGAAAAATTAAAAGATTATGCAGAAGAACTACAAGATGATATAGAGTCGTACCCAGAGATCACAAAGGTTGATATTGTTGGTACACTCAAAAGAGAAATTCAGATTAATCTTGACCTTTACAAGATGCAGTCAACAGGTTTGACATTCTACGATATTCAAACCGCAATTCAAGGTGAAAACATCAATATATCAGGTGGTGAGCTTAATGTTGATAACGTACGCCGTACGATTCGTGTAAAAGGCGAGTTTAAAGATGTATATCAGATACAAGATGTACAGATACGCAGCTCAACAGGCGCTACTGTAAGACTAGGCGATGTAGCAGAAGTTGTTGACAGCAGCGAAGAGCAACAAGATTTTGCCCGTTTAGATAATAAACGAGTTGTAACGCTTAACATCATTAAAAGAGCAGGTGCAAGTGTTATTGATGTATCAGAGCGTATTGAGGTTTTATTGGAGAAATATCGTAACGAACGTTTTCCTAAAGGATTAGAAGCAAGAGTTACAGCCGATACATCGGAGCGTGTAAAAAGCGAAATTGCCGACTTGATTAATACAGTTGTACTTGGTTTTATTTTCGTGGTAATTGTATTGATGTTCTTTATGGGTGTGCGAGATGCCATCTTTGTAGCCTTATCAGTACCGCTTTCGGCATTGATTGCCTTTATTCCGCTATGGTTTTCAGGCTTTACGCTGAACACTATCGTGTTATTTGCCTTTCTGTTAGGTTTGGGTATTGTGGTTGACGATGCCATTGTGGTTATCGAGAATGCCCACCGATTATTTAACAGATTCAAGAATTTGAGTATTAAAGAAGCCGTGAGTCTGGCAGCGTCAGAAGTGTTCCTGCCTGTATTATCAGGAACATTAACTACCATTGCGCCATTCTTCCCGCTTTTATTCTGGCCGGGTATTGTAGGTGAGTTTATGAAATTCTTACCTATTACACTTATCTATACACTACTTGCTTCGTTGATTGTGGCGTATGTGATAAACCCTGTATTTGCCATTTCATTCATGAGACGCCACGAAGACGAGCAACACGAAGATACAAGCTTTAAGTCTATTCGTCGCCCACTCATTATCATGGCAATTGTGGCCTTACCTGCTTATTTGATTAACGTTGGTATCGGTAACTTCATCGTGTTGATTGCTATACTATATGTATTCAATCATTTTGTGCTGACACCAAAAGTGATTCTTCCTTTTCAGGATAATGCCTTGCCTCGTTTCAAAAATGCTTATAGAAAACTTATCTCATGGATTATCACAGGCTACCGTCCGGTATTTGCTGTCGTAGCCATGTTTGGCTTGTTGATATTTACTTTTGTGATGTTAGGTGTGGTTCAGCCAAAGGTTATTTTCTTCCCAAGTGGTGAGCCTGACTATATATATGTATATAATGTAATGCCGGTAGGTACCGATGCCAGAGTAACCGACTCAGTTACGAAGGTAATTGAGAAAAAAGTTTTTGGGGTTATCAATAAAAATAAGGCACAAGAAGCTATTAACTCGGTTATATCAAACGTAGGTAAAAATGCCGGAGACCCCTTTAACCCTGACCGTTCGGCTACGCCGCATAAATCTAAAGTAACAATAGCCTTTGTGAAGAAAGAAGAGCGTGGCGATATTTCATCAGCTAAGTTGCTTGATGAAATGAGAAACGAGATTAAGGGGATTCCGGGAACTGAGATTTCGGTACAACGTGAAAATAATGGCCCGCCAACAGGTAAACCAATTTCGATTGAAATTGTGGGTGATGACTTTAATACTTTGATTAAACTCGAAAAAGAAGTTCGCAAGAATATCGAAAAAGAGAATATCAAAGGTATTGAAGAGTTAAAGTCTGACCTGATTACCAATAAGCCTGAAATTATCATTGATGTAGATAAGGTAAAAGCCCAACGTGAAGGTATCAGTACGTCGCAGGTAGCTATGGCTGTTCGTACCGCCTTGTTTGGTGCCGAAATATCAAAATTCAGAGATGACAAAGATGAATACCCGATTCAGTTGCGTTTGAAAGCTGATGACCGTAACCAGATTGAAAAACTATTGAGCATGAATATCACCTATCGTGATATGAACATGGGCGGTGTTTTGCGCCAAGTGCCATTGAACTCAATAGCAAACATTAGTTACTCAACAACCTTTAGCCAGATTAACCGTAAAGACCAATCCAGAATCATTACCCTTGGCTCAGAAGTACTAAATGGTTACAATGCCAACGAAATTGTAGCCGAGATACAAAGCAAGGTTATTAATAGAATGGAAGTTCCGAGCGGATACTCTGTAAAAATGGGTGGAGAACAAGAAGAGCAAATGGAATCAATGATGTTCTTGATGGGAGCACTGGGGGCAGCAGTCTTACTTATCTACCTGATTCTGGCAACGCAGTTTAACTCTGTAGTAAAACCGATTATCATCTTTGTAACAATTTTGCTTTCGTTCATTGGGGTATTTTTAGGATTCATGGTCTTTGGTATGACCTTCTCAGTTATTATGTCAGGTGTGGGTATTATTGCTTTGGCTGGTATAGTTGTAAAGAACGGGATCTTGCTGATAGAGTTTACCGATGAATTAAGAGAGAGGGGATATCCGCTAAAACAAGCAATTGTTGAAGCAGGTGGTGTACGTCTTACGCCTGTTCTTCTTACGGCCTCGGCAGCCGTTCTTGGTCTTGTGCCGCTTGCACTAGGTTTAAGTATGGACTTTGTTACTTTATTTACTGAATTTAACCCGCATATCTTTATCGGTGGTGATAGTGCAGTATTCTGGGGTATTCTGGCCTGGACAATTATTTTTGGTCTAACATTTTCTACTGTTCTTACGCTTGTAATAGTGCCCTGCATGTATTACATCAACGAGAGAGTAAGAGATAAATACTTCCGTAAAAACAAGCAAAAATCTAGCGAAACCAAAGGAGCTGTTGCTTAAAAAATACCCTTAAAAAAGGTCTTCAAACCCCTACAGGATATACGTCTTGTAGGGGTTTGTTTTTATTGCTTTCGGTTTTTTCTTAAAAAAAATATTTTTTCTTTATATAAAAATATTGCTTCACATTTAATTGATTTTGAGTATTTTATGAGTTTTTTTGTTGAAAATTATAATTTTTTTCAACAAAAACTTGTTCAGTAATTAAAAATTATATTTCTTTAATTATTGACCCATGTACTTTGGCACGAAAAATGTGGAGAGGGTCTTTAAAAGGCCAATTTATAAATGAAAAAATTCTACGTATCCCATGCAAAAACTAAGCCTCAATCAATCGCTTCAGCAGCGGCTGTCTCCTCAGCAGATACAGTTCATCAAGCTGTTGCAAATCCCCACAGCTGAATTAGAACAAAGAATAGAAGAAGAACTTGAGATAAATCCGGCTTTAGAAGAGGGTATGGACATGGATGAGCGTGTGAAAGACGATTATGAAGACGATGATTATGGAGACGACTATGACGAATACGGAGAATATGAGCGCTACGAGGGGTTAGATGTAAAACAATACTTAGACCAGGACGATTACGCCGGATATAAAATGTATGGCGATGGCTGGGGAGACGAAGACAGAGATGCAATGCCTGTAATTGCTACAAATACACTTGCCGAATCGCTTGTTCAACAATTGGGTTACTTACGCTTAGATACAAGACAAGAAGCCATAGGGATGCAACTCATTGGCAGTATTGAAGAAGATGGTTACATCCGCCGGCCGCTGCGTTCTATCTGTAATGATTTAGCTTTTACGCAAAATATTTATACTACTGAAGACGAACTTGCGGTTATCCTTAAAAAAGTACAGACTTTTGAGCCAGCCGGTATTGGTGCCAGAGACCTGAGAGAGTGCCTTTTGCTTCAATTGGAAAGAAAAGACCAGGAAGATATTGAGGTAGAAGTAGCCGTTAAAATTATAACTGACCACTTCGACGAGTTTACTAAAAAACATTACGAAAAAATTCAGCGGCGCATCGACATTGACGATGAAACAATGAAAGAAGCTATACGAATTATTACCCGCCTGAACCCTAAGCCCGGTAATACAGGTAATGGTGATAGTACTGCGGCGTATTTGATGGCTGACTTTATTGTAACCAACAGCAATGGCAAGCTCGATGTAATACTCAATTCTAAAAATGCACCAGAGTTAAGAGTAAGCCGCTCTTTTGCCGAAATGCTTGATACTTATGATAAAACCGACAAAAATGGTTCGGCTCAGCATAAAAGCATTAAAGAAACGGTAACTTTTGTGAAGCAGAAACTAGATGCTGCCAAGTGGTTTATTGATGCCATTAAGCAACGCCAGCAAACGCTTCTGAAAACCATGAAAGCGATTGTTGAATACCAGAGAGATTTCTTTCTCGATGGTGATGAATCAAAGCTACGACCGATGATTCTGAAAGATATTGCAAACCGGATTGAAATGGACATCTCAACTGTTTCACGTGTAGCAAATAGCAAAGCAGTTCAGACCGATTTTGGTATCTATCCGCTCAAATACTTCTTTTCTGAGGGTATTGCAACAGATTCGGGCGAAGATGCCTCTAGCCGTGAAGTAAAAAACATTTTGAAAGAACTGATAGAAAACGAACCAAAGAACTCGCCACTTTCAGACGATAAACTCGAAAAAATGCTCAATAAGCGTGGTTATAACATTGCACGCCGCACAGTAGCCAAATATCGTGAACAATTAAATATTCCTGTAGCTCGCCTACGCAAGCAGTTATAATAATAGTAAAAGTATATACTAGTTTTCATCTAAAAGTAAGGTCTATAATAGTAAACCGAGCAAATTCTAAAGCCCTGTAATTACTTTAGAACTTTGTGCTAAGGCAATAGCTAAATCTATTTTTTTATTAGAAACGAGTAAAAATCCCCTTTTTCAAAAAGAGGTATTTTTACTCGTTTTTTTGTTATTCGGTCTTTTTAAATTCACATCATCAAAAATTTTTGAAAAGCGGGCGCCGGAACCCACTTAAAAACAAACTGCACGCGAAAATCTAAAAAATTAAAACACCTTAAAAAATACGCAAAATGCTACAGCATCAACTCATACCATTTAACATGCAAAGTGGTTGGATACCCAACCCAAGCAGAGAATCTTTTCGGCTTTTCTTCGAAATGATTCTTAACACAGAGCCTACAGAGCTTTCTCCTAGCATTCAGGCACTACGAGACCTGATATTAAGTAACGATGTGCTTACGTATTTAGCTAATAATGCGTTTCAGCAAAATGGCAATATTGTAGATTCTAATCAATCAACTAAAGAAGCTCCTATTCCAAGAATTCCCGATTTAGATACGCTTCTGAATGGATTCAACACGATTCTTAATATGGCACCGCAATTCATAAATAATGATTTGGTTGGCTTGCCGTTTTCAGCACTTGTGGTGGGCATTGATGCTACGCTTGGCGGCAGCACACTGTTCCGCCTGCCAATGTTCAATGATAAAATGGGAGCTATTCTGAACGAATGGTCTATATTTCTGGATTCAACAGCATCAAACTCGGGATTTTCAGTTGAAGGCGAGCAGTGGCTCTCTTACACAGCCAAAAAGCAATATCAATTTGATCTTTGGAAAAAAGATAACGAGTCTCTCCCTTACTGGAACTCGTGGGATTCTTTCTTTACAAGAGTATTTAAGGATCCTGCAAAAGAACGCCCAATTGCTGGGCCAGATACTAATCAGATTGTTATCTGCCCTAATGATGGTTCACTTTTCTGCTGGCAGCCTCAGGTCAAACGCAAAGATGTTTTCTGGCTAAAGGGTATGCCGTATTCATTAGACGATATTTTTAGTTCGCCTGACCCTACGCAAGATGCTTATATTAAAAGTCTGGGTTTGGCTGACATATTCGATGGAGGGTATGTATTTCAGACCTATCTCAACCCTTACAATTTTCATCGTTGGTGGGTGCCTGTAAATGGCGAAGTTGTTTTTGACCCACTGGTAATTCCGGGCTGTTTCTTTAGTAAGCTGGTATTACCTGATTATGGAGGGGCAACCACAGCTTCTACTCCATATTTGGCTGAAGTAAATGCACGCGGCCTCATTCTTATTAAAACCGAAGATTATGGCTATATCTGTTGCCTTCCATTGGGCATGAGTGAGGTGTCTACTGTTCAATTCGACAGCGGTATGGTACAGGGTGCACAGGTTAAAAAAGGCGATGAAATGGGGATGTTTCATTATGGCGGCTCTTCATTTGTAGTTATTTACCAAAATCTGCCAGACAAACAATTGATATTTATGAATGAAGCAGGCGTTGCTTATCCTCAGCAACCACCACCACCAGGCAGTAGTGCAGGCGCAAGTAATTATGGTACCAATATTGGCTCGCAAATCGGCCAATGGTATTGTAAGTGTTAAAAGTTTAAGTAATTAGGGTGTCCCGATATAATACTATGTTGGCATGAATGCTTCTTGTAAGAAGAACATAAAAGATAGTACAGTATAATTTTAAAAATTCTACAAACATACCCTAAAATATGTGTACAACAATGATAATCACTTGTGGCGCCACCAAAGATGGCTCCATGATTGTTACCCATTCAGATGATAACGAACTTTCTGACCAGCGTTTAATATTCGTTCCGGCACAAGACCATTCACCCGGCAGTATGCGTAAAATAGTTGCCGGTATTAACGATGGCTACCCTCGCCTCGTAAGTAAAGACCGCGGCCCAGGTTATGACACAGAGGGTTGGCCAGAAACCCCGCCTATCGGTGAAATACCTCAAGTTGCTCATACTTATGCTTATTTTGACGGAAGCTACGGTATTATGAATGAGCATAACCTGATGTTTGGCGAATGTACCAATGGAGCCAAATATATGCCGCAGAACCCTGTAACTCAAGAGCAAGCGGAAAAAACCGGACAACACTGCCGATTGTTTTACAGTGCTGAACTATCACGAATAGCGCTAGAACGTTGTAAGTTTGCACGTGATGCAGTAGAGTTAATGGGAGCGCTGATTGATGAATATGGATATTTTTCTACTGGTGAAACCTTGCTTGTGGCAGACGAAAAAGAGGCTTGGGTATTTGAAATGTGTGCACTACCTGACACTGAATATCATTCGGCTTGGATTGCCCAACGTGTGCCTGATGGTACTGTTTTCGTTGCGGCCAATGAGTTTCGGATTCGTGAAATAACGCCAAATAGCGAAGACCAGATTTTTTCAAGTTTGCTGCTTTCCGGTCTTAAAAAATTGGGTTGGTTACCAACAGAAGGCCCTGTAGACTGGCTTTCTGCCATTAGTGAGGGTGAGTATAACCATCCTTATTACTCATTAAGAAGGGTATGGCGAGTTTTTGACAGGGTTAATCCTGACCTTGGCTTAAGTCCTTGGGTAACAGATGGCTTTACTACAGACTATGCATTTTCTATATCTCCAAAAGATAAACTGGAAGTAAAGGATATATTTGCTCTTTACAGAGACCACTATGAAGGTACACAGTTTGATATGACTAAAGGGATAGCAGCCGGACCCTATGGCGACCCTACACGTTTTTATGGAAGCTACGATGGGGCAAGTTATGATGTGTCAGAACATAAACTCTATGGTGCATGGGAAAGACCTGTATCAGTTTTTTATCAAGGATATACTTATGTACTACAAACCCGACCAAAAGCACCTGAACTGACCAAAGGTGTGTGTTGGTATGGGCCAGATGTATCATATACCACTTGTTTTGTGCCGTTTCTGGCAAAAGCTGAGCAATTGAGTAAAACCTACCAGATTGGTGACCCTCAGAAATTTAGCAGAGATGCTGCCTGGTGGGCGTTTGACTTCGTGGCAAACTGGGCTCGACTTAATTTTCAACGGATATGCAAAACTGATATACAACCATTACAGTTAAGTTTGGAAGAAGCACAGACAAAGCTTATTGAAGAGTGGGACCTAAAAGTTAGCCAAGGCTGCTCACGAGACGAACTTACTGCATTGTGTAATACAAATGCCGATGCAGTAGTTAAGGTTTGGTGGGAGTTAGCAGACAGGCTGATTGCAAAATATTCGGATGGTTATATTAACCCAAAACCAAGCCGACCGCAAAATACAATGGCTATTGGTATTGGGTATTCTTCAGATTGGTTAAGGCTGACAAATTATAAAAACGGACCAATCAGTTACGATATGCAACTCTAAGTGTAGCTTTCAATAAATTGTGTATTTTAGCAAAGAGCCAATTGGTAACTAAACATCTACCAATTGGCTCTTTGCTATTTTATTGTGTTTTATGAATAAAAGGCTTGTTCTAAACAATTAACTTAAAGCCCTCGCCATGCATATTCATGATTTGTATTGACGTATCATCTTTCAGGTGTTTGCGGAGCTTTGTGATATAAACATCCATACTACGGGCATTGAAATAGCTATCGTCGCCCCAGATGAGTTTTAAGGCAAAGCTTCTGCTCACTGATTGATTCTTGTTCTGACAAAGTAATTTCAACAATTCTGATTCTTTTGTGGTGAGTTTATTCTGAGTGCCATTGTGCGCCAGCGTATTTGTCTGGGCATCAAAAGCATATTCTCCTATCTGAAAAACGTTATTTGGAATATCTGACTCCTGTTTATTGATACGGCGGAAAATAGCTTTCATTCGCATCAGTAGTTCTTCCATACTAAAAGGCTTCGTAATATAATCGTCGGCACCTACTTTAAAGCCCTGAATCGTATCTTCTTTCATCGATTTGGCTGTTAGGAAGATAATCGGCACTTCTTTGTCTTTCATACGTATCTCTTTTGCTAGTGAGAAACCATCTTTTTTTGGCATCATCACATCGCAGATACACATATCATAATTACCCTTTTCAAGAAACATTTTAATACCTTCTTCACCGTTTTTTGCTAAATCTGTCTCAAAACCTTTGGCATTCAGATACTCTTGCAAGAGCATTCCTAAATTTGGGTCATCTTCTGTCAATAAAACTTTCATATCTTAGCCCGAAAGGGAGTTTAAATCTGTTGGAATGAAGTGTGAATTATGCTTTTCTGGTTAATGGCAGATATACTTCAAAACTACTACCTTCGCCCAATTTACTTTCAACTTGTATAATACCTTGATGCGATTCTACCATCTTTTTTACATAGCTTAGTCCTAGGCCAAAGCCTTTTACATCGTGTCGGTTTCCGGTTGGTACTCTATAAAAACGCTCAAATATTTTACCTACCTGTTCTTTGGTCATTCCTATGCCTTTGTCGGCTATTGTTATTTTCAAAAAGCCCTCTGTATTTTCGGTTTTAATAGTAATCTCAGGATTTTCAGGCGAATATTTATTGGCATTATCAAGCAAGTTAAAGATAATATTAGTTAAATGTACTTCGTCGGCGTCAATTTCGGCATTGTCGGCATCAAGTTCCAGGTTTACTGTTCCGTTTTTCTGTTCAATCTGCACACTTAGGTTTGTGAGTACCTGCTCAATAGTTTCGTGTATATTCACCCGTTCTAGTTTCAGTTTTACGTCACCTTTATCTAATAAGGCCATTTGCAGCACTTTTTCTACCTGTGTACCTAATCGGCGATTTTCATCCTGAATAATATTAAGGTAACGATTCATCTTGTTGCCATCTTTCTTCACTTCATTATCTTTCATCACTTCCACAGCCAGCGAAATAGTAGAAATAGGCGTTTTAAACTCGTGAGTCATGTTATTGATGAAATCGTTTTTAATAGTAGCTAGTTTTTTCTGTTTCAACATCGTATTAACCGATGTGTA
Organism: Emticicia soli; assembly: GCF_037860775.1. Taxonomy (NCBI): domain Bacteria; kingdom Pseudomonadati; phylum Bacteroidota; class Cytophagia; order Cytophagales; family Leadbetterellaceae; genus Emticicia; species Emticicia soli. Next base: position 494,916 of record NZ_JBBEWC010000001.1, on the reverse strand, counting down.
GAAAACCCCGCCAATCATCAGAATCAACAACACACAACTCGCAAAAACCGTCCACATATTGCGCAGGATAAATCCTTGAGTATCTGGAAAATAAACATACAGAAAATGATTCTGTGGTTGTAAATCGCTCGGGAAAAGCTGGGCTTTATAAGAGTCTCTCGTAAAGTTAGGAGTTGCGTTTTCGGCAAAAGAAGCAAATATCATGTTACTGCTATTCTTAACAATGTATTGATAAGGAATAGTAACCCCACGGCTTTTCAGTTCTTTTTTCAGAAGAGTATCTAATGATATACGGTCGAGGCGTTCGTGAATATCACGTGAGCCATGAATTACATCAGTCAGTACATCTTTTACCAGTTCCGCTTTGGTTTTGGTACGCTCAATGTTTTCTTGCTTTGTTATTTCTTCTACTCTAGGTTTTTCAACCACCTTACGCTTTTTAGGCTTTATGTATGCTATCTGGGTACTGTCTAGCATAGGGCCCGAAATCGAATAGTCGAAGCTAAAAACGCCATCACGGCTATCTGAACCAATGCTTAAGACCTGGTGCCCTTCGTTTGCATTCTTGTTGAGAATCATCACCTGCCTGTTGAATTCTCTGATTAAATCTTCGGCAGTTTTTTGTCGCATCTGATTATTATGCAAAGGTTGGCTCAGATTCCCGATTATCATGTTCTGTTCTTCCAGCATCTCTTTTATTAAATCCATCTGCCGAACAGGGATTTCAAATAAAGGCGTTCCGCCAAAAACATCGGTAGCCGCTACTGTATTACTGCCACGCTTACGCACTTTTGCCAAAGGCTCGGTAGCACTTGGGTGATCATAATACACATTAAAACCCTGCGGCTGATTAGGATATTGCGGAGCAGCGGGTTCTGCAACTGCACCAAAAGCTTCGTATTGCTCTGGTCTCTGAGGTTTGGATACTCGCCTTTTTTCTTCCTTTTGCTGTGTAATAGCCAGCAGTTTCTTTTGCTCTTCCAGTTTTAGTTTCTGGTTGGCCAGAAAAATAATCTCTTGCTTCTCGATTTTCTTGACCGTTTCTTGCAATGCGTCGTTTACATTGCGGTCGAATTGCTCTTGCCTTACCGAAATCGCATTCTCAACCCAGTACCACTGAAAGGTTATTAAACCTATCATGGCCAAAAGCATAAATATGATAATATTCCTGAAGTTCATGTACCTGATTTTTTACCTGAATCTACTCTTTATAATGAAACAAAGTTCTTTTACGAAATTAACGCCAATCAAACAAAAATTTGTCGTATTTAACACTTTTTAACATCAAATATTATATTTAGGTTTACACTTTTAATCCTTATCTATATCTTAATGTTTTGGTTTTTATTAATTAGCCTTCTGATTTTGCTAGTACTTAGTTATGCTTGGCTATGGCAAAAAATTACTAAAGATAAACCTAAAAGCTACCCCACACCACAAAACAGGCAACAGTTAGATGCTTCAAAGAAAACACTTGTGTGTTTTGGCGATAGCAATACACACGGTAACGTTAGTTACAACTGGGTAAGCGATGTAGCAAAGGATTTTCCGGATATACAGGTACTGAATGCCGGACTAAACTCTGACCTGGCTTATTCGCTTCTTCAACGAATTGATGATGTGATTGCTTGTAAACCCGATTTCGTGACTATTCTGGTAGGAACCAACGATGTGAATGCGACAATGACCAAAGAATTGGAGAATAGCTATAAACAAACAGGTAAAATTCCACAAGATATGGTGCCTGATTTTGCTTTATTCAAAAAATACTATCAGGAAATTATTAATCGCCTTAAACAAGAAACTAAAGCTAAAATCGGCGTAATGTCTTTGCCTGTTATGAGCGAAGACCTAACATATGAAGCAAATAAGAAAGCAGATAAATATAGCGAGTATATCAGCGAATTGGCTCAAAAGCAAAAACTAACTTATTTACCTTTGAGAGAAAAGCAGAAAGATTTTTTACTGGTAAACCCAAAGCCCTTGAAACATACCTTTGATGAAACCTTTAAACTGTTGATTTTCTCGGTTATCAACCATTATATATTAGGTAAAGACTGGGATTATAGCAGCAAACGACACGGCTACCAGCTTACGCCAGACAATCTTCATCAGAACTCAGTATCAGGACGAATGATTCGGGATTTGGTAAGAGATTTTATTAAAGTACCCCAATAAAGTTTATTCATGTTATAAATTTATGAAACAGGTTTGTATCATCGGAGCTGGCTCTTCGGGTATAGTAGCCGTTAAGGCTATGAAAGAAAAAGGTATTAGCTTTGATTGTTTTGAGAAAGGCTCTGATATAGGCGGAAACTGGCGTTTTAACAATGATAATGGCGTTTCGTCGGCTTATAGGTCTTTACACATTAATACCAACAAGAAAGCAATGGCTTTTGCCGATTACCCAATGCCCGAGCATTACCCGATGTATCCGCACCATAGCCATATCATTAAATATTTTGAAGATTACGTTGCGCATTTCGGGCTTCGTAGCCATATTACGTTCAATACCACAGTTACAGCAGTAAGCCAACAAACTGATAATACTTTTACGGTTACACTTGATAATGGTCATCAACACGCTTATCAGTATGTAATTGTAGCTAATGGGCATCATTGGATGCCTCGCTTTCCTACACCTGCTTTTAAAGGGAGTTTCACAGGCGAAATTATTCATTCGCATGATTATAAAGAAGCTGAGCAAGTAAAAGACAAAGATTTACTCATTGTGGGCATAGGGAACTCTGCTGTTGATATAGCTGCCGAAGCCGCAAGAATGCATACCGGTAAAGTTGTTATTTCGACACGGAGTGGGGCGCATATTACGCCTAACTGGTTATGGAGTATGCCTTTCGATAATCTGGCCAATGCTTTTACCTCAAAACTGCCTTTGCGTGTGCAAAGATTTGTATTAAGCATTGTACTGTGGTTGGCTCGGGGAAAACAGGAAGACTTTGGTGTACCTAAGCCCAAACGCCCTTTGTTGAGCGAACACCCAACGCTATCACAAGATTTATTGTATTTGTCAGGTAGAGGTTTAATTGGTTTTAAACCTAATATCAAAGAATTTGAAGGTAAAACAGTAATTTTTGAAGATGGCAGTCGCCAGGATTTTGATATTGTCATTTATTCGACAGGTTATAAAATCTGTTTTCCATTCCTGAAGCATTACCTTGAATTTGATGTTGAAGAGTCTAATAAGCTCAGGCTTTACAAGAGAGTTATTCATCCTGATTTCCCGAACTTGTTTTTTGTGGCGCTTTTACAGCCTTTAGGTGCTATTATGCCCTTGGCCGAACTACAAGCCAAATGGATAGCCAAAATTGTGGCTGGAGAGTGTAAACTGCCTTCGAAAGATGAAATGTTTCAATCAATAGAAAAAGATGCTAAAAAGCTAGCCAAGCGTTTTGATGAATCTCCTCGCCATACATTAGAAGTGGACTTTTTCCATTACAGAGATAGTATCAAAAAAGAAATGAAGCGATTGGTTAAGTAAAATTATATTATATGCACAACACCTTTACTATACAGCAACAGGCAGCAAAAAAAATCAGCTTAGGAGCAAAAGACTATCATTTTTTTAGTGGTACTTCTTATTTAGGAATCAATCAGGATGCTGATTTTAGAGAATTGCTGATAGAAGGGCTACATCAATATGGTATGTCGTTCGGTAGCTCTCGGAATGGTAATCTGCAATTGGCTATTTATGAAGCGGCCGAAGACAAAATGGCGGCATGGGTTGGTGCACAAAAAGCGCTTACCTTGTCGTCGGGTATGTTGTCAGGGCAGGTGGTAGCGCAATACCTTAAAACGCAAAACTCAAGCTATTTCTATGCACCCCAAAGCCACTCGGCTAATTTTCATGAGCCTTTTGTACAAATACCTGCCATAAGTTTTCAGGAGTGGTCAGAACAAATAGCTTTGCAGGTAAAAGAACTGAATGCCCTGCATTCGGTTATTGTATGTAATTCAACCGATGGACTTCGGGCTTCTGCCTATGATTTTGACTGGATAAATGATTTGCCGACTGAGCAGAATATTACGCTTATCATTGACGATTCGCACGGTTTAGGTATTACGGGTGCAAATGGCGCAGGGGTTTTTCGAAGCATTTCAGTAAAGCCTAATATACGGTTTATAGTAGTTTCGTCTTTACACAAAGCAATGGGGCTGCCCGGGGGAGTAGTTTTTAGTGATGCCGAAACAATTGAAAAACTAAGACATACCGCTTTTTTTGCTTCTTGTTCACCTATTGCTCCGGCGTATCTGTATGCGTATTTGCGTGCAGATACTATATACGCTAATAACCTGAAACGCTTGCTGGCTAATGTAGGGCGTTTTTCAGGCCATTTGCAGAGTGCTCAAAGTTTATTTAATTCGCAGCCCTTGTATCCGGTTTTTTATACACCTTACGATGAGCTTTACAAATATCTTTTTAGCAACGATATTTTCATTTATAGCTTTGCGTATCCGATTAAAACAGGTAAGCCTAATACAAGAATAGTAATAAGCGCCTGGCACGACAATGAGCAAATTGATTTACTAGCTGAAAAGTGTAACGAATTTGCAAAGCAGCTAACTTAGCCTATTAACCAGATTTTGTCTTCTTCGTGGCCTTGTTCTTTCCATTCAACCAATACACGTTGGCTGTCGAGGGTATTTACCTTCATGCCTGTATAGTCTGGCTGAATAGGCAGGTCTCTCACATAGCGTCGATTAATAAGGCAGAGTAATTCTATTTTTTCGGGTCTTCCAAAAGCTTGCATAGCATCAATGGCGGCACGCACCATTCTTCCGGTTGCCAATACATCATCTATTAATATTACATTTTTGCCTTCAATTACAAAAGGTACTTTGTTTTCGTTGGGTTTTAGAGGTGTATCTCTCCGGCGGAAATCGTCACGGTAGAAAGTAGCATCAAGATACCCTAGTTTGATAGAAATACCTGTTGCTTCCTGTAATTTCTGTGCAATACGTTCAGCCAGAATTACACCACGGGGCTGTAAGCCTAAAATAACAGAATTTGAAAAATCTTTATGGTTCTCAATCAGTTGTTGACAAAGGCGATTCAGGGTGATGTCAAGAAGCGGATTGGTTAAAATAAGTCGTTTCATACAAAAAATGATAAATGATACAATTGTACTTGTGTGATTGATTTGATAGCTAAAAGATTCTCGTTAAATTTTCGGAACTTTGCCAACAAATTTATTGACTCATTTTATCATTCACTAATTCACTCATTAAAAAAAATGAAATATCTCATTGCCGGGCTCGGAAACATTGGTCCTGAATATGCTTTTACTCGTCACAATGTGGGTTTTATGGTGCTTGACCGTCTGGCTGCGCAAAATGACTTTTCTTTTAAAATGGAAAGGCTCGCCTATACGGCCGAGTTTAAATATAAAGGCAAGCAAATACATTGCATAAAGCCTACTACTTATATGAATCTAAGCGGCAATGCTGTAAACTATTGGTTACAGGCCTTGAAGATACCCGTTGAAAACCTTTTAGTAATATGCGACGACCTTGCGCTACCCTTTGGCAAACTACGCCTAAAGACCAAAGGTTCGCATGGTGGGCAGAACGGTTTACGAAATATTGAAGAAAAACTGGGTACACAAAATTATAATCGGCTACGCTTCGGCATAGGCAGTAATTTCCATGCCGGAAGGCAAGTAAATTACGTTTTAGAAGCTTTCAACGAAGACGAAATGAGCCAATTGGTCGCAAGATTAGACCGAGCGGACGACATAATTACCAGTTTTTGTACGATTGGGGTAGAGCGAACAATGAATTTTTTCAACGAATGATTGTATTTTTTAAAGAATTTTTATGTTGGCCAAAATTAGAATAATATATAAGTTGTACTTTTCTAATGCGAATAAAATTTTGTTGTAATTTCTGTTAATTGTCTAATATTCTGATTTTAAGTGTCTATGACAAATAAAATTAGAACAATGTTTGGTGTTTGAATGAGAACGGCATTTGGATTATATTAATTTTCGCTGTAGTTTTGCATCATCATCCACGATATAAAAATAGAACAAAACAATGAAAATTTCAGTTAAATCAGTTATATTTGCAGTTACATTTGGGTCATTATTATTTTCTGCAAATATCATAAATGCAAATGACCGAGATTCAGCTAAAGGAGAAGTGATGTTGGTTAAAGGAGCTGAAGTAAATTTCGCTAACTTCATGTCGAAAAAGGCGAAAAAATTTGTAAAGACCGAAGATTGGGTTATATTTGTAAATGTTGTGAAATTGTATAATAACTCACCAGCCAAATTTATGGCATTGAGCTCAACACAAAAAGCAGCATTTAACGAAGCAGCAAGCAGAATTGAAGAAAAAGTAGCAGATTTACGTGGCGATGAGGCAAAGGCTTGGAGAAACAAAGTAGTAGCTACAACAAAAATCATCAATGTGCTGTGGAATTACCAATCGAATGTTGGGCCAGTTGAACCAGAAAACACAGTAAGCCCGGTTGTGGTTGAAATGTTAGGTCGCTAAGGCTCAACTTAGCAAAGAATAAAATATTAAGTTTTTCATAGTTTAATAGGTTAGGGTTGAATAGATGGACGCTTACCCCACTGCTTCTGGCGGTGGGGTCAAGTTTTTTTATAGGGGTATCTAATCTATTCAGGAACGTCTACACCCACAAATTGCGTTATACACAAAACTTTATCTCTTTTCTAATCCAGATGCGCATATTACTAATTCTGTTCATTTTTTTAGCTGCCTGTACCAATAGCGAAAACAAAATACACTCAAAAACTTATTATGACCTTGCCGGACTGCTGAATCAGCAAATTACCGAGTTGTCGGCCAAAAAGCCTATGGTTGAAAAAACACTAGCTGTTAAAGATAAAAATGAGCGTATCGAGACCAAAGATATTGACTGGAACAAAGAACTGGAGCTGTTTCTGCAAGCCGACCTCAACAAGCAATCGTATCAATCGGCCTACCTAGTTGACACAAAAGATAAAAAGCTTACTTATCAGCTAAAAGAGGGCGAGAAAATGCCTGTAAAGCAGCTAACAATAGAATTTGATGCCAACGATTTGCCAAAGCATATAGAGGCCAGCATGAATACCAATAATTATCTGTATGAATCAGATAAAAAACTTAGTGCAGACTTTGCGGATAATAAATTGAAGAATTATAAAATAGAGGGTTATCAGCAATTATTTATAGGCGAGAAGAAGCCCTTTAGTGTTGAAGGCAAAATAAAAGGGGACTAATAGTCCCCTCCGGCGCCACCGCCACCAAAATCTCCTCCGCCAAAATCGAAGCCTCCACCGCCTCCTCCGCCACCACCACTCGACCAGCCACCAGAAGAACTTCCCCAGCCTGTGTAAGTAGTGTAAGGAATCCAGCCTCCACCGCCACGATTGCTATTATTGCCACCTTTACCTCTGCCTAAAAAAGCAAGAACTATAAAGATGATGATGATAACAAGCACGATAAAAAACCAGCCGCCACCGTCTTCGTCGTCAGCATCTGCTTGGTACTCGCCTTTGGCATAATTAATAATTTTATCTACAGCCGCATTCAGTCCTTCGTAATACCGTAGTTCTTTAAAATTCGGCTTTATGTCTTGTTCTATGATACGCTTGCTGTATGCATCAGTAAGAGCACCCTCCATGCCATATCCGGTGGCAATAAACACCTTTCTGTCGCCGGGTGCCCACAGTATGATAACACCGTTGTTTTTGCCTTTTTCGCCTACGCCCCATGCTCGCCCTAGTTTAAAGGCATACTCGCTGATATCGTAAGGCTGAACGCTTTTAACAATAACAATAGCAATTTGCGTAGAGGTAGTGTCATAATAAGCCTTGAGCTTCGTTTCCAGTTGATTTGTTTCGCTCTGGCTCAAAAGGCCACCTACAAAGTCGTTGACAAAGCGGGCAGGATTCGGTTTTTCGGGAATATCCTGTGCAAAGACAACGCCTCTGACTAAGAGTAGTAATATGAAAAGTTTTTTTAACATTACGGCTAAGGTATAGGGTCTGTTGAAATATCATCAGAAATCTCATTGATGTCGTCCTGATGATACGGAAAAAATTTCTTTAGCTGGTTGCCTGCTTCACGAATACCCATTTGCAAGCCTCCTGCAAAGTCTTCCTGCAAAAAATACTGTCTCATACTGTCTCTGATTCCTTCCCAGAAATTGATAGGTACAACTTTATCGATACCCATATCGCCTAGTATAGCAAATTTATGGCTCTCGTAAGCCAGATAAAACAACACGCCATTGCGTTGGGCTGTTCTATCAAGGCATAGGTACTGAAACACCTGTTTGGCACGGGCAACTGCATCGTCGGTAGGGCAGATGTCTTCTACATGAACCTTTATTTCTCCTGAAGTATTGAGTTCTGCATCTTTAATAGCCTTTACTATCCTTTCTTTAGCGGTCTCTGTCAGAAACATGATTGTAAGAGATAAGATTTTCTGAAAAATAAATAGCACTTACAGGATTATAAAGCCCTGTAAGTGCATATAATATGCTTGCGAGATTAAAACTTAACCGTTGGTGCTGACTGTGCAGCATCTGAAGCCTGGAAGAACCCTTTCTCGTTGAATCCGAATATTTTCGCAAATATCACCGTCGGAAAGCTTAATGCAGACGAGTTATAGGTCTGAACCGAAGCATTAAAATCGTTACGAGCTACGCCGATACGGTTTTCGGTGCCTTCTAGCTGAGATTGCAACTCAAGGAAGTTCTGATTAGCTTTTAATTGCGGATATTGCTCTACTGATACCAATAAACGGCTCAAAGCACCACTTAACTGGTCTTGAGCAGCCTGAAACTTCTGAATGTTTTCAGGGGTAAGGTTATCGGGGCTAATTTGCATAGATGTAGCTTTTGCACGGGCTTCAATTACTTGGGTCAATGTGCTTTTTTCAAAATCGGCTGCACCTTTTACTGTATTTACTAAGTTTGGAATAAGGTCTGAACGACGTTGATATTGTGTCTGTACATTTGCCCATTTCCCTTTTACATCCTGGTCTTTACCAACCAAACCATTGTAAGAAGAACAACCATATACACAGAAAATTAATGCAATACCAATTATAATCAAGGTGCTTTTTTTCATTTTTAACAGAGTTTTGTGTTTAAACCAATAATTTTTATTCAAATGTAATAATTAGAAAATAATATGCAAGAAGTACATAGTTATAAGTGGGCAAAAATCGCTATGAATGGGTATTTTCGCCTAGCCACAATTTTACATAGGCCTGCTCTGGGTCATATAAGTTAGCTTGTTGCTCAATTATAAATGTACGGTTGGCTTGGGGGTCGTTGCCGACACCGGCCACATAATTCCAGTTGCCCCAGTTAATACAAACGTCGTAATCAATCAATGCGCTTTCAAAGTAGGCTGCGCCCCAGGTCCAGTCTATACCCAACTCTTTAGCCAGATAACTAGCCACGTTTTGTCTGCCTCGGTTCGACATATAACCCGTCAATTGAATTTCACGCATATTGGCATCAATAAAAGGTATGCCTGTTTCGCCTTTTACCCAAGTGTCAAAAACAGCTCGTTGACGACTCCACTGCCGCAGGAGGTCATTTTTAATACCGCTGGCTTTAAACATACGTGTACCAAACTTGAGCGCAGTAAAATAGAAGAAATCACGCCATATAAGTTCAAAAATAAGCCAGTAGGTCGACTCATTGGCTACTACCTCAGTTTCGTATCTTTTTACTTCTTCATATACTTTACGAGGCGAAATACAGCCGAAACTCAGCCAGGGCGATAGCTTAGACGAATAGTCGGCACCAATCATTCCGTTTCGGGTTTCTTTGTAGGTCTTAAGCAGGTTTTTATCCCACAAGTACTCTTGTAATCTTGCGAGCCCTGTTGTTTCGCCCCCTTTATAGTTAAATGCAGTACGCTCATCAATAACAGGTTCGGTATCAAATCCTAAAACCTGAAAAGTAGGAATATTACCTGCTTCAATGTTTTCTACTTTATTTAATTGTCCGGGCGTATCAATGGTTTTACGAACTTTGGTAGCCAACTCAATTTTTTTACGGAAATCAGTAAAAACACTAGGTAAGAAATTAATCTGAAAAGTCAGGTCACGGGCATGGAAAAGCGTGGCTGTCCAGATAAGTTCAATTTCTATATTCAGGGGTTTTAACTTCTTAGAGAGTGAGGCCTCAATGGTTGTTTCGTCTTGTGTTACTTCTTTGCTGGCATAAACGGCAGTGGCTTCCAAATCTTCGGCTATCTGGGCTATTATTTCTTCTGCACGGCCAACTCTCACAATTAAATCAGAGCCTTTTGCTTGTAGATTTTTTCTAAGGTCTTCAACAGCCTCTAATAAGAACTTTGTTCTGAAAGCTCCTGTTCTTTTAAAGCCCAGGAAGTTTTTTTCAAAATAACGGACATCAAACACATAAACCGGAATTACATTTCCTGCCTTTGATGCTTCTACAAAAGCTTCATTATCGTGTAGTCGTAAGTCGTTTCTGAACCAGAAAATTATATTTTGCATGAGTGTAATTAAGATAAATGATAGTATTTTATTGCTTCTGAGCGCTTGTTATACGCCAAGCAATAGTCGCTGACAAATATTTATGGTGCAAATATCCGCCAGTATATACACTTTTCAAACCTTAATTAGCAGAAATAAAAGAAAAGGGCTTACAGACACACAAATTCGAATATAATCTTACGAACTGTTGCTACATTATCGGCATTGGTAAGGGTTTGTTCGGCACTTGTTACAATACCATTTTTATCGTACTCATAACTTGTCTGGGTGGTTTCAAACAGTTTACCGTTATCGTCATAAACCTTTACTTGTGTAGGGTTATTTTTGCCAAAAGCAGCAAAGAAATTATTAGCAATGCCTATAAAACCTAAAGCCATTGTGCGGTAACCTGTGGGCAGAAACTGAGGTTTATTATCATAACTTATGCCTTCAAATGTAAGTAATTCTGGAAAACCATCTATCTGTGTAAATACTTTTGATACATTGTCGCCTTGATATTCTACTCTTGTTTTACCTTTTACGGTGCTGCCAAAAATATCAAATTGTGTACTTACATTGCTGATATGGTCACCGCTGTAAGTAAACTCATTAGTCATAAATTGAAAATCCCGTATAAAAGTCCTTGATTTATTAATTTGGCCAGAGTTGTTATAGTCAAAAAGTACAGTGTATTCTACTGAATTGTCGGCTACTTTAATTAGCATTTCTTCAATTCTGTCTTTCGAATCATAATTAAAGGTAGTGGCAACTTCACCTGACTCGTGCGTAACAATTCTCTTGATGCGTTTTAGGGTATATTCAAAAGAATAAAACGGAGCACCAGTGGGCGAAGAAATACTTCGGAGCGGACATTTAGCTAGTTTAGATACTGCATCGGGGTCAATGTCGTCGTCGCTTACGTGCGTACAAGAAGCTATAAAGCCCACAAGGCTTACAGATAAGATAAAGGCAAAACGTTTCATAAGTTTATAGTATCGAATTCTTTCAATAGCATTTACTTAAAATATAGCAAAAAACGTGCCTGTTTTAGTAGAAATTACGGGGCTGAAATACACAAAAAAGCCCTCTTATTAGAGGGCTAAGTGGCTTATAATTTGGCTTTTAAGAAGGCTGTGAGTATCTCGAGGCCCTTTTCAAAGTGAGTATTATTGTTAATGATGATGTCGGCATCATATTTTGTAGGCTCAATGAATTTTTCGTAGGTTGGTGCCACGTGGTTTTCCCAACGATACAACACATCGGTGAGGTCGTATCCTCTTTCGTTTCCGTCTCTTATAATGCGGCGTTTAATTTTCACGTGTTCACGGGCATCAATAAATACTTTTAAATCAAGCAAACGAGAGACCTCTGGCGAATGGAAAACAAAAATACCTTCAACCACTATAATAGGAGCAGGGTTAAACGTAAGAATCTTCGGAACAACGCTCGGATTATTGAATGTATATTCTTTCTGCTCTACAACTTTTCCGTTTTTTAAATCTTCTACATGCCGGGCATATAGTTCAAAATCTATGGCTTCCGGTAAATCGTAGTTCTCAATATTATTAGTGTCTTTAGGCACTAATGCCCTCGGACGGTAATAGTTATCTTGAGAAATAAGGCAGGTTTCGTCAGCAGAAAAAGAACTTAATAGCTGATGCAAAAAGTATGTTTTTCCTGACGCACTCCCGCCCGTAATTCCGACAATGTATGGCTTCATACTTACGCTAAAACTTGTGTAACTTGTTCTAAGATAAATCGTCCATCAATATTGCCCAATGCTTCGTCAGATGCACGCTCAGGGTGAGGCATCATACCGAATACATTTTTTCCGGCATTGGTTACACCAGCAATGTTTTCGATACTACCATTTGGGTTAGCCTCAGCAACAATATTGCCGGCTTCGTCGCAATAGCGGAACAAAACCTGATTATTATCGTTGATTTGTTTCAAAGTATCTTCATCGGCAAAATAACGACCATCGCCATGCGCAATCGGTATTTTGTAGGCTCTTTGGTCTAAACCTGCAGTAAGCAATGCCGAGCTACTTTGTGGTTTTAAGTAAACATTGCGGCAGATATATTTACGCTCAATGTTTTTTAATAAAACACCCGGTACCAATCCGGCTTCTGCCAGAATCTGGAAACCATTACATATACCCATTACATACCCGCCTTTGTTGGCATGGGCTATAACTTCATTCATTACAGGAGAAAAACGGGCAATAGCTCCCGAACGCAGGTAATCTCCGTAAGAGAATCCACCCGGTAATATGATAAAATCACAACCTTGCAGGTCGTGGTCTTTGTGCCAAATTTTAACTATTTCTTGTCCGAGATTGTGTCGGAGTGTAAAAACTGTATCGTCTTCACAGTTAGAACCAGGAAAAACTACTACGCCGAATTTCATAAGCTAGAATCCTAGAGAAGAATCCGTAGGATTGATTTGAATTTGAATGATTAAGAAATTTTACACAAAATTACGAAAAATCTATAGGATTTAGCCTAATATTTTTTAGAAATTGCTTTCAAATATTCTTCTGTTTTACCCCTACGCATTACTAAACGATGAAAACTGCCAAAAAAATATCTATAGCCTTAGCTACAATTGTATTTTTGTGTATCACTATTTATTTTTTGTGGTCTAATATTGGCATTGGTTCTGATGCACCTCAAACCTTTAGAGTAGATATAACCGAAGCCTATGGAGATTCTACAGATAAGGGCAATGTGATAGGTATACAAGCATTTATGGAACCAATTGACTATGCTTCGGAAGATAATTTTGCTAAAAAAATGCGCTTCTATCTGGAAGAAACCAAGAAGAAGAACTGGCTGATTCCGAACAAAACAATCGTTGTATTCCCCGAATATCTGGGTACGTGGTTGGTAACGCTACACGAAAAAGAAAGTATCTATAATACGCCGAAAATAGAAGAGGGTTTACAAACAATGGTGCTACGAAATGCAGGTAAGTTTCTGAAAACCTATGTAAGCGCCCCAGACGAAGTGAAAGATATAGTAAAATACAGTGTTTTTGCCATGAAAGCCCCTGCTATTGCAAAAGCCTATCAACAGGTTTTTTCGGGCTTGGCAAAAGAATATCAGGTAACAATTGTAGCAGGTTCTGTTTTATTGCCCGAGCCAAGTGTTGAGAATGGCGTATTGAAAACAGGAAAAGGACAATTGTACAATACGTCGGTAGTTTTTGAGCCAAATGGTCAGATAAACCCTAGTCTGATTAAGAAAGCATTCCCAACAGCCGACGAACTAGGGTTTATTTGCCCGATAAAACCAGCCGATATTCCTGTTTTTGAAACTTCTGTTGGCAGAATGGGCGTACTGATTTGCGCCGATGCATGGTTTTCTGATGCCTATAAAGTTTTGAAAAACAAAGGTGTTGATTTTGTGATAACTCCCTCGTATTCTACTGGCATTGGCTACTGGCAAAAGCCCTGGAGTGGTTATTCGGGCGCAGAAACGCCAGAAGATGCCAAGGCCGATGTTGGCAAAATCTCGTTAGGCGAAGCTTGGGTAAAATATGCTATGGGTACACGGGCCAAGCAAGAAGCAGGTGTAAATAAAGGAATCAATGTTTTTCTGCAAGGAAAGCTATGGGATTTAGGTGCCGACGGCTCAACTATTATATTGAGCGATTCGGCACGAGCAACCCCTTATATCGGCAAATCGGCATTGATTAATTTATGGTTCTAGGCAGGCAAAAACCTGCCTATTTATTACATTTTATTGCAGTACCTGATTTACCCTTGCAATACTTATTGCGGCTTTTCGAGGTATTAAAGCTTTTTTTGGAGCTTTTTTGTATTTACGCTGATACCAGATAAGAAAACCTGTTATTGGCAACGTAGCAGAAAAAAGACTTGAAAAGAAAGCCAGAAGTTTACCCAGAATACCAAAGTTTTGCCCGGTATGTAAATCTCTGTTTGAATGCTTTATTTTATCGGCAATTTTATAATCATTATAAAGTTCAGCTTTCAGAATTTCGCCAGAGTATTGGTCAAACTCAAAAACATTACTTTTCTTATAAATCTGATATGGGTATTTCAAGTTTACTTTTACAGGTTCTTTTTTATTTTTAGCTACATTAATATGTGCTTCCTGCCAGCCGCCATATTGCTCCGAGACTTTTGCAAATGCCATATCAGAGCTGAATATTTTACCTTCCTGATAAGTAGAACTTAGCTTTTTTTCTTCTTTGAGTTTTTCTCCTAAAGCGGTATAAGTCAGTTTTTGAACGGGTTTAATGGCCCACCAGATACCGGTAAGGGTAATGAGTAATAAAGGTAACAGGAAATAAAAGCCCAGCACATTATGAAAGCTGTAGTTGAGTACCTGGAATTTACTTTTAACGTTGATAGTAAAGGCAAATTTTCGTTGATTTTTCTTCCTTGGCCACCATAAGTATAGACCAGAGAGAAGCATCACAAAAAATACCACAATGTTTACTTTAATAATCCATTTGCCTACTTCACCAAGTAGCAAAGACTTATGCATATCTTCAACTATGTGCATAAAATCATGCTCCAGGTTATATCTTCCCAGCAAAGCCCCTGTGTAAGGATTAAAAGCATAAGCCTCTTTTTTATATTCTTTTTCTTTATCGCCTTTTTGTGGTTTAGCCTTTGCATCAATAAGCTTTACAATTGTTGAGCGAGAAGCATCGGCAAATACCCTTATCTGTTCTATTTGTTTGCCCGGAAACTCTTTCTCAACAACCTCCTTAATAGTTGCTATTTTTACTCTTGTTGTTTTTTGTGGCTCCACAAATCGGTAGTGTTGCTGTGTAAGGTTTCTGATTTCTTCTTCAAAAACAAACAAACAGCCGGTAATAGATACAATAAATACGACAATGCCGCTCACTAAACCGCCCCAAAGATGGGCTTGCCCCAGCCAATATTTTATACTATTGTTTTTCTTTGCCATAGAATAATTCTGGTTTTTTTAATACAATGTTGATAGATGATTGTTTAACCTAAAACTTTGTAGGCGTCTTTAAGCAGTTGGGCTGATTGTACTTGCTTGTCGATAGTAGCAAGTTCGGCTGCTATTTTTGCAATTACCAGGGCCTTACGTTGCTTATCTGTAATTTCATTGGTTTTATTAATGCATATTTGCAGTAAATCAAATGCGGCATTGTATTGTTTCACTTTTATCTGATTCTTTGCTGTACGTATCAGCCCCTCTACTACATAATAGCTGTCAGAAATTTCAAGTGCAATAGCAGAAGCCCTTTCGTAATCTTTGGCTTGGCTGAAATTGCGAGCAATCTCGCTTATTACATCATTTTTTTGCTTTATAAACTTAATCTCTTTAGCAGTAGTATATGCCTCTTGCAAGATTTCAAGGGCGTAGGTTGGCTCTCCTTTTTCAGCTAATTCTCCACCAATCATAACCAAAATTGCAGCTTTTTCGAAAGGGTTTTCGAGTTTAGAAGATAGTTGATGACTTTTTTTGAACAAAGCAAACGCCTCTTCTTTTCTGTTTGCTGCAATTAGGTTTGCACCTATTTCGGCATAAATCTGAAGTTTTTCTATTAAAGGAATTTTGTTTAATAATTCCACACGTTTAAGTGCTTTATTGAGTAATTCATTCGCCTTTTCTAGATTTTTTAGTTTCACATACTTACCCGATAACTCGGCAAATACAGGTGGAATTTCGTTCTTGTGCTTATTGCTCATTATTTTATCGATAGCTAATAACAGAAGCCTATCAGCCTCTTTCGGATTAGACTGTGTTAGTTTTGATGCAATTTTGCCCAGGTTTGTACTGTACAGATGTTCGTCTTTAAGGCTTAAAGTAATCTTTAAAGCTTCATCTACTTTATCAAGAGCAGCATATTCAACTGCTAGGCTGGCTTGCGCTACTTCTCTATAATGCTTGTTTTTGATTTTTTTTGCCGAAACTGCAGCTTCTTCCAAGAGCTTCAGCCCTTCCTGAAGATTAATGTATTTGCCCGTTTCACCACCAATTTTTATTAAGGCCATTACTTTAGCCGCCTCGGTATCCATTATATCTACGGCTGTGCGATGTGCCAATACTTTAGTTATAAACAATAACCCAATCAGAGTTAATAATACGTTTTTCATAGTTAATTTATGGAATTTAGAAATGGTTTAGGTAAAATTCAGACTTAACCCGTTTCTGATAATAGGATTCTAAGAATATGTTATTAAGATAATCAGAAGTTTACCGACGCACCTACGCTGAAAATTCTGCCTTGTGTTTGCTCATAAGTGCTCGATACTTGAGATGCTGTGTTGGTATACTTGTGTTTTTTGAGCGTATCAAAAATATCAGTGGCACGTAAAAACAGGGCATTGCCTTTGCCCAATGTTTTCTGGATACCAATATCTACAAAGTGTACCTTTCCTTCGCCTTCTTGAATCGTATTTTTTGGCCCTACCCAGTTGCTTATAATCTGTGCATTGATTTTATGCGGTAAACTGAAATCGGCAAGAACTTTGGCTGTCCACGAAAATTGGTCTTTTAATTGGTCGCCATTGTTAATGTCTTTAGAACTGATTTTCGACCAGAATTTCGAATAGTTACCATTGATATTAAACCAACTGCCCAGTTTAGCAGCTGAAACTAATTCTACACCACTGGTTCTGGCCCCGTGAATATTAATGAGCTTTTCAACAAACACACCATTTTCGTCAGTGATATTTTTTTGAATTAAGTCACGTATATCACGCATAAACAAATTGGCTCCGATATTGAATGCATTCACTTGTGTAAATACTCCTAGTTCATAGGCCCATGCACGTTCTGGTCTTAAGTCCGGATTTCCTATTTTTTGCTCGGTACTGCTTTTAATTTCAACAAATGGATTTAGATCATTGAAACCCGGACGGCGGATTCTACGACCTACCGAAGAGGCCAGATAAGTTTTTGAAGTAAGAAAATACTGCAAATGCACCGATGGCAACCCTGTTGAATAATGCCCTTTGCTATAGTCGTTTTGTGAGCTCGCTTTGGTTTTTATATCAGCAATCTCATGGCGGTACCCAAAATTTGTCTTTAATTTTTCTGTGTTCCACTGAAATGTAGCAAAATAGGCATTCACCGATTCGTTTGCTTCAAAGTTATTTTTGTTTTCATCTTTAGGGTTCCATGCATTTGTTTTTTCATCATAGGCCTCGGTATTACGTACAATATTACGAGACGTATAAAAACCTTGATAACCAACTTTTACAACTGAGTTTTTAAGTACAGTAGACGACCAGTAAAAACTTGGTAAATGTGTATTTAGCGTTATACGATCATCTACCCGTTGCATCTTAGGGACTTTATTAAGCACAGGCTCATTGGTTTCTAAAGCGCCATATTCTTTTTGATTTTGGGTTTTGTCTTCACCTGAGCGATTATAATTATAGCTTAGTTGAAATTCATGTTTACCCAGATTCTTTGTAAGTCTAGCTGAAGGATTGTGGAAGTACACATGTTTAGACTCTGGTGCTACCACGTGTTTACCGCTTTTAAATTTATTTGCAGCATCAAATACAGTAGTAGTTTCAGTTTTTTGTTTGTCTTCTGTTTGGTCTCCAAATAGGTATTCAGTATAAAAGTCCCAGCCTTTTGTATTATATCCTAAAAATCCGTTGGCTGTATTGTTTGTAAAGTTTTTAGATTCTTTTTTATCCTGAAACTGGTTTTCTGTTCGCTCGCCTGCGCTATTGAATTTAAAAATCTCACCATTGCTATTGTTTTCAACAATCCTGTAGAGTCTGTCAAAACTTCCACCAATTGTAAGGTTTTTGGCTCTTCCATTAAGCGCAACTCCTCCATTATAGCCACCAAGGTGGTCGGCCGTAAAGTTAGCTTTCCCTATTGCGTCATATAGTTTTGTAGAAGGTACTCCTTTTTTTAGTATTATATTCACAACACCGTTTACACCAGACGATACAACATCGGCAGTTGGGTTGGCTAATATCTCAATACGTTCTATCTGATTGGCCGGAATCAAGTCTAATACAGTTTCTCTATTGTTGCCACTTACTCCGGTAGGTTGGCCGTTAATGAGAACTTGTGTGTACCCGTTGCCTAAGCCTCTGAATCTTATATCTCTATTATGATTTGGGCTACCACCCATAGCTACACTTGGCATTGCTTTCAAAATATCGCCTGCTGTGCCACCGTTCTGCGAAATCAAATCTTTACTTGCGTATTGAATTGTCTGCGGTTTTACTTTAGTAATACCAATGTTACCAACCACATTTACTTCTTGCAGTGTATTGTCTGTTTCTTTTAATTGAATTTTGATTTCGGTGGTTGTTGATCCCGAAACTTCTACTTCTTTGGTAGTAGATTCGTAACCAACCATTGTAACTAATAATGTATGTTTGCCAGGAGAAATATTATTTAAAGTAAATTTTCCTTTTTCATCGGCAACAACGCCTAGTTTAGTTTTTTTTACAGCTATACTGGCAAAGCTTACTTCTTGACCATTGGCACTAACGACCTGGCCGATTAATTTACTGCTTTGTGCAAATGAATTGATAGATAAGAGTAGTAAGAAAGAAAAAACATAAAGGTTGCGCATGCGTTATTCGTTTTTGGACTAATTCTAAATAAATGCAAAACTAAATACGAAATTTTAATCTGCAATAACTATTTAGAATTATTTTAAATAACAGAGGGGTTTTTGAGTATTGAAAACCTGTTTTTATAGGTTGATTATCAATGCTCTAGTAACTTGTAGATTACTTTTGATTGCAAAAACTTAATATTACATCATGATGCAGCTTTATCTGGCTCATATTTATTAAAAGCCTGTAACCAGATAGAGCGCGATAATCGGTAAATAAGCGGAAACAATAGAAAAGTAAGCGCCAGATAAGCCAGAATATACCATAACCAGTCTACACGCTCTTCGAAATATACGTAATATGCAACCGTAGCAACTACAAAAAGTGCAATGTTAAACATATAGCTTACATACATAGCACCATAGAAGAAACCAATTTCTTTTTCGTACTTCAAGCCGCATTTAGGGCAATGCTTGTGCATAGCCGTCATTTTTTTCAAGTTGTACGGGTTTGATTCTTCAAAAACCTCACCCTCATGACAGCGAGGGCACTTCATCTTTAATGTGGCTTCTAACTTGTTCATTGTATTTTACTTTAATAGTGTTTCTTTTATAATAATCCAACAGCCCATTACCAAGATAAACCAACCAAAAGCGGGTTTTAGTTTCTCTCCATCTATTCTTTTAGATAAATATCCGCCCACTAATACCCCACTAACCGTGTAGGCAAGAAATTTCAATAGAAAGCTCCAATCTAAGACAACACCTGCCGAAAAATCGCCAATGGCGCCGAAAAGAGAGTTGATAGTAATAATTAGTAGCGATGTTCCTACTGCCTCTTTCATGGGTAATTGCGCAAAAATAACCAATGCCGGAATAATCATAAAGCCGCCTCCGGCTCCTACAAATCCAGTTAAAGCGCCTACCAGAATACCCTCCAAGAATATTATCCAATAACTAACCTTTGGCTTAATCAGCGCATTAGCTTCTTTTCGGCTTTTAATGATTGAGTATGATGCCCCTATCATCAGAATACCAAAAAGCAGCATTACCATCAGGTTTTTGGTAAAAGTAAAGGTTTCTGACTGATAGATTATTTCGGGTATTTGCTGCATCACAAATTTGCGCATAATAAATACCATAATAAAGGCCGGAAAAGAAAAAAACAATCCTTTCCGCACATCTATCAGGCCCTTTCTTAAATAATCAATAGCACCCACCAATGAGCCTATACCTACAATAAAAAGCGAGTACGTAGTGGCACTGGTAGGGCTTATGCCCATTACATACACAAGCACAGTTACGGTCAGAATAGACCCTCCGGCACCAATCAATCCTAGCGTAATTCCAATTAGAAAAGCTAGGGCAAAGCCTATTATTTCCATAGATTTTAATGACAGAAATTCTTTTCTTCTAAGCGTTCAGGCCATGAAGAAATGTTGCAATTTAAAGAAACTCAACATAAAAGCCGAAATAATATTGTATTTTTCGAATACAAGTGGTCTTTAATCGTATTATTTTTCAGATTGCAATAGAATTGTATCAAAACCTACCTATTTTTGTTAAAAACGCTAAACATACTATGTATAAAAAAATTACACTTCTTCTTAGCTTTGTTACCACTACTTTAGTGGCTCAAATAGAAAAAGCACCACCAAGAACCGAAGGCGAATCCGCCAATCGTTTAATCATCAGAGGCGTTACTCTCATCAACAGCACAGGAGCACCACCTGTTGGCCCGGTTGATATTGTGGTAGAAAAAAACAAAATAGCCCAGATTCGCCAAGTGGGGTATCCCGGTGTACCAATTGAAGAAAACAGACGACCAAAACTAAACCAGGGAGATAAAGAACTTGATTGTACAGGCATGTACCTAATGCCGGGTTTTGTAGATATGCACGGGCATATTGGAGGCAAAGCACAGGGCACTCCGGCTGAATACGTCTTTAAATTGTGGTTAGGGCATGGTATTACTACTATCCGTGACCCATCAGCCGGGAATGGCTTAGACTGGACCCTTGACCAAAAGAAGAAAAGTGAAAACAATGAGATAACAGCTCCACGCATTAAGGCTTATACAGCTTTTGGTATGGGTTCAGATAAACCTATCAACACACCTGAAGAAGCTCGCCAATGGGTGCGTAGTAACGCTGCCAAGGGAGCTGACGGAATTAAGTTCTTTGGTGCATCGCCCGATGTTTTTCGTGCAGCACTTGAAGAAAACAAAAAAATAGGTTTGCGTTCGGCGTGTCACCATGCACAATTAGAAGTAGGCCGAATGAATGTGCTGGCTACGGCCAAAGCGGGTCTAACAACGATGGAACACTGGTATGGCTTGCCAGAAGCCCTTTTTGATGAAAGAACGCTGCAAAATTATCCGCCTGATTATAATTATAACAACGAGCAACACCGCTTTGAAGAGGCAGGGAAACTCTGGAAACAAGGGGCAGAACCTGGCTCGGCCAAATGGTATCAGGTAATGGACGAATTGTTGAAGCTTGATTTCACGCTAGACCCAACTTTTAATATCTACGAAGCTAACCGTGAACTAATGCTAGCCCGCCGAGCAGAATGGCATGATGAATATACTTTGCCTTCGGTATGGCGTTTTTATGGCCCTAGCCGCATTTCGCACGGTTCGTATTGGCTTGACTGGGGAACAGAGCAGGAAGTGGCCTGGAAAGAGAACTATCGTATCTGGATGCGCTTTGTGAACGAATACAAAAACCGTGGCGGTAGAGTAACAACAGGCTCCGATTCAGGATTTATTTATCAGTTATATGGCTTTGCTTATATCAGAGAGTTAGAATTGTTGCGTGAAGCAGGATTCCATCCGCTCGAAGTTATCAGAGCTGCCACATTGAAAGGAGCAGAAGCTTTAGGCATGGCCGACCAGATAGGGTCAGTAGAAGTGGGCAAACTCGCAGATTTTGTAATTACAGAAGAGAATCCGCTTGCTAATCTGAAAACCTTATATGGTACTGGGGCTATCAAAGTAAACGATAAAAACGAGGTAGTAAGAGTAGGAGGGGTAAAGTATACCGTAAAAGACGGGATTGTATATGATGCCAAAAAATTATTGGCCGATGTACGCAAAATTGTAGCAGACACTAAAGCCAAAGAAGGCTTTGAGATTACCCAACCGGGTGTACCTCAGAAGAGCGCTTCGAAAGTACAAAGTTCAGATAAAAACTGACATAAAATAGTTAACAATAAGGGCTGTTAGTTTTCGCTAACAGCCCTTATTGTTTATTTCTTCTTATAATCTCCACGAGAGAAGTGTTTCTCTATCCAGCAGTACATCAGAATAAAGAAGTAGCGGCTCCCCATTTCTTTAATCTTCAGTTTAGACTCACCGTATTTGCGGTTTGTCCAGCTATTAGGTACAACTGCAAAGGTGTAGCCTCTTACAATAGCCTTTAGCGGAAGTTCAACTGTCAGGTTGAAGTGCGGAGATAAAAACGGCTTAATGCCCTCAATGGTTTCTCTTTTATATAGTTTAAAAGCATTGGTGGTATCGTTGTATTTAATACCCATCATGCTTTTAATAATGAAATTGGCAATACGGTTAATAAACTTCTTCAATGGCGGATAATCAATAACTTTTCCACCCTTTACCCAACGGCTACCATACACGGCATCAACATTCTGGCTTAGCATGGTTTGGTAGTATTTTACTAAATCTTCCGGATCGTCAGACATATCAGCCATAAAAACTGCTACACAATCTCCTGAAAAACGCTCTAAGCCATAACGCACTGCATAACCAAAACCATTTGGCCCTTTGTTGGTTTCAAAAACTAAGGTCGGAATCTCCCTCGAAAGTTCATATAAAACATTGAGTGTCTGGTCTTTTGAGTTATCGTTAGTTACCCATATTTCGTGCGGAATATCGTATTTTTTTAAAGTAGCGTATAAAGTACGAAGTGTTTCAGGAATACTCTCTTGTTCGTTATAAGCAGGGATAACAACGCTTAGTTTCATTACTTTCTTTTTTGGATATGGTATGGGCCAAAGTCTATAACAGGCAACAGACCTCGGATATGGTTCGATTATATACAGAATAAAACGCAAAGGTCTGAAAACTAAGGTTAAAATCAAAATGGGGGCATAAAAATGCAGCTACTTTGTATACAAAAATAGGTCATAGGAAAATCTATAGCCTTTATTGAAGATTCAATATAAATATAAAACGCTTAACGGCTTGCAGTAAGCCAGCTATCCATAATAAGTTTTAACTGGCGGTTGATTACTTTTTCACTAATCGGTTCAACTTCGGCTGTCCGTTTTCTATAAAATGCAATGTTTCTGTTTTCTGTGTCCAGAATACAGCAAACCATAGTAGATCTAGCCTTAACAGGCATAGGAACAATAAAACTTGGAGTAAGAAATCTAATGCCGGCTCCTACTGCTAATTGTCCGAGATAATTACCCTGTTCTCTTGTAAAACCCGCATGAAAGGTAAGAATCATGTACTTAATATTTTTACGCTCTAAAAACCTCACCATAGTATCATACAGGGTTATATCTTTAATGGACTTTGTATCTTCTACAGTACTTATTATTTCCAAAAAGCTCCTAATCATAGAATTTTGTTCATATGAGTCTTCAAATTCAAGAGGTACCGGAGTTATATATTTCAGAAGGTGGTCATTAAAAACTTTGTTTCTTATGTTAAATGTAGAATCGGAATAGAGCTCGTTAATCTCTTGTTTGTTGCCTTTTGCGATGGACGCAATTTGACTAGGCAAATGAAGAACAAAAGCCGTATCGACTTCATAAGGTTTTCGGTTTGATAAAAGAGGAACAGTTGTACCACAGCTAATTTGACAGAGTGATATACCTATTATTACAATAGATAGTAAAACTTTTTTCATGAATAAATATGTTTGAAATTTACAATATAAGTGCCAATTTTAGAAGAATAAAGCCCAGCAGTCTTTTCTCTTTGAGTTATGCAAATAAGCATTAAACTTTTGTAAGAATGTAATAAATACAGCAGAATATTATTTTTCGGTAATCTCCCCAAATCCACAGCCATTAATTGAATCGCAAAATTATACATATCGACATGGACGCTTTCTACGCCTCAGTAGAGCAGCGGGATTTTGCCGAATTGCGAGGCAAACCCATTGCCGTAGGCGGAAGCAGCGAACGGGGGGTAGTGGCTGCCGCCAGTTACGAGGCTCGTAAGTTTGGGGTTCGTTCGGCTATATCGTCACGTATTGCTAAACAAAAGTGTCCGCAATTAATTTTTGTAAAACCTCGTTTTGAGGTTTACAGACAAGTGTCGCACGAAATCAGAGAAATATTTCTGGAATATACGCCACTGGTTGAACCTCTGTCTTTAGACGAAGCTTATCTTGACGTAACCGAAAATCTGAAAGGCGTTGAAACGGCTACCCAGATTGCACAGGAGATAAAGGCACGAATTAAAGAAAAAACTGGCTTAACGGCTTCGGCTGGAGTGTCGGTAAATAAGTTTCTGGCTAAAATAGCCTCAGACTACCGAAAACCAGATGGCCTATTTGTAATAAAACCCTCGCAAGCTGAGCAATTTGTGGAAGAACTCGAAATCAGTAAATTTCATGGCATTGGTAGGGTAACTGCCGAACGTATGCATAAAATGGGCATTTTTACAGGAAAAGATTTGAAAGCCAAAAACATAGATTTCATGGTAAATCATTTTGGGAAAGTTGGCCGATATTATTACGATATAGCACAAGGAATAGATAACCGACAGGTAAACCCTGATAGCATCAGAAAATCGATAGGCGTAGAGAATACCTTTGATAGGGATTTTACGGAGCCTGACGACCTTTACCGAGAAATAGACGATATACTTGAACAGCTTTGGAAACGCATGGCAAGAGTAAAAGCCTATGGCAAAACCATTACGCTAAAAATTAAATTCGCCGACTTCGAAAGCATTACCCGCAGCCGAACTTCCCAATTGCCTATTCTTGAAGCTCAATTGCTAGCAAAAATCTCTTATGAAATGCTACACGCATTGCTGCCAATGCCCAAGGGTGTGCGTTTAATGGGTGTTTCTCTATCGAACCTTGCCTTTGAAGACGAAATGATAGGTAGGCAGCTAACACTAAATTTTTAACAGCGCAAAAAGCAATAAAAAAGCCCATCGGTTAAGATGAGCCCTTTTTATATTGATTCAGATTAGTATTATTCTACTCTGCTTAGCTTTACAGTATTCGTACGGTTGTTTTCCTGTAAAGGCATACTTAAGGTATTAATAAACAAATCACCTTTTTCTAGTTCACCTTTTTCTACCAATACATTACAGGTTTCATCAACTACCTGCTCAACAGTTCTGTCTTTCAGGTCGTTATATCTAAAGGCAGTAATACCAGCATAAAGGCTTAATTGCGTAAGAAGCTTTTCGTTACCTGTAAAAATAAAGGTATTAGCTTTTGGACGGTGATGCGATAAACGAACAGCAGTATAACCCGAAGTAGTAATGCCAATAATAGCTTTTACTCTTAAGTCACGGGCTAATCTACACGCAGTCATTACTACGTTATCGTTTTCTTTTTCGTCTGATTTATAATCGCTTTCGGTTACACGTGTATGATGGCGATAATAAAGTTTTTTCTCATCAGCCTCTTGCTCTACTTTCAGAATAGTGTTAACCATCGTCTGCACTGCCAATATCGGATATTTACCCGAAGCACTTTCGGCACTTAGCATTACGGCATCAGCACCATCTAATACAGCATTCGCTACGTCGCCAACCTCTGCACGTGTTGGGCGTGGGCTATCAATCATGCTTTCAAGCATTTGTGTAGCTACAATAACAGGCTTAGCGGCTAGGTTAGATACCTCAACAAGGCGTTTCTGAATCATCGGCACATCTTCTGATGGAATCTCAACACCCAAGTCGCCGCGTGCTACCATAATGGCGTCAGTTGCTTCCACAATCGACACCATATTTGCAACAGCCTCTGGCTTTTCGATTTTGGCAACAACTTTAGCTTCTCTGCCTTGGTCTTTAATATATTGCTGAATCTCCTTTATTTCTTCTGCAGTTCTTACAAAAGATAGAGCTATCCAATCAACATCGTTAGCTAAGCCAAATTTTAAGTCTGCCCAGTCTTTGTCTGTAACCGATGGTTGAGAAATATTGGTATTAGGTAGGTTTACACCTTTCTTTTGTTTCAACAGGCCGCCGTAAACTACTTCCGTAATTACGTCCATGCCATCAACACCTATTACTTTTACTTCCAGTTTACCATCGTCCATCAGAATTCTTTCGCCCAGTTTCACGTCCTGGTACATACCTTTATAGGGTGTACTTACACGTTGGGCATTGCCTACTATATCCTCATTTGTAAATGTCAGTTTATCACCTGCAAAAATCTCAACCCCCTCATTACCTTTTTCCATCAAACCAATTCTGATTTTTGGCCCTTGCAAGTCTTGTAAAATGGCACATTGAAAACCATGCTCTGCATTTATTTTACGAATGCGGTTGATACGCATCTGGTGGTCTTCGTGTGTTCCATGTGAAAAATTTAAACGGAAAACATTTACGCCAGCTTGGGCTAGTTCCAATAACATTTCTTCACTTTCAGAAGATGGGCCTACTGTAGCTACAATTTTGGTTTTTCTATGCATATTTAAAATAAAATATTTCTTCACATTGAGAATATCGCAAAAATAATAACTATTTATGAGAATTACCGAATAAAGTATTTTGAATTCTATAATTTACTTTAATAAAAGAAAAAAAAGAGGGGTCTTAACCTATTTATAGTCAGATATTTAAAGGTTTATTAAATTATAATGAAGAAACGTTTTTTGTTGTATTAAATAATTACAATAGCCTTTAGTTTTTGCTTGCTAGTATTAATTGAGTAATAAAACAGTATAGTTTTTAAAACGTTTTTAGCAAGTACTTTGCGTTTGAAAAAAATGTATATAAGTTTTTGGCTTAAAAAAATATTATACTAAATTTGTGTCCTTGGAAAATTCAAAAATAATTGAAACAAACAGTAATCGCAATTTCACTTCTCCTTCTACTCGACTTTACAGTGTGAGAAACGGAGACTTTGTATATATCAAAAGCCCTTTCTTGCACTGAGTAAGAAAGGGCTTTTTTGCGAGTAATAAGAAGTAGTAAAAAATAACTAAACACCTCATTGAGCGATGAGCCAAAAGATTTATGTTTTCGACACCACCTTACGAGATGGAGAACAAGTTCCCGGTTGTCAGTTAACAACCGATGAAAAGGTAATGATAGCCAAAGAACTCGAAAAACTCGGTGTCGATATTATTGAAGCAGGGTTCCCTATTTCAAGCCCGGGTGATTTCAGGTCAGTTGTTGAAGTATCAAAAGCCGTAACAGAGCCAACTGTATGTGCATTGTCAAGAGCCGTAAAAGGTGATATTGACGCTGCCGCAGAAGCACTGAAATTTGCTAAGCGTCCTCGTATTCATACAGGAATCGGAGCGTCAGATATCCACATTAAACATAAATTTAATAGCACTCGTGACCAAATTATTGAGCAGGGTGTTGCCGCAGTAAAACACGCTAAAAAATATGTAGAAGACGTTGAGTTCTACGCCGAAGACTCGGGTAGAGCCGACCTTGAATTTTTAGCAAGGCTTACCGATGCCGTAATTAAAGCAGGTGCAACTGTTGTAAACCTGCCAGATACAACAGGATACGTTTTGCCTAACGAAATGTTTGAGCGTATCTCTTACATCATGAATAATGTGCCTAATATCGATAAAGCCATTATCTCGATGCACAATCATAACGATTTGGGTTTAGCTACTGCCAATACCATTGCGGGTATTCAGGCCGGAGCAAGACAAGTAGAGGTAACTATCAATGGTATCGGTGAGCGTGCAGGAAATACCTCTTTGGAAGAGATTGCTATGATTCTGAAAGTGCATAAAACACTAGGGTATCATACCAATATCGAAAGCACAATGTTGGCACCTATAAGTAATCTGGTTTCATCAACCATGAGAATGCCTGTGCAAGCAAATAAAGCTATTGTCGGTAGCAATGCATTTGCGCACTCGTCGGGTATTCATCAGGATGGTTTCTTGAAACATACCGAAAACTATGAGATTATAAGCCCGCAAGAAGTTGGTGTAGATAAATCTTTAATAGTGTTGACAGCCAGAAGTGGCCGCCATGCCCTAAAGCACCGCCTCGAAAAATTGGGTTATAAGTTCGAAAAGGCCGAGTTAGATCACATCTATAGCCGTTTCCTTGATTTGGCCGATAGAATCAAAGAAGTAAACGATAAAGACCTGGTATTGTTAATGAAAGAAACAGTTACTGCATAAACAGTAAAACAAAATACCTACGGGGAGTTAATGATACATGCATTAACTCCCTTTTTTTGTTTACTTTGCATATATAAATTGTTTTACCAACCCATACTTCATCTAAACAAATGCCTGACCGTCGACATTTTATTGGTACTTCTTTATTGGCAAGCTTAGGCTTGGCTAATATGAATTTTACGTTTCAAGATACAAATCCTAAAGCCATAAAACCTGCCGCTTTGAAAAAAGGCGATACTATCGGGCTGGTTTGCCCTGCTTACTCAGCCTTTATAAAAGAAGATGTGCAGATAGCCGTTGAGAGCCTTGAGGTTTTAGGATTTAAAGTGAAAAAAGGCGAGCACATGTTCGACCGCTATGGCTATCTGGCAGGAACAGATAAAGATAGAGCCGCTGATATTAATAAAATGTTTGCCGATAAAAACGTAAATGGCATTATGGCTATGCATGGCGGCTGGGGCTGCGCCCGCATATTGCCATTGCTAGACTATAAAATTATTGAGCGGAATCCGAAGGTATTCATTGGCTATAGCGATATTACAGCCTTGTTGTTGGGTATTTATGCCAAAACAGGCCTCGTTACGTTTCATGGCCCTGTTGGTGGCTCTTCATGGAATAATTTCTCGGTCGAGAATTTTAAGAATATGCTTATAGAAGGCAATGCCGTGCAAATGGTGAATCCTGTGAAAAAGGGTGATAATTTGGTGCAAACGGAAGACAGAATATATACAATTAATACAGGTAAAGCCACGGGCCGATTGATTGGCGGCAACCTAACGGTACTAAGCCATATTTTAGGCTCGCCTTATGTGCCTGATTTTAAAGGAAGTATTTTGTTTCTAGAAGATGTGGGCGAAGATGTGTACCGCATGGACCGAATGATTACTCAGCTAAAAATTGCAGGCATACTCGACCAACTGGCTGGCTTTGTGTTTGGTAAATGTACCGACTGCCCACCATCAAAAGGTGGCTATGGCTCTTTGACGATGGAAGATATTTTTGAAGACCACATTAAGCCTCTCAAAATTCCGGCCTTTTCGGGCTCCATGATTGGACATATCAAAGATAAGTTTACCGTTCCGGTTGGTGCAGAAGCCACAATTGATGCCGAAAAGGGCACAATTACATTAACTGAGCCAGCAGTAATTAAATAGAAACAATAAAGCCTTTCTGACTCAACAGAAAGGCTTTATTATTATAGATAGCTATCAGTTATTCTTCTTCACCGCCAAATCTTCCTCCGCCAATTGTATGGCCAAAGAATAGCGCATTCAGAAATAGTTTATTTGTACCATACCAGAACGCTCTGAAATTTGGGTTTTCAGACATCAGAATTATTTTTCCAGCACCTAAGTTTTGAGTAATAACCGCAGGCGAGTTTTTGATTAAAGCCTCGTTTTTCGGGTGAACATAACCTGCAATCAGCGGATTGCTCGTGAAAATAAGCGGTGTATTATAAGGGTTCTTGGTGTCTTCAAAGAAGATGTTGTTATCTTTAAACAAAGCTATTTTTTCTTGTTGGTAACCAAAAGCAATAGGGTGAGTAGGGTCTATTTTAGCTTCAAAGATAGTCCCTGCTGTTTCCATTGCACCACTGTATTTTTCTTGTAAGGCATACGGTCTTTTTTCGTTGCCATTATTATTAGGGCGAGGTTTTATAGTTACTGAAGCTAACTTCTTGTTCGCCACCCACTCAGCACCGTCTGTCAAGGCTACTAATACGCCACCACTTTGTACAAATCGCTTTATTTTTTCGTCTGACAAATTATTGTATCTCCCACCCGAAAGCACAATGTGTGTGTATTTATCAAGATTAACCCGATTAACGGTCTCAATATCAGCAATTGTTAAAGGAATATTAATGCGTTGGTCGAGCAAATGCCATACTTCGCCTGCATCGTTGGCACTTACACCCGGCCCACCTATCATCAAGATATTAGGCTGTTTTAACTTACGGAACTTCTCACTTCCTAAATCGATACCCAGTGGCGTTAGTCCGGTAGAAGTAGCATAAAAATCAACACCGTCTCGTTCGGCAAGTGTCTGTAAGAACTCGCGTGGGTCGTTGCCATTGCAAACAATTTGTATTGTACCGTAGTCAAACTTCTGCTCTTTGCCCGCAACAATAGCGGTTAGTGGCTCAACAGCAACTTTTAGTGTATAGCCTTTTTGCAGCAATTCGTAAGCGGCTCTTGGGGCAAAATAGCTATTCCATTCGAAGAAATAAGCATAAGTACTGTTACCAACCACTTTTCCTTTAGGAAACGTATTTACGCCCACTTTTTCGCCCAAAGAAACCGATGCTTTGGCTTCGGCCGTTGGTATGTTCATGCAGTATTGTAAAGACCACGCCGAAATATCATAAAAAAGACTGTCTTCAAATTTCGTACGTTTCTCAAACATCGACTTAATAAGCCTATGTTGAGGTTGATTAGTTGGTACGGCATAAGAAGTAGTTTTATTAAAAGATACACCATCTATAGTTTCATCTTTGTTCAACTTATATACATCAATCTGGTTGCGTTTCAGCATATTTACCATTTCCCAGGTTTTGGCTGCATCTTTACTATTACCAAAAACATAAGCTTTTACGCCGTCAGTATTGCTTTCTTTGTAAAAGCTACGCATGTGCTCCAGCAATTCAACACGCATTTCACGAGCAGCTTTAAGTGTTGACATGGTGGCCGATACCTGATTACGGATAGTAAAAGGGAAGCTAAGCAATCCATTCTGCGTTTCTTGTAAATGCCCACGAGACGAGGCCTGCTCAAACAAAATACCGATAGAACCATTTACATCGGGCAGGGTAGAACCTTTGCCATAATAAAAATCATCATAGTTTTCTTGGGTATAATAAGCCGAATTAATCTTATCAAGCCCTGCTGCGTGATATTTACCTATTTTGGCTGTTAACTCAATATTGCTTTTAGGGGTAAGCGGGTGCGTACGTGCCGGAATACCAGGTTGGAAGAAGAATGTAGAGCCGCTACCCATTTCGTGGTGGTCGGTCAATATATTAGGTCTCCACTCATAAAATTTTACCAATCGACCTTTGCTTTCAGGCATTTGCTGATAGAGCCAGTCACGGTTCAAGTCAAACCAATAGTGATTGGTACGCCCACCCGGCCATGTTTCACTAAATTCACGGCTGTTAACATCGCTTACCAGATTTGTACTGCGGTTGATATTTACCCATGTTGCAAAACGGTTTCCACCATCTGCATTGATACAAGGGTCAATCAAGATAACAGCTTCATTCAACAATGAGTCGATACCTGCGCCTTGTGCCGCTGCCAGATAATAGGCCGACATCAGGTTAGAGTTAGTTCCGCTGGGCTCATTGCCATGCACTGAATAACCCAACCATACCACAATCGGCATTTTCTTTAAATCTAAACTGCCCGATTGCGAAGGATTAACCAGTTTCTGGTGTTCTGCTTTTATCTGCTCTATTTGCCCATGATTTTTAGGCGAAGTTACTGTCAGCAATAAAAGCTCACGGTTCTCAAAGGTTTTGCCATATACTTCTACTTTGAATCGGTCAGAAAGGCGAGCCAATTCTCTCATGTAGGCATATTGCTCGTAGGGGGTTACATGTTGCTCACCCACCTGATAGCCCAAAAACTGCTTGGGTGTAGGTATTTTCGGGTCATAGCTCACATTCTGAGGTAAATAGTAGCTATCGGCAACTTGACCGAAAGTATAAAATTGTAAGGTGATGAAGAATAAGAGTAGTAGGTTTCGCATTGATTGGGTGTAGTTTGTTAAGCAATAAAACAAGTTTTTGCCTAAAAATACAAAAAGCCTCCGACAGAGAGGCTTTTTGTATAGACAAAGAGTCTACAAACCTTAAAAAACAGGTTAAAATGGTTTTTTGGCACCGTTTACCAATTTTTAAGGACTTTTATATGAATACTATGTTCAAAAAATCAATTTGATGCTCTTAGCTTCGCCTCAATCGTTTGCTGCGTGTGTGGTACGGCTCTTAAGCGCTCTTTAGGTATTAGTTTGCCTGTATCTTTGCAAACACCATAAGTACCATTCTTTATGCGTATTAACGCAGCTTCCAGTTGCTGGGCAAACTTTTGTAAACGTCCAGCCGATTGACTCAATTGTTCTTTTTCAATTACATCTGCACCATCTTCCAATAACTTTGTGCTGCTTGATGTGTAATCAGTCCCATTGTCATTTTTACGACTTAGCGTTTCCTTAATAAAGTTCAGCTCATTTCTGGTTGCTTCCAATTTGTTGGTAATGATTACCTCAAACTCCCTTAACTCTTCCTCCGAATATCGGGTTTTTTCTTCAACTACGGCCATAATCGTAATGCAGTAAATTGTTAAAATTGGGTACATATTCAAAAAAACACCGCAAAGATAGTGTTTTTAGAGGGTTTATACAACCGCTTAACTAAAATATTGGGAATATGGCAAAAAAATTTATTCAAAGGCAATTACTCAAAAACAGTAAATTATTTGGCTAAGTGAGAGATTGTCAGTTCAGTATTAGGTATAAGTTACTAAAATTAATAGAAAGTTAAATAATTGTAAAATTTCACAATTTTAAGAAATACTTTCTTTTTTCTAAGTTTGCACCAAAAATAATCATCAACAATAGAATTTTCTATTATGAATTACATAGAACCGGCTCCGATTAAGGATACTGAAAATCCCTTGGAGTCAATGATGTCTAGATTTGATGCCGCAGTTAAGATTTTAGGAATAAGCGAAGAAATGTATTATATCCTGAAAGTGCCTGCGCGTCAAGTAACTGTTGGTTTACCTGTTACCATGGACAACGGGCAAGTGAAAGTCTTTGAAGGTTACAGAGTGATTCACTCAACTATTTTAGGGCCAAGTAAAGGAGGGATTCGTTTTGACCCAGGCGTAAATATTGACGAAGTGCGTGCACTAGCTGCCTGGATGACCTGGAAATGTGCGGTAGTAGATATACCTTATGGTGGAGCTAAAGGCGGAATAACCTGCAACCCACGTGAGATGTCGGCAGGAGAAATGGAGCGTTTAATGCGTGCTTACACGATAGCAATGCTTGATATTTTTGGGCCGGATAAAGATATTCCGGCACCAGATATGGGTACGGGCCCTCGTGAGATGGCTTGGTTGATGGACGAATACTCGAAAGCCAAAGGCATGACAGTAAACGCCGTTGTAACCGGAAAACCGCTGGTGCTTGGTGGCTCATTAGGCCGCACAGAAGCAACCGGCCGTGGTGTAATGGTATCGGCATTAACAGGTATGGAGAAGCTACGCCTGAATCCTTACAGAACTACTGCTGCTGTGCAGGGCTTTGGTAATGTAGGCTCACACGCGGCACAGCTATTGCAAGAAAAAGGCGTAACTATCTGTGGTATCAGCGATATATCAGGCGCTTACTACAATGCAAAGGGTATTGATATTGAAAAAGCCATTGCATACAGAAATGCCAACAAGGGCAGCTTGGAAGGCTTTGGAGACGCAGAACTTATCAGTAATGAAGAATTATTGGCACTGAATGTTGATGTATTGGTTCCGGCAGCGAAAGAAGACGTAATTACGCATGAAAACGCAGCCAGAATTCAGGCAAAACTAATTGTTGAAGGTGCAAACGGGCCAACTTCTGCCAGTGCCGATGATATTATCAACGAGAAGGGTATTATGGTGGTACCTGATATTCTGGCAAATGCTGGTGGGGTAACTGTATCTTATTTTGAATGGGTACAAAACCGTATCGGTTATAAATGGACGCTAGACAGAATCAACCGCCGTTGCGACCGCATGATGAAAGATGCTTTTGATAAAGTATTTGAGACATCACAGAAACATAAAGTATCAATGCGTCTGGCTGCTTATATTGTGGCTATCGATAAAGTTGCCAGCACCTATAAGTTCCGTGGTGGATACGGTTGATATTTGCGGTTGATAACCAATATTCAAAGCCCATTTGACTTTAGCAAAGCAAGTGGGCTTATTTAATGAAGTAGCTGCATTATACGTAAAAAATCGATAAACAGTTCGTGGAGTGTAGCAAAATAAGTATTTTAGCAAAAAATTAAAAATAAAGACAGATATGGCAAGTAACAAAACTTTCACAATGATTAAACCTCATGCGGTAGCTGATAACAATATTGGAGGAATTATAGCTATGATTGAAGCTGCCGGATTTAGAATTGTGGCGATGAAAAAAACACAACTTACACCAGCATTAGCAGGTAAGTTTTATGAAGTACATAAAGAGAGAGGTTTTTATGCTGAATTATGTGAAATGATGTCGTCAGGGCCAATCGTTCCGATAATTTTAGAGAAAGAAAACGCAGTAGCCGATTTTCGTACTTTAATAGGTGCAACCAATCCTGAAAATGCAGCAGAAGGAACTATTCGTAAAATATACGCTAAATCTTTAAGCGAGAACGCTATTCATGGCTCAGATTCTGATGAAAATGCAGCTATTGAAGGCTCGTTTTTCTTCGGAGTAATAGAGCAATACTAATCAGCCTGATTAATTGCTTAAAAATAAACCCTGCTAGCATGCTGGCAGGGTTTATTAATTTATGTCATATTTTTCAGAACTCTATCAGTCAATCCCATCGTAGAAAATGCCAGCTTTCTGGCGTATTTCATCTAACAAGCTCATGAGTTTAACACTCATCGAAAGCGGCATTTTTACACTTTCTTTTTTATTATTCCGCAAACAATTGTTTACCTCTTCAATCTCAAAATTATAACCCCTTGTTTCTCTGTCAAACGAAAAAGTAACGGGTTCTTTATCTGTTTCAAAAAGTGTCAGGGTTTTGCTTTCATGAAAGCGTTCAGGTAAGTGAATGTACCCTTTATCGCCGTAGATAAGTGCCTCGGTTCGTGTACGAGAGGCAAATGTCGCATTCATTAAAGCTGTTGCCTGAGGGTACTTAAAAATAAAACTTGTGGTTTCGTCTACACCTGTTTGCCCGAATGTGCTCAAAGCATGCACATCTGTCGGATAACCCAATAACAAAAGGCTTAAATATGCCGGATAAATCCCGATGTCGAGTAAAGCACCGCCTCCAAGACTAGGATTTAGTGTTCGTCTTTCTGGGGTAAACGGAGCTACAAAGCCAAAATCAGCATGAATAGTCTTTACTTTCCCTATTCGGTCTTCAGCAATCAGTTCTTGCGTTTTCATAATTACAGGCAAGAAGCGGGTCCACATGGCTTCCATCAGAAAAGTATCGTTTTCTCGGGCAATCGTTACCATTTGCTCTACCTGCTTCAGATTCATAGCAAAAGGCTTTTCACAAAGCACAGGCATTTTATTCTTCAGACAAAGAATAGCATTTTCGGCATGTGAAGTATGGGGCGTAGCTATATAAATAACATCTAAGTCGGGCGTTTTAAAAATAGCCTCATACGAATCGTAATGATAAGGCACCTGGAATTTCTGTGCAAAGTCCTGAGCCCGTTCTGACGACGTAGATGCAACAGCATGTAAGCTTGTATTAGGTACTTTTATCAGGTCGTTTGCAAATTTCTCTGCAATTTTTCCAAGACCTATAATACCCCATCTTGTTGGTTTCACCATTTTCGTAAAGTATAAAATCAGATAAACGTCTGATTTGCGCTGAATATAAACTTAAATGTAATGATAATTCTGCTTATAGAACAATAAGTTTCTTCTGTTGTTTCATAAACCAAAAATAGATTCCTTGTTTTTTAATATTTTGCTTAGCCGAGAACCTGTTTTGTGGCGAATCTTGCTTCATTGATTCCATGATAAGCCCACAAAGTGTTTTAATACCGCACAGCCGCAAAAAAGAAAACGCCCTGACCACGAGAGTCAAGGCGTTTAGTGGGGCACCGTATTAATAAAAATCTTATTTACCTAATTTGATTTTCAAGTTTTGGTCTAATGCTTCCAAAAACTCTTCTGTATATAGGTAGTGTTCGCCGTGGCTAACTTTGTTACCATGAATACAAACTGCTAAGTCTTTAGTCATTTTACCTGATTCAACCGTTTCAACACAAACTTGCTCTAAAGCCTGGCAGAAATCGATTAGCTCTTGGTTGCCATCTTTTTTACCGCGGAATTCTAATCCACGAGTCCATGCAAAGATAGAAGCAATAGGGTTTGTAGAAGTTGGTTTACCAGCCTGGTGGTCACGGTAGTGACGTGTTACAGTTCCGTGTGCTGCTTCTGCTTCCATAGTTTCGCCATCTGGCGTAACCAATACAGAAGTCATCAAACCAAGTGAACCAAAGCCTTGTGCTACTGAGTCAGACTGTACGTCTCCATCGTAGTTTTTACAAGCCCATACAAATGAGCCATTCCATTTCAAGGCAGAAGCTACCATGTCATCAATCAGACGGTGTTCGTAAACAATACCGGCTGCTTCAAACTTAGCTTTATAGTCTGCTTGGTAGATTTCTTCAAAAATATCTTTGAAACGACCATCATATTTTTTCAAGATGGTGTTTTTAGTAGATAAGTATAGAGGCCATTTTTTGTTAAGGGCAACATTGAAACAAGAGTGTGCAAAACCACGGATCGATTCATCAGTGTTGTACATACCCATAGCTACTCCGCCTCCTTTGAAGTTGTAAACGTCAAACTCTTTTACTGTTCCGTCTTCGCCTTCAAATTTCATTGTTAATTTACCAGGGCCATCTACTACGAAATCGGTAGCACGGTATTGATCACCAAAAGCATGACGACCAACGATGATTGGGGACGTCCAGTTTGAAACTAAACGAGGCACATTCTGGCAAACGATTGGCTCACGGAAAACAGTACCATCAAGAATATTACGGATAGTACCATTTGGTGATTTCCACATTTGTTTTAGGTTAAACTCTGTAACACGTGCTTCGTCAGGAGTGATAGTAGCACATTTAATACCTACACCATATTCTCTAATAGCATTCGCTGCATCAACGGTAACCTGGTCGTTGGTTTCATCACGATATTCAACACCAAGGTCATAATATTTAATATCTACATCAATATATGGTAGAATCAATTTTTCTTTAATAAAACGCCAGATGATTCTAGTCATCTCGTCTCCGTCTAATTCAACAACGGGATTTGCTACTTTAATCTTAGTCATGATAATGTGTTTAATTAATAAATACGGTTGTAAAGTTATAAACAGAATGCGAAAAATTATTAATTAAATCAAATTTTCTGTTGAATTAGATAAAAAAAGAGCTTCCAATCGGAAGCCCTTTTTAACTTAAACCAAAGAAAATTATGAAAATTAATAAAATCTTATTTATTCAGAAGTTCATCAAACGATAATGATACGTAGTACATAGAGCCTACAAATGCACTACCGTATGCTTGCATATATGGTTTGCCACCAATATTTGTGCCACCTACTTTAAGGATAGACTTCATGCTTGGCAATTTCATGCTAACCTGTGCATCGATATTGTTGATAGCCGGCACAGTAGTGTTAGTAAAGAATTGTAAGCCTGTAGTAGTTGGTTGGTTAAAACTAGCTTCCCACAAGAAAGCATTTTGGTGTCTGAAATTAATATTGAAACCAAATTTACTGCCACTAGTGATTCTCTTACCGAAACCAAGATTATAACGGTAGTCAGGCGTATTGAAACCTGCATATTGTTGTTCTGCGCTCGGTACGAATCTTTTCAACTCGTTGTTTGCAATGTTACCATTAATAAAGAAACCTTTTTGTAAAGAGTAATTAAGACTTAATGCCCAACCATTTACTTTTATTTCTTCTGATGTATTGGCTGGTCTTGAATAACCTAATCTGGTAGAAGCACTAGACACACCCGATTCGATAGGTAAGCCAGGAGCCGCCGGAGCAGTTGGCACAACTACCGATACACCACCAATAAAGTTTCTGTATGTGCTTGTGTAGTAATAAGCATCAACAAATAATTTTTTAGCAATCAAGCCTTTATAACCAATTTCGATTGATTGGATACGCTCTGGTTGAAGAGTTTTTGCTGAATACTTAGGCAATTTGGCAAGCGCAAAAGCAGGGGTAACTTGTTGGGTTACGCCAGGCACATTGGCAACCAATACTTTTTGTAGTTCAGAGTTGAAAGCAGGTTGGAAATTAGCCGCCATTGCTGCAGGTAAGTTTGCGTCAACACCTGGTTGCAAGTTTTGTGCTAATGCCCCCGGTAAGTTTTGTGCAACACCGGCCTCAATAGCAGCGGGAGCAGCAGCAGCAGGAATCTGACCTGCAGTAACAGCTGCATTTACTTGTGCAGTAACAGCCGCAGTTACTTGTTGGGTAATTGCCGCAGTAACAGCCGCAGTTACTTGTTGAGTAATTGCCGCTTCTACAGCCGCTTTAATAACTGGTGTTGCTTGTGCCGTAACTGCCTGCGTTGCATAAGCCTGTGCTTGTTGTAGTATTTCAGGCGTAATATATTTTAATGGGTTCGCCTGAAAATCGTTTAGAACGGCTAATGAAATACCATTGCTTAGGTTATATCTTGAATTGAACTCAGGCAAACCGCCAACCAAAGTACCCGCAGGTGTTCTTAGATCAATGTATTGGTTTTGAGTAGTCGGAATTCTAAATCCTGATTGGTATGATAAGCGGATATTGTGATCTCCGAAAGTAGCAACCCCAGAAACACGAGGCGTAAACTGCCCTTCGAAGTTCTCGTTTTTATCATATCTCACCGAAGCCGATAGCTTGAAGTGGTCTTTGAAGAAACTTTTTGCCGCCTGTATAAACGCACCATATTCTCCAATATTTATAGTACCATTTCTGCCATCTTTTCTATCTGCAAATAGCGTTCCGTCTGAGCGTAATTGATATTGTCTGTAGTTAGCTCCGGCCAAAAGGTCTATAAACTTAATTTGATTTTTGAAGTTATACACACCTTCTGCATGGTACAGGTTAGTTTTATCTAAGAATGCACCACCACCTTCTACAATTGGCAATTCTCTGTATTTATCCAGTAATGCCTGATAAGCGGCTGTTCCTGGTTGAGGCATACCTTGGTCAGCAAATGCACGGGCTGCTATATGGGCTTGCTCTTCAGACGGATTGTTTTTCTTTGCATCAATAAAAGCTCCTACATATTGGCCAAACCAGTTATTGTTACTTTTGAAATCATTTAACATAGCAACAGCCGTTAAACCAGCAAAATAAGACTGCCCCGAGCGCTCTTGTGTTGTATAAGCCCTAAGAGTAAAGTTGTCTCCTTTTAACTCTAATTTAGCTTGTGTAAGGTTGAAATTTCTCAGCGAATAACGGCCTGTCCCTGTATAAACTGTAGTTCCATAACCATAGTTTACCTGAGCAATAGCCTCAATTTTTTCGTTAATGCGGTAGTGTAGGGCAACATTGGTTTTAAAACTCTTGGTATTATAGTCAACCATGTCTCTTTCATTGTAACCTGTTCTACTCACATTGGTGTTTACAGGGAAATTAAGCCCTGTAGTGTCTGTAGCTTTTAAGCTTTGATTTGCAAATAAACCGTTTAATACTGTGCCCATACTTGCTTGTATCTCATCACCATAGATGTTCATACCATCGTAGTCGGTTTTTACGCCTGCGCCACGAGTACCGTTTTGTACACCGCCTAAGTTAAGGTTGGTATAGTTGTTGGCTTCCCAGTCTTTTGCTGTGATATAAGAAAGGTTTACTTTGAAGGCAAACTTATCGTTAAAAGCTTTCGCATAGCGCAGCGACAAATCATAAAATGGAGTAGTGGCAGTAGAACGGTTTGAAGCATGCATTACACCGCCTTTAGCAGTAGCACTTAGACCCTGATATAAGAATGGGCTTTTGCTGTTCATTAGTATCAAACCATTTATAGCATTCGGGCCATATAACGCAGATGCTGCACCTGGTAATACCTCAACGCTTTCAACGTCTAATTCAGGCATACCTACAATGTTATCAACCGGGAAATTAAGGCCAGGAGCCTGGTTGTCCATACCGTCAATCATTTGTACAGTACGAGGGTTTCCGGTTGCGCCAAAGCCACGCATATTGATAGATTTAAACAATAGACCCTGAGTGGTCATGTCAACGCCTTTCATGGTTGAAAGGGCATCATAAAATGATGGTGCCGCTGCTTCACGAATGGCACGTATGTCCATTTTCTCAACAGCTACCGGTGATTTCATTACTGTTTCTTCAACACGCGATGCAGCTACTACTACTTCCTGGCCAAGAATGGCTTGTTCTTTCAATAAAATATTAATAGCGGCGTTATCGCCCGAAACATTTACTTCCTGACTTTCATAGCCAACCGAGGTAATTAACAAGGTGAAAGGAGGTGGTGTTGAGGTACTAAAAGAGAAACTCCCCTTCACATCAGTGATAGTACCTATTACTTTTCCTTTTACCTGCACACTTACGCCAATCAGCGGTTCTTTTGTAACAGCATCTGTTATTGTACCCGAAACTTTAGTTTGTGCTAAAGCCACCTGAGTGAGCAGTAAGCAGCAGATTCCGAACAATATTTTTTTTACGGAAAGTTTATACATGAGGGTTTTGGTTAGTGAGTTAACAAAACGTAATTTTGTGTCAAACATAGAAAAGAAAATAGTAATATGCAAGCATACTATTACTAGATTTTATAAAAATTTTACAACTTTACCAAAAAATAATTATATAAGATGAGAAATGCTTTTTTTTCATATTTATTTTTGTTTTTCTGCTTCTTCAAGGCTAATTTATATGCTCAAAAGTACGTAATTCTTAGCACAGGATTTGACTCTACAAATGTGCCCCCAATACCTGACTACAGCATTAAAGACACATGGGCGGCCTTGCCTGATAAAGAGGATGCAGCCGATAAAATTCCACTGAAATCAAACCTGAAAGATGGCCAGAAAGAAGCAAAAGCCGATGTTTTCTTTTTGCATCCTACTATTTATACCTACAAACCAACAAACAAATACATTTGGAATGCCGATGTGAATGATGAAGAACTAAATAAGTTGGTTGACAACTCAACTATACTCAATCAGGCCACGGCATTTAATGGTGCCTGTAAGGTATATGCGCCAAGATACCGACAGGCGCATTATTATAGTTTTCTGACACCAAACGCCACCGACAAAAAGCAAGCACTTGATTTGGCTTATGCTGATGTAAAACGAGCATTTGAGTTTTATCTTCAAAACTGGAATCAGGGGCGGCCTATTATTATTGCCTCTCATAGCCAAGGTACTGTTTTAGCCAAGCGCCTGCTTCAGGAGTTTTTTGATGAAAAGCCTTTGCAGAAGCAATTGGTAGAAGCCTACCTGATAGGCATTGCCACAGCACCCAATACATTTAATAGTATTAAACCCAGCCAGTCGGCCGAAGAAATTGGCGGTTTTGTTTCGTGGAATACCTTCGCCCGAGATTACCTGCCACCCTATTATAAAGACGGCCTCAATAGCGCAGTATGTACCAATCCATTGTCATGGAAACTGAACAATGATTTTGTGTCTAAAACAGAAAACAAAGGCGGAGTGGGCTTAAAATTTACGTTTGTGAAAGAAGCTGCCGACGCACAGGTACATGACGGAGTTTTATGGATTAACAAGCCTTATGTAAGAGGGCGGGCATTCTTACGCACTAAAATATGGCACCGGGCTGATATAAACTTATTTTGGATGAATATCAGAGAAAACGTAACTTTACGAGTAGAAAGATACTTTCATCAACAATAAAAACTTATTTTTTTACTTCTATTAGTATAAATAAGGCTTGTATGTTTAACAATATTGCCTGAAACTCTGAAAACAACTTTTGTGTTAATCGCATTAAAGGTTGACTATTAAATTAGAATTTACTTAGCTTATAATTATAAATTACCACTGGCTTATCATTTTAACACTAGAGCATTAATTAATGAAAGATAATTACGTTATTATAATGGCGGGGGGCGTTGGAACCAGATTCTGGCCTTTTAGCCGTAGTACCAATCCAAAACAATTTCATGATGTTTTAGGTGTTGGGAAAACCATGATACAACAAACTGTTGAACGTTTTGAAGGTATCTGTCCAAAAGAAAATATATATATCGTTACCAGCGAAGAATATTATAATATCACCAAAGAGCAATTGCCGTATCTGTCTGACGACCAGATATTACTAGAGCCAAGCCGTAGAAATACGGCTCCATGTATTGGCTATGCCTGTTATAAAATAGCTTCTAAAAATCCGAATGCCAATGTTGTAGTTGCTCCTGCCGACCACATTATTCTGAAAGAAGACGAGTTTCGTGCAAGAGTGAATATAGCTTTACATTTTTCAGCCAAAAATGATGTGCTTGTTACTTTGGGTATTAAACCAACCCGCCCTGATACAGGCTATGGATATATTCAGTTTACGGAGTCGGAAGGTGATATTAAGCGTGTACGTACATTTACCGAAAAACCTAATTTAGAGTGGGCTATTAAGTTTGTAGAAACTGGAGAGTTTGTTTGGAACGCAGGTATATTTATCTGGAACGTAAAAACCATCAAACAAAGCTTTGAGGCCTTCTTACCGGAAATGGCCGAGGCCTTTGAGGAAATAAAAGGCGACTTTTATACAAATCGTGAAGCCGATGCCTTGAAAAGGGCATATCCACAATGCAAAAATATTTCGATAGATAATGGTGTAATGGAAAAAGCCGAGAATGTATTTGTGGTGCTTTCGGATATAGGTTGGTCTGATTTAGGAACTTGGAAGTCGTTGTATGATATATCAGAAAAAGACGAAAACCAGAATGTGCTTGATGGGCAAACTTTATTGTATGATACAAGAAACTGTATCATTAAAACGCCACAAGACAGGCTGGTAGTTGTTAATGGCTTAGACGGCTTCATTGTAGCCGAATATGATAATGTACTTATGATTTGCCGCAAAGAAGACGAGCAAAAAGTGAAAGAGTTTGTATCAACAGCCGGAAACATAGCTCCTAAGTTTGTTTAAAAGAAACATGAAAAGAAAAAGTATTTATATAATTGGCCTTGTTCTGGCGCAAATGGGATGTACAAACGTAGACCGCCTGGATACCACCGAAGTAAAAGAAGAAGTAGAAAGCCATAAGATAAAAAGGGTTTCGCCTGCTCAGATTATGGAGCAGGTCGAAATTCTGGGTAGCCAGATTGCCAGCACCTTAACTAAAGACTTTGAGAAACAAATGAAAGATGTTTCTAAGGCTCGTACCGAAGAAATATGCCAGCTCAAAAATATGCGGGTAATAGATTCATTAACCAAAAAGTATGATTTGACAATTCGCTTGTTAGGCCAGCCTGATATTGGTAGTAACAATAGCCTGTATCCAAAAGAAAAAGAGGTATTAGAAGCCTATGCTGATAATGCCATGCGAAAACTGCCAATGAGCAACAATATCCAGCCTTTAGATGAATCTCTCTTTGTTTATACAGCTCCTATCGGGGCAGACAAAGGAATAGGGAAACTTTGTTTTAGTGATGATTCGGG
This sequence comes from Emticicia soli, assembly GCF_037860775.1. NCBI lineage: Bacteria > Pseudomonadati > Bacteroidota > Cytophagia > Cytophagales > Leadbetterellaceae > Emticicia > Emticicia soli. The sequence continues at coordinate 451,166 of NZ_JBBEWC010000001.1, read as the reverse complement.
CTTTGCTATCTGGAGTATAGTAATAAAAAAATCAGAGGTTATTAAAAGTATTAAACCTGCTAAATAAGAAAGAGAGCTATCAATCATTGATAGCTCCTTTACTAAAACAAAACTATAAAAAACCTAATTTTGAAAATCCTTAGTTGTTCATATTGCTTTCTCCAGCCTTCACATCATCATTCTTCACCGATTTAGTTTTCTTTTGCTCAACCATTCTCATGTTACCAATTTTGTAGCTGAATGTCAGTTTCACGTTTTGGTTATATACATTGTTGATACTAGTTTGGTTAAATTGAGGCGACTGCAAGGTCGATCTGATTACCATTCCACCCAAGAAGTTTTCTGTAGCTAAGCCAAGGCTTCCTTTTTTGTTTTTGAAGTCTTTTCTGAAACCAACCGAATACATATAGAAGCTACCTTGTGTACCTTGTAATTGTACTTGTCGGCCTCTGAAAAAGCTAAACGCTTGAATTCCCCAGCCATTTTTCAATTGTATTTGTGATTGCAGACGACCACCAATTACCACACCCGTATTACTTGTCAGCATTGATTTACCGTCAGCACCTTGTATTTGCCCTTCCAAATAGTTGTAATACAAATCTAAACCACCATTTACCGACCATTTTGGCGTGATATTGAAATTACCGAATACGTTAGTACCAAACATTTGTTGTGTACCTATGTTTTCGAATGTTGTTACAATTGCACCAATCAAGGTATCAGAAGGAGCACTTAAACGAAGGATTGAGTTATTTGTCATACGACCAAATACTGAGGCATTCAGATACACCTTTTTGATATTTGAACTTGCGCTTAACTCAAAGTTATCAGTTATTTCCGGACGAAGGCTCGGGTTACCAATCGTGATATTCTGAGGGTTAGCTAAATTGAAGTTCGGATTCAATTGTTGTAAACCCGGGCGTTGAATACGTTTGTTATAGGCTGCTTTCAGCGTAGTATTACCAAAAGTTTTCGAAACGTTTACACTCGGCACAAGGTTTCCATAAGCCGGAATATCAATATTTTTTACTTGGTCCTTGGCTTCAATGGTAGTATATTCATAACGAGTACCTACTTTAAAAGTATATTTGTTTTTGGTAGAGTACGTATAAGACAAATAACCAGAAGCAATATTTTGTGAGTAATCTAACAAACCTGCAGGGTTTCTTACATCAGAAGCAAAATCACCAGTAGGGCCTGCAACCAGATAACTGAAATCACTATTTACCTGACGGAAGATTCCTTTTACACCTACTTCAAACATCTGATTTGTCTTGATTGGTGTCTGGAAGTCGGTCTGTACCGTAAATTCCTGATTCACATTACTGTTAAGGTTTCTCTGGCGGCTCGTTGTATATTTCGAATCATCTAATAAATCGGCCAGAAAGTTATTTTTAAGATTACTCTTGCTATACTGTGTTGATACCGACCATTCTTGCGAAGGCTTAAATGTGCGAATATAATCAAGGTTAACATCAACCGAGTTAGATAAATCTTTACTGTCTACATTTCTATAAGCAATAGAATTTAATACATTGTTTGTGTAAAGATTGGTTGTGTAGTCTTGAGTTCTGATAAAGTTACGTGTACCAAAATTAACACCTGCTGTCAGTGCCTGATTTTTAGAAATATCATAGTCGAATCCTAAATTGTAGCGGCCAAATAACCCGTTATCAAATGCATCGGCAGTTTGTTTGGTTAACACTGTATTACCATTTACAAGCGTGCTTTGGTCGAGAGATGTACCTGCTCTGTTATAAAAAGCACGGCCACCGCCACCCATTGATACGCCTAGCTTACCTTTACGGAAACTGCCATTCAAACCTAAGTTAGACCCACGGATACCAGCACCAGCATCTACATTAAGCGTTAAACCCTGAATAGTACTCTTTTTAGTAATGATGTTAATAATACCCCCCGAGCCTTCAGCATCGTATTTAGCTGACGGAGAAGTAATTACTTCTACCGATTTTATTAAATCAGAAGGAATCATTTTCAAGGCATCAGCAATGCTGCTGGCTATAATAGTAGAAGGTTTGTTGTTAATTAAAACCCTGATGTTTGAAGTACCACGCAACGAAACGTTACCATCTAAATCAACTGTCAATAAAGGTACTTTACGCAATACATCGGCAGCGTCGCCACCTTTTGAAGTTATATCTTTCTCGGCATTATAAACCAGACGGTCAACTTTCTCTTCAATCATTGATTTCTCGGCAGTTACCGTAACTTCGTCTAGTTGTTTTGTGCTTGTCGATAATTTAATAACACCTAAATCAATGTCTTTACCTTTTTCAACTTTTATGTTGTCAACAGTTTTATCGGTATAGCCAATAAATGTTATCACTAGTTTATACTCTCCGGCTGCTACTCTTGTCAAAGAGAACTTCCCTTTTTCGTCGGCCATTGTGCCGTCTACTACTTTATTGGTTTCTTTATTATGAAGCGCAATGCTGGCAAACTCTACTGCAGTTGTTACTGCTTCATCAACCACAAAACCTGTAATTTTAGAATTACCTTTTGGCGCATTTCCTTCAAGGTTTAATGTTGGAGTTTGTTGTTGGTTATTAGGTCTGCCGTTTCCATCGCCCCTGCCTTGTCCGCCAGGCCTCCCACCAGGAAACTGTGCGAATGCAGAAGTACCAACAAAGGCAAGCAAACTTAGAATAGTGATAAACGTTTTCATTGTTTTATTTTTTATAATTTGTTCTTTTCGGTGTCATTGATTTAACGACACAAAATAAACGTGAGTTTTTTGTACATTTTTATTGAATAGATGAAATACACAAGATTGAAGATGAAAGATAAAAAGGTGCTTATGTAGGCAGAAAAACCAGATGAAACAGCTTGAAAAGGTATTTTGATTGCGCTTTACGGATTTTTGTCGTCGAACTTAGTGCTTTGGTCTGCTTAATTATAATTGAATTATTTTAATAGTATAGATTTGTTTACGCTTTGTACTATCTCCCCCACAACGCTTCACCATATAGGTACATTAAAAAAGTGCAAAAAAATATCAAAACAATTAAACAATTGATGACTATATTCAATAAAAAAATATCTGTAGAATATCTCTTTCGCTTGCTGTTTCATGTGTTATTTTGGGGTGTTTGGCTTGTGTGGCCTATTATAAACGCATATATGAACGATACAGAAAGAGACAGATGGTATATAACACACATTGTTCCCTTATCGATTACACATATTCCTCAGTTTTTTGTAAATACCTTAGTATTGATGCCTTATTTTTTACGTAAAAAAGGGGTTGGCTCTTATGTGTTTTCGGTGCTTGTGCTAAGTTTTGTATGTTTAATAGTACAGTATTTCTTCAAATTGGTGCTATGGGATAATGCAGTAGATATGAACGGCCATGAGGTAAATTTTTTCGATTTCAAGACCATCTTCCCAATCCTTTTTGTGAGTGCCACCAGTACTGTTTATGGTCTGATCATTTACATGGCTGATCAGGAAAAAATAAAACGAGACGAAAAACAAGAGAAACTCCAGGCCGAATTATCTTTTTTGCGTTCTCAGATAAGTCCGCATTTCATTTTTAATGTCTTAAATAGCATTGTGTATCTCATTCGTACCAAATCAAATGCTGCCGAGCCTGTTACAATTCAGCTATCAGAGTTAATGAGATATATGTTGTACGAAGCCGACGACGTGCAGGTATCTTTAGATAAAGAAATCAATTATCTCAACAATTACATTGAGCTACAGCGAGTAAGGTTTGAAGAGGATGTGGAAATAAACATGAATGTAGAAGGTAATATAGGCTCACAGATTATAGAACCTATGTTATTGATTCCGTTTGTAGAAAATGCATTTAAACATGGTGTAGGTATGATAGATACACCAATAATTGATGTGCTCGTAAGGTGTAATAGCAAAGAGTTATATTACGAAGTAAGAAACAAAATAGCACCCGAATTGCCCGAAGACAAAGACAGCAGCTCAGGGATTGGCTTAAAGAATGTAAAACGACGTTTGGAGCTTTTATATGCCGATAAGCACAAATTAGAGATTAAGAAAGAGGATAATTGGTTTATTGTTTCTCTATTTTTACAATTAAAAACAATTGGCTCATGACACTCAGATGTATTGCCGTTGACGACGAGAGTATGGGAAGAAAACTCTTGGAAGAAAACATCAAACAAATACCATTTTTAGAGTTGGTTCGTACCTGCAAAAATCCTTTTGAAGCTATGCAGGCTTTGCAGGAAGAAAAAATAGACTTGATGTTTCTGGATATTCAGATGCCGGGTATGTTAGGTACCAAATTTTTGCAGAGTTTAAGAGAAAAACCATTGGTAGTTTTTGTAACTGCTTATTCTAACTATGCTGTAGAAAGCTACGATTTAGATGTGGTAGACTACCTTATGAAACCTGTAAGTCTTGAAAGATTTACAAAAGCAGCCTATAAAGCCTTAGAACTGCATAATAAAAACAATGCAGTTGCATCGTCTGCTACTCCTGTTGCATTTGCAGAGGCAACTAAGACTGAAGAGTTTCCAGAGTTTTTCTTTATCAATGTTGAATACTCTTTAGTAAAAATTACTATTAAAGATATTACGCATATAGAGGGGCTGAAAGATTACATCAAAATTTTTCTTACAACCCAGGCCAAGCCTATTCTTACCAAATCGACCATGAAGGCAATTGAAGAAAAACTGCCTTCTAAACAGTTTATGCGTATACATAAATCTTTTATAGTCAATCTTGACAAAATAGAATCAATCAGAGGGCAGCGCATCAAGATAGGCACACACGATATTCCGGTAAGTGAATCGAGTATTGATGAGTTATTGAAATTATTGAATTACTCTAAATAAAACCCGTTTAACAATTTATTTTACTATGATGAAGTACAAGAAGTTTACTAAGCTCTTTGTAGGGGGGCTTTTTGTTGCCCTGCAAAGCCTTGCACAAGCTCCTGAAGAAAACCGTTTCACCAAAGTAGTACTGACCGAAAAACTAGACGAGCCAATGGAAATGGCCTTGTTGAAAGATGGCCGTGTGCTTTTTGTAGAGCGTAAGGGAGCATTGAAACAATATAATCCGACAACTAAAGAAGTAAAAACTTTAGCGACGATTCCGGTTAATACCAAATATACCAACCGAGAAGGAGTAAAGCGTGAAGCCGAAGAAGGTTTAATGGGCTTGGTACAAGACCCTGATTTTGAGAAAAATCACTGGATTTACATGTACTATGCCGATACCGACCAACCTAAGCACATATTGGCTCGTTGGGAACTAAAAGGCGAAGAACTAGTAGAGTCTTCAAAGAAAATCCTTCTTGAAGTAGCTACGCAAAGAGAAGAGTGTTGCCATACAGGTGGTGGAATGGTTTTCGATAAATCAGGAAACTTGTACCTTACAGTAGGTAATAACACAAGTAACAGCAACTCTGATGGCTATGCACCTATTGATGAGCGTGCCAATCAAAGTACTTGGGACGACCAACGTGGTGCTGCCAATACGAACGATTTACGTGGAAAAATACTGAGAATAAAACCCGAAGCAAATGGCACTTATTCTATCCCGAAAGGAAACCTTTTCCCTGAAGGAACACCAAATACTCGCCCTGAGATTTATACAATGGGTCACCGTAATCCGTGGAGACCAAGTATTGATAGTAAAACAGGCTATTTGTATTGGGGAGAAGTAGGCCCCGATGCCTCAAAAGATTCAGAACGTGGGCCTCGTGGTTATGATGAATTTAATCAGGCAAAAGGCCCGGGGTTCTTTGGCTGGCCTTATTTTATCGGCGATAATAAAGCATACGCCGATTGGGATTTTACAACAAACAAAATCAAGGCAGATTCGAAATTTGACCCTGCAAAACCTATCAACGATTCTCCTAACAACACAGGTTTAAAAGAATTACCTCCGGCACAAAAAGCCTTTATCTGGTATCCTTATGCTATTTCAGAAGAGTTTCCGTTAGTAGGAAGCTCAGGGCGTAGCGCAACGGGCGGGCCTGTATATCACCGTTCTGATTTTCCGCTGGCTAAACGTGCATTCCCTGATTATTATGAAGGTAAATGGTTGATTGTAGAGTTTATGCGTGGTTGGATAATGAGCGTAACAATGGACGAAAACGGCAATTATAAATCAATGGAGCGTTTTATGCCAAATACCGACTTTGGTAGTGCCATTGATATTGACTTTGCGCCAGATGGCGACTTGTATGTGTTAGAATACGGAACAGCGTGGTTTAGAGGTAACGATAATGCCCGTTTAGTAAAAGTTGAATACAATGCAGGTAATCGTAAACCGGAAGTACAGATTGCTGCCGATAAAACAGGTGGAGCGATTCCGTTGAAAGTAAATTTCTCATCAGCCGGAACAACAGATGCTGATGGAGATGCTTTAACTTATGACTGGAAAGTGAGCAACAAAACTGCCGGGACAAGAACTTTTAAAACGGCTAACCCAACAGTAAGTTTCGATAAACCGGGTGTTTATAAGGCCACACTAACTGTAACTGATGCCAAAGGTGCCAAAAACAGCAAGTCTTTAGATATAAAAGTAGGTAATGAGCCTCCGGTAGTAGCATTTGATATTCTGAAAGGAAACAAAACATTCTATTTCCCGAATGAGCCAATAGAGTATGATGTAAAAGTAGAAGACAAAGAAGACGGTAGCCTGAGCAATGGAAAAATCAAACCAGAGCAAGTAGCCGTTAACATAGATTACATGCCGATTGGTTATGATAAAATTGAAGTGTCACAAAACCACAGAGGTGCCGATGCTGCCGCTTTTGCTTCAACAGGCCAACGTTTAATAGAAGCCAGCGACTGTAAAGCCTGCCACGTAATTGACAAGAAATCGGTTGGCCCAAGCTACAACGATATTGCCAATAAGTATAAAGGCAACGCCGGTATTGTAGAGCAATTGGCCAAAAAAGTAATCAATGGTGGTATGGGTGTATGGGGCGAACACGCCATGAGTGCGCACCCGCAACTTTCACAAACCGATGCTACATCAATGGTTGAATATATTTTAAGCATTGGCGAGAAAAAAGATGTTAAAAAGTATCCTATAAAAGGTAGTTATACAATCACAGTTCCAGAAGGTCAAAAAGCAAATGGGTCTTTTGTGTTAAGAGCTTCTTATAAAGATAGAGGAACTAAACTGATGCCCGCTTTAGCTTCGGAAGAAACAATTGTACTAAGACACCCATTTCTTGACCCTGAGCTTGCCAACAAAGCCAAAGGAACACAGAAAGTAATGACACCTTCAAAATCATTCTTTATGGTAGGTTCTGACGGGTACATTGCTTACGATAAAATAGACCTGACTAATATTAGCCACATAGACCTTATAGTGCAAGCAACCACACGTGTAGGTGCGGCTGGTGGTGTAATAGAGATTCACCTTGACTCTCCGACAGGGCCATTGGTAGGTAAAACAGATATGATAGAAGTAAAAGAGCCTGTTCCGTTCCGTCCGCCTGCGGCTGCTCCGGCTCCTGCTGCGGGTACTCAACAAAAACCGGCTACTGCACCAGCGGCTGCTCCTGCGCCAGCCTCGGGAATGCCTGATATAAATGCCATGCTTAGAAGAGGAGCAACAAAGGCATCGGTAAAAAATTCAGCAAGCGGTGTGCACGATGTGTACTTTGTGTTTAAAAACGATAAAGCCTTATCAACACAAATATTAATGCAGGTAATGGGAATAGATTTTAAAAGTAACGCTAACTTGTAACCTATTTCAACTATTTAACCTACTAATATTATGAAAATCAAACAGTACAAAACTATTGTGCTAGGGCTTGTCTTTTTAGCATTCTGTTCGGTGTCTTTCGGGCAGAAGCTGGCTTCAGGCCCACAGGTACTTACTTTTCATTCTGATGTCGATGACACAGAGCAGCCTTATGGCTTGTATCTGCCTAAAAACTATAATCCTAAGAAAAAGTACCCGCTTGTAGTGATGTTACATGGTGCGGGGTCTAACCATAGGCTGGCTTTGCGCCGTGTATTTGGTAAAAGCAACGCCGAAGGAGAGTCAGACGTAGAAGCAAGCCGTTATTTCCCTGAGTGGAAAGATGTTGATTATATTGTAATAAGTGCTTTTGCACGAGGTACAATGGGCTACCAAGGGGTAGCAGAGAAAGATGTAATGGATATGCTTGCCGATGCAAAAAAACGCTTTTCGATTGATGAAAACCGCACGTATCTCACAGGTTTATCGATGGGTGGCGGCGGAACGATGTGGATTGGCCTGAGCTACCCTGATATATGGGCTGCTATTGCTCCGGTTTGTCCTGCTCCTCCGGGCGGTACGCTTGAATTAGTGCCTAATGCGCTTAATTATCCGGTATATTTCTTTCAGGGCGATGCTGACCCTGCTGTAAAAGTAGATTCAACCCGCAAATGGGTACAACGCCTGAAAGATGCTGGTACGCAGGTAGAATACACCGAGTATCCGGGAGTAAAACACGATAGTTGGGTGAATGCCTATAAAGACGAGTTTATTTTCGATTGGTTTGCCAAGTTTAAACGTAACCCTTACCCGGAGCGTGTACGTTTTGCTACTAGCCAATATAAACATAACAAGGCTTATTGGGTAACTTTAGACGAGTTTACACCGGGCACAACGGCTTCGATAGATGCAAAGTTTACCACAAAAAATCGGGTAGAGATTAGCACAAAAGGTTTGAAAACTTTTACGCTTAATCTGGCAAATCATCCTAGTTTCAAAGCAAAATCGCCATTAGAGCTAGTGATTAACGGGCAAACGATTAGAGCAGAAGCAGGCACTTTGCTTACGCTTACCCAAAGTGGTGATGCTTGGGCAGTTAATACCCTAAATACTTTAACATCGGCCAAGAAAGCAGGCGCAGAAGGCCCTATGTCGGAAGCCATTGCCGACCGACACATATATGTATATGGCACAGGCGGAAGCCCATCGGCTGATGAATTAGCTAAAAGACGCGCCGAAGCACAAAAAGCGATGGAATGGTCGGTTTACAGAGGTGATTTCATTGGTCGGGTAATGGTATTCCCTCGTTTGTTGAGCGATAAGGAAGTACGCCCGAGCGACATTGAAAGTTCAAACCTGATTTTATTCGGTACAAAAGAAACCAATAGCCTGATTGAAAAATACAGCGATAAGTTACCTGTATCATTAAAAGCCTCAGTTAATGATTATGGTCTTGCTTATGTGTTTCCTGTGGGCAACCGTTATGTGCTGGTTAATTCGGGCTTACCTTGGTGGACACTGAGCGATAATCCGAATGCGGCATCTCGCCAGAATACACCTGCCCCAATGAATGTTATAGGCAGATTTCAGGACTTCGTACTGTTCAAAGGTACTATCAACAATGTAGTAGCCGGCGGAAGATTTAATAACGACTGGACACTCCCTAGCCAGGAAGTTGATAAAATGAAGGCTTCGGGTGTGGTTGTATTGAAATAATTTTTTAGGGAAAATACACCTAAACGTGCTTTGTTTCGGCGATAATCGTCTGAAACAAAGCACGTTTTAGTTTTAGGGTTTTCAAAATTTTGGTTCTAAATTTGACTTATTCAGAGAAAATCTTGTAGCTTTGCAACCCTAAATGAGTAAAAACTCCTACATATCACGTTCATTCGGACTTTTAATGTTCATAATGGTGGTTCTGACGAGTGTTTTGGGTAAACAAATTTACCACAAGCATTCAGAAGAAGCACCTGTTGCCGTTAAAAAAGTAAGTCCTGACAAACAAGAGCAGCCCCAACAAAAAGCTGTTGTGAGCGAGGTATCTTTAGAGGTGGTAGTGCCTAGCCATGCTTTTGATTTTGGCCATTATGCTATTCTTTTACCGCTTCCGCAGGTTATTTATGTAATTGTTGAAACTTCGGTTAAAACCATTACAAAACCTCTTTATAGGTTATCTTATTTCGAAAAACTGTACGAGCACCATATTGCTCCCAACGCCCCTTAGTTTTCTGACCCCTGTAAAAGGGTATATCTTTCTTTTTATTCATGAGCCCTTCATGAACTCAATCATTAATTCAATTTTATTTCTTAAATATTCCCTATAATGAACAACAGAGGTGGAATTATAGCACTTTTAGTGGCTTTTTTAGGCCTGAGTGCTTACTTTTTATTACGTACCTGGAAAGCAAACGACATCCGAAACGATGCTATCGCGTTTGCTACTGATGCCAAAACAGGCAAAGTAGATTTAGAAAAAAAACAAAGATACCTTGACTCTTTGTGGAAACAACCGGTGTTTTTAGGTACTACAACCGAAAACCTTACCAGACAAGAGCTAGGTTTAGGTCTTGACCTACAAGGTGGTATGAGTGTAATTCTTGAGGTATCTCCTGCCGAAATCGTTCGTTCTTTGGCTGGTGGTTCAAGAGACCCTAAAGTTGCTACGGCTATTGCTAATGCACAAAAAAGAGCGCTTACAAACAACACAAACTTTGTTGATTTGTTTGCTGACGAATTCAAAAAACTTGATTCAGATACAAAACTGGCAAGAGTATTCTCAAATAGCTCTAACCGTGGTACTTTAAGCTTGGAGTCTTCTGACAGCCAGGTAATCAACTACATTAAAAAAGAAGTAGATGGTGCATTTGACCGTGCCTTCAGAATTATCCAGACACGTGTTGATAAATTTGGTGTAGCTAACCCTAACTTACAAAGACTATCAGGTACAAACCGTATTCAGGTTGAGTTACCGGGTGTTGATAACCCAGACCGTGTTCGTAAATTATTATCAGGTGCCGCAAAACTTGAGTTCTGCGAAGTGTACACAATGCAAGAAATTGCGCCTTCGTTCGATGGCCTTGCGGGTATCTTGTTACAAATGGATATTGATGCAAAAGGTAAAGCAACAACTGGTACTACTAAAAAAGATACTACTGCAACTGCTACAGCAGCAAGCACAGATACATCTAAAAACAGCTTGAGTGCACAGCTTGCAGGCGGTGGTGCAAAAGGCGACTCTACCAAAAAAGATTCAGCTTCTTTGGCACAACGCCAAAACAATGCATTCAGTAACCTTTTCATTCCAACAGGTTATGGTGTAGCTGTTCGTACAAAAGATATTGGCAAGGTAAGAGAAGTGATGGATCGTTCAGATGTTCGTGCTTTGTTCCCTGCTAATTCAAGCTATGTGTTTGATATTAAACCACGTCCTAACGGTACAAACGTGAACGAAGAGATTGTGGATATGTATTTTGTAAAAGACTTAGGTAAAGCGCCTATCGAAGGTGATGTGGTTACAAATGCTAACCAGGATTATGACGAGCGTGGAAAACCAGCGGTTGAAATGCAAATGAATGCAGAAGGTGCCAGAAAATGGAAAGCCCTTACAGGTGCAAACATTGGTCGCCCGATTGCTATCATTCTTGATAACTATGTATATTCGGCACCAAACGTAAATAGCGAAATCTCTGGTGGTCGTTCAAGCATTTCGGGTAATTTCTCGATAGAAGAAGCACAAGACTTGGCAAACGTATTGAAAGCCGGTAAATTACCAGCACCAACAAACATCATCTCTGAAGACATCGTAGGTGCAACAGTAGGTTCTGAAGCTGCACAAGCGGGTATTATATCATCATTGATAGGTTTATTGGTTGTCTTAGGTTTTGTATTAATTTATTACAACAAAGCGGGTGTAATTGCTAACGTAGCCCTAATTGTAAACTTATTCTTACTATTAGGTGTAATGGCATCATTTGGTGCAACACTTACGCTTCCGGGTATTGCGGGTATGGTTCTTTCGGTAGGGGTATCAGTTGATGCAAACGTACTTATTTATGAGCGTATCAAAGAAGAGTTGGCGCTTGGTAAAACTTTTAAAGATGCGGTAAGAGATGGTTTCAAAAATGCCATGTCGTCAATCATTGACTCAAACGTAACAACACTTATTACCGGTATTGTATTATTTGCTTTTGGTACTGGTCTTATTCTTGGTTTTGCAACTACATTGTTGATTGGTATCTTTACATCATTATTCTCAGCTATTTTTGTTTCGAGATTATTGTTCGAATATTACATTGGCAAAGGAAAAACGATTTCGTTTACTACAAGATGGTCAGAGAAACTTTTCAAAGATTCTCAGTTCGATTTCGTTTCTAAACGTAAGCTTTACTACACTATTTCAAGTGCTATTATTATTGCAGGGGTTATTTCTATTGCAGTAAAAGGCTTTGGTTTAGGTGTCGATTTCTTGGGTGGCCGTACCTACATTGCTAAGTTTGAGAAAACAGTAAACACTGAAGAAATCGAAAGCGCATTAAAACCAACTTTCGAAGGACAAGCAATTGAGGTGAAAACTTTTGGTGGTTTCGATCAGGTTAAAATTACTACTCCTTACCAAATCGAAAATACTGATACAGAAGTTGAGAAGGATATTCAAACAAAAGTAACTCAGGCATTAGCAAATGTTAATGGCAACAAAGGTAAACTGGTAAGCTCATCTAAAGTGGGGCCAACTATTGCCAACGATGCTATCTGGGGTGCAGTAAAAGCAGTACTATTATCGATAATATTAGTATTTGCCTACATCTATATCCGATTCCGTAAACTTGCTTTTGGTTATGGTGCATTAGTAGCCTTGTCGCACGACGTACTCATTATCCTTGGTGTATTCTCTATTTTGCGTGGTTTCTTACCATTCTCACTAGATGTTGACCAGGCTTTTGTAGGTGCAGTTCTAACAATCATGGGTTATTCAATGAACGATACCGTGGTAGTATTTGACCGTGTTCGTGAGTATTTATCCGAAAAACGCGATGTGAAAGAAGATATTCCAACTGTAATCAACAATGCCTTAAATAGTACTTTAAGTAGAACCGCCGTTACAGGTTTCTCTACTTTATTGATACTTTTAGTATTATTGATTTTCGGTGGTGAAAGTATCCGTGGTTTCGTATTCGCCATGTTCATTGGTGTAATCGTAGGTACTTATTCTTCACTATTCGTAGCTACGCCAATTGTAGTAGATGGTATGCAACGTGATATGAAAAAAGATGCAGAGAAATTAGCCGCAACTCCAGCAGTTGTTGAAACTAAAAAATCTAAAAAAGCTTAATATATCACAATTTATATAGCAAAACGCCCCGACTTGCAAAGGTCGGGGCGTTTTGCTTGTATGGCAAAGAGCAATAAAATTTATTCTTTCTGCTCAGCAAGTTCTATCAACTTATTAATATGCGTAATGATTTGAGTATCTGGTCTGGTTTCTATTCCCTGGCCTATTACCTGATAGCCCGTAAGCAGAATTTTAACATCAGGGAATTTTTTCTCAAGCTTACTTACATATACCTGTGTTTCGTCGTTTGCCGGTGTAGAGGTGATAGCAGTAAAGATATAATCAGGTTTTTGCGATTCACATACAAACACCAATTCGTCAAAAGGTAGGGTTTGGCCTAGATAAATTACCTTATGATTACGAGCCCTTAAAATATAGTTGGCAAACAATAACGAAAGCTCGTGCAATTCGCCTTCGGGTAGGTATAAAACAAAGTTTTTCGAGTGCGGGTTGTGTCTCATAACTTGCCCGTCAATAGCCACAATAAGTTTCTGACGAATAAGATTCGAGATGAAATGTTCTTGAGCAGGGCCAATTGAGCCTGTTACCCATAAAATACCAATCCGACTCAGAAACGGATAAATGATGTTAATCATCATATCTTCAAAACCAAACTTCAACGTATTAGTAGCCATTATTTTCTCAAACTGGGCCTCGTCGAGGTCTATCATAGCAATAGTTAACGCATGAATCTGGTCTGGATAACCATGTTTTTTTTCTGAAATACTTATTATTTCTTTCGAGAGCTTTTCGGCCGAGAATTTGGCAATTTCAGAAATCTTATATTCATGTTCCTTCAGTAAAGCAATATTCAGAACCAGTTTTAAGTCTTGGTCGTCATAAATACGTATATTAGTATCTGTTCTTTTAGGAGTGATAATATTATAACGTTGCTCCCAGATTCTGAGGGTGTGAGCCTTAATACCTGAAAGGTATTCTAAATCTCGTATGGAGTAGTTACTCATTATTTCGTAGGTTTTACTTAAAATTTTAGGGTTTTACAAAAAATTAAACATACTCTTATAATAGTATAGGTATAACACAAAAAAGCCAAAGATGTTTTAAATTTAATGTTTCGGCTTTTATATAGATGCAACTTTGAAGATAATGAATAAATTTGACTAATTTTGCACCCTGATTCTGAAAAGGTAATGTTGCCTTTATAATTGTAAATATTTTTTAAAACAATAATATGACTACCGAACAATTGAAGGAGTTAAAAGCCAGAGTAGCGGCTTTAAGGGGGTATCTTTGACTACGATAGTAAGAAAGAACAACTAGACGACCTCGAAAACCAGACGGCTCAACCTGAGTTCTGGACAGATGCCGAAAAAGCCGAGAGTGTAATGAAACAGGTACGTGCCCTGAAAGGCTGGACAGTAGGCTACGAAAAGGCAGAAAGTGCTATTGGTGACCTTGAAACTTTGCATGAGTTTTATACGCTGGGCGAAGCTACTGAAGAGGAAGTAGACGAAGAAGCAAAAAAATTTGATTTAATACTGGAAGAACTGGAGCTGAAAAAAATGCTTTCGAATGAAGAAGACCAGTTTAGTGCAGTACTTGAGATAAATGCAGGCGCAGGTGGAACAGAAAGCCAGGACTGGACGAGTATGTTGATGCGTATGTATATGATGTGGGCCAATAAAAAAGGCTATAAAGTGTCAGAACTTGATTATCAGGATGGAGACACAGCTGGTGTAAAATCGGTTTCATTACAGATTGAAGGCCCTATGGCTTATGGTTTCTTGAAATCAGAAAATGGCGTACATCGTTTGGTAAGGGTATCTCCTTTTGATTCTAATGCACGTCGTCATACCTCGTTTGCATCTGTTTATGCCTATCCATTGGTTGATGACTCAATTGAGATTGAAATAAGAGACGCCGACATCGAAATCCAGACTTCTCGCTCGGGTGGTGCTGGTGGGCAGAACGTAAACAAGGTGGAAACCAAAGTACAGCTTACGCACAAACCTACGGGTATCATGATTACCTGCCAGATAGAGCGCAGCCAGCATGCCAACCGTGAGCACGCCATGCAAATGCTGAAATCGAAACTTTACCAGCTTGAAGTTGAAAAACGTAATGCTGCAAAAGCTGAAACAGAAGCCGGCAAAATGAAGATTGAGTGGGGCTCGCAGATTCGTAGCTATGTATTAGACGACCGCCGCGTGAAAGACCATCGTACTAATATTCAGACATCGAACACCGAAGCCGTTTTAAATGGAGAAATTGATGACTTTATCAAAGGCTTCTTAATGGCGAGCTAATATTAAAAAATCGGCTAAGATTATAAAAAGAATGGCTCGTAAGATAATCTTACGAGCCATTCTTTTTATAAACCTGGCTTGTTTAAGCCTTCCCGGTTTCAAACTTATGTGTTGAGTAATATTCTGCATCTTTTTTACCTTTGGTAAAGGCATACACCAAAATACCGATACCTAACAAAACCGCCGGAATACTCAGTATCTGCCCCATATTATAGGTCATTGCATCTTCAAATTGTTCCTGATTTTCTTTCAAAAACTCGTAAAAGAACCTTAGAGTAAATACCCAGATAAGAAATATACCTAACAAAAGGCCGTGAGGTGTTTTTTCTTTAAATCGATTCCACAAATAAAACAATAAACCACATAATATGAAGCAAGAAATTGCTTCATATAATTGCGCAGGATGGCGAGTAAATGCTTCGGGGGTCATTTTTAATGAACCGTCGGCATTCATGGTAAAGGTATTGAAGCGAAATGCCCAGGGCAAATTACTTGGTTTACCAAGTATCTCATGGTTCATCAGGTTTCCTAAGCGGATAAAAGCACCACCTAAGGCAACGGTTATAACGACCCTATCGGTTACCCATAAGAAAGGCTGGTCTTTATGTTTCCGTCCGTAGATAAACATGGCAGTAAGAATACCTATCGCCGCACCGTGGCTGGCAAGACCTGTATAAGGCGGAACAATCATATCTATCAGAAACTTACCGGGGTCTTGTTTAAAACTGTCAAATTCATAAAAGAAATAATGGCCAAAGCGAGCCCCTATTACAGTAGCTATAATCATTACAAATAAAAGGGCATCCAGGTCTTTTTCTGGTTTATGTTCTTTTTTAAATATATGGGCCATAATCTGGTAGCCAATCAGGAAGCCAGAGGCAAATAATAGTCCATACCAACGTAATTCAAATCCGCCTAATTTTGTAATAATCGGATTGACATTCCACGGGATTTCTAAAAATATCATTTTATAGGTGTTTGATTTTTTTTCAAAATTATAAGTTTTATCCGATAGATAGACGTAAAATTCGTAAATTGCGGCAGAAACTTCTACAAACTATCTGTTGTTATACTACATATCTCGGTAATCAGGCAAAATATTATCGTTCTAACAATATTTTAACATTCATTACTGGTAGGCAAGTGGCTTATCAGAGAATAACATTGCTTTAAATTTTAGTCTTTTTATGAAAATTAATATCGGAATCATTGGCGGCGCAGGTTATACAGGAGGAGAATTACTTAGAATCTTATTGAATCACCCTAATACAAACATCGCTTTTGTTAATTCTAAAAGCCAGGCCGGAAAGCCCGTTTATGCTACTCATGGCGACTTGTTGGGCGAAACAGACCTTACTTTTGCCGATGAACAGGATTTCAGTAAAGCAGATGTTTTGTTTTTATGCTCAGGGCATAACGAATCAAAAAAGTTTCTGGCAGAAAATGCTATTCCGGAAAACATAAAAATTATTGACCTCAGCACCGACTTCCGTGACGAAACCAATGGCTTTACATACGGTTTGCCTGAGCTACAAAAAGACAAGATTAAATCAGCCAATAAAATTGCGAATCCGGGGTGTTTTGCCACGAGTATAGAACTTGCGCTTTTGCCTTTGGCACAAGCGGGGCTTCTGAACGAAGATGTGCATATAAGTGCCATTACGGGTAGCACGGGCGCAGGACAATCTCTTTCGGCAACTACGCATTTTAGCTGGAGAAACAACAATATTTCGATATATAAAGCCTTTACGCATCAGCATCTTAAAGAAATCAACCAAAGCATTAAGTCATTACAGCCTGATTTCAGTAAAGCAATTAATTTTATTCCATACCGTGGGAACTTCACGAGAGGAATCATGGCGAATTTATATACCAAGTTTGAGGGTTCAATAGAACAAGCCTATCAACTATATCAGGATTACTACGCGGCTCATCCTTTTACTTACATAAGCGATGAGGCAGAAATAGACCTGAAACAAGTAGTAAATACTAACAAGTGTATTTTGCACCTTGAAAAACATGGGGATAACCTCTTGATAAGCAGTATTATTGATAACCTTACGAAGGGAGCATCGGGACAGGCAGTGCAAAACATGAATCTTATTTTTGGTTTCGACGAAACAGCCGGTTTGAAACTGAAACCTGTTGGGTTTTAAGATAACGTCTTTACTTGACAACTTTATGTACTCTCTGACTACCCTTGGCTTGAATAAAGTAAGTGCCTTCAGGCCAAGCAGATGTATCAATAGTGTATTGGCTTTGTTTATGTGCTGTATTTACTATACGCTTTCCGCTTATATTATAGATACTTATATCATCAGGAATCAGTAACTCTATCTGAATTTGGCTTACAAAAGGGTTTGGAAAGACCTTGATGTTTTCAGGCAAGTTTTCGGTAGATGTAATAGCAATAGCTACGCTGTTTGATGTTATTTCATTGAATCCTTGTTGACGTACCCGATAATAAGTAACTTCACTCAAAGGCTTCGGGCTGATAAAGTTGTATTGATAAGTAAAAGCTCCTTTTGACGCTTTTGAGCTTAATTCATGCCAGGTTTTTTCTTTATCAGAGCTGAATTCGATAATAAACTTATCTTCTACATCTTCATAGTTGGTTTCCCATTTGAATGAAATAGTATCTTTTTCCAATTCATAGCTAAGCGAAATTTTTGAACACTCATAAATTAACTTCTTTTGATCTAATTCGTCTAATAGAGCATTAATAGCTTGTTTACTTCGAGAGCTCCAATTAGTTTTGCTATAATTTGGTTGCATTAGCGATGCTCCTCCGTCATCCTGTATACTATCGTGCTCAGCACCAAGAACGTGCCCCATTTCATGGGCCGCTACCCATATTGATTGAGAGGCATCAAGAAAACCTTTCATGATAAATGTTCCTATTCCAAGCTCATTTCGATAATATCTGGCATAGCCTATAATTCTACCTGAAAAATTTATGCCGGTTAGGCCAATTACAATAAGTGATTTATGCTTCTTCCATGCTTCTGGTTTTTGCCAATTGAAATGTAAATCGGCAGAAGATTCGATTAAAGTCTTAGTAGCATTGGTTGTCCACGGAGAAGAATCTTCATTAGTATAAATTATATGCCCGATTGCTTTAAAAACAATATCAGTCTTAAAGGTAAAGGGTGCGAAAATAAGTTGTGTAATGGCAAGCCTTTTAAGGTTTTCGGCTTCTAAGAGAGCAACATTAGAACCAGATGATAGGTATTGCTTATAATCACATACAAAGCCTATAGAAAACTCAACGCAAGTTGCCAGGGCAGAAGGTTTAAATCGGGTTTTAGTTTTACTGATAGATTGCTCTGGCAAATCATAGGCACATGTACTTTCAAAACCTCCGGCTTTAGGTATTTTCTGATAAGTATAAAAAGAGTCATTTTGTTTGTCAATACTCCAGTACTCCTCGTTTTCTGAAAAAAACAGCCCATGAAATTGTTTATGAATACTTGTGAGGTAATATTTTTGTGTACCACTAGATGCTTCATACAGTTCTGCCTGGCTTGGTAGTTCGCCGTCTGATGTATAGATTTTCTCGTATTGCTTAATTGCACTCGGTCTGAATTGCAGATTAAGCTTACGGTCGGGTAATTCAAGTTGTATTGCATGGCTGAAATCATTGCCTATTTGCTTTATTTGCCCGCTAACTAAAACTTGCGAACTGCTACTTTTTAATGATTTATCAGGGACAAATCTGATAATTGTCTGAGAATATGATACAATTGACAAGCCCAGAAAAAGAGAACAGAGCAATAGACCTTTTTTCATAGCAAAAGACGGTTTAAACGCATAACAATTAATAGGAGAAGGTGCTTATTATAAACAAATATAAAAAATCTTTACGTATAAGTATTCCTTTTAATAAAATCAATTCTTTTGTTAAATAGAGTAGGTACAAAAAGCCCATCTTTCCACAATAGGAAGATAGGCTTTTTTGTATTATAGAGGCAAAATAATCTATATTTTTAAAAAATCTTCATCCACTTGCCTTGTTCTTTCATTACCATTTCTATAACCTCCCTTACGGCGGCTTTTCCGCCGTCTTTTTTTGTACGATACAAAGCTACTTCTTGGATTTCGTCAACGGCATCGGCAGGGCAAACAGAAAGTACATTTCGATACTTCATGATTTCCCAATCGGGCAAATCGTCTCCCATATATACTGTTTGCTCGGCTGTGAGATTATTATCTATCAGATACTGGTCAAAAACAGAAAGTTTCTGGTCTGTTCTTATTCCCAGAAAAATATCTTTTACCCCTAGTGGTGCAAGGCGCTCCCTTACACTTTCTTCTTTTCCTCCTGAAATAATAGCGATATTATAGCCGGACCTCACGGCTTTTCCCATAGCATAGCCGTCTTTTACATTGAAAGTACGGGCTAGTTCGCCGCCTCTCAGGGCTATTATGGTAGAGTCGGTCAGTACGCCGTCAATATCAAAAATAAAGGTAGTGATTTTACGAAGCTTAGATTTTAATTTTAGATTCATGAAAAATTAAGGTAGTTTGAAACACAATATTCGTTTAAATTCGTTTAATTCATGACAAATTTTAAAAAATAAATTCGTGTTTAAGTCTCTCTCTCAAAAACTTTTCTCCTTCTTGTTTAAAAGTATTTATGGAAAAATAGCTTTAATACTGCTGGGAGTACTGATTTTGCTGAACCTTTTTTTTCCACTAAAAATAAACACGAGGTATTCTACGCTTATTACAGCTTCTGATGGCACACTACTACACGCTTTTCTGAGTCCTGACGATAAATGGCGGATGTACGTAGAACTGAAAGAAATTACCCCAACACTCCGCAAAGCTATTATTACCAAAGAAGATAAATATTTCTATTATCATTTTGGGGTTAATCCTATTGCTGTGGTAAGGGCATTTTATAATAATTTTACTAAAAATCGGCGTACTTCGGGTGCAAGTACTATAACCATGCAGGTTGTGCGCTTGCTATATCCTGGAGAGAGGACTTACCTGAATAAGCTGTCAGAAATAGGTAGGGCAATGCAATTAGAACTTTTTTACTCAAAAGATGAGATTCTGCAATTATATCTTAATTTGGTGCCCTATGGTTCTAATATCGAAGGTATCAAATCTGCCTCTTATCTATATTTTCAGAAATCGCCCGATAGATTAAGTCTGGCCGAAGTAACCACGCTGGCTATTATTCCTAACCGACCTACAAGTTTGCAATTGGGGACAAGAAACCCTTTTATTGTGCAGGAAAGAAACAAATGGCTTGAGCGTTTTAAACTTGAAAGAGCATTTGAAAGCCAGGTAATAAACGATGCTCTGCGAGAGCCTCTTAATGTAAGCCGCCATGAAGCCCCAAAGCTGATACCACATCTGGCTCTCAGACTGAAAAAACAGTTCCCTGATGAACCTACTATCCAGACTTACATCAAATTGCCTGTACAATCAAAAGTAGAGCAAATAGTCGGGAATTATGCGAACCGTATTCGGGCGATGAATATCCATAATGCGGCAGTTCTGGTTATTAACAACGAAACCATGCAGGTTGAAACCTACGTTGGTTCTGCCAATTTCAATAATAAGACTGATGGTGGGCAAGTAGATGGCATACAGGCCATACGCTCACCCGGAAGTGCCCTGAAACCTGTGTTATACGCTACGGCTTTCGATAAGGGCATAATTACGCCTAAAAACATTATTAATGACGTACCCACCAATTTCAGCGGATTTGAGCCCGAAAACTTTGATAAGAAGTTTAATGGTAAAGTAACAGTTGAGTTTGCGCTGGCTAATTCTTTGAATATTCCGGCCGTGAAGGTAGTAAGAGATTTAGGCAAAAAAGAGCTGATTGATGTATTGAAAAAAGCAAACTTCCAGACGGTAAAGAAGCAAGAGAAAGACTTGGGTTTGTCGATAGTTTTGGGAGGCTGCGGCGTAACACTCGAAGAAATGACACAACTATATGCCGTTTTTGCCAATCAGGGGAATTGGGAGAGAATGAGCTTAAAAAAACAGGCGAAAGAGAGCAGAGGTGCGTCGCCTCTGATTTCTAAAGAATCGTGTTTCTTAATCACGCAGATTTTATCGCAAATCAAAAGACCTGATTTGCCGAATAATTTCGATTATACATATCGCCTGCCCAAAATAGCATGGAAAACGGGCACGTCTTTTGGGAAACGTGATGCCTGGAGTATAGGTTATAACAAAAAATACACAATAGGCGTGTGGGTAGGTAATTTTTCGGGCGAAGGTGTTCCCGAATTGAGCGGGGCAGAAATAGCAACGCCCTTGTTGTTTCAGGTTTTTAATAGTATTGATTACAACTCAACAAACGAGTGGTTTAAACAACCTGATAATGTAGTGTCTCGGCAGGTATGCGCCGAATCAGGCGATTTGCCGAATGATTATTGTAGCAATAAAATTCTTGATTATTCTATCCGGAATATCTCTCATACCCGCAAATGCGCCCATATCAAGCAGTTTTTTGTTAATCATGCCGAAACCATGAGTTACTGTACGCAATGCTTACCCATTGATGGTAATTATAAGCAGAAAAACTACATGAATTATGCGCCAGAGTTAATCAGCTTTTATGAGTTAAAGCATATTCTTTATGAGAAGATTCCAGCTCATAATCCGGCTTGTACAAGGGTGTTTGGCGCATCTAACAATCTGCCTGTTATTACAAATCCTAACAACGGAAGCGAATATTATGTCAATACCAAAGACCCTCAACAAATGCAATTGGCTTGCCAGGCGGCTAACGATGTAAAAGAGGTGTATTGGTACTTAAATGATAAGTTACTTAAAAAAGCTAAAGCTAACCAACCTGTGTTTTTTATGCCTACGGCTGGTAAACTAAAAATCTCGTGTACAGATGATAAAGGCCGGAGTAGTAGCATTTGGGTAACTATTAAGCCTGAATAAAAACAAAAGAGAGGAATCCGGCTGAATCCCTCTCTGTGCGTTGAAAAATCAACAATATTAATAACGGTACATTTCTGCTTTGAACGGACCTTCAACCGCTACACCAATGTAAGCAGCTTGGTCAGCATTTAAAGTATCTAGTTTCGCACCTACGTGAGCAAGGTGGAAAGCAGCTACTTTCTCATCTAGTTGCTTAGGCAATACATATACTTTTTTCTCGTATTTATCGCTGTTGTTCCACAATTCAAGTTGTGCCAAAGTTTGGTTTGAGAACGAGCACGACATTACAAAAGATGGGTGACCCATAGCACAACCTAAGTTAACTAAACGTCCTTCAGCTAAGATAATGATTTCTTTGCCATCTACTTCATACATATCAACTTGTGGTTTGATAGTAGACTTAGTGTGTCCGTAGTTGTCGTTTAACCAAGCCATATCGATTTCGTTATCGAAGTGACCAATGTTACAAACAACAGCTTTATCACGCATGGCTTTGAAATGACGGTCACGGATAATGTCGATGTTACCAGTAGCCGTTACAAAGATATTAGCACGTGTGGCAGCCTCGTCCATTGTTACTACTTCGTAGCCATCCATAGCAGCTTGTAGCGCACAGATAGGGTCAATTTCAGTTACCAACACTCTACAACCTGCTCCACGTAACGAATCTGCCGAACCTTTACCTACGTCGCCATAACCAGCAACAACTGCAACTTTACCAGCAAGCATCAAGTCAGTTGCACGACGAATCGCATCAACTAATGACTCACGACAACCGTATTTGTTATCAAATTTCGATTTTGTTACAGAGTCGTTTACGTTAATAGCCGGTAAGTGCAAAGTGCCATTTCTTTGGCGCTCATATAAACGGTGTACACCCGTAGTTGTTTCTTCTGATAAACCTTTGATGTCGCCGATTAACTCAGGGTATTTGTCAAATACCATATTTGTTAAATCACCACCATCGTCAAGAATCATGTTTAATGGTTTTTGTTCTTCACCAAAAAACAAAGTTTGCTCAATACACCAGTCAAACTCTTCGGCAGTTTGGCCTTTCCAAGCATAAACCTGAATACCAGCAGCAGCAATAGCAGCAGCGGCGTGGTCTTGCGTTGAGAAAATATTACACGATGACCAAGTTACTTCAGCACCTAATTCTACCAATGTTTCAATCAAAACCGCAGTCTGGATTGTCATGTGTAAACAACCTGCTACACGTGCACCTGCTAGTGGTTTTGATGGGCCATATTCTTTACGGATCGACATCAAGCCCGGCATTTCTGCTTCGGCTAATTTGATTTCTTTACGACCCCAATCGGCAAGGGAAATGTCTTTTACTTTGTAAGGAATGTAATTCTTTGTTGCTGACATTATCTTTTAAGTTAATTTATCCTTAATGAATTGTTAATTTAGTTGGTTTTTCTAAATTCTGTACAAAATTAGGATAATTTGTTGTTAATATAAATTTTATTTGGATAATTTTATTTAATCTATGTACGAACCCTTATTTTATTGTGGATATTGATATTATTTATGTAGAAAATACTGAGAGCCATGCACAGGCTAACATAAAAAAAAGGGAGAAATAGAATTTCCCCCTTCTAGGTTTAGCTTATGTGTCAAATAACTCAGTTGTTTTTCATTCTCATTTTGCCATTGGTTAATACTATTTCATCTTTTTTCTCTTGTTTTTTATAACCATTACCCT
Source organism: Emticicia soli (assembly GCF_037860775.1). NCBI lineage: Bacteria > Pseudomonadati > Bacteroidota > Cytophagia > Cytophagales > Leadbetterellaceae > Emticicia > Emticicia soli. Next base: position 427,231 of record NZ_JBBEWC010000001.1, on the reverse strand, counting down.
CAGGGTCAATATTTGAGTCGAAACCTGTAGCTTGAGTAATAATCTTATTTTCTACTTTGTCTCTAAGCCTGCCTAACCCACCAAACGCCGTAGCTGTGGCTTTTTCTTTCCAATAAGTACCTTCTAGTTTGCTGTTAAAAGTAATTTCTACAAAACCATCGCCGTTATTTTTTACTTCCAAGGTCTCATCATTATTTTGAGACTCGCCCATGTGGTATTCCATGCGAGGAGTCTTAATTTCTTCTACATACCTGATAGCTGCAATACCTTTATAGTTTCCTGATTCCTGTGCTTTTTTGATGTTTGCTTTAGTATCAGGTTTATCAGCATTTACAATCAAGTAAGTGCCCGACTCAACAGCCGAACGACCATAAAAATCACCTAGCCATATTCTCAGCATTTTATCTGGCTTTGTAGCATTACCCGTAAAATAAGCATAATTGCCAATCTTAATTTGGCGGGGTTGCGTTTTATACTCAGTACCATTAATCATAACACTCATTGTATTCTCATTCGACACCTGAGCAAAAGAGCTAGCTGTAACAAAAAGCAAACTGACTAAAAAAGAAACGGTTTTCATATTTTTATTGATTAATTTTATTTAGCATGACAAAATGGGAAACTCGGAAAATCATGCTAATAAAGGTAATCTGTTGAGTAAGAATAAATTTTTGCAGGAGATTCATCTCTAAAATTTACTGAAAGGTCGGAGCTGATTATTTTAAGCCAAAATAAGAATATTGTTCCGCTCAATTTTGATGTTCCATCTTAGAAGTGGTGCTAAGAAATAATCTGATTAAAACTGCTTTATTCTACTGGTGCATCAGCCTTTTATCTCATATATTTTACTATATTTGATTATTCTATTCTACCTCTTCTAAAGCTCGTCTATGAAAAAAGTAATCTTTACAATGCTTGTTTGTTGGCAAGTAAATGCCTTTGCGCAAAACCCTGTTGAAAACTATCCTGAAGACCCCGCCTCTGTTGAGCAAGCCGGCGTACCTAAAGGAGAAGTATTAAAATTTGAATTTGCCGATTCCAAGATTTTCCCCGGTACATGGCGTGAATATTGGGTCTATATTCCGGCGCAATACAAGCCTGAAAAACCCGCTTGTGTTTATATAAATCAAGATGGTGTTCAGTGGAAAGCCCCAACGGTATTCGATAACCTGATTCATAAAAAAGAAATGCCTGTAACAATAGGTGTTTTTGTAATGCATGGGCGAGTAAAAGCAGCTAATGCCGAAACTGCCCTCGACCGCTTTAACCGTAGCTTTGAATATGATGGTTTAGGAGATAATTATGCAAGGTTTCTTTTGGAAGAAATTTTGCCCGAAGTAGAAAAACAAAAAGCAAGTGATGGGCGACCGATTCGTCTATCAAAAAATGGAAATGATAGAGCCATTGGTGGAGCTAGTAGTGGTGCGGTTTGTGCTTTTACGGCTGCATGGGAGCGTCCCGATGCTTTTACGCGGGTTTTTAGTGCTATTGGCACGTATGTAGGTTTACGAGGGGCGAACGAATACCCAACCTTGATACGCAAATATGAGCCAAAGCCAATAAGGGTTTATCTGCAAGATGGAATCAATGATTTGAATATCTATGCTGGCGACTGGTGGAAATCTAACGAAATGATGGAGCGAGCGTTGACCTTTGCAGGCTATGAAGTAAAACACGTATGGGGCGAAGGCGCCCACAATGGCAAACATGGAACCGCTGTTTTCCCCGATGCTATGCGCTGGTTATGGAAAGATTATCCAAAACCTGTAGCGACAGCTAAATCTCAGAATCAGTTTTTGAGCGATATTCTTATCGAAAATGAAAATTGGGAGTTGGTAGGAGAGGGCTATGGATTTACAGAGGGAACAGCTACTAATGCAGCAGGCGAGGTATTTTATCAGGATATTCCTAACTCAAAAACCTATAAGGTGGGTTTAGATGGAAAACTTACGGTACTTGATTTAGATGCAAAAAAAGCCAGCGGTACGGCATTCAGCCCAGACGGAAAACGCTATGTAGTAGCAGGTGGTGCAAAGCAGATTATCAGCTATGACCCAACAGGAAAAGAAACAGTTGTAGCGGACGACCAAACGGGAAACGATATTGTGGTTGCCAAAAATGGCAACATCTATTTCACTGCGCCAAATGGAGTAAGCAATCCTAGTAAATTGTATCTGATAAAACCCAATGGCGAAAAAGTAGAAGTAGATCAAGGATTAAAGTTTGCTAACGGCTTAACCTTATCGCCCGACCAGACACAGTTATATGTAACCGAATCGGCTTCGCATTGGGTGTGGGTATATCAGATTCAAGCTGATGGTGCATTAGCCCATAAACAAAGATATGGTTGGCTGCATGTGAGAGACGTAGACGAAAATGCGTGGTCTGATGGGCTGAAATGTGATAAAGACGGCAGAATATATGTTACTACGCTTACAGGCATACAAGTACTAGACCAGACAGGCCGTGTAAATGCTATTTTGCCGGTACCTAAAACTAAAGGACAAGTGTCAAATGTATGTTTCGGTGGGCCGAATTTTGATATTATGTATATTACTTGTGTTGATAAGGTGTATCGCAGAAAAGTGAAGGTAAAAGGAGCAAATACTTTTGATTCACCTAATAAGCCTGCTGCGCCTAAGCTTTAATAATAAGTAACAAAGCGGTATATAAATACAAAAATCGTTGACTACCAAGCCAACGATTTTTGTTATAAGGTTTTATTGAAGACTACACTAAACTAATCTTCTTACCAGTTTGAGCCGCTTCATAAATAGCCGATAGAATTTTCATATCTTTCAAACCTTCTTCGCCCGAAATATGGCTTGGAAATAACTTGGTTTCCTGAAACTCACGCACAATGGCTTCTAGCATGTTGGCTTGGTGGTGCACAATAGGCAGATTCAGTTCTCCTTGGCTAGTGCGGCCTTTAATTGGCCCATAACTATAAGCAGGGCTTAAATGAATAAAGCCTTTGTCGTAGGTTGTAAACAATTGCTCAATATTGGTTTTATAAGAAGTAAAACCATTTACCGTAACAGCATCAGGGAAATCAAATTGCCATGAGAGCGACTCTTCTACATCTTTGAAACGTTCTGGATCTGTAATCGGGCCAAATTGAGCCGTTACGGCAAGCGGTTCTCTGCCCGTTATGTAACGTGCACCTTGCACACAATAAACGCCAACATCCATTAGTGGGCCACCACCAGCCATTGCTTTTTTCAAGCGCCATTGTGTCGGGTCGCCGATTCTGAAGCCGAAATTTGTCTGGATAAACCTTACATCACCAAAAACTTTCTCACGGCTCATTCTGATTACCTCTTTTGTAAAAGGCTCAAAGTGCATTCGATACCCCACACCAAGCTGCACGCCTGCATCTTTACAGGCTTTTATCATTTCTTCACATTCTTTTGGGGTATTGGCCAGCGGTTTTTCGCACATTACGTGCTTGCCGGCCTTAGCTGCTCTTATTACGTATTCGTGGTGCATAGAGTTTGGCAATACCACGTATATAATATCAATATCTTTGTTGTCAGCTATCTGGTCGAAATTCTGGTAGTTATACACATTCTTTTTAGGAATGTTGTATTTCTTCATCCACTCTTCAGCTTTGGCTGGCGTGCCCGTTACAATACCAGCCAGATAACAATTGGGTGTTTGCTCTAAACCCACAGCTAGCTGATTTTTTGCGTAGCTTCCTAAACCAACCAATGCAATGCCTAGTTTTTTACCTTCATGTTTAGGCTTAGATTTAGACTCAGGAATACTTACAAGCGATGGAACAGCAAATGCTGCCGCCGTAGTGCCAAGACCGACACCCAGGTTTTGGATAAACGAACGACGAGATTGATTTTCGGCCATTAGAATATGATTTAAATAGATTATTTGTCGATATGGTAAGTTACAAAAGCCAGTTGTTTACTATCGGGCGACCAGCTTGGTACATTGATAGTGCCTTGACCTCCAAAAAACACATCAGTTAAGTCTTTAATTTTGCGGGTTTTTAAATCCATCAGGCGAAGCTTAACATCTTTACCAAAAGGGTGATTCGCTTTCTGGTCTTCTATATAAGTAATAAAGACAATCCATTTGCCATTGGGCGAGGGGTGAGCAAACCAATTGCTGTACTCATCGTTGGTTAATTGTTCTTGCTCGCTGCCATCGGGTTTCATACGGTAAATATGCATTTTGCCTGTGCGATGCGAATTGAAATAGATATATTTACCATCGTACGAATACTCAGGCCCGTCGTCCAGGCTGGGAGCATTGGTCAACCTTTTCTCTTCTCCGCCAGTTACAGGTATGCTGTATACATCAAATTCTCCGTTTCTGGAGGCACAATAAACTAAGGTTTGTCCGTCAGGCGAAATGCCATGCCAGTAAGATGGCGCATTTTCGGTAATAAGTGTGGGTGTGCCGCCCTCTATAGGAAGCGTAAAGATACGTGAATTCCCTCCTGAGGTATTTTTCATACGGTTATCGTTGTGGCTGATGATAAGCATCTTGCCATCAAAACTGATGCCGTGGTCGTTATTGCACCGATTAGCGAAGTCGGTATTGATAATACCGAGTTTTTCGCCGCTAGTCGAAATTTTCTCTAATAAACCTTTTGAGTTGATAATAAAGTATTTGCCATCTCTCGACCAGTTGGGAGCTTCAAAATGGCGTTTTTCCTTAAGTATCACCGTTCGTTTGCCAGATTTTATGTTGATTGTCTCTAAAGTACTTTCAACATTTGGCGGTGCCTGTGCAAACACAGCCACGGGTAAAATAAGAAGTAAGAGTTTCATAGAATTGAATACAGTAGTTTATAATTAAAGTTGTTTAACTAAACAACTTTGTTGAATAGAAACCAAATATACTCAAATTCTGATACACTTACCAGTATCTACAGTACCGAATTCTCAGGTTTACCGCCCAATTTATATGGGTAATCGGTTGTATAGTGCAAGCCTCTGCTTTCTTTGCGTTTCATGGCGCAACGAATTACCAACTCGGCGCATTGAACAAGGTTACGTAATTCACAGAGTTTAACCGAAAGTTTTGTTTTCTTATAAAATTCTTCTGTTTCGTCTTTAATAAGTTTCAGCCTGCGTAATGCTCGTTCGAGACGGAAATCGGAGCGAACGATACCTACGTAGTCTGACATCATGCGTTGTAACTCACGTAAATTGTGCGTAACCAGAATCTCTTCGTTCGATTGTTCAGTGCCGAATTCGTCCCAGTCAGGCACATTTTCCTGGAATCTTATTTTGTCTACTTCTTCAACGGCCTGAATAGCGATACGGTGTCCAAAAACCGCCGCTTCCAACAATGAGTTTGAAGCCAAACGGTTGGCACCATGCAAACCAGTAGACGAACACTCACCGCAAGCATACAAACGATGAATAGTTGAAAGCCCATACTCATCAACCAATATACCTCCACATAAGTAATGGGCTGCAGGTACAACGGGAATCATATCTTTGGTAATATCAAGCCCAATGCTTAGGCATTTCTCATAGATATTAGGGAAATGTTGTAATATAAGTTCTTTAGGCTTGAACGAAATATCAAGATATACATGGTCTTCACCCGATTTTTTCATTTCGGCATCAATCGAACGGGCCACTATGTCACGTGGAGCAAGCGAGCCTCTAGGGTCATAGTTTTGCATAAACTCTTCGCCCCGCTTATTTTTCAATACACCGCCTTCGCCCCTTACAGCCTCTGTAATCAAGAAACTAGGATACTCGCCCGGATTATAGAGTGAGGTTGGGTGAAACTGAATCATTTCCATGTCTCTTACTCGGCCTTTGGCTCTATATGCCATCGCAATACCATCGCCGGTTGCAATTACAGGGTTTGTTGTTGCAGAGTAAATATTGCCCGCACCACCTGTAGCCATCAGTGTAATTTTTGATAGAATGGTTTCAACATGGCCTGTGTGCACATTCAGTGCATATACACCAAAGCAGGTAATATCGTTGGTTTCGCGTGTTACCTGTATACCCAAATGGTGTTGCGTAATAATTTCAACAGCATAATAATGCGTCAGAATCTCAATATTAGGGTTTTTGCTTACTTCTTCCAATAAGGCTCGCTCAATCTCTTTGCCTGTAATGTCTTTATAGTGTAGAATCCTCTTTTCAGAGTGGCCTCCTTCACGAGTCAGATCATATTCTGAGCCATGTTTATCGAAATTGGTGCCATAGTCTATCAATTCCTGAATACGGTCGGGGCCTTCGGTTACCACAATTTCTACAGTTTTGCGGTCACATAAGCCGTCTCCGGCAATCAGTGTATCGTTAATATGTTTTTCGAAAGAGTCGGTTTCGGCGTCAAAAACAGCAGCTATACCACCTTGGGCATATTTTGTGTTGGTTTCGTCAGCGTTTACCTTAGTCAACACTAAAACTTTTCCTTTAGCAGCTGCTTTAAGTGCAAAACTTAAGCCCGCAATACCGGATCCTATCACTAAAAAATCTACTTTTTGCATCGAGATAAAATTTGAATATTTTTCAATAAAAACTTATTGAGTAGCGGTCTTTTAGGTTATTCAAATGTTAGCATTGGTTTATTAGGATTCACAAAATAAAAGTTCTTTAGAATGCCTGGCTGTGAGGCCGTCTCAAAAGAAAATAGCACAAAATATTATTTGGCAAGACACTGACCCCACTCCCCAACCCCTCTCCCCAACTGTGGGGAGAGGGGCTTTTTTGTCCCCTCCCCATTGTTGGGGAGGGTTAGGGTGGGGTCTTTTCCAAATATTATTTGGTACAAAAAACTTTTGAGACAGCCTCTTTGTGCTCCTTTGAAAATTATATTGTAAAAAATTAAAGAACGTTTATCTCTTGAACCTTAATAAACATACTCTTAATTGTTGAGTTTTACAAATCCTCCGTCAATCAGATAATCGCAGCCGGTAATAAAACCTGCTTCGTCAGAACAGAGATAAACCGCCAATGAGCCGATTTCTTCGGGTTTAGCCATACGGCCTATTGGTTGAGTTTTTGAAAGTTTATCAAACATTTCTTTTTCTTTTCCCGGATACGTTTTTTTCAGGAAACCATCAACAAATGGTGTGTGTACACGAGCCGGAGAAATACTATTACAACGGATATTATGTTTTAGGTAGTCTTTTGCTACTTGTAGGGTCATGGTATAAATTGCGCCTTTGCTCATCGAATAAGCAAATCTGTCCGGAATCCCAACCGTGGCAGCAATAGAAGCAATATTCAGAATAACCCCGCCTTTATTTTTGAAATACGGAATAACCGCCTGCAAACAGTTATAAGTACCTTTAACATTCACTTTAAACACTTTGTCGAAATCTTCTTCGCTCGTAGTTTCAACAGTGCCAATATGGGCAATTCCGGCATTGTTTACCAGAATATCAATGGTATTTTCTTTAGCAATTTTATCAATTGCTTTTTTTACTTCTTTCTGATTTGATACATCAACTTTATGGAAATACGCTTCTCCACCATTGGCATTTATGAGGTCTGCCTCACGCTCTGCCTGGTCAACGTTCAATTCAAATATATGTACTGCTGCTCCTTGTTTAGCAAAAAGTCTGGAAATCGAAAGGCCTATGCCGCTTGCACCTCCGGTTACGATGGCTACTTTATTATCGAGACGAAACATTTTATAGAAAATTAATGGATTAAATTTGTTGCCTAATTCTTAAATTTTCGTCAAAATTAGCAGGCAAATCTGTAAGTAAAAATATTTCTAAATACATTTGTCAAAATGAAGTTATTTAAACCTAAATACCTTCATGCATAGTAGTATTTGCCTTATTTATTTAGCATGAATGTTTTATCTATCGTAAAATATTATTTGAAAAGGACTCATGAAAATTCAATTCTACGGCGCAGCGCAGCGTGTAACCGGAAGCAAACACCTCATTACCACCCAAAAAGGAACAAAGATTTTGCTCGATTGTGGTTTATTTCAAGGCATTAACACTTCTGAACTAAACCTGCAATTTGGTTTTGACCCTAAAGAAATAGATATTCTGATACTGAGCCATGCCCATATAGACCATACAGGGTTAGTACCAAGATTAGTAAAGAAGGGGTTTTCGGGTAAAATATTTTCTACGCATGCTACCAAAGATTTGTGCAATATCATGTTGTACGATTCGGCCTATATCCAGGAAAAAGACCTTGAGCGTGTAAATGAGAGAAGAAAAAAACGAGGTGAGCCGCTTCTGGAACTATTATATGGCGAAGAAGATGTAAAAAATGCGCTGGCCTTATTTGAAACTGTAAAGTATCATGAGTCTTTTGAATTAGAACCGGGTGTAACTGCTGAATATTACGATACGGGTCATATTCTCGGAAGCGCAGGCATATATCTGACTTTTGAAGAAGAAACAGGTATAAAAACCTTATTCTTTACGGGCGATGTTGGGCGCCCTAACGATAAAATACTGCGTAGCCCGGAGGCATTCCCGCAGGCTAACTATATTATTTGCGAGTCAACCTACGGAAACCGTTTGCATGAGCCAGAGATTGATATGAAAGCTCATCTATTACAGGTGGTACATGATACCTGTGTAGTGCGCCAAGGGAAACTCATCATTCCTGCTTTTGCCGTTGACCGTACACAAGAGCTGGTATATGCGCTAGACCAACTAGCCAGCGAGGGCAGGCTGCCTAAAATACCTGTTTATGTAGATAGTCCGCTTTCGGTAAAAGCGACTATGGCCATGAAAGACAATGAAGAATGTTTTAATCCTGAAATTCTGGCCTATATCAAGCACGATGGCGATGCCTTTGGCTTTGATAATCTACATTATATAAGCGATGTGAATCAATCTAAGGCTTTAAATTCTCGCAAAGGGCCTTGTATTATTATATCGGCATCGGGTATGGCAGAGGCAGGGCGTGTCAAGCACCATATAGCCAATAATGTTGAAAACCCCAACAATACTATATTGTTGGTTGGCTATTGCTCACCCGAAACATTAGGTGCTGTTTTGAAAGCACAACCTGAAACCGTGAAGATATTTGGCGAAGTACATAAAGTGAATGCCAAAATAGAAGTAATGGATTCGTTTTCGGCACATGCCGATTACGTTGAGCTATTAGCTTATTTAGGATGCCAGAAAGCCACAGATGTAAAAAAGCTATTTTTAGTACATGGTGAGCTTCCTAATCAGTTAGCTTTTAAAAATCGTTTGTTGCTAGCAGGTTTTAATGAGATACTGATACCTGCGCAGGGCGAGGGATTTGAATTATAGTATTGTCATTTACAGGAAACAACTACTTTATGGCAATTCGGGAAAGTTTTTGTTAGACAACGAAACTTTCCCGAATTGAGAAAATAATCATAGCTTTGTATAAAAATTTCAGATGTTACAGATAATTAACATCTTTGCACTTCATTTGCTATGATTTATAGCACTTAATATACTTTCCAAATGAAAATCGCCATTCACGGACGAAAATTCAATGTGGAGTCTGTACCTTATGTACAGCAGGTTTTTGATGAATTAGACAGATATAAAGTTGAAGTTCAACTATCAGAATCCTTCAAACGTGTTTTGCTGCAATCGGGTATTCAGCTAAACTGTAAAAATGTCTACACTACGTCTCAGGAGATTTTTAATGCTGATATTGCATTTAGTCTTGGCGGAGATGGCACTTTTCTTGAAACACTCTCACACGTAGGCAAAAGAGAAATTCCGATTCTTGGTTTTAATTTTGGTAGGTTGGGCTTTTTAGCCGCTGTTTCGTACGAGCAAATAGAAGCCTCAATAGCTCAGTTGGTAGAAGGCCGATATGATATTGACGAACGAACCATGCTTGCCGCAACATCTGAAACCGAGTTGTTTGAAGAGGGCATGAATTTTGCCTTAAATGAAGTAGCCATCACCAAAACAGATACTTCTTCAATGATTGTGGTACATGCTTACATAAACGGAGAGTTTCTGAATACTTATTGGGCTGATGGCCTTATGGTGGCAACAGCTACGGGTTCAACAGGATATTCGTTAAGTTGTGGAGGGCCATTGGTAATGCCACATTCGGCCAATTTTATCATTACACCTATTTGTCCGCACAATCTATTTGTAAGACCCATGATTGTATCAGACGATAGCATTATTTCGTTGAAAGTAGAAAGTAGAAGTAATAATTGCCTTGTTTCGATGGACTCAAGAGCAAAAATTATAGCCTCTGACGAAGAAGCAATTATCACGGTAAAGAAAGAGAAATTTAAGGCAAGAATGATAAGAGTAGACGGCAATAATTTTTTAAATACACTAAGAAGTAAACTAAAATGGGGGGTTGATGCCCGTAACTGATAATAATTCTTTTAATCTTACGTTAAACAATTCAGATAAACATTGCTATTCCATATGAGATTCTTAAATATACAAAAAGCATTATTAAAAGGTTTACTGTGTTTTTCTTTTGTGCTTTTGATTACGGAAGAAAACTTTGCCCAGGGAGGGGTTTTTAGTAAGAAAAATAAGCTAAACCAATACTCTTATATTAGTATTGGTGGTGGCACTTCGCATTATTTCGGTGACTTATCACCTTATAAAACATTTTATTATGCTTTGTATACCAATGTGCAGTGGAACGGGACAATTAATTATACACGCCAGTTTTCGCCACAATTTGCCGCAAGAGCAAGTTTTACTTGGGCTAGAATCGTTGGTGATGATTTTACTTATGCAAAAAGAAATCTTGACAAGTATCATGGAAATTTTTTAAGAAATCTGCATTTCAGAAACGATATTAAAGAGTTTGCCCTTTCTGGTATATTTAATCTTTTACCGCAAACAGGTAAAGGACAGCAAGGCCGAAGAAAGGTAATGCCTTTTGCAACGCTTGGAATAGGTTTTTATGGACATCAGCCCCAAGCCAGAGATAGTATTGGCGTAGGAGATGCTGTGACCAAGTACGTACCTCTTAAAGAACTACAAACATCAGGGCAGACTATAGATGCTGCAGCACCTAAACCTTATTCTCTTTTGCAGGTTGTATTTCCGATTAGTTTAGGTCTAAAAGTGAAACTTACTGAGAAATTAGATTTAAATATTGAAGGAGGTTTAAGAATAACACCGTTTGATTATTTAGATGACGTTGGTAGAGCTAATTACCCTAGTCCGGTTGCCATGAGAACAAGCAATCCGGATGGTTTGCGTTTTTCGAATAGGGCTGACGAAGATATTGCTGCAAGAACCGGACAGAGCCGTGTACAAATCTTTCAGGATATAATTGCCAGATATGGTTACGCAGGTGCTAGTACAACTCCTTCACCAAGCCTTGATGGTGAAAAATACGTAGGTTTTGGTGCTGGAAAGCCAAGAGGTGGAGCTACTTGGGATAGTTACATCGTAACACAGTTTACGCTTAGTTATAACATCGGAGGTAGCGGTATTAAGTGCCCACCAATTAAATAATACCTTTAATAATAAATCTATCATTTAGTTTAAGTTGATTTTATCAGTGAAAAAAAGCCTTTTTCTGATTCTGCTTATTGGAGCAATACCTGAATTACACGCTCAGATGTGGGAAGTTGGTGCCGGAGTAGGTGGAATGAACTATAAAGGCGATGTAATGCCTAAATTCAAACCCTTTGTTGTAGGCCCGGGTGCAAATGCATTTGTCAGACTAAACTACAGCCGCTCGCTCTCATTAAAAGCCAATGCTGTAATAGGAAAAATTCATGGAAATGATGAGGCAATGGGTGACCCCTATCATAAGAGTAGAGGATTTAGCTTTACCGCTAATATAATGGAGTTTGGAGGGCAGATAGAATATAACTTCATGAATTTTAGAACTACAGCCTCTCGGATTGTAAACAACTGGTCGCCCTATGTGTTTGCTGGAGGAGCTTATACTATGCGAAGCACCAACTATAGGATTAAAGAGTTGACCTATAGTACTCCACCTAATCCGCCTACTGTTAGTTATACATCAGGCAGTAGCGATACAAGAGTGAACTCATGGATTTTAGGGATTGGTTTCAAGAAAGAATTGAGTCCCCGTTGGAATTGGGGAATGGAGTTTGGCACAAGGTGGATTAATGACGACTTTCTGGATGGTTTAGGATATAATAAAGATGGTAAGTATGATAGTGGAACTCCACCTGCCAGTATTGACCCGGGAGTATTACTAAACCTTAAAAGACAGGTGCCGGGTACCAGAGCTAAAGACATGTATTATTATACAAATATCTCAATTAGCTATTTATTCTACAAAGTTCATTGCCCGCCCAGAAGATAATTAATCTATTTTGAGTATATCTGCGAAAGATTCTGCTGTTTTTTGTTAAAAAATTATAACAAAAGTCTACAAATCTGTAAAAACTTATCAAACAAAGTTCTTTTTTCCTAACTTTGCAATCCTTTTTATTAATTAACATAATTGTTGATTAATATTCACCAATTGATAATTGTTTTTCAAGTGAAAGAAAACATTAATTTAAGCAATTTACCCAAACATATAGCCGTTATAATGGATGGTAATGGGCGCTGGGCTAAAAAACAAGGAGCGTTGCGCATATTTGGCCATCATCATGGTATTAAATCGGTTCGTGATACTGTTGAAGGCTGTGTAGAATTGGGGGTTAAATACCTGACAATGTACACTTTCTCGACCGAGAACTGGAATCGTCCCAAGCTCGAAGTAGATGGCATAATGCAGTTGCTTATTAAAACAATTGGTGAAGAAGTACCCGATTTAAACAAAAACAATGTGCGCCTGAAAGCTATCGGTGACATTGAATCGCTACCCAAATCTGCACGAAAAAAATTATTAGACTCAATCGAGTTAACAAAGCATAATACTGGCCTTACCTTGACCCTTGCCTTGAGTTATAGCGGCAAATGGGAAATTGTACAGGCAACCAAAAAAATTGCTCAAGAGATAAAATCAGGAGCATTGGCTATTGACGAGATAACAGAAGATGTATTTGCTAAATTTTTAGCTACAGAAGACGCCCCGGATGTAGACCTTATGATTCGCACGGGTGGAGATCACCGGATAAGTAATTATCTACTCTGGCAAATAGCTTATGCCGAATTGTATTTTATGGACGACTTATATTGGCCTGAGTTTCGTCGACACCATTTGTTCGAGGCTATTTATGAATATCAACAGCGTGAAAGACGCTTCGGAAAAACGAGTGAGCAATTACCTTCTACCCTTAAAGAGGTATAAAATATATGATAATGATTTTTATAAGTAAAAAGTCGCAGTTTAACCAACCCTCTTTCGGGAGAAACACTACCAGAATCAGAAAAAGCATCCTTTTCATTGCACTCCTATTTTCTTCTGCAGGAGTATTTGCTCAATTAAGAATTGGTGTAGGGCGGGCCGACCAAGCCGCAAATAGTATTGTGTCTTACGAGAGGCCACAAGAATATACTATTTCGAAAATTACCGTAAGTGGCATCAAATTCCTTGACCCTAACACACTTATTTCGGTTTCGGGTTTAAGTGTAAACGATAAAGTCTCTATTCCGGGCGAAAGAATCAGCACGGCTATCCGTCGATTAATGGAGCAAGGTATCATTGAAGAGGCGGCTATAAATATCACAAAAATAGACGGCGATAAAGTAGAACTGGATATTAACCTGCGCGAGCGTCCACGTCTGAACAAGTTTACTTTTAAGGGCCTACGTAAAGGAGAAATTGAAACCGTAAACGACAAAGTAAAATCAAATAAGGGTAAGGTTATCACCGATGCTTTGATTAAAAACATTCAGTTGACTATCAAGAAAATATACGTTGATAAGGGTTTCTTGAATACAAGTGTCCAAATCAAACAAGTATTGGATACTATTCGTGCCAATAATGCAGCTTTGATTATAAATGTTGATAAGAAAAACAAAGTAAAGATTAACGATATTGAGCTACAAGGCGTTGAAGAAATGCCTGATTGGCGAGTGCTGGCAAAACTGAAAAGCACTAAAATAAAAGCTCCTTTAAGAATCTTTACTCCTTCAAAGTTTGTACCTAAGAAATTTGAAGAAGATAAAGAGAAACTTATAGAATACTATAACAAGAAAGGGTATCGTGATGCTCAGATTACTTTTGACTCTACTTTCTCGCCTGATGGTAAGAATTTGAAGATAGTAATGAGAATTAACGAAGGTCACCGTTTTTATTATCGTAACATTACCTGGACAGGTAACTACCTTCGTAAAACCGAAGACCTGCAAAGAATATTGGCTATTGAGAAAGGCGACATTTATAATCCGGAAGAGTTGAACAAAAGAATCAACGGTATTCCGCAAGGAGACGTGAGCTCGGCTTATATGGATGATGGCTACTTATTCTTTAACTGTACACCTGTTGAGGTAGCTGTTGACGGAGACTCTATTGATATTGAAATGCGTATAATGGAAGGTAAGCAAGCTACTATCAACCGCATTATATTAAATGGTAATACCAAAACCAGCGACCACGTTGTGATGAGAGAGCTTTTGACTCGTCCGGGTCAGAAATTCAGTAAGACAGAGTTGATTGAGTCGCAGCAGATATTGGCCAGAATGAACTATTTTGACCCTCAGAAGATTGAGCCAAAACCAATTCCACAAGCTGATGGTACTGTAGATATTGAATATAATGTAGAAGAAAAACCAAGTGATAACATCGAGTTATCTGGTGGTTGGGGTGGTTTGCAAGGTTTTGTTGGTACTTTTGGGGTTGTGTTTAATAACTTTTCGGCCAAAAATATCACTAATTTATCAAAATGGAGACCATTACCAGCTGGAGACGGACAAAAATTAGCGTTACGTTTGCAAGCCAGTGGTCGATTCTACCAAACCTATTCAATATCATTTACTGAGCCTTGGTTGGGTGGTAAAAAACCAAATTCATTTACGGTTAGTATATTCCATACATCTTCTGACAACAGAGCATATCAGAGAGCCTTAGAGCGCCAATATGGTTCTAACTCTGCATTGCTTGCTATGTATGGTGGTGCTAGTAGTATCTATAACGGATATTTCAAAAATACAGGGGCATCAGTTACATACGGTAAGCGTTTGAACTGGCCTGATAGAAATTTTAGCTTCAATGCTTCCTTATCATACCAAAGATATAACGTTGATAATAGTTACTTCATCCCTGGTTTCCAGAAGGGTGTAGCCAACGACCTTTCGTTGATTACCTCAATCTCGAGATATTACCTTGATAATCCACAGTTTACACGTTCGGGTTCTCAGTTTACTTTAACAGCTACTTTTAACCCTCCATACTCGATACTTAGAGGGGCTCCCGCTGCCGATAGATTCAAATGGATTGAAGGCCACAAGTGGATGTTTGATGGCGACTGGTACACGCCAATTGTAGGTAAGTTTGTATTACACGCCAAAGCAAACTTAGGTTTCTTGGGTAAATACAGTGCTAGCTCAGCATATAGCCCGTTTGGCCGTTTTATATTAGGGGGGGCAGGTTTAGGTATGCAAAATGCCATGAACGTTGGTGCTGACCTAATCGGGCTACGTGGATATGACGAAGGTGTAGTTCACGAATTATCAATGGATGAAGCTGAGAGATTCAGAAAAGGTGAGATTACTTTGAGCCGTTTGGGTGGTTTGGCTTATAGCAAGTACACTGCCGAAATCCGTTATCCGGTGTCATTGAACCCACAGGCTACTATCTTCTTGCAAGTATTTGCCGAGGCTGGTAATAGCTGGGGTAGCTATAAAGACATTAACCCTTTCAAGCTACGTCGTACGGCAGGGGTAGGTGCAAGAATCTTCATGCCTGCATTTGGTTTGCTAGGACTTGACTTCGGACAGGGCTTTGACCCGATTCCGGGAATACCTAATCGTGGTTTGAAATCGTTTACATTTAGTATCGGTCAGCAAATCAGATAAAATAGCTTTTGTTAAAATCTGTTAATATTATACGGGCTTTGTGTATCTTGCGTTAATAAGGCAATTAAGCACCTGAAAACACGTTAGTATTTGACCAACGGATAAAAATATTAACCAATATTATCCATTCATAATTATTTTTGAATGAAAAAGACAATAATTTTGCTATTTTTGACACTCTTTTCTGTGCAGTCATTTGCGCAAAAGTTTGGGTACATTGATTCGGAGTTTATTACAAGTAAAATGCCGGATTATAAAAAGGCTCAGGAAGAGATGGAAAAGTATTCAGAAAAATGGGTGCAGGATATACAAACCAGGTATACAGATTTAGAAAAAATGCGCCAGCAATTTCAACAGGAAGAAATACTATTAACTGCTGAAATGAAACGTGAAAGGCTGAAAGCCCTTGAAGATAAAGAGAAAGAAGTAAAAGAGTTGAATAATAAAGTTTTTG
The DNA here is from genome assembly GCF_037860775.1 of Emticicia soli. NCBI lineage: Bacteria > Pseudomonadati > Bacteroidota > Cytophagia > Cytophagales > Leadbetterellaceae > Emticicia > Emticicia soli. Next base: position 410,945 of record NZ_JBBEWC010000001.1, on the reverse strand, counting down.
GCATGAATGGGATGTTATTTGCTAAGAAAAAGGAAATAATGAAGCCTATCATGGACGATATTTACAAAGCCTGTGCAAAGGTAGCACGCCAGAAACAATTGATGTTTATTTTTGACAAAGCCTCAGATATAAGCATGATTTATACAGACCCCCGCCATGATTATACCGATTATGTGATGGAGTCGTTAGGAATTTCGTTAAAGGAAGATAAAACTCAAAATAACCAAGTAACCAAACCAAAAAATTAGTAACAAAATGAAAACAAAGTTTTTTGCCTCTTTTATTGTGGCTTTAATGTTTGTCGGTATTACTGCGAATGCTCAACAAAAAATAGGATATACCAATGTTGATTTCATTCTTAACAACCTACCAGACGCTAAGGATATAGAGAACAAATTGAAAACCGAAAAAGCACAATATGACAAATTGTTGCAAGACAAAGTAGGTGATTTTCAGAAAAAATATGAAGATTATCAAAAAAATGTAGCTACTATGTCGCCGGTAATCAAAGCTGACCGTGAGAAAGAATTACAAAACGGACAAAATGCAATTCAGGAATTCCAACAAAATTCTGAAACTGCATTGCAACAAAAACAACAACAATTGTTGGCTCCGGTATTAGACAAAATTGATAAAACTATCAAAGATGTAGCTAAAGAAAACGGCTATGTTTATGTATTCAATACGGATGCTGGCCCAGGAACTACACCAATTTTGTTAGTTGCTCCAGATGCAGATAACATCTCTGATTTAGTATTTAAAAAATTAGGTGTTACTCCTCCATCTAAAACAGCAGCAGCTAATACTCCAGCAGCAACGCCAGCAGCTCCAAAGAAATAATTAATTCTTAGAGTTAAATATAAAAAGCCGCAGAAATACGTTTCTGCGGCTTTTGCTTTGAAGTTGTTTAGAATTATTTTTAGTTCAGCTCGCTGGCCAATTTATTAATGCTGTTGCCAATGTTTTCAACTACTTTTTTACCGTTGGCATCTGTGATTTTAGCTCTTGCACTTGCAAGGTTTGTTTTAGCTAGGGCTAATTCTTGTTTAGCTTTGGCGGCATCGCCTGCTTTTTTGTACAAACGTGCCGACTCGTATTTGGCATTGGCAATATCAAGCGGTGCTTTTAATTGAGGCTCGGCTGTTTTTACCCAATTGCGCACTTGTGCCGCATATTTACCATCAGGGAAATTTGTATTGAAGAAAGTAACATAATAGATTAACATCTGCGGCTGTGAGGTTTGGCTCACAAGATTCTGCACAAAGGTCATAGCTTTATCTTGCCCTTGTTCACGAATCAGAGCTTGTGCTTCAATCTGCCAGGTGTTACTTGTTACGTATTGCCCGGCGCCTATCACGCCCATATATTGCTTAAGTTTATTTACTTTAGCCAACGAATATTTACTTGCTTTAGGGCTATAAATTGCCATTTGTACAAGCATACCTAGCGCATTGGCTTCATTACCTGCATGGCCTTTTTCGGTTTCGTATTTGCGTGCTGTTGCTATATTTCTTAACCAGTATTCGGCAAAACCATTATCTATATCCATCAGGCATTTTTTTGTAATTTCCCAGCTTTCTATTGAACCAAGCTTGTTTTTAGGATACGCAGCATATAGGTCGTTTGCAATTTTAATATTGCGGCTTGTATCTTGTGTAATACGAAACAAATAAGCCAGACTCGATAGCATACTAACATCACGACTACCAGCTTGGTATCGTTTCCAGGCAGTACCCGACTGAATATTAGGGTTAAGAGCGGCTTTACCATGCTCAACCAAATCTTTGGGTGTATTAATAGGGTCGGTATGGTGTTGGATATTCTGGTTTTTATCGAAATACAAAAACAAAGGGAAGCCTGGTAGGTGGATTCTCTTTTTGTCTAAAAACTTCACCTGTTTGGCATCGCTCAGGTTTAGTTTGTAATTAATAAAATTCTGGTTGTAGAATTTACCCACTTCGGCGTTTTTTAAAGTAGGCTCTAAGCTCATACAGATTGGGCAGTTGGGATGATAACACTCTACAAAAACAGGTTTGTTCTGTGCTTTAGCTTTAGCAAAAGCTCCTTCTATGGTTGGCTCCCACGAAATACCCTGAGCGAAAGTAAAATAAGAAACAAAAAATAAGGTAGCAGATAAAAGTATTTTTGTCATCTGAAAATAGGGTTGTGATGCGTATAAATGATGTTGTATTTGCAAAAAAACGTTCTATAATATAATAAATTGCGTTTTGCAGAGGTATCTATTATGAAACAGTAAATATGGCTGAAACATTTCAGTTTTTCAGTTAAAAAAATAGCCATTACCTTTTTAGAAGATAATGGCTGTAAATAAAGAAAGATTCCTGACAATTAAGCTAATTCTTTCTGTACTCTTTCTAATAATTTTTTAGTAGCCATAATACCCTCGGCATTTGGTAAATAGCTGGTATCGCCGCCTAAATCTCTCATTAAGCCACCTTCGTATTCTATACCAACATACCCGCCGGTCCAGCCTGAAGCTTTGATGATTTTAAACATCTTTATGAAATCAGTATCAATGTCATTCCCGTTGGCATCAAACTTATGTGTTTTGGCACTTATACCTTTTGTATAAGGCATCATCTTTTTGGTACCTTCGTACTTATCATGTTCTTTTACACATTTAGTGGCCATAATACCTTTCAAATCCATCGAGGCAGGTTTGCTTCTTTCAGCACAGAAATTACCAAAATCAGGCAAGAAACCTTTGTTTTTGGCTTTTACCTGTTTCATTACGCCCACCAGCCAGTCAGGGTCTGTTGAGTAGCCAAAGTGATTTTCTACAATAACATTCAAACCTACTGTGCCTGCGTACTCGCATACTTTCTGGTAACCATCTGCAGCAGCTTTGCCAACTTCTTCCATAGTGCCTTCTTCGCCTTTACCAGATAATGCCGACATGGCATCACCTAAGTTCACACGAATAGACGAGCAACCTAGATATTTAGCGGCATCAATCCAAGCGTGGTGCGCCTCAGCGGCCTTCTGGCGTTTGGCTGCATCAAGTGAAGCAATATTTTCACCATCAACCATAATCAGGTGGTTTTTCATGCCTAAATCATCGCAACGTTGCTTAAGCTCTTTCAAATAAGTTTGGTCGGTGTGTTTATTGTTGAAAAAGCCTGATACATATTCTAACACCGAAACACCAAATTCATTTTTGGCTCTTGCAGGAAAATCCATGTTTTTCATTTTACCTGTAAATAATTCGGAGGCAAAAGAGAATTCGGCAAGCGATATTTCAAATGTAAATTTTTTGGCAGCTTCTGCCGCAAAAAGAGATTCTGGAACTAAAGCAGATAAGCCAAGACCAGCAGTAGCAAGTCCTAATTGGCTAAGAAATTCACGACGGGTGTTCATAGAATTAATATTATGAGTGAATAAGATTATGGTTCAAAAGTTACTGAAAATGGTACAAATAAAGCGCCTTTTGCTTTATCGTTTTTGAAAACAAAATATAAATCATGGAATCCATTGATAGGCGCAATACTAACTTTATAAGGCTTCGGAGGTTTTCCGCCTGTAAAAGCGCTAGCATCATCGCTTGGCTCAATAAACTCGGTTTGCCCTAATAGTGGGCCATCAGGTGAGCCTGTGTGCACTTCTACAATACCACCTTGCGAGTTTAATTGTTGTTTAGGCGCTGCTACTATAAAGCTAAGCGTTTTTATATTTGTCAGGTCAATTTTCTTGGCAGCGGCATAAGTATTTGCACCCATCACAATCAGAAGGTTTGTTTCGCCCATTTTAAACTTCATTGTGTTTTTTGAAGTCTCTTCAGCATTGCCCAATAGTAAAGTAGGATTTTTCAGTACCAACAAGCGTTCAACTGTTTGCGCAGGTAAACCGTTTGCCCCTTTGTCGGTATACGATGCCAATAGCTTGTAAATACCTTTATTTGGATCGCCACCCGCTGGTATTTTAGTAGTTACGCTACCTTTAGGAGGTAAAAGCGCAGGAGGGGTTTTCTTATCACCAAGGCTCAGGATATACTGCACCATCTGACCAGCCTCAGGCAAACCTATATTCGGATGTGCCGACATGGCTACATCGCCCCATACACCTGCTCCGCCTTTGATGATTTTGTCTGAAAGCAACGCAACAGCATTACTATTAGATTTGTATTTTTTGGCAACCTCAGTAAATGCTGGGCCTATTGATTTTTTATCCTGAAAATGGCAGGCTTTACAATCGCTTTTGTCAATCAGGTTCTTGCCTGCTGTAAAAGTAACAGGAGCTGCCTGATGACCTTGCAGACTTTGTGGCGCATCTTCAGCGTCTTGATAAGTAGCGGTGATTTTTACCTTTGAGGCCGGAATACGCTTGTTTTCTAAACTTCCATCTTCTTTATCTGATACTTTTACCTCATAGGCAACTTCTTTATCAGGGAAAAAGAACGTTTGATTTCCTGCTGTCAATTCAAGAGAAACCTGCGGAGGCTCGTTTCCGACCTTTACAGTCAGTTCTTTTGAGTCTTTTAAGCCTTGGGCATCAGTTACCGTCAGAACGGCCTTGTAAGTGCCTAATTTCTTGAAGGTATAACTAGGACTAGGTTCATTAAGAACAACAGGCGTACCTCCAGCCTGTGAGCTTAGTTTCCATTCATACTTCAGTTCGTCGTTGTCATAATCTTTTGTGCCTTCCGACGAAAACTGAACTGACAGAGGCAATGCACCTGCTTGTTTATCAACTTTAGCTACTACCAGTGGTTTACGATTGCCGCCGTTATATTCAATTCGTATTATTTTCGATTCAGGATTGCCTACAAACCAGCCTTGACCGTATTCTATCATGTATAAGTCGCCATTAGGGCCAAATGCCATATCGATTGGGTGCTCTAGTTTCAGGTTAGGTAGAAAACGTTCCATTTTTACATAATCGCCCTTATCATTCATGGTCACGGCAATTATCCAGTCACGCATCCATTCATAAATAAACAACTTGTTGTCGTAGTAGTCAGGGAAAGCCCTTTTGGCGTTCTGGAAAAGCTCTTTATGATATACTGGCCCAGCCATAGCACTACGCCCACCAGCGCCTAGTAAAGGAAATTTCTTCGATTCGGCCGCAGGATACCAGATGAAAGCCTTTTCAGCAGGCGGCAGCTCTTGCAAACCAGTATTGTTTGGTGAGTTGTTTATTGGCTTTTCAGGATTAAACTTCTCTCCTGATTTTTTGGTAGCAAAATCAAAGTCCCAGTAGGCTTTGTTGTCTCCGACAAAATAAGGCCAGCCAAAATTACCCGCTTTGCGAGCTTGTCCGAACTCATCTTCTGCCGCAGGCCCTAAGCCTGTTGAATCTTTGCCTGCATCGGGGCCTACATCTCCCCAATACAAGAAACCATTCTTTTTATCGACCGAAATACGATAAGGGTTTCTATGGCCCATCGTATAAATTTCAGGACGGGTTTTTGCCATGCCTTTCGGGAATAAATTACCCTCTGGAATGGTATAGGTGCCATTTGGCTCAGGATGAATACGGACGATTTTGCCTCTTAAATCATTAGTGTTAGAAGATGATTTTTGCGCATCAAACGGACTCATACCCGGTCTTTCGTCGATAGGAGCATAACCGTCTGATGCCCTCGGGCTTGTGTTATCACCAGTAGACAAGTAAAGATTACCTGCCGAGTCCCAATCTATTGAGCCACCTGTATGGCAACATTGGTCTCTTTGGGTCGGAATCTCCAATAAAACTTTTTTGCTGTTAAGGTCTAATGCGTTCCCTTTGAGCTCAAAACGAGCCAGTATATTTTTAGGCTCAGTGCCTGCCGGAGAATAATACAGATACACCCAATGGTTTTTGGCAAAATCAGGGTCTATGTTAAGCCCTAATAGCCCATCTTCTGCCTCTGGTTGGCCTCCGTCGGCAATATTGTATTTAGTACTTACCGGAATTGATGCAATAACTGTCGTTTTCTTTGTAAGAGGGCTATACATTTTTACCAAGCCGTGACGCTCAATAAATAGCACTCTTTCGTCGGGCAAGACAGCTAACTCAAGAGGCTCGTTGAGGTTTTCTGTAAGCACTACTTTCTGAAAGCGGTTTTCTTCGGGTACCTGTGCTAATAGTGACAAAGGTAAAAGCCCTATCAGAAGACCTTTGACTAGTGTTTTCATAGTTAAAAAAAGTAAGATAAATTGTTAGTTATTAAGGCATTTTATGCCTTGAAAGTATAATAGGGAAGGAAACTCTTAACTCAGAAAGGAAAGGATTTTTTTCATAATAAAACAATTAGGTTCTTTAATGTGTAAAAACTACGCAATAATATAAAAAATTTCATTGTGTACAAAAAACACAAAGATTTATTTTAATTTTGCTATTCTTAATAGGCACAACATATATGGATCCGAGATTTATTACATACCTTGAAAAAACCCTGAAAGAAGTTTCTATTGACTGTGTTATTTTCGGTTTTCATGAAGGAGAATTGAAAGTTTTACTTTTGAAGTGGAAAGGAACAGAGTGGTGGAGCTTGCCCGGAGGACGAATTTATCTGGAAGAGTCGGCCGATGATGCCGTTGTGCGTATCCTTCAAGAAAGAACAGGGTTGAAAGAAATATTTTTACAACAGTTTTACACATTTGGGGGTAATGATCGCTATAAAAATACTCCGTCTCAAGGCCTACGAGAAAAACTAGAGCAGCTTTTTGGTGACGATTTTTATGATGAAAAATACATGAAACGCAATGTTTCAATGGGTTATATGGCATTAGCAGACTTTGAACAAGCTGTAACTACCCCAGATTGGTATACCGATGAATGCAAATGGTGGGAAATATCGGCTATACCTGAGTTACTTTTCGACCATAACGAAATGATTGAACGGGCACTAAAAGCACTAAGGCGACAATTAAGCTATCAGCCAATAGGCTATAACCTGCTTCCTGAGAAATTTACAATGCCTGAGCTACAACGTTTGTACGAAACTATTTTAGGCAAACAGCTCGACCGTCGCAATTTTCAGAAGCTGATGCTTAGTTATGATATTCTCGAAAAACTCCCCGAAAAACGCACAGGTGGTGCATTCAAATCTCCATTCTTATACAGATTTGATAAAGAAAAGTATGACAAAGCAATGCAAGACGAGATTTTGTTTTCGGTCTGATAAAAAAACAACAGGAAGGCACAACTTAGCATTGTGCCTTCCTGTTGTTTTTCTAAAATCAATTTCACTTCTCCCAATCAAATGAGCGTTTTACTGCTTTTTTCCAGCCTTTGTAGAGCGTGTTGCGTTGTTGGGCTTTCATGTTTGGTTTCCAGCGTTTATCTACCCCCCAGTTTTGTATCAAATCATCAAAGTTTTGCCAGAAACCTACAGCTAAGCCTGCGGCGTAAGCAGCACCCAAGGCAGTAGTTTCTATCATGGTTGGTCTTATAACAGGCACTTTCAGCATATCAGACTGAAACTGCATCAGTAATTCGTTTACAACCATACCACCATCTACACGCAATGAGCTAATCTCGATACCTGAGTCGCTCTCCATGGCATCAAGTACGTCTTTGGTTTGGTAAGCGGTAGCTTCTAACACAGCACGGGCAATGTGCCCTTTGTTTACATAGCGGGTCAAGCCTGCAATTACACCACGAGCCGATGATTTCCAATAAGGTGCATAGAGACCAGAGAATGCCGGAACCACATAAGCCCCTCCGTTATCTTCTACGCTTTTGGCTAATTTCTCAATATCAGTACTTTTCTGAATAATCCCTAGGTTATCTCGCAACCATTGAACCAATGCACCTGCAATAGCAACCGAACCCTCGAGCGCATAATGCACAGGCTGACCGTCGAACTGATAAGCTACTGTTGTGAGCAAACCGTGTTTAGATGGTACTAGCTCGGTGCCGGTGTTCATTAACATAAAACATCCGGTGCCGTAGGTATTTTTGGCTTCTCCGGGCTGGTAACAAGTTTGTCCAACCAAAGCAGCTTGTTGGTCGCCTAAATCTCCGGCTAGCGGAATACCCTGTAAGACCTCTGAGGTGATATTACCATATATTTTGCTACTTGGCTCTATTGTAGGCAGCATTTGCAACGGAATATTCATGATTTCCGCCAGTTCAGTATCCCACGCCATTGTTTTGAGATTCATCAACTGTGTGCGGCTGGCGTTGGTAACATCGGTTATATGCAAACCTCCGTTAACCCCACCCGTCAGGTGCCAAATCAGAAAAGTATCCATGTTTCCGAAAATAGCATTGCCTTTTTCGGCATCTTCTCTTACACCGGGTACATTATCTAAAATCCATTTGATTTTCAAGCCGCTGAAATACGTTGCCAGTGGCAAACCTGTGCGGTCTTGAAAAAACTGCGAGCCGTGGCTTTTGCTTAATGCTTTTACAGTATCGTCAACACGGGTATCTTGCCATACAATGGCATTGTAGTAAGCTTTACCTGTGCGTTTGTTCCATACAACTGTTGTTTCACGCTGGTTTGTGATACCACAAGCAGCTACATCTTCTGTTTTAATACTTTTTTCAATACGGGCTTTAGCTATTACTTCAAGTGTGTTTTTCCAGATTTCTTCTGAGTTATGCTCAACCCAACCCGGTTTCGGGTATATCTGCTCATGCTCTTTCTGTCCGACTGAAACAATATTTCCTTTGCGGTCGAAGATAATACAACGGGTACTTGTAGTGCCTTGGTCAATAGATGCAATGTATTTCATAGGATTGAATAATATTGTTTTATACAATAAAGGCAAGAATTAATCTTGCCTTTACGTAAAATATAAATAAGTTTTATTTGCTGACTTTTGAACCCGAGAAGCCATACCAGGCAATGTAGGCAAACATGGCAACAGGTAATAGCATTGAGGTAGAAATAGAAGTGTTATCGGCGATGGCTCCCATAAGCGGAGGGAATGCCGCACCACCTACAATACCCATAATGATAAACGACGAACCAAGTTTTGTGTATTTTCCTAAATCTTTTACCCCTAGAGAGAAAATAGTTGGGAAAGTAATACTCTGGAAGAAGAAAAATACCATAAGCGCATATACCGCAGGTTGGCCTTGTACTTGTGAAGCAACCAAAAGTGCTGCTACAATACCAAGCGAATAAAAGCCTAATAATACATTAGGTTTAACGTATTTCATCAGGAATGTACCTACAAAACGACCAATCATGAATATCAACATACCCAACGAAAGCAAATCGGCAGCACTATGTTTGGTAATATGAATGGCATCCATCACGAAATTGATGAACAAGCCCCAAACGCAACCTTGTACACCCACGTTTAAAAACTGAGCAAATGCACCTAATACAAAGTGTTTATTTTTGAAAAGCCCGCTTAAAGATTCAGAAAACGAAGCATTTTCAGCGGCTTTGTCTTCTGCAGAGCTTGTTTCCTGAATTTCAGGCATTGGTGTTCTTAAAAAGAAAAGAGCTATTACTAATATAACGCCACCAACAATCATGTATGGTAACTGAACTGACTTAAAGCCTTCTTCAACCGATAACTGATGCTCACTGAATACTAATTTGCTACCTACTAATGGCCCTATTATAACACCTAAACCATTGAAAGACTGAGCAAGATTAAGGCGTCTTTCCGATGATTCGGCCGGCCCTAATACAGTGGCATAAGGGTTTGCCGCTGTTTCAAGAAAAGCCAGCCCACAAGCCAATATAAATAAAGAAACTAAAAAGAATGTCCATGATTGTGCTTCACTGGCCGGATATACCAGAAATGCTCCACTCGAATACAATAATAAACCTGCAAGAATACCTTTTTTATATCCCCATTTCTTCATAAAAATTCCGGCAGGGAGGGCCATCAGGAAATAGGCGCCATAAGTAACAATCTGTACCCATGTAGATTGCGAAATTGTAAGATTAAGTGTATCCTGAAAGTGTTTGTTAAGTACGTCGAGCATACTGATGGCAAAGCCCCACAAAAAGAAAAGACTGGTAACCAGTATAAACGGAACAAGATAATTGTTTTGAGAAGAGTTGCTCTGGAAGCTTTGTTTGTTTCCGGAAATAGAAGCCATAATAGTTTTTAGGGTTAAAATTTATAAGTGTTTACGCTTTGAACAGATTTTGTTCAAAAATGATAATTTTTTAAGAAATAATAAGATAATTTTTGAATAAATATAATCTAAGGTCATTAATAAGTGCATTTAAGCACAGAACAATAAAATAGCGAGGTGTTTAACCTCGCTAAAGACGGTAACTGCCGATAATTACCCTATGGTAAGAATTGTTTTACGTAGTTTCGAGCTGTAAGAATAGCCGAGGTAACATCGTCGATACTGCCTTCGTATGCTTTATCTTCTACCTCAATTACAACAGGGCCTCTGTATCTTACATCTGTTAAAGCAGTAAAGAATCCTCGCCAGTTTACATCTCCTAAACCCGGAAGTTTTGGTGAGTGATATTCAAGCGGGTTGCCCAATATACCAACTCTATCCAATTTGTCTTTATACACCTTTACATCTTTTATATGGATATGGTGCAGGCGGTCTTTGTATTGGTAAATAGGTTTAATTTCGTCCATCATCTGGAATATCATATGCGAGGGGTCGTAGTTTAGCCCGAAAAGCGGAGTAGGGAAGGTCTCAAACATAACATCCCATACGGCAGGAGAAATAGCAAGATTTTTTCCGCCCGGCCATTCGTCATTCGTAAAGAACATCGGGCAATTTTCTATACCAATCTTTATGCCTTCTTGTTCGGCTGTTTCAATAATAGGTTTCCATACTTTTTTAAAGGTCTCAAGATTATCCTTAATGTTTTTCTTTGGGTCTCGGCCAATAAAAGTATTCATTACTGGCACACCCAGTTTATTGCAAGCCCTGATAACTTTCTTGATATGCTCTATATAAAATTCTGCCTTTGCGGTATCTGGGTCTAACGGATTTGGATAATAACCTAAACCCGAAATTGTGATGTGTCTTTCGTGGGCATAGTCTTTTATATATTTAATGTGTTTATCGTCTAAGTTATCGACATTGATGTGTGTAACACCTGCATAACGGCGAGCATCGCCGTTGTCTTTTGGCCAGCACATCATTTCAATACAAGAAAAATCATTTTTCGCGGCAAAATCTATTACGTGTTCAAAGCCGAAATCGGCCAAAATAGCACTTACAAATCCGAGTTTTAACATAATTGTATCAAGAGTTGATTTATCAGAGTGTAAAATAAGTCTTTTTTGTTTAATCGTCGAAAAAAAAATCAGACGTTTATTAATATTAGAGACGAAGAATTTTTTTCATTTTCTAGACAACCAACTTTATTTAATTCTCGTATATGTGGAAAAGTGGAAACACTAGTGAGTAAAAGTTTCCACAAGTGCGCTGGTTTGTTTAAGGTTTGGCCAAAAAGTATAAACACAAAAAATCGTTAGAATATATTTTTTTATAAATTTTAACGATTTTTTGATAAAAAATTAACAAAAACTTGGTAATGTAATAAAATATTATTTAGTTTTGTTTAACGATTTCAATACTAACAATAAACAAGCCATGACAACTCTTGAATTTAACTACGCAATTTCAAAGACCTCGAAGTCTCTAAAGCCTTTTGCATTTAGATTGACGAAAGATGTGGAGGATGCAAATGACCTTTTGCAAGATACACTTGTAAAAGCATTTATGAATCGTGATAAATATACTGATGGTACTAACCTGAAAGCCTGGCTTTATACCATCATGAAAAACACATTTATCACAAATTATCAGAGATTACTGAGAAAAAACACGTTTATTGATACAACAGATAACCTGCACTTTATAAACAGTACAGAAAGCAGTATCGAAAACAATGCATACTCTACTTTTGCTCTCGAAGATATCAACAATGCTGTTGAAACTTTAGATGAAAGTTACAAACAACCTTTTATGATGCATTTCAGCGGGTTTAAATACCACGAAATTGCGCAAAAGTTGAAAGTACCAATCGGAACTGTGAAGAACCGAATACATATAGCCAGAAAAGAACTGAAAGAAAAATTACAAGTTTATGCCTATTAAGAAATTTTTATATTAAAGATATTTGGTTACAGAAATGACCCAGTGGTGAGTCATTCATAATGGTTTTTTCGAGTCTAGTGGGACTCTGATAAAAAGAGGAAGGTTTTTAAAAGTTATCTGTTATGCGGGTAACTTTTTTGTTTATACGGTACTTCTATGGCGCAAAAATAGGTTGGCACTTAGTAGCACCAACCTTAAAAATCTTGAGTTCGGTTTATAGATTCATGCCACCCGAAACTTCAATTCTTTGTGCATTTATCCATCTGGCTTCTTCGGTACATAAAAAGGCTACTACGCCACCAATATCGTCAGGTAAACCTACACGGCCAAGTGCTGTAACACCTGCTATAAAATTATTAACCTGCTCGTTATCTCTTACAACACCACCGCCAAAATCTGTTTCAATAGCACCAGGAGCTACTGCATTTACTGCAATACCACGTGCGCCAAGCTCTTTAGCCAAATATTTGGTAAGAGTTTCAATGGCGCCTTTCATAGAAGCATAAGCCGAATAACCAGGGGTAGAAAAACGGGCTAAACCAGTAGAAATATTAATGATACGTCCACCATCGTTTAATAAGGCTAATGCTTTTTGTGTCAGAAAAAATACTCCTTTAAAATGAATGTTCGATAGTAAGTCAAAATCTTCTTCTGTTGTTTCTGCAAAAGTCTTATGGGTGCCAATACCAGCGTTGTTTACCAGAAAATCGAAATGGGTAGCATTAAATTGATCTTGTAATACCGATTTTAGTTGTCCGAAGAAATTATCGAAACTCTTAGTGTCTCCGGCATTGAGTTGTAAAGCTGCTGCTTTTTGTCCTGCTTTCTCAATAGCTGCTACTACTTCTAGCGCATCATCTATTTGGGTATTATAAGTAATTATTACATCTATTCCTTTTTGGGCTATTTTTAGCGCCATGTTTTTTCCTAAACCTCTGCTACCACCAGTAACTAAAGCTATTTTATTTGTTGTTGCCATCTTATTTTATGATTAATTTGATGATACAAAGATATAGAAGGCCATGCACACAAGATTTGCGAGTTTCAAACTCTTATTTGTAAAATTCAAATATCGGTTTAATTGCTTTTGGTAACATAGAAGGATTGATGAAAACCATACCTCAAGAAACACATAATAAGCAGAATACTAAGTAGGAAAGCCACTTAGACAAAACAATATATAATTGCGAAATTCAATCGTAGGTTATTTGGTAAGAGGCAAATGTGGAATGATTAATTATGTGCATTTTCCTGATTAAGGCTTTCATCGACTATCTGCTGCACGGCTTGTTTTATTTTGGTCTGAACTTTATCTTTTGCAAAAATGAAAGTAGCCAGAATAGCCCCATAAACCAGAAATATAATCAAGTAACCCAACCAAGCACTTTTAAGCCAGATATTAAGACCAACCGCAGCGAGAATACTCAGAAAAATAATAACAGTAATTGAGAGAATAAACAAGATAAGGGCATAAATGGCCTTAACAGCAATGCCTTCTATTTTTTCTTGAAAACCGAGTTTGGTCAGTTCAAATTTAGCTTCGATAAGCTTGATAACATTTTCCCTGAACTCGTTTATTTTCAGCAAGTCAGACATATTTTACTCTTTTTAGATGATTGTTTAGGTAGTGGCGTTTATGAAAGAAAGCGCCCTTTGCGTGCTGCAAGGTAGATAAAACATGGCATCTGACAAAAATACTTAATAAAATTTTCGGTCTCTGCCTAAGAATTTTAATACTACTCAAGCAAAGACCGAAAGCCGAAAATTAGATTTTAGGCGGCAATAATTTATACATGACGGGCGTAACAATACGAGTAAGAATCAAAGAAGAAATCAAGCCCCCAATCATTACCAAAGCCAGCGGAGAATACAGTGGCGAATGCTCTAGCACTAGTGGAATCAGCCCCCCAATAGCCGTAAATGTGGTAAGAACAATCGGGATAAATCTGGTTTCTCCGGCTTCTTCAATAGCTTCGTTTATACTTAAGCCATTTTCTTTGCGTAAAAAATTGGTGTAATCAACTAAAAGAATTGAGTTTTTGACCTCTATACCTGCTAGTGCTATAATACCTACAATTGCAGTAAAAGAAAGCGAATTACCTGTAAATAACAGGATCAGAATAGCTCCAATCATTCCTAACGGAATAACCGATAACACAATAATGGTACTCTTAAATGTTTTAAACTCAAGAATCAGAATAGCCATAATACCAAAGATTGTGATGATAATAATAGTGCCTAAACCTCCGAAAGTTTCTTGCGAGCGCTCAACCTCACCCGCCATTTTTATTTCGTAGCCTTTAGGTAGCTTAACAGCCGCCAATTTTGCGCTGGCATCTTTGGTTACATTGGGTGTAAGATACCCACTTTGTATAAATGCCGTAACCATAGTATAACGGTCTCTGTCATAGTGGTTAATTCTGTTTGGTGAGGTTTCAAAATTAATTGTGGCCACTTGCTTAAGCGGAATCAGGTTTCCCATCTGATTACCGATAAACATCTTCGAGAATGCATCCATACCAGCGTGTTCGCCACGAGGTAGGCTGATATTAATATCTATTTCGTCGTCGTCGTTTTGTTTAAAAGTGCCCATATTAACTCCTGCAATCCCCATTCTGACGGTACGGTCAATATCTACCGTCGGGATACCGAGCATTCCGGCTTTATCTTTGTTGATATTTACCCGTAAATCAACATTTTGTGCTGATAAGGGGTTGTTTACATACATAGTGCCCGGTGTTTCTTTAAATGCTTTTTCAATACGGAAAGAAATAGCTCGTAGTGAATCAAGGTTTTCGCCGAATATCCTTACCGCCAGTGGTGCTTCTACCGGAGGGCCTTGCTCAAACTGAATAACTCTGATTTTAGCACCAGCGTACACATCAAATTTCTTGCGTAGTTCATCAATAAACTCTTCTCTTTCTGGTACTTCAACATCGTCTTGCAGTTGCACAAAAATCTGTGCAAAATTAGATTGAGATCCACCCATCGGCATTACGTTATAATAGATACGAGGGTTTGATTTACCAATATTAGAGGCATAGTTTTTAACAATCGTGTGTTTGCCCAATTCTTTCTCAACAAAAACGGTAGCTTTGTCGGTCTCGCTTAGTGTTGTGCCTAGCGGGGTGGCTATGTTAATAAGAAATTGTGGTTTTTCAGAACGAGGAAATACACTTGTACCCACAACAGGAATGAGGGCTAAACTGCCTAAGAATATAGCAAAAGCAATAAGCAAGCTAATGACAGGTCTGTTAAGTGCCCAATGGAGAATCTTACGATATGAGCCTTCGATTCCTTTTTTCATTAATCTCAAAACCACGTTTTCGCTGTGTTCTTCTCTAGGCATTAATTGGCTAGCCAGAAAAGGAACAATTGTCAACGAAACGAATAATGAGGCGATGATGGTAGTGATAACCGCCATAGGTAGGCTTCGGATAAAGTCTCCGGCTGCCTCAGGCAAAAAGCAAAGCGGTAAAAACGCAAATATAAGTGTGGCTGTACAACCTAAAACAGCTAAGCCGATTTGTTTGGTGGCTTCAATAGCTGCATCTCGGCGCGACATACCCGAGCGCAAGAACCGGGCAATATTCTCAACAACCACAATGGAGTCGTCGACCAGAAGCCCGAGCGCAATTACCAAACCTACTACACTCAACTGATTAATACCAAAACCTGCTAAATCGAGCATGGTTAAACCCATTGCCAGCGATAGAGGGATTGAAATCATGACAATAATTGCCGCTCTGAAACCCAAAGGTATAAGCGTAATTAATACTAGCAAGATAGCGATGCCAAAGTCACGAGCCAAGCCAAGTAAACGAGTTGAAACGCTCTTAACCTGGTCGAAGCTTTGCTCGAATTTGATATTAGGCGACAAGTTATTTTTAAAATCATCAATAATCGGGCGGATTTCGTCTCCTGTTGTAAAGATATTGCTTCCGGCTTTCATCGATGCTGTAATAAATACCGCACGTTTTCCGTTCAATCGGGCAATGTACGTTTCTTCTTCGTAGTCCATGCTTACATCAGCAACATCTTTCAGATAAGTGATTGTAGTACCCGAAGTACTTACAACCGTATTTTTTATCTCATCAAGGTTCTGGTAACTTCCCGATGTTTTTACACTAAATTTACGGCTTCCGATTTCGATATTGCCTGCTGGAATATTAGCGTTATCGGACTGAATAGCCCCTAAAACCCGATTAAGTGGGATACGAAGCTGAGCCATTTTATCAAGGTTAACAGAAACTCTTACCTGCTGCTTCGGGAAAGCCCACGTTTCGGCTGCTTTGATAGATTTTACTTTTAATAGTTTGTCTTTCAGTTTTTCGGCCTCTTTTTCTAAATCTTTATAAGGAGTGGTTTCTGACAATAAAGCACATTGAACAATGTTTACACCCTCTGGCGTATGTCTGAAAATATCAATGCTATAAAGGTCGGCAGGTAAAGAGCCACGAATAGCATTAATTTCTCTTACAACCTCGTTGTATTTTTCTTCAGTGTCTATTTTGTGTTGAAACTCAACTACTATGTTTGCCACGCCTTCATCGGCAGTAGAAATTACTTTTTTTATATCGCTGATACCTGCAAGCCTATCTTCTATAGGGTCTAATACCAGTTTTTCTATATCAGCCGGCGAAGTACCCGGATATACCACCACAATACTGTTGAAAGTAGCCTTCAGGTCCGGGTCTTCGGCTTTAGGCATATTCAACAAAGAATTAACACCAATTGCTAATATCATGATAAAAATGATAATAGTGAATTGGTAGTTTTTTACGGAAAATTCTGCAAGACGCATTTTAATGATAAATTAAGTGTAACAATTTGCCAGGCAAGGCATTGCTTGTCAGCATTATCTACAATTGACACGTTTTTGTATGAATTGGCCTTTGCTAAGCAAAGCCCAACAATGTGATGCTAATAGCTTTTGTATGCCAAAATCTATTTTTGAATCACTTTTACCTTGCTCTTATCGCTTAAGAAATTAGCTCCTTTGCTCACAATCTGAGTGCCTTCGGTTAATCCTGAAGTAATAGCAACATCATTGCCGAATATTGAGCCAATATTCACAGGCGTTTTGTTTACTGACTGATTATCGGCACTTAGGGTGTAAACATAGGCTTTGTCTTTATCGGCTTCTATCAATGCTTCTACCGGAACAACCAATGAAACAGGACCTTTGCCATGCGAAATTTCTGCTTTGGCCACAAAACCCGAAATAAGTTTTTTACCATTGGGTTGAATCTGGAGTTCGGCCTCAAATGTTCCCGTTGCCGGATTAACCGTCTGCGCTATTTGGGTGATTCGGGCATTAAATGGTTCGTTCGGGTAGGCATCTACATACACTTGTGCGGCATCGCCCGCTTTTACTTTTACAACATCTCTATCAGCCAGCCCCACATTAACAATATAGGCCGACTCGCCCGTGCCAAGAATAAAAACAGGTGAAAAAGGCGTGATTAACTCACCTTGTTCAGATACTTTCCTTAGAATACGGCCACTGGTAGGAGCATATATTCTTGATAGTTTTTGGTTGAACTCTGCTACCTGTACGTTTTCTTTGGCCACGTTGTAACCTGTTGTAGCATCTTGCACATTGGTAAGGGTAGCGGCTTCGTCGGCATAGAGTTTCTTAGCTCTTTCAAGGTCTCTTTCTGATTTTTCTAAACCCAGTTTGGCTTGTTTTACCTGCGCATCAATTTCAGATAAATCTAGCTCGGCCAGTAATTGGCCTTCTTTTACAAATTGGCCTTCGCTTACATATACTTTTTTTATCATGCCGCCTGTTTTAAACGCCAGTTTCATTTCTGATTTTGACGACAATACACCACTGGCAATGATAGGCTCAACGAGCGTTTTCTGGGCAACAGCTTGCACTTCTACTGCTATAATTTCTTCGGTTTCTTGTTTAGTTTCTTTCTTTTTACCACAACTCACCAAAAACAAGAATGCAAATAAGTAAATGAGCGGAAATAATTTCGTTTTCATATATAAATCTGTTTATTTCTGATTAAACCCTAGTTTTTCTACTTTTTTTAGCCAGTTTTCACGATAAGTCTCTTTCGAGAGTCTTAAAGGGCCGATGGTGGTGGTACGTACGGGGTGTACACCACAAAATTCCAATGTCATTTGTTTCATAGCATGGTAAGTCGGTCTACCATAGCGAAGCCAATAATACCAAGCTGGTTGGTCGAGCGTAGAAATAATGTGCCCTGTTTTACCTACCAGAAGTTTATCCCACCAAAGAGAGTTTTCACGTTTGCTAAACACAAATCCAGGCAGAAAAACTCTATCAATAAAACCTTTTAAAAGTGCCGGAACTGACCCCCACCATACAGGATAGAAAAACACGAGGTGGTCGGCCCATTTTATTTTTTCGATAGATTCTACTAAATCAGGCTCTAATTCTGTACGTTTTCGGTAGCCAAAATGTAGGTTTGGGTCAAAAGTCAATTGATTAATAATTATCTCCTGAATAACTGCTCCTGATGCTTCTAATCCTTTTTTGTAGGCATCAAACAGCGCAAAATTAAAGCTCTCGCTGTCGGGGTGGCCTTGTATAAGTAATACCTTTTTCATGCTTGTAGTGAGGTTATAAGTGAGTTTAAACTTAGCAATACACAAAGCGGTGAATAAAACCAAGTATCTAACTGAGCAAACTTTGTATTTTTGATTTTTTTGAAGAAGCCCACGTAACGGAATTCTCCAATGGCTCTGATTAAAAATATAGCCGCAATAGCTTTAAGACCATAGTTGTTAATCCAATCAGGTAGGTTTACCATAACTATCTCAGTTTGGGCTAGGTGCAGAAATGCCATAAAGGTTAAGCCTAGTGCTACTGTCAGTGTTTCAAGCATCCGAGGCTTTAATACAAGCTGGCCTTTTGGGCTGGCTGGTAATGCATTAGCAATACCCCATTTGCCACCAACTAGCCAATAAAAATGTATAGCGGCAATAGAGCCTAAAATAAATGTATTACATAAAGCAAAAAACATAGTAAGGCTTGTTTAGTAGGGTGTTATCTTACTGCGGCAACTTTATCTAGCATCGCTTTTTTAAGCAGAATATCGTATTTAGTCAACGATTCCTGAAGTTTGGCTGTAATTACTTCATTTTGGGCACGTAGGTATTCAACCAGAATCGCCTGCCCGTTGCGGTAGCGGCTATCAACTACTTTAAAATACTTTTCGGCTTTAACTGTACCATCTTTAGCTGTTGGTAGGGTTCGTTGAGCTGCTTCTAGCTCGAAATAAGCCTGCGATACTTGTAGTTGAATCTGTTTCTGCACCTCTTCCAGTTTGGTTTCCAGTAGGCTTTTCTGAATTTTTGCCTGCTGTATCTTAGATTTTTTCTCATGACCATGAAAAACATCCCAACTTAAACCTATTTGTCCGATTACATAAGCTTGATTTTTAAAAGTGTACCCCGTGCCTTGAAAACCCGTTGTGCCGCCCACAAAAACCTGCGGCCTCATGGCATTCATTTCCTGTAATTTAATAGCCGATTGGCTTGCTTGAATGTTAGCTTTTAATTGGCTTATTTCCTGACGGTTGTTAATAGATTGCTGACGCATATCAGCAACGTTTACTTGCGTATTGATATCCAGAAAAACAGTATCGGCAATAATATCTGTCCCAAAATCACGATTCATCAAGAAGTTCAGGTATGCCTGTGCAGTATAGCGGTTTTTGTCCATAGTAGCTACTTGCTGGTCAAGCTTGCTTACTTCGTATTCGGCAGAGTAGATTACATCTTTGGTTGCTACATTGTTTGTAACCAGTTTTTCGTTGAGTTTTACGAAATCGCTCAATACTATACGAGAGGTATTAAATATCTTTTGCGCCTCTAAGGTTTGCATATATTGCAGATACGCAATGGTAATGTTGTAGCGAACTTCGTTTTCAATGATACGCTTTCTTGCTTCCTGTGCAGTTAATAAGTCTCGCTGAATAAGTAGGTTGTAACGAATATCAGTATTGAAAATAGGATACTGAAAACTGAATTTAGTATCATGAAAGTTATTAGGAGCTAATAACTCATTTACGTTCTCAACCTGCGGAAAAACACTCGTATTGGTAAGTTGATTAAGGGCAGTGTACACCGGATTAAGTAAATCACCGACAGGAAAAGATAAGCGACGACCACCTGCTGCCACAGTATAAGTAGGAGCGAAGGTAATTTTAGGCGAAAAGTTGGCTTTTGCCTGCTTTACATTTTCTTGGGCTTTTGCTATCTCAAGGCTTTCTTGTTGTAGAGACAGGTTGTGCTTTAGACCTTCTTGAATGTATGATTCAAGTGTTGGCGAAGAAACCTGCGAAAATGCTACAAAAGGGCATAGGGCTAAGAGTAAAATGACTTTTTTCATATTTTACTGAAGCTTTTTCAATTTATGAACAGTGTTAAGTTATGGTGCCAAATAAACCCGCCTTTGAGGAGGCGGGCTAAAAGTATATTTAGATTTTTACGCCTGTTACCACCATATTAGAGGTACATTTAGCTACTATCTTCTGGTCGGTATTATAGAGTGCACATTCAATATTAATAACTGTTTTACCGGCTCTGATAATCTTCGACTTTGCTGTTACAGTATCGCCTATTCTGGCTGGTAGAAGATAATCGATGCTCAGATTAACAGTAGTGTAAAAACTCTCACGGCCTAGCATAAACACTGTCATACCCATTACATCATCAAGCATTGAGGCGATAGTGCCACCGTGAAGAATCTTGGCAGGGTTGGTCATTTCTTCTCTTACCACAAACGCTACTTCAACAGAGCCTTCTTCTGCGGCTATTAATTTGCCGTTTAACCATCGACCTAGTGGCGACGGACTTATATCAGCCGCATTTTTACCAATATTTGCTTTAAAAAACTCTATAATCTTATTCATGCTTTTTCGTTTATGTAATTTATATTCTCCCTTGAAGCAATTCTGCAAAACGCTCGTAGGCATGCTCTAAGCGAGGGATACGTTCTTCTTCAGGAAACATTGTTGTTCTTTTTTTCAAGTGAATAGTTACCAGACCATGTACCGCCGACCATATCATTAATGAAGTGCCTTCAACATCATCTATTTTAAAATAACCTGCATCTATACACTCACGTACTATGTGCCTTAGCATATCAAAAGCGCCACGGCCGTCTTCCCATATTTCTTCCCGACACTCAATGGTTTCAATCGGCGACGACATCAGAAACATCAGCTCATATAACTCAGGATTTTCGAAGGCATATTGCATATAATACCTACCCATTGATGTAAGCCTTTCAAAAGGGTCTTTGATATTCAAGACTTTTTGAAATTGCTCAATCAGTTTCTGAAACGACTCCTGATGCAAATCAAAAAGTAGCTCGTTTTTATCTTTATAATACAAATAGATGGTGCCGGGGCTGTATTCTATTTCATCGGCTATATTGCGGATGCTTGTTTTTTCAAACCCCTGTTCAATAAAAAGCCTGCGTGCAGCATTTTTGATGAGTTGCTTCATCTCGGCTTTTTCTCTTTCTTTTCTTTCGGTAATACCCATCTATTATAACTGTCTTTAATTAACATTGCAAATAAAATGAACGCTGTTTAGTAATGCAAATGTTTTGTGAGAATTTTTTAATAATACTCACAATTATTATTAAAAGGGGGAAGTTAGAAGAGCTTAAACAACAAAAGCCTGCATATTATCACGAATACGCAGGCTTTTGTTAATGTTTTATCTTTATCAAATTTCAATAATATTAAAACTATAATCGAGCGGGTCTAAAGTATCCAGTAATTTCTTGATGAAAAGATTATCGTTTAGATAGAAGTTCAGGAAGTTCTCTTTTCGTTCCTGTAAACCTCCCCCCGGAAATAACTTCTCTTTCAAGGCTAGTAACTGATTCACCGAGCCCTCCTGATTCCGTTCTTCGGCTCTTTTGATACGTTTTTCAAGATGTTCTAACGAATTAATGCTTTTGGCTTTTACACCCTCTACCGGACCTTTCATAGTAGCTTCTATCATGAGCGCTTTTTTAAGAATGCGCTCAAAAATATCGTTGATTTCATCAATCTCAAAAGCAAGGCTTAATGATTTACGAGAGTTTTTTTCAACAAAACTTTTGCGAAGCGTTACCTCATCGGCAAATAATTCTTCTGTCGTAATACCTAGTTTATCTATTTTCTTGCGGCTTGCTTCATTTACAACCAAAGCAAAGTTACGAGGCATCAGCAATGGGAATTGTTCCTGATAGTGGTCAAATACGCCTTTTAATTGTAACCAATATGGCACTTCTGATGGGCCGCCGATATAAGCAAGGTTTGGCAGAATGGTTTCTTGATACAAAGGTCTTAGCACCACGTTCGGGCTGAATCGCTCAGGATTACTATCTACCAATTGCAGGATTTCTGCTTCTGTAAAGCTAATGTCTGTATGTAATATTTTATATGCGCCGTCTTCTTGTACAATTCTTTCACGAAGCCCATCTTCCAGATAAAAGAAGTTAATTTCCCGAGGTGTGATTTGTGTATGATAACCCGATGCGTGAAGCTTTTCTGAGGTTTCGTGTACTGCCTTACTGGCTGTGTGGTGTAGGAGGTCGTCTTTAATGACAGAGCTAAAAATAGCTTTAAGAGCTGTGTCGTCGGCATCGAGGCAAATCAAGCCTTCATCCTGAAAAAGATGACTCATGTAACATCGCACGGCATTAGCCAATGTACCTTGGTTGAGATAGGCATTCTGAAAAAATTCTACTCTTTCGGGTATCTGGTCACAGATGGCTCTCAATTCTGCCGGATTCATGCGCCCTACGGCACCTTTCTGTGTAGTTTCCCATTTATAGTTTTTGCCGAATAAGTTAAAAACCGAAATCTCTTCAAAGTCGTGGTCTTCGCTCGCCATCCAATACACAGGCACGAAATTGTATTCTGGAAACTCAGTTTTTAGTTTCTTTGCTAGGTTAATAATAGTTACAATCTTATAAATCACATATAGCGGGCCTGTAAAAATATTAAGTTGGTGCCCGGTTGTAACAGTAAAAGTTTTATCATCTAATAAAATCGAGAAATCAGGTTTTGAATCAAGATGCGAATATTGTTTTTCTAAGGCAGAAACAAGTGTCTGACGTTTTTCTTGAGTGAAATTTCTTGACTGAATAGCTTTTCTGAATCCTTCAATGTCAGGAAATTGGCTATAAAAAGTAGCAAGCGCTTCGTTTTTTGTGATATAATCTAAAAACAATTTTGGAAAAGCTCCAACAGCTTTTAACTCTAAGGTTTGCGAGGGCATATTTAAGGCGCGATTTCTTTATTATTCCAAATAACACGAAAAAGATTAGACAGGTTTCAAATATACAAAATCCATAGAATATTATTTCATGGTTTAGTTTTAGAAAACTCCATAAAACGTCTTTAAACAAGTAACGAAGTTTATTGGCAATTTTGAGATTGATTAGGATTTTTTTTATAAAAAACTTTTAGACGTATTAGCAGAGGGAATTGTATAGCCAACAAAAAACTCCTTTTAGCTTGCCAAAAGGAGTTTTTTGTTTCTATCATTCATACATCGCATCAATCAAATCTTTGTATTTATTCACAATCACTTTGCGCTTAGGTTTGAGGGTAGGCGTAATTTCTCCGCTTTCTATTGTCCAGGGATTCGCCAGTAGTTTTACTTTTTTTACCTGTTCGTAAGGCGCAAATTCTTTATTGAAACGATGCACCTCATCATTTATCAGCTTTTGCACATCGTGGTTCTCAACCATTTCGGCATCAGTAGTATAAGCAATATTGTTTGCTTTAGCCCAATCTTTCAGTGCTGCAAATTCGGGTACAATCAAAGCACCCGGAAACTTCTGGCTTTCACCTACCACCATAATCTGCTCAACATAAACCGATTCTTTGATTTTATTTTCGAGCACCTGCGGCGCTACGTATTTCCCGCCCGATGTTTTGAATATCTCTTTTTTGCGGTCGGTTATTTTCAGGTATTTTCCTTCTTCCAGTTTACCTATGTCGCCAGTATGTAACCAACCGTCTTTGTCAATTACTTCTTTTGTTAGCTCAGGTTGGTTATAATAGCCAATCATTACATTTGGCCCCTTATACAAAATCTCGCCATCGTCGGCTATTTTTATAGTGCCGCCATCTATTACAGGGCCAACTGTACCGATTCTCAAATCAAGGGGTTTAACTCTGTTTGTAGCAATTACGGGAGACGACTCTGTCATACCATACCCTTCTGAAACCGGAATACCTGCTGCCCAGAATACTCGGGCCAAACGTGGTTGTAATGCTGCCGCTCCTGAGCATATCATTCTGATGTTTCCACCGAGTGCCTCCTGCCATTTGCTGAAAACCAGTTTTTGGGCAAGTTTCAGTTGTTGATTATACCACCAGCCAAAATCGAAATTGGGGTCATATTTTAGACCTAAATCTAAAGCCCATAAGAAAATGCGGCGTTTCAAACCACCTAATTCATATCCTTTAGCTACTATTTTATCGTAAACTTTCTCAAGTAAACGAGGCACAGTAGTGAAGATATGCGGTT
This sequence comes from Emticicia soli, assembly GCF_037860775.1. Classification (NCBI taxonomy): domain Bacteria; kingdom Pseudomonadati; phylum Bacteroidota; class Cytophagia; order Cytophagales; family Leadbetterellaceae; genus Emticicia; species Emticicia soli. The sequence continues at coordinate 386,426 of NZ_JBBEWC010000001.1, read as the reverse complement.
TTACGTCTTTCAGGTCTTCGGCAATTGTACCCATATTCTGGGCATAATAAATAGACGCTCCTAAGCGCATATATAAATAAAGTACCATGCGTTCGTAAACATGGTTAAGCGGCAAAAAACTCAAGGCACGGCAGTCTGGGTCGATAGGGAAATAATCTTTACAGCCTTCAAAATCGCTTATTATATTCCAGTGGCTCAGCATTACGCCTTTAGGCTTGCCTGTAGTACCCGAAGTATAAATCAGCGTAAGTAGGTCGTCAGATTTGATAGAAGCTTTAATGGCTTCTACTTTGGCCTGATTTTCGTTGTTGGCTGTATCGCCCACCTCTTGCCAATGATTTGCGCCTTTTATTTTATCGAAAGTATAAATGGTTTTGATACTTTTCGCATCTTTGGCTGCTTCCTGTGCTCTCTCAAGTAACGTTTCGTCTCCTACAAAAACGTACGAAATATCGGCATCATGAAAGATGTATTCGTAGTCTTCAACCGTAATATTCGGATACAGCGGAACGCTCACGGCGCCTACCTGTTGAATACCAAAGTCTACAATGTTCCATTCGGGCCGGCTTTCGGAGATGATAGCTATCTTATCTCCTTTTTTTACACCGAGTTTTAATAGACCATAACTTAAATGGTTAACAGCATTGATAAAATCAGTTGCCGAAACCTTTACCCACTCACCTTTAATTTTAGAAGCAAAAGTATCGGGTTTGTTATGCTTGGCAATAGATTCAGTCAGTAAATCAAATATACGGTTGATAGGTTGAGACATGTTTTAACAGGCGTTTGAATAAAGACAAATTTAAAGAAAATATTTCCGACAAAACAAATACCTATACGGCGTCTACATCAACAACCACATCTACATCTTTATGTTCTTTGGTTTGATGTAATTCATCAATTTTTTCTCTTAAAAAGCTTTTGGCTGCTTTTATATTGAGTTTGTCTTTTTCGAGCTTAATCAAAATATCAAACAAGAATTTATTGCGGATACGCTCAATCAAAGCTTTTTCAGGGCCTAATACACGAGCTTTCCCTAATTTTTCTAATAACTTATTGGCTAACCAATGAGCTGCTTTTTCGGCTTTTTCCTCTTCTTCGTGCTTGATTGTTATAGAAATGATTCGGGCAAAAGGCGGATACATGTATCCTTCTCGTTCGAGAATCTCGTCGTTATAATACCCAATATAGTCGTTGGTAACAACTTTTTGTAACAGCGATTGTTGCGTATTATTGGTCTGAATCATCACTAATCCCTTTTTCGCTCGCCGGCCAGCTCTACCACTTACTTGTGTCAGCATCTGAAATGCTCGCTCCGAAGCCCTGAAATCCGGGAAGTGAATCATGCGGTCGGCATCAAAAATACCCACAAGGCTCACCTGGTCGAAATCGAGCCCTTTACTAATCATTTGCGTACCTACCAGAATATCGGTGCCGCCCTGTTCAAACTCACTGATGATGTTCTGATAGGCGTTCTTTGTTCGGGTAGTATCTAAATCCATACGCTGGGTACGAGCAGTCGGAAACATAATTTTTAAATCGTCTTCCAGTTTTTCAGTACCAAAACCTATAGTTCTGATTTTGCCTGAACCACATACAGGGCATACTTTCGGCACTTCTTCCTTATGGCCACAATAGTGGCAGCGTAATTCTTTCGATTGTAAGTGGAAAGTAAGACTCACGGCACATTGCTGACACTCTGAGACCCAGCTACATTCTTGACAATTAAGGTAAGGAGAGTAACCCCTTCGGTTCTGAAAAATGATGGTTTGCTCTTTATTCTGCAAATTCTGGTGTATTTGATTAAACAAGATACTCGAAAAATCATTTTTCATGTTCTTCGCCTTACGCTCAGCTTTTAAGTCTACTAGCTGAATATCCGGCAATTGGGCTTCTCCAAAACGTTGGTTGAGCGTTACCAAGCCATATCGACCTGTTTTAGCCTGATAGTAACTTTCGATAGATGGCGTAGCCGAACCCAAAAGTATTTTTGCTCCTTGTTTCAGGCCAAGCATAATACCTACATCTCGGGCATGGTAGCGAGGGGCAGGGTCAAACTGCTTATAAGAAGTCTCATGCTCCTCATCAATAATTACCAGACCCAGATTATCCATCGGTAAGAAAATAGCTGAGCGCACGCCAACCACAAACTGATAGCGACCATCAACTATACCACGCCACACTTCTACTCTTTCGTTATCAGAGAATTTTGAGTGATAAACCCCCATTTTATCGCCAAATACTCGTTTAAGGCGTACAACGATCTGTGTAGTAAGGGCAATTTCGGGCAACAGATAAAGTACCTGCGAGCCCCCATCTAGTACCTTCTGAATAAGGTCGATATAGATTTCGGTTTTACCACTACCCGTAATACCATGCAATAGTACGATGTCTTTCTCTGCAAAATTTTGAATAATATCGTCGCTGGCTGCTTGTTGGGCATCAGTAAGCGTAATTTTAAGTGGTTCTTCGGGCGTATCATCACCAAAGCGAGACACTATTACTTCAAACTGCTCTAAAATGCCCTTTTCTATCAAAGTGCTTAGGGCTGAATCAGATATTTCGCCTTGTTTCAAGGCAGATTTATCAATACCTAGGTTATTTTTTTCAGCTAATTCATTGATTGGCACATATCTGAGGTATTCAAGAATAATGGTTTGTTGCTTAGGCGACTTAGTGAGCGAGTCAATGAGGTTTAGTACCTCTTCGCTTCCTTCGTAACCTCTTTTTAAGCGTATTTTCTTGGCAACTTTAGGCTTATATTTCTCTTTTACCTCTTCATACATAATGATGGCGTGCTTACTAATCAATGATTTTATCAGCGGATTAATATTCTTTTCGCCTATAAACTTAATCGCATCATCATAAGTAAGAGAATTATGCACTTTAAGAATCTCTATAAACTCTATTTCTTTTTCTTCCAGTAGTTCAGGATGGTCAAAGTCAGGATTCAACTGCATTCTTGACTGACTACTCACTTTTAATCCCGACGGAACGGCCACATTCATTACCTCGCCGATACAGCACATATAATATTCGGCGATCCACTCAAAGAGCCACAACTGTGCTTCGGTAATGAGTGGGTCGGTATCTAATAACTCAAGAATATACTTGGCTTGGTATTTTTCAGGTGGTTTTGTGTGTATTTTCCCAACAACGGCAGTTACCACACGGTTTCTGCCAAATTGTACAATTACTCTGGCCCCAATTTTAATGTCAGCCACAAAATGGCGGGGTACCCGATAAGTAAACATGCGTGGAATGGGCACAGGTAAAATTACGTCAGCAAAGTAGGTGGTTTCAACAGAAAAAATATCTTCAGTCATCTTCAGAAAATGGGATTAAAGAATAAAACGAGTATCTGGGCAACAATACAACATTTCATAATCTAAAAGAATTATGTGTGGTCTTGTTATTATAGGTATCAAGGTACTAAAAAAGCTCTGGTACCTTAACAATTATTGTAGATACTTAATTCAAAACAATGAAGAATTGAATAGGATAGAAGAAGGATAAAAAAAGTAGGAGTAGTGCTCCTACTCCTACAAATATAAAGAAAAAAATTAAAAAATAGTATCAATAAGCAGATAAGAATTTAAGGCAATAATAATAACCGCAACTACCCATGAAGTATATTTTACCCAAGTAGGATTCACAAACTCACCCATCTTAAATTTATCAGAAGTAAAAGCTACCAATGGCACTACAGCAAAGCTTAATTGGAGCGATAAAATAACCTGACTCAATACTAATAAATCAGCAGTACCCCTTTCGCCATAAATAATGGCTACGATTAATGCCGGAACAATGGCAATCAGACGGGTAATTAATCGGCGAAGCCAAGGTTTAAGCTTGATGTTCAGAAAACCTTCCATTATTATTTGTCCGGCTAGTGTGCCTGTCAATGTTGAGTTTTGACCGGCAGCTAATAGGGCTACCGCAAAAAATAAGCCTGCCAGTTTTACACCAAGAATAGGGTCGAGCAGGTGGTAAGCATCTGTAATATCGGCCACGTGTTGGTTATCTGAAAAATGAAAAGTAGCCGCTGCCATTATCAGAATCGCCGCATTGATGAAGAATGCTATAAACAAAGAAGCGGTAGAATCGATAGTGGCAAACTTAATGGCACTCTTTTTCGCTGGTACAGTGTTCTCAATCTTACGGGTTTGCACAATGCTTGAGTGCAAGTACAAATTATGCGGCATTACAGTTGCACCCAATATACCAATAGCAATGTAGAGCATCTCGGGATTTACAACAATCTGGTGGCTTGGTACTAAACCTTTGGCTACCCCAAACCAATCGGGGTTTGATACGATGATTTCATACCCGAAACATAGTAATATAATCAGAATCAAGCCGCCTACTATTACTTCAATGATACGAAATCCACGGTTCTGTAAAAACAAAATGAAGATAACATCAATGGCCGTGATGATGATACCGTAAGTAAGCGGAATACCAAACAACAGATTTAAGGCTATTGCGGCACCAATTACCTCGGCTAAGTCGCAGGCGGCAATAGCTATTTCAGCCAGAATCCATAACACAAACGAAACAGGTCTTGAATAGGCATCACGGCAAGCCTGTGCTAGGTCTCTGCCTGTAGCAATACCTAATTTTAATGATAGATGCTGCAAAAGCATTGCAAAAAGATTCGATATTAAAATAACTGAGAGCAGCGTATAACCAAATTTGGCACCTCCGGCAATATCTGTTGCCCAGTTACCTGGGTCCATATAGCCTACGGCTACCATTAGGCCAGGACCCATAAATGCTGCAAACTTTTTCCAGGTGCTCCCTTCTTTAGGAACATTAATACTACCGTGTACCTCTGGTAGCGATAAATTGCCGGTTGATGTTTTCCAACCTTTATTTTTTTTCATGTCTACTGTCTTTTCCATAGTGGTTCTATTGCACTAAATATTAATCTTATGCAATATTAAAAATAAAAATATGTTTATCAAAATTAATTTTTAGGTTTGTCTAAAAATTTGATTAATTATAGAGAAGATGTACTTTTGTATGGTATTATCATCACGCTAAAGGTCTATGACTTCATTTACAGAAGAAAATTATCTGAAAATAATATACATGCTTACCGAACAGAACGGAGGGAACGAAGTAAGCACGAACGAACTGGCCGAGCATACCCAAACCAAGGCCGCTTCGGTATCAGATATGCTACGCAAATTGGCGGAGAAGAACTTTATTAATTATAAAAAATATCAGGGTGTTACGCTCACAAAAGAAGGGCAGGGCATTGCTTTGAGTGTGATTCGTAAGCATCGTTTATGGGAGGTGTTTCTGGTGGAGAAACTTGGCTTTGGTTGGGACGAAATTCATGATATTGCCGAACAGCTAGAACACATTGATTCGAAAGAATTGACAGAAAAACTGGACAAGTTTTTAGGTAATCCAAAATTTGACCCGCATGGCGACCCGATACCGGATGCAAAAGGGAAAATGCCATTAGTAAGTACAACCAAACTTTCAGAAATAGCTATCGACCAAACGGTGGTAATGGTAGGGGTTTCGGTGCATTCACCGGCTTTCTTACAACACCTTGATAAAAACCAGATTACATTAGGTTGTACAATCAAAATACAGGAAATAAGTGAGTTTGATAAATCATTTACAATTTTATTGAACGATACCAACACCGTTTTTATGAGCAACGAAGTAGCCAAAAATGTATTGGTGCAATAAAACCTGTTAAAGTTTTATAAATTGAGCCAATTGTGGGCATCATTTTATAATTTTGGGCGTTAAAAGAATATTTGTCAGGCAAGAGAATAGATTCTATTCTCTTCATTTTTTTAATATAAGCGACAAGGCGGCGTACTGAATAGCATTAATGAATCTTTCATGAATATATTAGATAAATACTTAATCAAACGATTTCTTACAACCTATGTTTTTGCTGTTTTGGTTATTGTTTTGATTATTATGGTGATTGACTTCGTAGAAAAAAACGATGATTTTATTCAGAAGCAAGCACCCATGCGGGCAATTCTGCTGCAATACTACGCTAATCTTGCGCCATACTGGGCCAATTACATAAGCCCTTTAATGATTTTTATTTCTACCGTATTCTTTACTGCTCAAATGGCCGCCCATACCGAAATTGTAGCTATTCTGAGTGGTGGCGTGAGTTTTAGAAGATTAATGTTTCCTTATTTCATAGGGGCATCTATTATTGCTATTTTTTCTTTTGCAATGGTAGGCTGGATTCTCCCAAAAGCTAATACCGAGCGGCTGGCTTTCGAAAACTTGTATGTAAACGATAAGTTCTACTTTTCAACCCGTGATTTCCATATTGCCGTGGCGCCGAATACGTATGCGTATATGTCGAGCTACAATAATGAAGCAAAAACAGGCTATGATTTTACGATGGAGAAAATAGTAGACAATAAATTGATAGAAAAGCTATCGGCCAAACGCATACAATGGAACGATAGTACTAAAAAATGGAAGATACAAGAGTATAAAATTCGTACGCTTGGCAACATGAAAGATAAGATGGTGTATGGTACAGCGCCAAAGGATACAACTATTAATTTGTCGCCAAACGATTTTGAGAACGAACACCAGATACAAGAGTCTTACACAATTCCGGAACTTCGAGAGAAAATAGACCTGATTAAGAGCCGAGGTTCAGAAGGAATAGAGACTTATGAGATAGAATTATACCAACGTTTTGCTACACCATTTGCCGTAATTATACTTGCACTCATGGGTCTTATTGTATCTGCTCGTAAAGCACGTGGTGGGGTAGGTTTTCAGATTGCGGTTGGTTTCGTACTAGCCTTTGTTTATATATTGTTCTTCATTATGTCGAAAGGTATTGCCGAATCGGGCAATATGCCGCCTATAATGGCGGTTTGGCTGCCAAATATAGTTTTTGGGGCTATCGGAACGGTAATGTATTTCACAGTACCACGATAGATTTATCGCAAAATGATTTCGGCAGCACTTCGGGCTTTTATAGCCCAGAGTTCATGCATTTTACCCGAAAAATGTAAGCCATCGCTGGCAATGTATGCTGCATCTGTATGTTCACGGCTGATTGTGGTAATATCAATAAAGGGAACACCTACTTTCTGGCATTCGCTTTTGGCCACTTCATTAAATGCGTCAATTTCTTTACCTATTTGTGCTGGATTACGATTTTCGCCATAAGGTGTAATGCCATAATCTGGAATTGATAGCACAAATACTTTCTTATAATCGTTCTTGGCGAATCGGGCACTTATCTGTAATAATTCTCTGAATTCCTTGCGGTATTTTTCCAGGCTTTGCCCTCGGTATTGGTTATTGACACCTATTAACAACGAAACCATATCATATTGATTCGTATTTTTACTGTCAGCAATCGCCTGAATCAACTCTTCGGTCGTCCAGCCTGTGCGGGCAATAATATCATGTTTGTTGATGGTATATGCATCTTTCAATAGGTTAATCAGATACATACTCCAACGGTCTTTTTCTACTACACTTTCACCAATAGTGTAGGAGTCGCCCAATGCCAGAAATGTGCGAGACGGGCCTACGCCGATGGGTTTCGGAATAGAGATTATTTCGGGAGAGTCGGTCATGCTACAAGATAAAAACAGACCTATGGAAAAAAAGAAAGCGATGATTCGGGGCATACAAGTTTGTTGTGTTTTGAAAAAGACAATATTTAACCGCAATTATTATTTAAGATATATACGAGAATTTAGGTAGAGAAGTCCTATTTTTGCAAAATTTTATTAAAACCTATATTTCCGTTTTAACGGCTGATATTAATATGAAAGTTGTTTTAGCATATAGTGGAGGATTAGATACCTCGTTTTGTGTAAAATACCTGACCGAAGAATTAGGTCATGAAATACACTCCGTATTGGTTGACACTGGTGGTTTTACGGAAGAAGAAATTAAGGATATAGAAACAAAGGCGTATGAATTAGGTGTAAAACACCATCATACAGCACGCATGGTTGGCGAATATTACAAGAAGTGTGTTCGCTATCTGGTATATGGCAATATCCTGAAAAACAACACATATCCGCTTTCAGTAAGTGCAGAGCGTATGTTTCAGGCGGTAGCAGTAGCCGATTACGCCAAAGAAATTGGTGCAGAGGCTGTAGCACATGGAAGCACAGGCGCAGGTAACGACCAGGTGCGTTTTGATATGGTATTCAGAATTATATTACCCAATGCCCAAATCATTACACCTATCCGTGACTTACGTTTGTCTCGTGAGGCAGAGATTGAGTTCTTGAAATCGAAAGGAGTAGTGCGTGAGTGGCACAAAGCTGCTTACTCTATCAATAAAGGCTTGTGGGGTACATCGGTAGGTGGTAGAGAGACCTTAACTTCAGATGGTTTCTTACCTGAAAGTGCATTCCCGACACAAGTAACAAAGAAAAAAGGAAGCGAAGTAACATTGCAATTTGTAAAAGGAGAATTGAAAGGTGTAAACGGTCGTCGTTTCAAAAATCCTGTAGATGCTATTCGTCGCTTGTCTGAATTGGCTTCTCCTTATGGCATTGGCCGTGATATTCACGTAGGCGATACTATTATCGGTATCAAAGGCCGTGTAGGTTTTGAAGCTGCCGCTCCTTTGATTATCATTAAAGCACACCATTTGTTAGAGAAGCACGTGCTAACCAAATGGCAACAATACTGGAAACAAAACCTTTCTGAATGGTACGGAATGTTGCTACACGAAGGCCAATTCCTTGAGCCATTGATGCGTAATATTGAAACTTTCTTAGAAAGTACCCAAGAAAACGTAACCGGTGAAGTGCGTGTGCAATTAGCACCTTATCATTTCCAATTGTTAGGTATCAAATCAGACTACGACATGATGTCGCCGGTATTTGGTAGCTACGGAGAAATGAACAACGCGTGGTCAGGCGATGATGTAAGAGGCTTCTCAAAAATCATGTCGAACCAGGTAATGATTCATGAAAAAATAGCTGAATTGGCTGCGAAGAAATAAGTAGTAAATGCTAGTAAATATTAAAACCCCATAAACATGCACTGTTTATGGGGTTTTGTTTTGTCAGGAAGCTAATGTTATTTGTTTTGATATTTTTCAGTTGCTATAATATCGCTTATGGCTTTTACTTTATCAAAGTTAGCTTCGTAAATCTCAAACTCATCGGTTAATGTTGCGCTTACCATGCTTACATCGGTTTTGCGGTATTCCATCTGGCTGTTTACAATACCCTTACCTGTCATGTGTAATGCATGCACGCCAACTGCTAAGAATTGTTTGGCATTTTGCGCACCAACACCACTACCAGCCATAATTTCTATCCGATTATCGGCTTTTGCTGTCAATTGTCCCAGTAGCTCTAATCCGTCGATTGCGGCATTCTTTTGGCCTGAGGTTAATATTCTTTCACAACCTGTTTCTATCACAGCTTCAAGGGCTTCAAATGGCTCTGCGCTTACATCAAATGCCCTATGGAAAGTAACTTTCAGCGGCTTAGCTAATTCAACTAATTCTTTTGTGCGGGTAGTATCAACCGTTCCGTCAGGATTTAAAATGCCCAATACTACACCATCAGCCCCAAGTTCTTTGGCTGTTTCAATATCTGCTTTCATAACCTCAAATTCGGTCTCTGAATAACAAAAATCTCCTCCACGTGGACGAATCATGACATATAACTTGATTGTAACATTCTGGCGAGCCAGTTTTATTAAGCCTGCCGATGGGCTTGTGCCACCCTCAAACATACCGCCGCACAACTCAATACGATATGCCCCCGCCTTTTGGGCTGTCAGGCACGATTCTAAAGAAAAACAACAAATTTCTAACATTCTATTTCGATGGTTCTTTTATGCAAAGAAACAGATTAAATGCTGTTTTTAATAAGCATCTAATCTGTTTTCTTTAGGTTTTAAATTAATATTATTGCTCTAAAACTTTATCAGTTTACGAGTAACAAAGTCTTTTCCAATCTGAATTCTAATCAGATACTCACCCGCTGTGAGGTGGTTTAGATTCAAATACTGTTTCTTGTATGTTACTTGCCCTAAGTTCTTTTCAGATAATTTCTGGCCTTTCACATCTAGTAGTTGATAAGATACTTCTTGTGAAGTTGGCAAATCAAATATTATCTCACAGTAACTTTCTGCCGGAACGGGCGCTACTACAACTTTATGGCCAATCAGTGGTTCGTTTGCAAGAATAATTACTTGTATTTTAGCTTCTCCTGATACCGTACCTTCCCCACAAGCATTTTTCACGGAAGCCAATTTGAATATATTTGCCTCTTCAACCTTGATAGGGTGGATGATAGTATTTGTCTGCGATGTTCCTTCTTGATTATTACTTAATTTATAAGTAAAAGGCGGGTTAGAAGTAAACGATAGTTTCAGATTGGCTGTATCGCCAACATTAAGAAGCGTATCACCAGAGATTGTAGCCGTAGGTAATTGCGTGCTAGGGTAAACTTTAACACTAGAAGTAAGTGCAGAACAATCACCAGCCTGAATAAGGGCTTTATAAATACCTGCTTGAGTAACTTTTAGGCTTGATGCCGTTTCTTCTAAAGAGGTATTATCTTTGAACCATTCATAAGTATAACCGTTTTCTTTGCTGGCTTCGAGCGTTTCAAAACCTCCGTTTATGCAGAGGGCTAGGCTATCGGTAGGAGAAATTGTTTTTTTTATGTCTACCATATCTACTTTAATAGCATTGGTAGTAGCTTCGCAATCCATGTATTTTACTTTGGCAAAGTAATTACCTGATTCGGTTACGTTAATAGAATAATTGTTGAACGCAAGTTTTTTATCATTGTTATACCATTCTAAAGTATAGGGACCGTAGAGTCCAGCTATTGCGAGATTAACCTCATTGCCTTTGCAACTGGTAACAGGGTCAGGAAATGGAAGCGAATAGAACCTTTTTGAGGTTACATAAGGTTTAATCTTTTCTTCTTTTAAATAAGGTTTTATAATTGTGCAGCCATTGTTCTTTTTCCCTTCTAAAGCATATAAGCCAGGTAGATCTAATATTATAGTAGGAGGATTATAGCTGATGACTTTATTATTGTACATTAACTTTAGGCTATCTGCATCTATAAAGGAGAATGTATAAAGTACATTTTTACACACAGCAAAGGTATCAACAGGCAATGTTATTATTTTGTTGGCCACTTCAATATTTATAGTATCAGATATGGAAGAACAGTTTTCTTGTAGAGAAGAAGATAGTTTCAGGTAATAAGCGCCTGATTCATAAATAGAAAAATAGAGGCCAAAATTATTTCCATCTACCATAGTTCTACTTTCAATTAACTTCCCATCTCTATAGAGGTACTTATTCCAACTATTGAGCAATACTTTGCTATCAGGATATATAGACAGCGAATCACCTATACATACTGAAACACTGTTTTTCTTTTCATTAAGAGAACCATAAGAACTAGATAATAGTTTAACAGCTACTTTTTCTTGCAGTACTACTTCTATTTGATTTGAGTTTACAATGCATTCACCTTGTTTTACCTGTAAAACATATTTACCCGGTTTATTACTAGTTAGTGTATACGGATTTTTCGCATCTGAAATGTCCATACCATTTCGTTTCCACTGAAAATTCAGACCGTATTTTTTAAGGAATTGAGTAATATCCTCACTATTGTAGTTATACACACCAAGACTTCCATTATAAAAATTAGTGCTAGAACTATCACAAACATATATCTTACCTTTATCAAGATTTGGATTATATACTGAAATAAGACTTTTAGACAGGTCAGATATACTTATATAAATAGAATCAGTAACTTTTTTACAAGTTCCTTGGCTTGCTTCCAGTAGATAATAGCCCGTTTCACGAGCTTCAAAGATTTCATTCGTTGTCTTTTCTGCTACTATTCGCCCATTATGTTTCCATACATATTTATCATAGCCAAAACCAGTTGTTTCCAACATAGGAACTGTGAATCCCTTACAGATACTTTGAAAACCCGTGATTGATTTAATGGCGGCATTTGGTATTGAACCCAATTTTACTCTAATGATATTTGATTCTGCTGAACAACCATTACGACTAACAGAAACAGAATAATCCCCACTTTCTATTGCATCAAATTCACGATTATTGGCACCATTAATATTTAATCCATCTTTTCTCCACTGATAGTAATGACCAAATGTGTCAGAAAATAGTTTGGTACTGTAACCATCACAATGAGTGACTTCCGCAGAAGAAGTTTTACTAGAGCCAGTCATTGCTATAATAAGGGGTTTTGCACCGCCTATAATGTTAATTCTACGGCTGGTCGCTCTATATTGACCATCTTCGCTTTCTACTACAAAATATTCACCACCGAAATGGGCGGGTAATTGTACGTCTATTGTACTTTGAGTAGTGGATCCTAAAAAAAGGCTACCGTATAAACTTTGTAATGATACTTTAAATTTTGTATTGGCAGGTACAGATTTAGGAATACTAATTGTAAGTGTTGTTTTAGTTTCGTAACAATATGTCTCTTTTACATTAAGAAATTCCAATATGTCGTCATTTTGATTTGAATTTCCTAAAACAAAAGAAGAACAAATAATAAATAGAGTCCAAGTAAACAGTAAACGTCTAGCCATAGCAGATGATAAAATTTAAAATAGTGATTAGTTAAGCAATCAGAAGAAGTTCTTAATCAACAGCCAAAACAATTCAATAACTCCATCAAGATTGATGGAGCAAAAATATAGATATTTTTTTCAGGATAGTACCTGTCAGAGCATTTATTACAATGATTTAAAAGTGGAGCGCTTTGGGCTCGTGCTACGTCGTCAACTCCCTAAACACCTCTTCAATAGCCTTGCCGCCTTTTTTGAGGTCAGAAAGGGTACTGTCGGCTACTATTTTACCTTGGTTAATGATAACCACACGGTCGCAGATGGCCTCAACCTCTTGCATGATGTGTGTGCTGAAGATAACCGTTTTGTCTTTGCCTACATTCTTGATTAAATCACGGATTTCTACCAATTGATTAGGGTCAAGACCCGTAGTAGGTTCGTCAAGAATCAATACGTCAGGGTTATGAATCAAGGCTTGTGCAAGCCCCACACGTTGGCGGTAACCTTTCGATAATTGCCCTATTTTTTTGTGTTTTTCAAGTCCTAAGCCTACTCTTTCAATGGTTTCATCAATCTTTAGCTGTAATGCACGGCCTTTCAAGCCATAAAGTGAGCCTGCAAAATCGAGAAATTCCTTTACATACATATCCAGATACAATGGATTATGCTCGGGCAAATACCCAATATTGCTTTTTACCTGCATCGGCGATGTTTGTACATTAAAGCCGTTTACTTCTGCTGTGCCTTCGGTAGCCGGAATATAACCCGTCAGGATTTTCATAGTGGTTGATTTCCCTGCGCCATTAGGCCCAAGAAACCCAATGATTTCTCCTTTGCTTACTTCGAAAGATATGTTGTCAACGGCTCTTTGTGTGCCGTAAACTTTGCTTAGATTCTGAACTTTAATAGACATTGCCGAGCGGTTCTATGATGTATATACTGACCAGAGAAAGCCTTAAAAGTGGCTAGCCGTTGCAGTAAAAAGAATGAATTACCTATTCTAAACGCAAAATTAGGTTTTATCGTGAAAAGATTCTCTAAAAAATATCTTTCCTGCACTTTTTAATTAAATTTGTTCACATTCAACCAAGCAAATACACATGAAAAAAACGCTCCTATTGCTCTTTGTTACCATTCAGGTAACCTTTGCCCAAGATAAAATTGTACGTATGGGTATTGTGGGTATGACCCACGACCACGTAAGGCAGATTTTGCATAATATCAAGCACGATGGTGTTGAGATTGTTGGCTTTGCCGAGCCCGACAAAGCACTAGCTATGAAGTACCTAGCACAATACAAATTACCCGAAAGCCTGTGGTATGCCAGTCTCGACGAAATGATTGAGAAGGCCAAACCCGAAGCCGTTTGTGATTTCAGAAGTATCATTGAGCACCTGGAAACTGTGCAGAAGTGTGCCCCTAAAGGCGTGCACGTAATGGTTGAAAAACCATTGGCGATTAACCTGGATGCTGCCAAAAAGATGGAAGCATTGGCTAAAAAGCACAACATTCAGTTGTTGACTAATTATGAAACTACATGGTATGCTAGCAACCACGAGGCATACAAGATGATTCATGAGCAAAACGCCATTGGCGATATACGAAAAGTTGTGATTCATGATGGGCACAAAGGACCTAAAGAAATAGGCGTGTCAAAAACTTTTCTGGATTGGCTGGCCGACCCAGTGAAAAATGGGGGAGGAGCTATTATAGATTTTGGCTGCTATGGTGCCGATATTATGACATGGATTATGAAAGGCGAAAGACCAACGTCTGTAACGGCTATTACACAGACGATTAAGCCCGAAACTTACCCTAATGTTGATGATGAAGCTACGATTATTGTAACTTACCCTAAAGCACAAGGTGTTTTTCAGGCATCATGGAACTGGCCTTTCGATAGAAAAGATGTGGAATTCTACGGCAAATCGGGCTATATTATTGCTGATAAAACTTTACAAATGCGTGTAAGAAAAGGCGAGCGCAACGCACCAGCGGAAGAAAAAGTAGATATTAAGCCACTTGCTTCGCCAATGGACGACCCCTTCAGTTACTTTGCCGCTGTTGTAAGAGGCAAAGTAAAATCAGAAGATGATTTGGGGTCTTTAAAAGTAAATATGGTAGCAATGGAAATTCTTGATGCTGCCGTGAAATCGGCCAAAGCCAAGAAAACCATAGAGTTAAAATAGTTATTTAGGACCAACTACTTCGCTGACAGCCGAAACACCATTTTCGTTGAAAGCCTCAATAGCAAAATAGTATTTCTGCCCAACGGTTAAAGCCCTTAGTTCAAGGTTCGATGGGGCATCTCCCCAAATCTGGTAAGTTTGATACAATTTATCAGGAGCGATGCCCCATAAAATATTATATCCTACTGCATCGGGTACTTTTTGCCAGCTTATATCGGCATTGCGTTCGTCGGCTTGTCGGCTTGCACTTAAACCTTGCGGCACAGCAGGTGCTTTACCTGTACCCTTGCCAAAGATACGTATATCACTTATCGCCAGATTAGGCATTGGTACGTGTACATTCTCAAATTTTATATACCTTGCTTTCACTGGTTTTGCCAGTTCTTCGTAGGCATTCGGGCGGTCTCTTTTTTCGTTGGTATTATCTACAATCTTCGCCCATGTTTTTCCGTCTGCTGAGGCATACACTCTATATTGAATATAAACTTTAGGCAAGGCACTATCATAAATATCCGATTTATAGTCGGTGTAGTTTATTTGTAGCGAATGCACATCTTGTACTCTTTCTAAATCGACGGTAAGTGTTTCTCCACTTTTGTTGGTTTTAGCAACCCAGAAAGTCCGAGGGTTTTCGTCGGTTACTAAGTTAGCCGAAAATTTATCTTCTTGTACTGATGATGAGGTACAAGGTTTTTTGTACGATAGCAGCATCCAACCTGCAAATAACTCGTTTTTATCTTGCCATTTTTTGGTGGGTAATAATTGGGGAAAGTCTGCAAAACGCGTGTTGGCATACATTTGTCCATCTTTATCAAAACCAGTTGGAACCATCTCAATCCGGCGTTCAAAATTCCAGTTAACAGCAATCCAGGGTGTGCCTGTATTCCAATAATTACCGTATAAATCCTGAAAAGTATTGCCATGACCCATTCCGGTCATAAATCCACCCGGTTTATACGAAACCGGATTATAAGGTGCATAAGTAAACGGCCCTAGTGGGTCGTCGCCCACATAAGTACCATTGGCATATACATTAAACTCTGTGCCTGGAGCGCCATATTGCAGGTAATATTTACCATTGTGCTTGGTCATCCATGCGCCTTCTGTAAAAGGCTTGATGGTATCTCTGTGGTCACGGCCAAAGCGTTCCCAGCCGTGTTTTTCAGGATGCAGGTAAATCAAGCCTTTATAATTGTCTTTCTCTTTGTAAGTCAGATTTTTACTTTTGTCTAACTCAGCCCCAAAGAGTGGATATACGTTAGATGAACCCCAGTACATAAACCAACGGTCGGTATCCGGGTCATGAAACAGCGCAGGGTCCCACGGTCCAATGTCTTTTGGTAATTGAGGTAACCAACGGTTATAGAAGTGTAACTTGCCGTTTTCGGGCGTAGTAGTATAAAAAATAGGTCTTTGCTGAAATGTCGATTGAAACAAATAGAGCGTATCGCGCACCGATATAGCAGCAGGCGCACACATATCTTCCATCGGCCAGCGGCTTGGTACAATATAATGCCAGTTCAATAAATCTTTTGATTTCCAATAGCCACCTTGAATGGTATGAAAGAGATAATATTCGTTTTTATGGGTGATAATCACTGGGTCAGCACCTGAGCGATACGATATTTTCTCGTTGGTTTGTTCCCAGTTATACTGGTAATTAATATCCATCGGGTTGCAGAAAGTCTTCTGCTTAAATGGCTTTGGCTTGGCAATGTTTAGTTGAGGGCTTTGTGCCGAACTAAGAATGGTGTAAAATAAAAGGATAAATAATAGTTGAATGCGTTTCATAGGTTATGGTTTTGTTTATGCAAATATAAAATAAGTACGCATAAAACCATGAAATTCAATAATTTACATACCTTTTGTTAAAAACAAAAGGCAGTTATTCACATATATATCGCTAAATGTGAATAACTGCTTTTATTTATGTCATATATAAGATTATAAACTTCGTTTGCCTAATTCTACAGTTTTGCCGTTTTCTAAACGTATGATTTTATCTACACAGGCCGGAATCTCATCGGTATAATGTGTTACATATACTAGCGTTTTGTTGAGTTCGGTTACTAGTTCATCAACCAAATCACGGAAATAAACCATGTGGTTATAATCAAGCCCCTGGCAAGGTTCGTCTAATAATAGTAATGACGGATTTTTTACTAGGGCTCTTGCTAAAAATACCTGCCGCTGCTCGCCCGAAGAAAGCTGGGTAATCTTGCGATTGGCTAAATGGTGAATATTCAACAATTTCAGATAATCATCTACAATTGCCTGCTCCTCTGGTGTCAGCTTTTTAAATAAGCCTGCCGAATCGAATAAGCCCGAGGCAACTGCTTTCCAGACTTCAGTATTTCGGTTGAAATATAGGTGTAATTCCGGCGATACATAACCCATACGTTGTTTTATATCCCATATACTTTCGCCTGTGCCACGTTTTCTATCAAACAAAGCATAATCGTTCTGATACCCTTGTGGATTATCAGCTGTAATCAGGCTCAGCAATGTGCTTTTCCCTGAGCCATTTGGGCCCATTAATGCCCACTTTTCACCTTTTTTTACTTGCCAACTTACACCGTCAACCACATTTTTGTTTTTATACGTAACAACAATGTTGCGCATATCAATAGCAAATTTGAAGTCGTGCTTCGGTGGATTTTGCTTGATTTTATCCAGAATCTCAGGGTATAGTAGCTTTTCTCTTGCGGTATTTTCTTCTTTGAATGCAAATGGTCTCGTAAATGTATTTTCTATTTTGCCATCTTTCAATTCAATAACATTTGTGATACAATCGGGAATTTCTTTGAAAGAACTCACAATAATAATCTGAATACCTGATTGTGCCACCTGATTAAGTACCTCATGCAATGTTTTGCGGCTTTCAACATCTAAACCTATAAACGGATTATCGAGCAGTAAAAACTGTGGTTTTCTTAATAGCGATAAAGTAATCAGGGTTCGGCGGGTTTCTCCGTTCGATAGCGTAACGATGCTTCTGTCTAGCAAATGATTAATCTTTAGCAGACTCGCTACTCTGCTTATTTCTTCTTCCGAAAACTCTATTGGCGGTAGTTTTATAGATTTTTCGTCAACAGTACCAATAGGTTTTATCTGATTCTGCAGAATCTCTATTACAGTTGGTGCAATCTCGGCATCCATCGAGTTGAAACGCTGTTGGTAATATTGCGTAGCCGACTGAACGATTCTATTAAAACTATAATCTTTGGCAACAAAGGCCATTTTTGAATAATGAGGCACAGAAGCCACGCCTTTAAATGGGAAGATTTTTCCGGCTATTACTTCAAGTAAAGTACTTTTTCCGGCGCCATTGCCACCAATTATTGCCCAATGTTCATTTTCTTTCACTTGCCAGTCGATATGCTGCAATACCGTGCGGTCTCCTTTTTGTACAGATACTTTATTTAATTCAATCATTTTGTAAGAGATAGCCTATAATCCCGAGGGCTTTTGCCCTTAAGCTGCTTAAAAGTTTTATTAAAATGCGAAATGTTATTGAAGCCTACCTCAAAACAAATATCAGCAATAGAAAGATTTTCGAACAGTAGTCGACAAGCCTGATTTACCCGATACTCATTCACAAAATCAGTATAAGTCAGGTGGGTGATTTTCTTGAAATACCGACAAAACGAGGGCACTGTAAGATTAGTTAAGTCGGCCACAACGTCAATATCAATCGGCTCCCGATAATGTTGTTCTACATACTCATATACTTTATTAATACGGTTTTCGTCTTTGTGGCTGAAATCAAAAAGTGTATCAGGGGCATTTAGTGCCGAATACTCGTTGGTTGTAGCAAGGGTCTGAAATATATTTAGTAATTCAACAAGCCTGTCAAAATGTGAAAGATGCAACATTTTTTGCAACTTAGAAGCTACTAATTTCTTTGTTTTTCCATGAAACGAAAGCCCTTGTTTCGCTTTTTCGAACAAGTGCCTTACCTGATGCATTTCGGGGGTATTCAAAAAGCCTTCGCCAAGAAAATCTTCTCTGAGTTGCACCACAATTTCTTCGTGTTCGCCAATTACACCATAGCCAAAACCTGTATGCGGCAGGTTTGGGCCAATAAAAACCAATTCACCTTCTTCGTAAGAGGTAAGGTGCTGGCCTATGTGTAATTTACCCGAACCTTTACGAACAAATACAATTTCGTATTCGGGGTGATAGTGCCAGAAGAATCGGTCGTTTTCTGATTTCCAATGAATGAGACGGAAAGAACTGCCCGTATCAGGGGAGATTTTCTCGTATTCTACTTTCATGCTTTATTATCATTATCAGTAAAACAAATTTATAAAATATGTTAATAAAGTACAAGTATTTGATAATGATGGAATAGTTTATTGCAGAAATAAAGCTGAATTTTGTAACAGTAAAACATTAGTGTTTTAGCCTTTCTTTTGACAAATATACTTTACCTATGATAATTAAATTAGCGAAGCCACGGCTTCGCTTTTTTGCTTTTATACAATTATTTTACACAAGTGTGTTGGTTTTGTCTGATAAAGATGCGCAAGAAAAATGCTAACTTGTTGATTATCAGCTTTTAGGTAGGTTGTCAAGAAAATCAATCAACTGAGCCACTGCAAGGCCTCGGTGGCTAATAGGATTTTTTTCTTCCAGACCCATTTCGGCAAAAGTGCGGTCGTAGCCATCCGGAACAAAGAGTGGGTCATAGCCGAAACCTTGGTTACCCCGTTTTTCGTCTATGATAGTACCTCTGATAATACCATCAAACTGATGAATGTCATCGCCAAGAATCAAGGTAATCACACATCGGAATTGTGCCGAACGGTCTTCTATACCAGTTAGGTTTTTGAGTAATAAAGCATTATTTTTATCATGGTTGCCATGCTCACCCGCATAACGAGCCGAAAATACACCGGGTTCGCCATTTAAAGCATCTACTTCAAGACCCGAATCATCAGCAATACAATTAACCCCGAATCGTTCTCGAACATACAGGGCTTTCTGGCGTGAGTTGCCTTGAAAAGTGTTTTCTGTTTCCGGAATTTCATCGTGGCAGCCAATATCTGCCAGTGTTTTTAGTATATAGCGGCTTCCGAGTAAAGCTTGAAGTTCTTCTACTTTGTGTTGATTGTTAGTTGCGAGGCAAAGTACCATAGTTTTTCGGAGGATGTTTAATAGATAGTGGAGAATGTAAAATGCAACAAGAAGAATGGAGAAAGGAATAAAAACAGAATTCTTTACTTTGTTCCCTTCTCCATTTTCCTTTCTTCTTAACTCAAGCCTTCTTTCATTTTTTCTGCATTGTCGGCAATACGTAATTGCTCAATAAAATCGTCTATTGCGCCGTCCATTACGCTTGGCAGGTTATAAACTGTTAGCCCTATGCGGTGATCGGTTACACGGCTTTGCGGATAATTATACGTACGTATCTTATCTGAACGGTCTCCACTTCCTACCAATGACTTACGGGCATCGGCAATCATAGCATTGTGTTTCGCCAATTCCATTTCATATAACCTCGAACGTAATACAGAAAGGGCTTTTTCACGGTTTTTAATCTGTGAACGCTCGTCCTGACAAGATACCACAATACCTGACGGAATGTGTGTCATACGCACAGCCGAATAAGTGGTATTTACAGACTGCCCACCTGCACCCGATGAGTTGAAAGTATCAACCCGAATGTCGTTCATATTCAGTTGAATATCAACTTCGTCGGCCTCGGGCATAGCGGCTACCGATGCCGCAGAAGTATGCACACGCCCTTGTGATTCGGTAGCCGGCACACGCTGCACACGGTGTACGCCAGATTCGAACTTAAGTTTACCGTAAACATCTTCGCCCTCAACCTGTAGAATAATTTCTTTATAGCCACCCGAAGTTCCCTCGTTGTGGTCCAGAAGTGTCATTGTCCAGCCTTCTTGTCTTTCTATATAGCGTTGATACATTCTGAACAAGTCTCCGGCAAATATAGAGGCTTCGTCGCCGCCTGTACCTGCACGAATCTCCAGAATCACGTTTTTGCTATCGTTCGGGTCTTTCGGAATCAGCATTTCTTTCAGAATAGCCTCCGCTTCGTCTCGTTGAGGTGTCAGAATATCCAATTCTTCTTTGGCCATCTCGCGCATCTCTTCATCTTTCTCATTGGATATAATATCCTTGGCCCCTTCGATATTCGACAGGATATTTTTATAAGCATTGAGCTGATTAACTATCTTTTCAAGGTCTTTATACTCTTTGCTTAAGCGCTTGAATTTTGCCATATCTGATACCACTTCGGGCATCGTGATTTGCTGAGATACCTCTTCAAATCTTTCTCTTATGGCTTCTAACTGTTCTAACATAGGTTTATAACAAATTAAAAAAACTCCCAAGTCTATTACAAAAACAGAATTGGGAGAGTTGCTTTTTAGGCTTGTTTATTTCTTACATTGTGCAAAAACTGCCTGATTCAGCTTAATATAAGCGTCATCACCAGCTTTTTTCGCCAATTCCATCGATTTCTCAGCGTTTGGTAAAGCTACGGCACAATTTCCCTGTTTTGCCGCTACACGGGCTACTAATTGATAAGCCCAGTATTCTTTATTCGTTTCAATTACTTTGTTGGCCCAAACCAAAGCTTTATCTAAATGAATCCCTTTTTGGTAATAGTAGTCAGCGGCCGAAAAATAAGTGTCTATCGTAGCATCTGGTTTTGAAGTTTTTTCTTCAATTTCTGCCATAATTTTGGCATCTACCTGCTGCTCTACTCTGAATTTAACTTCGGTGTTTTCCCATTTTATAGCGATGTCGGCAGTTGTTGGGGTAATTCCCTCAATATCTATTGCCATTTGTTCTACAAAGTATTTGCTTTTGCTTGCTTTTACTTTAAAACGCAAAACGTCTTTCTTTTCATCATAAGCATAAGAACCCCACTGCTTATCGTCAGCATTCAGAATGATTGTCCACTCTCCGGCATTTGGTATAGTATATAAGCCATAGCTACCAGCCTTTACTTGTGTGCCATTTACTACTACTTCATCATCAAACTTAATTGAAGTAATTTTGTTTGCTCCGGTTCTCCAAACTTTACCAAAAGGCACTAAATCACCAAAAATTTTACGACCTTTTACCGATGGGCGGCTATAATCAATCGTGATTTTGGTCAATCCTAATCCTTGCGAAAGCGTTGTTGAAGGGCTTGCCGCTGGCGTATTAATCTGTGCAAAGCCTGATATAGAAATAACGGTGCAAATAAGAAATAGCTTTAGGTTTAATTTTTTCATTGCTTTTTGTATCTGATATTGTGTTTTCGGTGCGAAGTTAAGATTTATCTTTCGTTGCAATGTGCTTTTTGCATAGTTTTTTAGTATTACTACCAAGTAAGCTTAAAAGTCAGTACTTTTTTTGATAAAACTATTCAATCATAAACGAAGATTTTTGAATAAAAAATCTTTTCATAGTACAATTTAACCTATAAATTGCACAAATAATAAAACCTGTTAAGCAATGTTTAACCTATCAACCATTCTGGAGCATCATGCTCGTACTTCACCCGCCAAAGAAGCCCTCATTTTTGCAGATAAAAGAATTACATTCGGCCAGCTAGATGGCGCTGCCAACCAGATTGCTAACGGACTGAAATCTCTGGGCATAGGGCATGGCGATAAAGTAGCACTTACTTGTCCGAATCTGCCTTATTTTCCGATGATATATTTCGGAATCCTTAAAACAGGTGCTTCGGTTGTGCCGCTAAGTGTATTACTGAAACGCCATGAGATAGCTTTTCATTTACAGGATTCTGATGCCAAAGCGTATTTCTGTTTTGTAGGTACACCCGAAATGCCAATGGGACAAGAAGGCTACGCAGGTTTTGAAATGACAGATACCTGCAAAGACTTTTTTATGATAACCCCAGCCTTTACTGATGCCTCACCGATTGGAGGCACTAAAACTATGGGTATGCTCATGGCAGGGCAATCGCCGGTGTTTGAAAGCTATTTTACTTCCCCCGACGATACCGCAGTTATTATCTATACTTCGGGCACAACAGGCCGCCCGAAAGGAGCAGAGCTAACGCACTCAAACCTTTTTCTGAATGCCTGCCTAAGCAAAGATTTACAAGACCTAGGGCCTGATGATAAATCTATGCTGGTTTTGCCACTCTTTCATATTTTTGGGCAAACGGTTTGTATGCTGGCTAGTATTTACCGAGGCACAACAGCCGTGCTTGTACCACGTTTTGATGCCGAAATGGTGCTCACACTGATGCAAAACGAGAAAATTACCCATTTTGCAGGTGTTCCTACTATGTATTGGGGTTTGTTAAGTTACCCCGATACGCACAAGTTTGATATGCTTGCCATCAAAAACAACCTTAAACTGTGTATGTCGGGTGGGGCAGCTTTGCCTGTGCAGGTACTGCGTGATTTTGAGCAAAAGTTTGATGTACCCATTCTGGAAGGCTATGGCATGTCAGAAGGTTCTCCGGTTGTTACATTTAACCTGAAAGACCGACCTCGTAAGCCAGGCTCGGTAGGTACGCCGGTTTGGGGTGTTGAAGTTTGTATAATGGACGAAAACGGCAAGCAATTAGGTGCTAACGAAAAAGGAGAAATTTGTTACCGTGGGCATAATGTAATGAAAGGTTATTACAAGAGACCAGAAGCTACTGCAGAGGCGATTAGTAATGGTTGGTTGCATTCGGGCGATGTGGGTTATAGAGACGAAGACGGCTTCTACTTTATTGTTGACCGCACGAAAGATATGATTATCAGAGGTGGATACAATGTGTACCCTCGTGAGGTAGAAGAGTTAATGATGCAACATCCGGCGGTGTCAATGGTGGCTGTGATTGGTATTCCGCATCAGGAATATGGCGAAGAAATAAAAGCCTATGTAGTTTTAAAACCTGATACAACTATCAGCGAAAAAGAACTTATAAGCTGGACAAAGGAAAAGATAGCTTCTTACAAATACCCAAGAGTAATAGAGTTTATGAATAGCCTGCCAATGGGCGCTTCGGGTAAAATATTGAAGCGGGAGCTGAGGGCTCAATAAAAAATTAAGGCTTCTCCCAAAATTTGAGAGAAGCCTTTTTTATAGAAATTTCAGACGAAATATCAGTATTTGAATGGTTTACCACCAGCCAATACTTCTTGTGTTTTTTCGTCGAAAGTAACTTTCAAACCTGTACGGTAAGCAGCGTTCGACATAATGGTTGCTATTGAATGCGAGTAACCTGCTTCAATTGGGGCATTAGGTGTTTTACGGCTACGTACACAATCCATCCAGTTTTTAATGTGGTTAAACGTTAAAGAGTCACCACCTGTGTTAGCACCTGATTCAACTTTTTGTCCTTCTAGTTTAACAGTTGGCAACAAGTTAGCTTTTAAGCCCATAGCACCTGCTTCACGCTCACGAAGACCACCTGTTGGCGTGATTTCGTTAGTGTCAAGGTTAATCATACCGGCATTTGAGTAGTAAAGCTCTTTTGTATCTCCTGCTGAGTTTGAGAAACGAGAAGTAAATTGTACCTGAAAGCCAGACGATTTATCGTTTAACGGGCCGTAATCAAATACTACAGTTAATGTATCTGCGTTGGTTCTGCCGTCTTTCCATTGGTAGATACCACCATTGGCAACAACCGAGCGAGGGTGTGGCAAGCCAGAGAACCAGTGTACAGTATCAATCTGGTGGCTCATCCATTGGCCAGGAATACCTGACGAATAAGGCCAGAACAAACGGTACTCTAAATATTTACGAGGGTCGAAAGCAACCATCGGACGATTCATCAAATAACGTTTCCAGTCAACATCTGATTCTTTTAAATCTTTAGTTAATTCTGGTCTTCTCCAACGGCCTGGTTGGTTTACGTTCCACATCAATTCAACCATTACAATCGGGCCAAATTTACCTGATTTAATAAAGTCTTCGGCCGCAAAATAGTTTTCACCACTTCTACGTTGTGAACCAATCTGAACAATTTTACCTGAAGCTTTTACCGCTTTTAATACCGCACGGTTATCTTCCATTGTTTCGGCCAATGGTTTTTCGGCGTAAACATCGCAACCGGCTTTTACTGCCTCAATAGTATGTAGTGCATGTTGAAAATCGGCAGTTGAGATAAATACTGCATCTACCATTTTAGAATCATAAAGCTCGTCGTTATTACGGAAAACTTTTACATTGCTGCCTAATTGCTTATCTAAAAAGGCTTTTCCTTCTTCACGACGGCGATTCCAAAGGTCTGAAAGAGCAACCATTTCAAAGTTTTTCTCTTTCTGCATGGCTTTAAAAGGGCCTACGTGAGAAGAACGGTGGCGGTCAGAGAAACCAACACAGCCTACACGCACACGGTCGTTTGCTCCGATGATTTTGCCATAACTTTTTGCCGAAAAACCAGTAGCTGCTGTAGCCAATACTGATTTGATAATAAAATCTCTGCGGGTTGTCATAGTTTTATTGGATTGAATATTTGTAACAGATGTTAGTGTTTTATACAATTATTTTAATTCCCGGATTTTCAGGTTTTTAAACGAAACATTATTGCCGTGGTCTTGCAATAAGATGTTGCCTTTATCACCTGCCCCAAAGTTATTATACTTCGCATATTTACTTCGGGCTACTAGCGCATTGAAAATATTGCTTTTTCTTTCGTATTCCAATACTTTGAAGCCATTTAGCCAGTGCTGAACAATGTTGTTTGGATACACAACCAAACGAGCCTGATTCCAGTCTCCGATTTTACGTTGGAAACGCTTGTCTAATTTATAAGATGGTATTAAATCATACAAACTTGCCAGTGTACGGTTACCAACTGCACCCATTTTGGCATCAGGGTGGCGCTCATCGTCTAGTACTTGGTATTCAAGCCCGATTCCTGATTTCCCGCCTGAATCAAAACTTTCGTCTACAAAATACTTCAAGCCTGAGTTGGCACCTTCGGTTAGTTTAAACTCAAAAGTTAGTTCAAAAGCACCAAATTGTTGGTCTGTTACAATATCGTTGCCTGTTTCCGAACCATCAGAAGGGCTTACGTTGATTGTACCGTCTACAACGCTCCAGTGTTTATCTGGCATTTTGGTTTGGTGAACACCTCTCCAACCTGTAAAATCTTTACCGTTGAAAAGTAACTTGAAGCCTTGTGCCTGCTCTTGCGGCGATAAGTTGTTTAATAACAAGTTTACCACAGGTGTTTCGTCGGCAGGGCTAGGTTTCAGGTTCTCTGTCTGGATTTTAATGTTTCTCCAACGAATCTGTTTACCTGGCTGGTCGTTTTTACCAATTGCGTGTACTTGCAGGGCAATAAAGCCTTTAGCAGTTACGTCGTCAACCAGATAAGCTACAGGTACACCATTTACCCAGGTACGAATAATATTGCCGATAGCCTCAATGCGGTACTTGTTCCATTCGCCTTTCTTGAAAGCTTTTTTACCTTCAGGGTTGGCATTTGGAATATACAACCAGTCACGGCGGGCTTCGTCGTAGATACCACCAGACCACGCACGGTCTGAAGGGTCAATCTCCATCTGATACCCATGCACACGCCCATCTTTGTAATCAGGTTTTGACAAACTACGGAATTGTATGCCTGAGTTCATCGAGTTATCGACTTTCAGTTCTAATTCCAAGATGAAATCGCCATAATCTTTCTCTGTTGCAAGAAAAGAATTAGGCGTATCGGCCACAGTAGTACCCACTATCTCACCATTTTCGATGGTGTATTTAGCCTTGCCATTTAGCTGCTTCCAGCCTTTCAGGTCTTTCCCGTTGAAAAGACTTGTCCATTTCTGTGCTGTAGCGGTGTAGAGAAACGAATGTACAAACAGAAAAACGATTATTACTTTTTTCATTTAGGTATGAATAGGGTTTGAATAAATTTTATTCAAAATTACGACTTAGGCATTTACCAGTCTAATATCTATTTGGCTAAAAATTCCTAAAATATGATAAACAAGCCGTTTGTGGTTAGGCAAATTTAATATTTATCGAGTCAAGGTATTTTTTGCTGGTTTGGCCGCTCTCTAGTGCGGTTCGTCCTTTTACAGGTACCGAATCAAGTTCTATTATATTCCAACCGTTGAATTTTACTTTTTCTAATGCTTTAAAAATGGCCGGAAAATCAACACGTCCTTGTCCTAACTCAACAAATTGATAACCCGATTTGGTATCTGCAACTTTGGTATCTTTTATGTGCGTAGCATGAAGAATATCTTTATACTTAAGAATAGCTTCAGCCGGATTTCCGCCTCCTTGTGTATAATGTGCTACATCAAGCTCCAGCTTAATGTATTTAGTGTCCATGTTTTCGATAATAATATCTACTTCTTCAGGGGTTTCGCCTAGTTGGTGCATGTGGTTGTGCCAAGCCGGTTGAACACCCGTTTCGTTTAATACTTGTTTGGCTACTTCCGACATATTTTTTGCATATTTCTTTAACTCTTCTGTTGTCGGGAGCCTGTCTTTGGGGCGAGAAACGTTTGTAATCTGTAAAGATTTTCCGCCTAATGCCTTTACAAATTTTGCATGGTTCAGGTGGGTCTCAATATCTTTCGAAATATCATCAGCTATGCCAACGTTTCCGCTCGAAAACATAACTAATGCCAGTTTATTCTGGTCTAATACGTCTTTTAAGTCTTTTGGTTTGTCTTTAAAAGGTGCGTAGGTATTTGCTCTTAGCTGAATACCCTTAAAACCCAAAGCTGCAATTTCTTTGATGGCTACAAGGTCGTTACCACTCCAGGTAATAGCCGAGTAAGCCATTTTGTGTTTTGCTTTTGCAGCGGCCAGGCTCTCAAAAGAAATTAGTGAAGATGCGGTCAGTAGCGACGCCTGAGTTAGAAAGTCTCTGCGGTTCATGGGGTTGAATTGTTTATTATGAAAAAAAAGAATTTGCTAAAACTTAAAAAGAGAGGTCTCCTTGAAATGAAGGAGCCTCTCCTGTGTACTATGATGAAACAAAACTAATTAAAATCCTGGATTTTGCGCAAATGCTCCTTTTGTTGACCTATCAATTTGTGTCTGTGGAATTGGGCGCACATAGTGGCGGTCTGCAATATTTCCTGCTGCTTGTGGGTTATGTTGTTTTACTCTTTCTACTAACAAACCCCAACGTTTCAGGTCTAACCAACGCATTTGCTCACCTGCCAACTCTCTTGCTCTTTCTTCTATAATCATTTCGAAGGTCATCTGAGCATCAGTAATTAGCATAGCATCTTTTTTACCCGGCCAACCGGCTCTATAACGCACCATATTGAATGCTTTTGTTGCTTCTGCTACGTTTCCGGCTTTTAATTGTGCTTCGGCAAGCATCAGATATATATCTGCTAAACGAAATACAAAGAAATCACGGCTACCAGCTTCATAAGTTAAGTCTGGGCGTTTAGTGTCAAAAAACTTCATTAATGTTGGAAACAATGCCTCGTCATATCTGCTTGGTACAAGCACCTGATATTTTTTCTTGGCACGTTCTTCTACCGACATTTCATAGCCCGGAATAAAGATAGCTGTATCTCCGGCTGCGAAAGTAAGTTTGGTTTTTGAATTATCAAAAGAAGCATTCAGGTTAGAACCAGGGTTATTGCTCAACCATGTATCTCTGAAAGTCTTTTTATAACGAGAGTCATTCGTTCTATCTGCAAAAACAGTATTCAATAAATATGGCGTAGGACGTAAACGTTTGAACGGACGGCCATAGAACACATCACGTTTCATACCCGGTTGTACGTCATACTGCATACCAAAAAACAAGTGTAGGTTATTTCCTCCATTTACAGCACCTGTGTTATTGGTAAGGTTAGTCAATGGGTCTGACGTGTACTGTACTGCAAATACTACCTCGCTGTTTACCTGGTTATTTTCATCGAATACACTTGCAAAATCATCTAATAATTTAAAACCATAATTATTGATAACGTTATTGCAAAGCTGAGCAGCTTTTGAGAAATCATCGGCAGCTTTCGCACTTGAATAAGCTTTAACCAAATAGACTTTAGCTAAAAGTGCCTCAGCAGAAGCTTTTGTTGCACGACCATAATCAGAAGAGTGTCCTTTGGCTTCTAAATCTGCTATTGCTTCATTTAAATCCTTTATGATAGCAGTAAACATTTCGGCATCAGAGGCTCTTTTTGTATCTTTAGTTGGAACCAAAGTTTCGCTCAATCTTAAATCTACGCCACCCCATTGTTGATGCAGAATATAGTAATAATGCGCTCTTAAGAATTTAGCCTCTGCCACTCTTAGTTTCTTAGTAGCATCTGGCACGGCAGCTTTAGGAGCTCTCTCAATTACGGCATTACAAGTATTAATACCACGATAAAGCTCATCCCATGTGTTAATCAGATAATCAACAGTTGGTTGCATCTGAGTGTCATAGAAATGGAAACCCTTGTAACCGCCATCGGCTCCGGTAGCATAAATATCTGTACCATACTCTGTTAAGGTTAAACCTTGTTGCGTACCATAAAAGTATCTGAGTGCTGAATAAGCCGATTTGGTGGCATCTTCAAAACCCTTGGCAGTATTCATGTAATCGTTGCCGATACCTGATACCACTTTTTCGTCCAACAAATCTTTACAAGACTGGGTTGTCAAGAGTATTGACATTACGCCCAAGACTTTAATTGGCTTTAATATATTTTGAAATTTCATATTCTTAAAATTTTTAGGATCACTGTAAATTATTTCCAACTTAGAATCTTACGTTCAAACCAAAGGTGGTAACCGAAGTAGCTGGCACAACGTTTGAGCTAACTGAGGTTGTACCGTTACCTGACGATGTAATAGTTGCCTCAGGGTCAATACCATTGTATTTGTCACGGTATACCGACCAGATTTTAGGCTGTTGAATACTTGTGAACAAGCGTAATGATTCCATTCCTAGTTTTCTTGCAATTTTTGGTGAGAAAGTATAACCAAAATTGATGTTTCTTAATTTAACGAATGTACCGTCATAGTAAATCAAAGTAGTATTGTAAACAGGGAACTCTTGCGTGCTTTTCGGACGAGGGAATTCGTTGGTTGGGTTGTTTGGTGTCCAGTAATCAACCTTGATTTGTTGGTAGCGACCAGCTAGCTGATTTCTGTCTTGGTGGAAACCACTCACAATCATGTTGCCAAAACGACCAAACAAGAAAGCCGATAAGTCAAAGCCTTTGTATTCGAATCTGGTTGTAAATCCTGCACTGAAATTCGGAATGTCTGAGCCTAGTAATACACGGTCAGCAGCAGTGATTTTGCCATCGCCATTTGTGTCTTGTACTCTGATTTGCCCAACCTCACTACCGAACGATTTCGCAAGATCAGCCTCGTTACTTTGCCAGATACCTACTTTCTTGAAATCAAAGTAAGAGTTCAAAGGCTGTCCGATAAACCAACGGTTTCCTAGGTCATCAACTTTACCATTATACAATGAGACGATTTCTTCTTTGTTTTTAGTAAATGTAAAGTCGGTTGTCCATTTGAAACCACCCGGTGTATTTACGTTTACTGTTGTGAAACCCAACTCAATACCTTTGTTACGTGTCTGGCCAACGTTTCTTGTTACAGAACCAAAACCGATTGAACCTGGTAATTGGTCAGACAATAGAAGGTCAGTAGTATTGGTTTCATACAATTCTAATGAACCCTGGATTCTTCCTGATAAGAAACTGAAATCTAAACCAATGTTTGCAGTAGCCGAAGACTCCCATTTCAAGTCAGGGTTACCAATCGTACTTGGTCTGTAGCCAAATGCGGCAACGCTACCCCATGCATAGGCAGTTCTTGTAAGTAAACCTTGTGTTTGGTAAGGAGCAACACCTTGGTTACCTACCACACCCCAACCAGCTCTTAGTTTCAACATGTCAATCCATGCAACTGGTTTCAAGAAAGGTTCGTTGCTGATATTCCAACCAACAGCTATACCTGGGAAGTTACCATATTTAGTGTTAGCACCAAATCGGCTCGAACCATCACGGCGTAAAGTAGCTGTTAACAAGTATTTATCGTTGAAGTCGTAGTTAACACGAGCCATGTAAGAGTTGATTGTCCACTGAGTAAGACCACTACCTACTGCTAATACCGAGCTTGCATTTCCTAAGTTATAAAACTGTTGTGATTCTGCCGGTACACCCTGCACATCGGTTCTATAAACTTCAAAATTGTCTCTTTGTAGTGAGTGTAGCAAAGTAACACCAAGGTTGTGTTTTGCCTTAAATGTTTTGTTATAACTCACAATATTTTCAAGCGTCCAGTTAAAGCCAATATTGTTTTGTGCCGATGCTTGAGGGTCTCCCAATTTACGAGCATTGGTTGCTGCACCAATGAAACGTCCCCATCTTGAAATAGTGAAGTCAGGGCCAAAGTTTACACGGTATTTTAGACCTTCAATAATCTTAACCTCAGCATATAAACTATTAAACAAACGGTATTTTTTTGTTTCGTCTACTTGTGCACCCGGTACAATCTCAGCCAGTGGGTTTGTCAACAAGGCATCGTTGGTTGGCGAGAAAATAATATTACCATTTGCATCATAAGGCTCGGCCAACGGGTTTTGTTGAATGGTCATCCCATAAGGATTCAGATTTTCGCCGTTTCTGATGCTATACATCGTATAAGACGAAATACCAACTTTCAGGCGATTGTTAATATTATGGTCAATGTTAACTCTCAACGACATACGCGTATAATCTAAACCTGCAGTAATACCTTTATCCTGGAAATAACCCCCTGAGATATAAAACTGTGTTTTATCGTTTCCGCCTTGGATACCCAATGAGTGGTTTTGCATTACACCATTGCGTAGGAGTAAGTCCTGCCAATCGGTGTTTGTTCCATTGGCAATACCTCTGGCAACTGCTGGGTCGCCACCTAATACGGCTACTTTAGCATCGGCAGCGGCATCACCTACACCTGTTGGTACCGGGTTACCGTTAGCATCTTTATAAAGGTTAGTAGCACGGTAAGCTTCTCTTACATACTCTAAAAATTCAGGACCGCTAAACAATTGTATCTTGTCTAATGGTGTTGAAACCCCGCCATAAGTATCAAAACTTACAGTTGTTTTGCCTTTTACGGCACCTCTTTTGGTTGTTACAAGTACAACACCATTGGCACCTCTGGCACCATAGATGGCTGTTGCAGTTGCATCTTTCAATACTTCCATCGATTGTACATCGCTCGGGTTAAGGTCTTCGTAACCCGCAGATAATGGAATCCCGTCAACAACATACAAAGGGTCGTTTCCGGCGTTGAACGAACGACGGCCACGAATCAAAATCTTTGGTACTGAACCCGGTCTTGAACCAGACTGAGAAACATCAACCCCGGCAACACGGCCTTGCATTGCTTGGCCTAAGCTGGTAATTGGCATTTCCTGAATTTGTTTGGCTGATACCTGTGAAATTGCACCGGTTGTCTGGCTCTTTTTCTGCGAACCATAACCTACCACAATTACTTCGCTTAGAGCAGCTGCATCTTCTTCTAAAGAGGCATTAACTGTTGTTTTAGAACCAATGTTAATTTCTTGCGCCTTGTAGCCGATGTAACTGAATACTAAAACAGCATTGTTTTTGGCTTGAAGCGAAAATTTGCCTGAGGCGTCTGTAATTGCGCCCTGGGTAGTACCTTTTACTGTAACACTAACGCCTGGGAGAGCAGAGCCGCTTGCGTCAGAAACTGTTCCCGAAACACTTCGGGTCTGGGCTTGTGTAAACTGCCAGCTTAAGAGCATAGCAAACACAAACATCATTTTTTGTAGTAATTGTTTCATACAAGATAGAATGAGGTTAATATAAAACTAGGTTTATCCGCTAAAAAAATGAAAATTTATTATTGGAATAGTTACAAAATTAGGGATTGATATAGGCTTTTACCACTAAAATTTAGTCATTTTCTAATATTTTTTTGACAACTTATGTAAACATTTGGTTAATAAATCGTAGTGTTAATCAAATTTGACATTATATTTACACGTTTTTAAAGCTAGCTATCAAATGAGATAGAGTATAGACTGAACAGGAAATAATAGCGACCAAAGAAATGAAACCTCAATTACTGAAAATATCAAACCCTGCCGATTACTCATTTAATCTTTTTGTGCAGGAGTGTCCTTACTTTGCAACACCCTGGCATTACCACCCCGAGTACGAAATTGTACTTATTTTAGAAAGCACCGGAAAGAAATTTGTCGGCAGTAGTATTACTGACTACGGCCCAGGCGACTTATGTATGATTGGCTCTTATTTGCCACATTATTACCGAAATGATGAAGAGTTTTACGTTAAAGACTCTGGTTTAAAGGCTCGCTCTTTAGTAATACATTTTTTAGAAGACTTTTTAGGAGATAAATTTCTGGAGATTCCAGAGAGCCAGGCAATCAAAGCTTTGCTTGAACGCTCTAAAAGAGGCTTGTCTTTTGGCGCGAAAACGGTTCAGAAGGTAGAGCCTAAGTTTAAGAATCTACCAAACCTTACAGGTATGAGCAGGTTACTGGAGATGATTTCGATTCTGACTATTTTGTGCGAAAGTGAAGACAAACAAGATTTAACTACAAACCCAATCTCATTACGCAACGAGGTAGACTCTGCCCGTATGAATAAGGTATTTGCGTATGTGATGCAGAAGTATCAGGAAGAAATTCAGTTGAGCGATGTAGCAGAGCTGGCCAACATGAGCGAGTCGGCCTTTAGTAGATACTTCAAGAAACGCACACGCCGTACTTTCTCGCAATTTCTTGCCGAAATACGTATTGAGCACGCCTGTAAACTACTAATGGCCGATAAAATGAGTGTTGCCGAAATATCTTTCGAGAGTGGTTTTAATAATCTTTCAAACTTTAACAGGCAGTTTAAGGCTATCAAAAAAATAACTCCACTTACTTACCGTACCAAGTTTCTGGAATAGAATATTAATGTTTAGGGCAATCACATTGGTTTTTGCCTTTAAACAAACCCCACATAAAGCCTTTTTTCTTACGGTAAGAACCACTTTTCTTTCTGCGGCCTTTCCCTGTTTCTTTTTTTACGCTAACGGTAGTTTCGCTACCAAACGTTGCTGCTTGCGAAAACTCGGGTGTAATTGCTAAAATGCTTATAAGAAAGAGTACTGCTAGTTTTTTCATTTGGTTAGTATATTTTTAATCTGAACGAAAAAATCACGGCAAAAATTACACCACAAGCACACTTTCTACCGAAAAAGCCAGTGGTTTGTCTGCAAACAAGACTTTGGTTTTAGACCATGTATCTCTAAAAAGCTCCGATTCTCTGTAATTATTCAAATCATTTTCAGAAAGCCAATGGCTGTGGGTCATAAAAATCTCAGGTTGGTTTATATCACGCATCAGTTCAAGATGCCGGCAGCCCTCCATAGCTCTTATATGTTCTTTTGATTGCTCGAAAATCTCTAAAAAATCAGACACTTTCTCTTTATGAAAGGTCATTTTTACGTAGCGTATAAGCATTAGTAATGTTTTTTACAAATATACAAAAAAACTAAAGCCTCCTGCGGCAAAGCTACAAGAGGTTTCCAAACCCGTCATCTAAACAATTATTTGAGAATATGTATGTGTCGATAGCCTGAATGTGAGTTGGTTGCCGTATTAGAAATATAGCAATAGGTAGGTATAGCTTTTAAAATAAATCTCGAGAGCAATAAAGTAAGTATTTATTACTTGCCTTAATTTTGCTCCCTTTGTAAAATTTGCTTATACTTGATTATTAATTGTTTGAATACCTATAGTTCGAAATTGATAGATAGCCAAAGCCACCGAAAGTTAAGAATTGATTGACGGGCTGTAAGAGTATATCTCTGACAGTTTTTGGCTTTGAATGATGGTACTAAACAGGCAAACTCTTTAACCTATTATATATAAGCTATGAAAAAAGCTACGCATGCCCTGTGCTTTGTTTTGTTACTTGTGTTTTTTGGTCAGCAAGTCTGTGCACAAGGCCCTAAAGTTTTAGTCATAACGGCTCACCCTGACGATGAAACCATGTTTCCGGTAACGCTATTTAAAATTACCCGTGAAATGAAAGGTACTGTCGATCTAGCTCTGATAACCGATGGTTCGGGCGGGTACAATGGCTTGGTAGCTTCGAGCTATTATGGTAAAAACATGACTGACTCTGCCACCGGAAGAACATACCTGCCTTTAATCAGAAAAAAAGAAATGCTTTGCTCAGGCGAAGTAATGGGTATCCGTAATTTTTATTTCTTCGACCAGATTGATGATTTTTATCAGATGAACCCTGAGCCGTTTTTATCAGGCGAGCGCTGGGATATGGCTTATTGTGAACGAAAACTTGATAAGATTCTTGAACAAGGTAAATACGACTTTATTTTTTGCCTTGTGCCAGATGCCGGCCAGCATGCACACCACAAAACGGCATCTATTATGGCACTACGGGCTGCTCAACGAGCCAAAGACTCAAATAAGCCAATTGTATTAGGTGGGCGCTCGGCAAGTAAAGACTATTCTTTCCGTTTTTCTGAACTTGAGGGCTATGCCGAAACAAAGATTCTGGAGAAAGCTCCTGTATTTTATTTCGACCGCTCGTATGGCTTTGGCGAAAACAACAAGCATAGCTATATGATAGTAGCCGACTGGGTAAAAGCCTGCCATAAATCGCAAAGTGGCGATATGAATGCCGCCATGCATCGTGGCGATTTAGAGACTTTCTGGTACTTTAATATTAATGGTGAGCAGAATCTCGAAAAAACCAAAACGTTTTTCGAACAACTCAAAAACAGTGGTTTTCCTACTAAATGAGTAGATATTAGATTAGCTAAAGCATTTTACTAATAATAAGTGTCGGTTTTACATTTTTAAAATTTTTTAAAAACCCCCTTTTTTGTTATTCAAAAAAGTGTTTTGGTAAGAAGAAAAGCCTTAAATTTGCCAAAATTTCCTGCGTTTATTGCCTATAAACAAAACTACAATCATAATGGAACAGCATATTATCACAAATGAACCTATTGCTTACGAGAAGATTCCAACCAAACTTTTTAAAGACTCAAAAGAGGCATCTAAAGCCGTTGCCCAAGAAATTGCCGATTTGATTCGGGAAAAACAAAAACAAGGTAAACAATGTATTCTGGGCCTGGCTACTGGCTCGTCTCCTAAGTCGGTTTATGCCGAATTAGTAAGAATGCATAAAGAAGAAGGGCTGAGCTTCAAAAATGTAGTTTCTTTCAACCTTGATGAGTACTTCCCAATGGAACCAGACTCTTTGCAAAGTTATGTTCGTTTCATGAAAGAGCAGCTTTTTGATAAGGTTGATATTCCGAAAGAAAACTATTTCATACCTGATGGTACTGTTCCTGCCAGTAAAGTAAAAGATTTTAGTGATGAATATGAGAGAAAGATAGATGCAATGGGTGGGCTTGATTTTCAGTTGCTCGGTATCGGTGCCAATGGTCATATTGGTTTCAACGAACCTGGCTCATTGATTAACTCAAGAACACGTCTGATGATGCTCGACCACTCAACACGTGTAGCAGCAGCTTCAGACTTTGGCGGTAGCCTTGTAAAAGTACCTAAAAAAGCAATCACCCTTGGTGTTTCTAAAATTCTGAATGCCAAAAGAGTAGTACTATTGGCATGGGGTGAAAGAAAAGCGCCTGTAATTGCCGAAGCAGTTGAGGGCCGAGTAACCGAATCTGTACCTGCTTCTTACTTACAAACCCATGCAAACGCATTATTTGTAATTGACGAAAGAGCGGCATCAGAGCTAACCCGTATGAAAACGCCTTGGTTGGTAGAAGATGTGGAGTGGACAAGCAAAATGGTGAAAAAAGCTGTTACAACACTTTCGCTTTCTTTGGGTATTCCGATTTTGAAACTTACCAATAAAGATTATAACGACAATGGTTTAAGTGATTTGCTAGCACAACACGGGCAGGCTTATGAAATTAACATTGATGTATTTAATCAATTACAACATACTATTTCGGGCTGGCCGGGTGGCAAACCTAATGCCGATGATACCAATCGCCCTGAAAGAGCTTTACCTGCTAAAAAACGTGTAATTATCTTTAGTCCTCACCCTGATGATGATATTATTTCGATGGGTGGTACGTTCCAACGGTTGGTTGACCAAGGGCACGATGTACACATTGGCTACCAGACTTCGGGTAATATTGCCGTTGCTGACGATGAGGCGATTCGCTTTATTGATTTCGTAGTAGACTTTAACCATAAATTTGGTATCGAAAACAAAGAAACCCGTGCATTATTTGACGAAGCGAAAGAGTTTTTGAAAAACAAAAAAGATAGTGATATTGATACCCCGGCAGTAAGATACGTAAAAGGCTTGATTCGTAGAGGTGAAGCCAAAGCTACTTGTCGTTTTGTAGGTATTCCGGAAGAAAACGTACATTTCCTTGATATGCCTTTCTATGAAACCGGTCGTATCGAGAAAAAAGCACTAGGGGCAGAAGACGTAAAAGTTGTTGCCGACCTGATAGAAGAAGTAAAACCTCATCAAGTATATGCAGCCGGAGACCTTGCCGACCCACATGGTACACACAAGGTTTGTTTAGATGCTATTTTTGCAGCTATTGAAGGCTTGAAACACAAAAACTTCATGAAAGATTGTTGGGTATGGTTATACCGTGGTGCATGGGCTGAGTGGGATATTCATGAAATTGAAATGGCAGTACCAATGTCGCCTGACCAGGTGCTTCAAAAACGTATGGGTATCTTTAAACACCAATCGCAAAAAGATGGTGTGGTGTTTCAGGGTACCGATGCACGCGAATTCTGGCAACGTGCCGAAGAGCGCAACAGAGGTACAGCCAACCTTTATAATAAACTTGGCCTGGCCGAATACGAAGCAATGGAAGCTTTTGTTAGATGGAAATTCTGATAAGCTGAATATGATAAATAAAAAAGTCGTTTGAGAGCCTCAAACGACTTTTTTAGTATCAATATACTAAGCTATTGCTTAGATAGT
Source organism: Emticicia soli (assembly GCF_037860775.1). Classification (NCBI taxonomy): domain Bacteria; kingdom Pseudomonadati; phylum Bacteroidota; class Cytophagia; order Cytophagales; family Leadbetterellaceae; genus Emticicia; species Emticicia soli. The sequence goes on along the minus strand of NZ_JBBEWC010000001.1, from coordinate 348,754 downwards.
CTTTACATCAAACTTGAATTTATCTTTGTTAGGTACACATTTGCCATCTTTGGTTGTACAAGTCTGGCATTCTATTTTGCCCTCAATTACAGGGTTAGCCTTTGTGATTTTCACTTTCTGAATAAACTTGGCTTCGTGCTCAAAGTATTGTACTTTCCCGCCCCATATATCATCAAATTTCTCTTTCGGTTTTACAGGTACTAGTTTACCTACCAATGTATAGGTATCGTTTTTGGTAAAATTGGCTGCTGTTGGCAATGGCCCTTCAACTTTCAGTTCAGAAGAATACATATACCAATTATCATCGATTTTGGCAGTAAACACCAAATCAATAGTTTCGCCTACTTTAGCCGAAGTTTTTGAAGGCGTAAATGTCCATTTAGCAGGTTTAAGAATCTGTGCCGATGCTGCCAGCGACGAGGCAAATAAAAATATAAAAAGGATTTTTTTCATGTGCTTTAAAATAATTAAATCTATAACAGAACTTCTATGTTATTTTCATTGATTAACGACCAATTATTCATTTTCATATATAACTGGGTTAAAACTATAATTTGGTCGGCGCAATAGCGTTCAATTTTCGCTTGGTTGTGTTCTACGTAATAAAGATTATTAACTAACTCGCCGCTCACTTCTGTTTCAGAACCCGGAATATCAAACAAGGCAGCCAGTAAATCTAAAGGTACAAAGTGCTTGTAATCGCCAAATTTCCATAAGTCTAATGTGTCAATATGATTGATTTCCCAAGGCTTTTTGCCCGAAACCTGCAAGATTCTTGGAAGTGTAATGCCATTGACCAACATTCGGCGGCAGATATACGGAAAATCAAACTCTTTTCCGTTATGTGCACAAAGCATCAGATTTGCGGCGGCCTTGTGTTTTTCAAGAATAGCCCTGAACTGCTCTAAAATTTCTTTTTCTGATTCTCCCCGAATCATCTTAACCCGAAGAGTCGGCTCCTGATTATCGTCAAAAAAAATACCACCAATACCAATGCAGATAATTTTGCCAAACTCAGCATGAATCGACGAACGCTTCAAGTAAAAGTCTTCGTCAGGTAGTTTATCGTTATTCTGAAGATAGCTTGCTTTTTTGAGCCACAATTTTTTCATCCGTTCATCTAGCAAGTCTATGTGAGGTTCTTGCGAGACAGTTTCAATATCTATAAAAAGAATATTCTTCAGGTGCTTTGTTGTATTTTCTGTCATTAGAATTGTGTGTATTTAACTAACAAATTTACACAAATTTTGTAAGAAAGTAAATCAATAAAGCCAGTAAAATCCAGTATATCGGCAAAACGAAAATCATGAAACCGGCAGTGATAGAATCAAAGAAAACAGAACCACGGGTAAGTTTTCTGGATAAGCCGGTAGCTAAAGCATTAACCGGAAAATTGATAACCAAACCAATATAATACCAAGGGTTTTTCCAGAAACTTGGTTTTGGTAGTGTAGTATCAAGTAAGGCGTTAAGCTTCTCGGTTAATATGCGGTTAAACTCTTTCAGAAACATTCCCTCTGTAGCTTCTTGCGGAAACTCTTCTTTTTGCATAGGCTTGCCTATGTTAACCTTAACAATTTTACCAAATTTATTAAAGTTATTATAAGTAATGCCTATCGGTACTATTACTACATCTATCTTGTCATCCCACGCTTTCTGTGCCAATCGGCCTGTGCCTTTTTTTAGTGGAAGAAGTTTGGTCTGATGTGTACAAAGTCCCTCTGAGAATATCAAAACCATTTCGCCCTGTTTGAAAAGGGAAATACACTTATTAAAAGTATCGTCGTTATCGCCCAGATATTCTTTCCCTTCCGATAACCTATACATAGGCATCATATAAAGGCTCGAAAGCACCTTTTTTGCCAAAGGTTTCTTGAATACATCGCCACGTGCCAAAGACCATACTCTACGCACAAAATAAGCGCAAAGAATTACGGCATCAAAGAAAGAATTGGAGTGGTTGGAAGCCAGAATAACAGCCCCCGACTTTGGTAGGTTTTCTAAACCTGTAAACTCCAGACGCTTGATAAAGAACTTTAAAAGAAACCGGGCGGGCAGTTGAATTATATCGTAAAACAATGTTTTAGGTCTATTTAGGTATTAAAAAATACGTTCGAACCTCAAAATTCAGAAGAAATATGGTTTTCTGCAAACATTAAGGCACTTTAGTATTTGTTTAACATTTAATAGTAGATTTTTGTCCAATATTTTACAAAAATTAAATTCTGTTTGGTTTTGTTATTGGTGTCTGTAATTTCGTCTTCGTTTTACAACAAAACATCATCAGAGGATGTTTAAATGATGTTTTCTGGCAATTTGTAGACAGATTACTATTATTTAAAATTACTCGCAAGCCAAAGAGACAATCATGAATAACCTACAAGAAAAAATCACGGCTATCTTCCCGTCTGCCGACCAAATTCCGGAAGCTTATCAGATTCAACCACTCCACCAGAGAGAGTATTTAGTTGGTGGTGAAATGCGCCAGTGGGCAGGCCCAACGCAAGATGTATATTCGCCTGTGTACATAAAGGGCGAAGATGGCAAATTTGAAAGTAAGTATATCGGTAGTTTCCCGATTACAGATACAAAAGAGGCTATGGAAGCCCTTGATGAAGCCGTTAAGGCATTTGATAGTGGCCGTGGCGAATGGCCAACTATGAGCGTAACTGAGCGTATTGCCTGTATGGAAAACTTCATTAAGAAGATGCTTGAAAAGAAAGGCGAGATTGTGAGCCTGTTGATGTTTGAAATCGGGAAATCGCTGGCTGACTCTATCAAAGAATTTGACCGTACTGTTGAATATATATACGATACCATTGACTGTCTGAAAGACATTGACCGTGCCTCTTCAAGATTTAAAATTGAGCAGGGCATTATTGGCCAGATACGCCGCTCACCGTTTGGTGTAGTGCTTTGTATGGGGCCGTTTAATTATCCGCTCAACGAAACATATACTACGCTTATTCCGGCAATTCTGATGGGGAATACCATTCTTTTTAAACCACCAAAACATGGTACGCTTTTGCATTACCCAATGTTGCAGGCGTTTAAAGAGTGTTTCCCGAAAGGCGTAGTAAATACTATCTATGGCCGTGGGGCAAACGTTGTGCCGCCAATTATGCAAAGTGGCAAAATAAATATTCTTACACTGATTGGTTCTAGCAAAGTAGCCAACGACCTGAAAAAAATGCACCCTAAACTAAACCGTTTGAGAGCCGTACTAGGTTTAGATGCTAAAAACGCAGGTATTGTGCTTAAAAATGCAGATGTTGAGTTGGCGGTTAAAGAGTGTATTCTAGGTTCATTATCATTTAACGGGCAGCGTTGTACAGCCATCAAAATTATATGGGTACACCGCTCTATTGCCAAGAAATTCTTGAACAGATTTACTGAAGAAGTAGAAAAACTAAAATTTGGTATGCCTTGGGAAGCAGGTGTAAACCTTACACCATTGCCTGAACCAAATAAACCTGCTTACCTGACCGAATGTATTGCAGATGCGAAAGCACACGGTGCTGAGGTAGTAAACGAAGGCGGCGGTACAGTTGTTAATTCATTTTTCTATCCTGCAGTGCTTTACCCTGTTAATAGCAAGATGAAGGTGTATTCAGAAGAGCAATTCGGGCCATTGATTCCGATTGTACCTTTCGATGATGTTGAAGAACCAATTCAATACCTCATTGATTCTTCACATGGGCAGCAAGTGAGTATCTTTGGTACTAACCCAGACCAGATTGCTAATCTGATAGACCCATTGGTGAATCAGGTAAGCCGTGTGAATATCAACGCTCAATGCCAACGTGGGCCGGATAATTTCCCGTTTACCGGAAGAAAAGACTCGGCAGAAGGTACTCTTTCGGTAGAAGATGCGCTGAGAGCATTCTCTATCCGAACAGTAGTGGCTACCAAGGATACAGCCGAGAATAAGAAGATTTTCAACGAAATTGTAGAAGAGCACAGCTCACATTTCCTTTCTACAAAATATATTTTCTAAGAGAAATGCCCCGCCACAACGGGGCATTTTTTATAATTATGCTTTTAAATCAAACTTGTTTTCAAACTATACGACAGGTAATGCGCTAGTTTATACGTGTTCGTATCTTTAAATGACCTCTTTTAGAGCCTTTAGGTATAAACTTTATCCAGATTGTATCGCCGGCATAATAATCGTACTGTGTTTTTATGTTTATTACGCCTCTTTTCAACTCATAGCTCGCTGATCCGTGGTTTTCAGGATTAGTAGAAGCATAAGTCACTATTGCCGACGAATCTATTTCGCCTGTAATTATTACTGAAACATTATGATGATTGATATTTGGTATGGCTGAGGTAGAATCAATAAAATACATCTCTTTTGAGACATCATCAACAGAAAACTCAGTAAATGTAGGTTCAGAGCAGCTTATTAAGAACATAAAAAACAAACTGCAAAAAATAATCAGGCTTAAAAATTTGCTATTTCTATTCATATTTTGAATAATTTTTGCGCTCAAATCTTATCTTTTCTAAATTCAAATGTACTCTTTTTCTTAAATTTTGGCATGAATATTACACTTTAATGTTCTTAGAATAGGCTGCTCCATTTTTATAGCTGAAATATAACTACCGCCTTTACGTTTGAGTTAAAACATAAATAAGTTTAAAGAGGTTTTATCTTGAAAAGAGAATAATTTTATAATTTTGGCAAAAATTTCCTTGAGATAAACCTCAATTAAAAACAAAAACCTATGAATATTTTCCCGAAAATAGTATTTTGTCTTTTTCTGACGGGAGTTTTTTATTCTTGTAAAAGATCATCAACACCTACAAAGGGGTCTCTTGTGGGAGATTACGAAGAGGACTTGTCGGCCGTCCGCTTAACTTACGAAAAAAAGCCTGATATTGATAGTCGTGAGGGGAAAGTTATCAGAGACAACACCTATAATGTTGTTAAAGATGAAATACCTTTAAACGACAATAAAAAGGTTGATAAAGCCTTAGATTCAATGTCGGTACATAACAAAAACATCCGTTACGCTGCCGGTTATAGAATACAGGTGTACGTAGGCAACGAACGCAAAGAAGTAGATGATGCTAAATCGTACATTTACCAGAATTTTCCTGACCTGAACACCTATCTTTCGTTCAGCCAGCCTACCTATCGCCTAAAAGCAGGTGACTTTACAAGCCGAATGGATGCAGAAAGATTCTATAGTGCCATACGCCAGCGATATTCGATGGCCATGATTGTGCCGGAGCGGATAGATATTCGTAAAAGCATGCAAATGCGATAATAAACCCAACAGATAAATAATCATTTATGACAGCTTACGTTTTTCCGGGACAAGGCGCTCAATTCAGCGGAATGGGCAAAGACTTGTACGAAAACTTTCCACAAGCCAAGGCGCTTTTTGATAAAGCAAACGAAATACTCGGTTTTGACATCACCAAAATTATGTTTGAAGGCTCTGACGAAGACCTTAAACAAACCAATGTTACTCAACCCGCAGTGTTTTTGCATTCAGTTGCTTTAGCACTGAATCTCCCTGATTTTAAGCCTGATATGGTTGCAGGACACTCATTAGGTGAGTTTTCGGCATTAGTAGCAGCAGGGGCTTTGTCTTTTGAAGATGGCCTTAAACTGGTTGCCCAAAGAGCCGATGCCATGCAACGAGCTTGTGAGCTTACGCCATCAACAATGGCTGCTATTCTTAACCTTGATGATAAAGTAGTAGAAGATATTTGTGCAGCTATTTCAGAGAAATCGACTGAAAATATTGTAGTTGCTGCTAATTATAACTGCCCTGGCCAGTTGGTTATTTCAGGAAGCGTGCCGGGCATAAATATTGCCTGCGAAGAGCTGAAAGCTGCCGGAGCCAAAAGAGCATTGGTATTACAGGTTGGTGGAGCTTTCCACTCGCCATTTATGGAGCCTGCTCGTGAAGAACTAGCAAAGGCTATTGAAAACACTACGTTTTCAACACCTTCGTGCCCAATCTATCAGAACGTAAATGCTTCACCATCAACAGATGTTGAAACCATTAAAGCTAATCTGATAGCCCAATTAACGGCCCCTGTACGTTGGACACAATCGGTTCAAAACATGGTAGCCGATGGCGCAACCAAATTTGTAGAGTGCGGCCCGGGTAAAGTACTACAAGGTTTAGTGAAGAAAATTGCTCCACAAGCCGAAACTGCTGGTGCGGCTTTGTAATAATATAGTATGCAAACAAAAACAGACGTAAGTTGCTTACGTCTGTTTTTGTTTATATCGATTTGATAAGGTTAAATCACTTCATTTTGGCATTCAATACTTCTGCTATTGCGTCTCTTGCCTGGTCGGCAATTTCTTTGGTAGTTTTGCCTTTAGGCTCAATGCTTTTTAGGGCTGTCCAGGATAATTTTGAGAAAGACGTCAGCGGAAACATACCATTTGTGGGGTTAAACTTGCGAGTACCTTGTATAGCAATTGGCACTACTAATGCGTTGGGTGCTCTTTTTAATAAGGCTGAAATACCTCCTTCGGCAAAAGGTTTCATTTCTTCAGTGCGTGAGCGTGTTCCCTCTGGGAAGATAACAGCCGAAAAATTATTTTCCTGAATGTATTTACTTAGTTTCAGAATTTCTGATACTGCCTGTTTGCCGTCTTTTCGGTCAATCAGTGCTGCGCCGCTTTTTCGTAGATTATACGAAATACTCGGAATTCCTTTGGCCAATTCTATCTTAGATACAAAAATGGGCTGGTGTTTTCTTAGGTACCAGATGATAGCCGGAATATCGAAAGTACTCTGATGATTAGCAATAAAAACAATGGGTCTATCTGTTGGATATTCTTCTAATTGTGTATATTTAACTGTTGAACCAGTCAGATAATAACTTGTCGAGAGCATAAGGTTAAAGACATCAACCGATTTTTTATGAGCCTTTTTGCCAAAAACATTGAAAGCAATCACCTGAACTACATGAAAAACAACTAATAATAGTCCAAAATATAGTAAATAAATAACACTAAGTATATAATCCAGAATTTTTTTCATGAAGTTTTTTTTTCTACAAAAATAGGCAGAAAATGCGCTAATTCACAAATTAAGCCAATATTTTACTGTTTTTAGCTAAATAAGATGTACCTTGTAACGTTTTTATAAATAAAAGAGCTTTAAAAGATATTATCATGGAATTATCCAATTTAAGATTAGAGGTAATGAAGTTTGTCGGGCAAAAAATTGATTATTTTTTCGATGAATTTCTGAAACCTATCGAGACTAATTGGCAACCCTCAGACTTTCTTCCTGATGCAACAAACGAAAATTTTTTTCAAGAAGTAAAACTTCTGCAAGAGAATGCCCGAGAATTGCCTTATGATTATATAGCGGTTTTAATTGGCGATACAATAACCGAAGAAGCCTTACCTACGTATGAGTCGTGGTTGGTTGATGTGGTAGGGATAGACCAGGTAGATGAGCCAAATGGTTGGGCAAAATGGGTGCGTGGCTGGACAGCAGAAGAAAATCGCCACGGCGACCTGCTGAACAAGTTTTTGTATCTGTCGGGTCGTGTAAACATGAGGGCAATGGAAACTTCAACCCAGTATCTTATTGCCGATGGCTTTGATATTGGCACAGGCCGAGACCCATACCGTAACTTTGTGTATACATCGTTTCAGGAATTAGCCACTAATATTTCGCACCGCCGTACGGCCACATTGGCAAAGAAATACAACAACAATACTTTGTCTAAAATGTGTGGTGTAATTGCTTCTGACGAAATGCGCCATGCTAAAGCCTACAAGACTTTTATAAGTAATATTTTTGAAGTTGACCCATCAGAAATGATGCTGGCTTTTGAAGATATGATGAAAAAGAAAATTGTAATGCCTGCGCACTTCTTGCGTGAATCGGGTGTGAAAATCGGGCAGACATTTTCTCATTTCTCTGATGCAGCACAGCGTTTGGGTGTATATACCACTATAGACTACATTGAAATCATGGAGTCGCTTTTAGACGAGTGGAAAATAGCAGGTATATCAAACCTTAATGATGCAGGTGAGCGTGCCCGAGATTATTTAATGGCTCTACCAGCCCGCTTGAGAAGAGTTGCCGAGCGTACGAAAGTTCCTACTTTAGAATACGAATTCAGTTGGATTGCTTCGTAAACATCATTGCGTGATTGGGTGATTTAGTGAATGAGTGATTAAAGTTTTCATAAGTGTTTTTTATCACTAAATCGCTCATTCACTCAATCACTAAATTATTTATTGCAGAACTTATTCCAAAGTTCTATTCCCTTAGCCTGATTCAGATTTTTGAGTTGTAGTAAATCTTCACACATTTTTTTGGTATCTTTTTTCATGGCATAGGCACTTGCTCTACCATAATATGCATCAATATTCAGTGGGTTTTTCTCAAGGCTCCAGGTGTAGTTTCTTATAGCCTCGTTGTAGTTTTTTAAAGTAAGAAAATACTTCCCTTCTTCTAGAAACTCGTTTGATTCCTGTGCTTTATCTTCGTCTGAAACTTCTGAACTGGCATTCTTTTCTGTCCAGCCCAAATCAAAGCCCATCATTACCTCTACGTTTACAGGTTGGCCATCCCACATACCAGGTTTCCATTTGCCTTCACTGCTTTTGATAGCTGCTATCAGTTTATTGTTATAGCGCTCATTGGTACTTCTCAGAATCTCAATACCTTTTACCTCGCCTGTTTTTGTGATAATAAAGCGAGTATAAAAATCACCAGTTCTGTACTCCGGAAAATCAAAGTTTTCAGAGATATACTGGCTTGCATTTGCCGCCGGATCCATAAAGAAAGGCTCCAGATAGTTTGGTTTAAATACGTAAATAGTATCACCGCCTTTAGTACGATATTTTTCTGGCATAAAACCAACATAATACAAATGCGCAGGAGTCAATACTATTTTCAGGTCAGTATTTGCTGACTCTGCTGTAATTTGCTGCAAAACCATCTTAATATCACTCACTTCTTCAATCTTATAAAAAGTATCGTTCCCGATAGATAGTGTATCGTTTTTTATACGATAAGGTCTATCAGCAGTTTTACCATCATATACAACTCGTGAGTTTCCATTTCTATCAAAGATATAGCGCAGTTGGATGCTCTTCATACTATTATCTAAAATCGGGCTTCCGTCTCTTAGGCGGATTTCGTCTTTTATCCAATCTCCAACCACATTTTGCTTGATGCCTTGTGCAACAGCTACTGACGAAATACAAATCAAAAACAAAATTCTAAGCATATTATGTAGATAAATTTTTGTAGACGAAGTTAATAAAAACTCGATAAACCTTTATTGGCTATTTATTTTTTTTGAAAAAATCGGGCTCTCACACAGCAAGAAGTTTATCATAAATAGGCTTTAGCTGCGAGTCGCCAAAACCATATATACCCTCTTGCGCATTAAATTTACGGAAAACGGCATAAAAATCGGTTTCGCCATCCTCTAAAATACCAGCTAGCACACGCTCAGGTCGGCTCGCTTGTGCATCAGTAGCAAAGCGTTCGATATGTGCTTTGCAAACTTCTTTCAGATAAGGGAAACACGCCGATTTACTTTCGGCCAGTTTTGCCAGTGTATCAAGGTCTTGGTTTTTATAGGCTTGCCATAGTTTATGTGCCAACTGAAAGTCTTGCTCTTCAAAGCGAACTTTGTTTGATAAACTTAGCCTTAAATCATCAGCATTGGCACGCCCAAACTCCAACCAGATGTCGGCTTCGGCTAAAAAGGTAGGATAAACCATGTAAACTTCCTTTTTAGTCTTTAGGTCATTAATCAACGAAAGTATAAACCATACGTTGGCCTGACAGAATAAATCATACCCAAACCACAGGTTAAAAATAGAGCTATCAGGTGCATGAATGATTTTATTAAATTCGCTGACCGAACCCGACTCATATTGTTCAAGGCTGACACCTAAACTGTCTGCTCTGTTTTGCCAGAATTCAGCCAGTGTATTTCCGGCCAGATTACCTTCAATCAACGCTTCTCTTATAACAACAATTTCTCCTGTAATGTTGGCTTCACCGAAAATATCAGCTAAGGAGTTGCCATTTAAAATGTGGTAAGTCATGGTTTAATAGAGTTAACTGCTCTTTTTTATTTCTCCTATCAGCATACAACCTGCTACCCGCAAACCACCTTTCAGCAGGGTAGCTTTTGAGGCTTTGTTCTGAATGCTACAACGAGCTGCCGGAACTCTGCCTGCCTGATAGCAAACTTTCTTTAATTCTTGTATCAAAAATGAGCCCAAGCCTTTTTGTCTGTGGGCTTCGCTTACTTCCATATACAAATCTGCAAAAGGTTTGTTATAATGCAATAAAAAATCTCCCGAAGCTACTACCTCTCCGCCCAGTTCGAGCACATAATTGCTCCCGTCTTCAACCTTTTTGCCAAAAGTGCTTTCGTAATCTTCTTTTGAGCGGAAATTTACCTCAGGTACTGCTAAGCAGGTTGTTTGGTCTTCTTCAAACAAAATAGCATCGGCTCTGATTCCCGTAGCATATTCATAAAGCATTGTGGTAAGCAACATGGCATTGCTTTGGGTTTCGATAAACTTTGCGCCTGATGCCGCCAATAAATAGGGGAAAATACGGCTAGCCAAATGCTGATAACCCTGTAACAGATAAAATTCAAAGATAGTGTCTCTATCGGCTGTTTCCTGCCCCTTTACTGAGCCGTAGCCAATCACTGCATCGTTGGCATATAAGAGATAAGAATCAGACCAGCCACGCTCGTGGCAAGCATTATACCTGATTTGGCGGTTTATTTCGTGCAAAAACAAATCCCGATAGGGCAGTATTTCCTGTAAAGTAACTTTAATGATGTTGAAGTGCATGGTATCAGGCATAAAATTCAATAATTGAATTGTGCCCTTTTTTATTGTGCCTTTGGTAGTTCTTTTTTTGTGGGCGTGGGGGAATTTTGTAGTATTTATAAGCCCCTAAAACAAAAAATCCCCTCAAAACTATGTTTTAAGGGGAATCTGGGAGGAATATGGGGCTCGAACCCACGACCTTCGGAACCACAATCCGACGCTCTAACCAACTGAGCTAAGACCTCCATGCGTGCTTACGGACTGCAAATGTAGAAAGTTTTTCTAAAAAATCAAAAAAAAATTGCTCATTTTTGCTTTTACTACTAAATTAGGGATTATGAGCGAGCGAAGAACATCTTTTTTTGATACAAAAATTGAATTCCTGAAGGGTGTAGGTAGTGTAAAAGCCGAGCTTCTTAATAAGGAATTGAATATCTTCACTTTTGGTGATTTAATAGAATATTATCCTTTTAGGCACGAAGACCGCACCCAGTTTCATCGGATAAGTGAATTGAATGAGGCCATGCCTGCCGCACAAATAAAAGGGCGTTTGCGCTCTTGGGAGCGTATTGGCGAGGGCTCAAAAGAACGATTGATTGCGCAGTTTACCGATGGCACCGGAATGTTGGAGTTAAGCTGGTTTCAGGGTATTACTTTTCTGGAGAAAACTTTGCGCTTGCAGGGCGACTATATTGTATATGGCAAACCAACGGTTTTTAACGGCCGATGGCAAATGAGCCACCCTGAAATGGATATGCTGACAGCCGAAAACGAACGGGGGGGGCATTTTCAGCCAGTATATTCATTGACCGATAAAATCCGCAAGCGATATGTTGATAGCAAGCAGATAAGCAAATGGATGAAAACATTGCTAGAAACAGCGGTGCATCATATCCACGAAACTTTACCTGCGCCGCTAATTCAGCGTTTCAGGCTGATTTCAAAACAGGAGGCTATTTACCATATCCATATCCCGTTTAATTTTGATGCGCTCCGGCATGCAACCAGAAGGCTAAAATTTGAAGAGCTATTCTACAATCAGTTTCGCCTTATTAAACAAAAACTTATCCGCCGGGATAATTACGCCGGGCAGATTTTTACCAAAACACAGTTACTTACTGAATTTTATCAGCATCATCTGCCATTTGATTTAACAGGTGCGCAGAAACGGGTAATTCGTGAGATTTTTGAGGATTTGCGTTCGGGTAAGCAAATGAATCGCCTTTTGCAAGGCGATGTAGGAAGCGGTAAAACCATCGTAGCGTTTATCACGATGCTACTGGCTATTGATAACAACGCACAGGCTTGTTTGATGGCCCCAACCGAAATTTTATCAGACCAACACTATACTAATCTTAAACGTTTTGCTGATTTAATAGGTATAAAAATTGCCGAACTAACCGGCTCAGTAGGCAAAAAAGCACGTAGGGCTATTAATGAAGGCTTACTTGATGGCAGTATTCATATTTTGGTCGGAACACACGCCGTGCTCGAAGACCACGTGCAGTTTAAGAACCTGGGCCTATGTATTATTGATGAGCAACACCGTTTTGGGGTAGCGCAAAGAGCTAAGCTATGGGATAAAAACCAGAACTTCCGACCACATATTCTGGTCATGACGGCCACACCTATTCCCCGAACGCTGGCTATGACGCTTTACGGAGATTTAGATGTATCGATGATTGATGAATTACCGGCAGGGCGTAAACCTATCAAGACTATTCACCGATACGATTCTGACCGCCTACGGGTGTTTGAATTTCTGAGAAGCGAACTTATTAAAGGCCGACAGGTGTATATTGTGTACCCGCTCATTGAAGAGTCTGAAACGCTTTCGTTCAAAAATCTGATGGATGGTTACGAAAGTATTGCAAGGGCGTTTCCTGAATATATGCTTAGCATAGTTCATGGTAAAATGGGTTGGAAAGAGAAAGATTACGAAATGCAGCGTTTCAAGAATAAAGAAACCCAGATATTGGTTGCCACAACAGTAATAGAAGTAGGGGTAGACGTACCAAATGCCTCTGTAATGGTGATTGAAAGTGCCAATCGTTTTGGGTTATCGCAGTTACACCAGTTGAGAGGTCGGGTTGGGCGAGGGGCAGAGCAATCGTATTGTATTCTGATGACAGATTATAAGATAGCCAAAGAAACCCGCACCCGCATTGAAACAATGGTGCGAACTAATAATGGTTTTGAGATTTCGGAGGTTGATTTGTCATTGAGAGGGCCGGGCGATATGGCCGGAACGCAACAAAGTGGTATGCTCGATTTAAAAGTAGCCGATTTGGCTAAAGATGGTGAAATTTTGAAATATGCCCGTGAAGCGGCTATGGAAATACTCGATAATGACCCTGATCTGCAAAGCGCAGAGAATGCACCAATCAGGCACCATATTCAAAACCTGCGCAACAACGAAACCAACTGGAGCCGCATTAGCTAGAAACAGAGAATCTGGTTTAATACTGTTTACTCAATGGAAACCATAATTTAATCTGTCTGCTGTAATATTTAAGGTTGTTTTTTTGTTAGCTAATCAAAAAGGAACCCGAATGCTAAAGAAATTTACTGCTAGAATTTTTATTGGCTACTTATGCATTTTGTTATTGTCGCAACTCTTTTCGGGTTGTATGTCTTTCAGAATGAGCGACAATGACCTTAAAGAGTACTTTGCTGGTCATGGCATTCCGAAGCAACATAAAATACAGGTATTGGGTAAATCTATTAATTATGCCGAAATCGGAAATGATTCTCTTCCTGTAGCATTTTTTGTACATGGTTCGCCAGGTTCGTGGAGTGCTTTTGCGGGTTTTATGAAAGATTCAGCTCTATTAAAAAAAGCAAAAATAGTTTCGGTTGATAGAATCGGGTTTGGTTATTCTGACTTTGGTAAAGGCGAAAAATCTCTGGCTAAGCAAGCGGCATACCTAAAACCTATTGTGGCTCAATATAAGGCACAGGGTAAGAAAGTTATACTAATAGGGCATTCGCTTGGTGGGCCTGTGATTGCCCGAATGGCGATTGACTACCCCGAGTTGGTTGATAATCTGGTATTTGTAGCAGGTTCTATTGATCCAGCCTTAGAGCCATCTACATGGTATAGATATGTACTGGATTTTGTAGGAATCAGGTATATAATACCTAAAAGTTTCAGAGCTTCGAACGACGAAATAATTTATCTGAAACAAGAGCTCGAGGCAATGTTGCCTTTATGGCAATCTATTAAGCAGCCTTGTATTGTGATTCAGGGTGCTAAAGATATATTGGTTGACCCAAAAAATGCGGCTTTTGCCAAAAGAATGTTAACAAATGCCGAAAGTGTTGAAATCTGGATAAAAGACGACATGAATCATTTTGTGCCGTGGTCAAACCCTGAGTTGATCAATAAGGCTATTCTGAAAAGTATTGAAAGATAATTTATTAAAGCCTTTCGAAAAATTATAAAATAAAGGTTTTATCTCCTAATTTTGATAAAAAGTGTTTTCCATGTCGCTTTCCCAATTGTTTAAAATAGTAAAAAAGAATTTTCAAGAACCAACACCTGTTGCACCTTCGACTGCACCTGTTCAGACTTATACACCAGAGGTAGCCAAAAAAATGCAAGAATTGCTTGGCAAACATGTGCCCGCCCATGCGGTTGAGTATTGCTTTGAGTTGTGGAAAGAACAACCCTTTTCGTTTAAAATTTCACGCTCACGTAGTTCGTGTTTTGGCAATTATACTTTTCGTGATGGGCAACATAAAATTACGGTTAATAACGATTTAAGTACTTATGCTTTCGTGATAACCTATGTTCATGAAATTGCACACCAAAGAGCCTGGTTAAACAAATCTCGCCGGAAAATAGAACCGCATGGCAAAGAATGGAAAAAAAATTTCCAGGTACTTATGTCACCAATCCTTAATTTGAACGTTTTTCCTGAAACGGTACTTGTTCCGCTTACGCAATACATGGCAAATCCTGCGGCTTCGTCGGTGAGTTATGCGCCATTGGCCAAAGCATTGCAAGGTTTCGAAATATTTGAGCAAAATGGCGTTTTGTTGGCCGATGTTGCCGATAATCAATGGTTCACATTCCGTAATACCGTATTTCAGCGATTAGAAAAACGCCGCACCCGCATATTGTGTATGGAACGAACCAGTAAAAGAAGATATACTATTTTAGCTACGGCAAGGGTTAATTTGCTAGAAGCATAACAAATGAATGAATCTTTACTACCTAAATAAAATTTTTTCCAGAACCTTGTTTATCGGGCTGCAACCTGCCCGATGGCTTTTTATGGGTTGTTTTGTGCTTTTGTATAGCCAAACAGTTTCAGGCCAATCGTCGGTTTTAAGCAAAGGGACTTGGTACAAAATAGCAACTACACAAACAGGTGTTCACCGAATCAATGCCAATTTTTTAAAGCAAGCGGGTATTGATATTACCCAAATTAATCCGCAGTATATCAGGCTTTATGGTAATGGCGGCGCAATGTTGCCACAAGCTAATGCACAGCCACGCCCCAATGATTTAATCGAAAACGCCATTGAAGTAATTGGCGAAGCCGATGGTAAATTTGATGAGGCCGATTATATTTTGTTTTATGCCGAAAGCCCGCATGTTATATTTTATGATAGTAACCAACAACGACTTAAGCACCAGAATAACTACTATTCCGACTCAAGTTTTGTTTTTCTTACTGTTTCAGATTCACCAGGGCTACGTATCAAAAATGCGAATTCGGTTCAGTCTTCTCAAACAATTACTACTTTTGATGATTTCCGGTTTCATGAACTAGACCAACGGAATCTGATAAGCTCAGGCGCAAGAGAGTTAAGCGGCTCGGGCCGAGAGTGGTATGGCGAGTCATTTGGTATCAATAGCGAACTTTCTTTTAATGAGACAATTGAGGGTTTAATACCCAATTCAAACATAAAAATTACCTCTTCGGCTGTTGGTACTGCGTATGTTTCAACTCAATTGGCTTTGAAACTCAATAACACCGATATAGGTAGCAATATATTTCAGCCTATAAGAGCCGGACAATACGATGCCAAGGGTATTTATGACATAAAAGGGACAGAAAATACCTCAACTTTTACAGCAACCGTTCAGAGTGGAAATTCAATAAAACTTACTTATACGCATAACAAAGGTGGTCAGTCGTCGGCTACAGCTTATCTGAACTACTACCAGATACAAGCCAAGAGGGCTTTGCAATTTTACGAGTCTCAGACAATCGTAAGGGCATTAGAAAGCCTTAATAGCCCCAATGTACAGTTTAAAGTAGCCCAAGCCAACGCACAATCAAAAATCTGGGACATTAGTAATGCCCAAGTACCTGACAATATAGCTTATACTATCAGTGGAGCAGAAGCTAGTTTTGGCGCATCAACGGCAGGCTTGTTAAAAACATTTGTACTGTTTAATGATAAGAATCTCTTAGAGCCCAATACAGTAAGCAAAATAGCCAATCAAAACCTGCATGAAGTAGAAGTGCCCGAGTTGCTGATTGTTACTTTACCCGAATGGAAAAACCAGGCAGAAAGGCTAGCTGATTTTAGAAGAAGTAACGATGGCCTATCGGTAATTGTAGCTACTACTAACGAGGTTTATAATGAGTTTGCATCAGGTCGGCCTGATGTAAGTGCTATCCGTGATTTTGCTCGTTTTTTATGGCAAAAAAATCCTGCCAAGTTTAAATACCTGCTTTTGTTTGGTGATGCCACCTACGATTACAAAAACAATCATAAGTTTTCGTATGTGAATCCTGATTTATACATCCCTACTTATGAAAGCCGTGAATCGCTGAGTCCGATTCTGAGCTTTTCGTCTGACGATTATCTGGGTTTTCTTGAGACACATGAAGGCGAATGGGCAGAGAATAATCAGGGCAACCACACATTAGATGTAAGCGTAGGGAGGCTTCCGGCTAAATCGGTAGAAGAAGCTAAAAATGTGGTAGATAAACTTATTTACTATGCAAAAAATGCCAAAACAATTGGCCGCTGGCGAGGCAAAATAAGTTTTGTTGCAGATGATGGCGACGGAAACATTCACCAGCAAGATGCTGATAGAATTGCCAGCTTGATAGAAGCACAAGACAAAAACATAAGTACCAGCAAAATTTATGTTGATAATTACAAGCAAATATCTACTTCGTCGGGCACGCTAGCACCTGATGCTAACAAGGCTTTAAACAAAGCAGTAAACGAAGGCAGTTTAATTGTGAATTACAGCGGACACGGCGGCCCCGATGGTTGGACAGAAGAAAAAATACTGACAATAGGCCAGATAGAGGCGTGGCGAAACCTTAGTAATATGCCGGTGTTTCTTACTGCTACCTGTTCATTTGGCCGCTTTGATGACCCCTCGGTTGTATCTGGTGCTGAAATAGCTATGCTGAGCCCGAGAGGAGGCGCAATAGGCTTACTAACTACTACTCGTCCGGTATATTCTTACACCAATTTCTTGCTCAATAACGCATTCTATGCTGCCTTTGCAATAGAAAAACAGAACATCAACTGGCGACTGGGCGATATTTTCAGGCTTACCAAAAACAACTCGCTCAGCAATGTAAATAACCGTAATTTTTCATTACTCGGCGACCCATCTATGAAGCTGGCGTATCCGGCCGATAAAGTAACGATTACAAAAATCAACGGGCAAGCACCCGATAACCAAACCTTGAAAGCCTTAGCCAAAGTAAACATTGAAGGTGTGATACAAGAAGCGGGTTCTGATAAACTAAAATCCAATTTTAATGGTTACGTAATTGTTTCAGTTTTAGATAAACCATCAACAGTTAGCACTTTAGGACAAAAAACTGAAAAATTTACTTATCAGGTTTATCAGAATAAGATTTTTGAGGGAAGGGTGGCAGTTAAAAATGGTGTTTTTTCTGTAAATTTCATTGTTCCGAAAGACATTAATTACCAATTAGGAGCAGGTAAAATCAATTGCTATGCATTTGTAGCCGACAGCAGCAGTGACGCCATCGGGAGCTTTGACAGGGTATTGATTGGCGGCAGCGAGACCGCCACCAGCGTAGATACGCAAGGCCCTGAAATTGAACTTTTTGTAGATACAAATAATATGCTTGAAGCCCGTATTTCTGACGAAAGTGGTATTAATTTATCGCAGGCAGGTATTGGCCACGAAATGCTTATTACGCTCAATGATACTTTGCAAGTTGTTGCCAATCAGTATTTTATGAGTTATGAAGACTATACGAAAGGAGTATTGAAATACCCTTTCGGAAAGCTTCCGGCAGGTAAATATATCATAAAATTAAAAATCTGGGACATCTATAATAATTCCTCGGAGGCATCGTTAGAGTTCATAGTAGAGAACCCAAAATTTAGCTTAATACAAGCATACAATTACCCTAATCCTTTTCAGGGAGCAACTAGTTTTTTTATTGAACACAACGCCGAGGGCGAAGATATTGAGTTCGAAATTAAGGTTTTTGATAAAACAGGTCGAACAATTTTTGAGCAGGCAGAGTTATGTTATTCATGCCTGAAAACACTGAGCATTGGCATGAATATTGACCCCCAAGAGTGGGTAGTTGGTACTTATTTGTATCGTATTTCGGCCAATTTTCTTAACCATAGAATAAAAACTTATTCGTCCGGAAAATTAGTGTTTTGGAAGTAACTAAGAAAAACTGTTATATTTGGTGCCTTAAATCAATAGATCCGATACATTATCATATTAAAGCGCCCCTATTTTGGGCAGATTGAAAAAAAAGCTCTCATGAAAAGCAAATTATTAGCCACTTTGGCGAGTTTAGTTTTAATAAATTCACTTTCTGCGCAAGCACAAAATGGGGTTACAAGAGCCCCTGCTACTGCTGTTCCATTCCTGACTTTTTCACCAGATTCAAGAGCTGGCGCTTTAGGCGATGCAGGTGCGGCGTCTACCCCTGATGCCTATTCTATGTATTGGAATACTGCAAAACTACCATTTATAGACCAATCTGTGGGAGCAACAGTATCATATACCCCTTGGTTAAGAGACTTGGTTGATGACATGGATTTATTAAATGCGTCTTTTTACAAAAAAGTAGCTAAAGACCAGGTGCTAGCTTTTTCAATGACTTATTTTAACCAGGGTACTTTTGAGTTCAGAAACGCGTTTGGTGAAGAAACAGGTACTTTCCAGTCAAGAGATTTGAACATTGCCGCCGGATATACCCGTAAACTAAGCAGAGATATTGCTATGGGGTTGAACCTTAAATATATTCACTCAAACCTCATTGGCTCACAAATAATAAATAACACGGCAAGTAAACCTGCCAATACGGTAGCGGGTGATATATCTTTTTACTATACGCAAGATTCTCCGGCCAAAAGAAATAGAGAAAAAGGCGCTGCGTTTTCAGCAGGTGCTGTGATTCAGAACCTTGGTGGTAAAGTAGACTACGGTAGAGGTCGTTATTTCTTACCAACAAACCTGAAACTGGGCGGTAACTTAAACTATAGAATAGACAACTTCAACGAGTTTAACTTTTTGGTAGATGTAAACAAATTATTAGTACCAACACCGCCATTGAAAGACAACAACGGTAATATTATTAAAGGTAAAAACCCTGATGATTTGGGTGTTATTCAAGCTATTTTCTCTTCTTTCTCTGATGCACCAGATGGTTTCAAAGAAGAAATAAGAGAGTTTACACTTTCTACAGGTGTTGAGTACTGGTATAGCAAAATGTTTGCCGTACGTGCCGGATACTTCGGTCAAAGTAGTTTTAAAGGTGGTAAAAGCTATGTAACAGCAGGTTTGGGTTTAAGACTTAAAGATAGCTACGGTATTGACTTTGCGTACCTGATTCCGGTTACACAAGGTAATGCGCTTGCCAATACATGGCGTATCTCTTTGATTTTCAATATGCAATCGAAAAAAGCGAGTTCTCCAACAGAAGAAGCAACAGAATAGAACAAAGATTTATAAGATAAATTATATGAAACCTCACAGTTTTTTCAAACTTGTGAGGTTTTTGTTTTTAGGTTAAGTAAATTTACGTTTCAACCTTATAACGTATAAAAACTTGAAACCTATTTTTAGAAAACTTTCTTACTTTAGCCTTAACCTATGCCTTTTTGTTTTTCTCTCTCTTACTAATTATGCCCAAAAGAAAAACGACAAAATTGAATACCGCATTCATCCGGCTACATCGCCCATAAAAATCGATGGGATTGCAGACGAACGAGCTTGGGCAGAGGCACAACTAGCTACCGATTTTCATCAGGTTTTACCAATGGATACCAGCAAAGCTATGGTAAGAACAGAAGTAAAAATGACCTATGATGACAAAAACCTTTATGTGCTCTTTATCAATTATGAGAAAGTACCCGGCCCCTACATGGTTGAATCGCTGAAACGGGATTTCAATTTTGGCAAAAACGACAACGATTTATTGTTTATTGATACTTTCGATGACCAAACCAACGGTTTTACCTTTGGTGCAAATGCCTACGGTGCTCAATGGGATGGTTTACTTTATAATGGCAGTTCGGCAAATTTGAGTTGGGAAAACAAATGGACATCAGAAGTAAAACACGATGACGATAAATGGGTGTGGGAAGCAGCCATTCCGTTTAAGACCCTCCGTTATAAAAAAGGCATCACTCGTTGGGGTGTAAATTTCAGCCGCCTTGATTTAAAAACTACCGAAAAATCGGCTTGGGCACCTGTGCCTCGTCAGTTTGCTACGGCTTCGTTGGCTTATGCAGCATCATTGGTATGGGACCAGCCACCGCCACAAGCAGGCTCAAATATCTCTATTATTCCTTATGCACTTGGGGGCGTAAGCGCAAACCAGGAGGTAAAGTCGCCTACTAAATTAAGAGGCGATATAGGTTTTGATGCCAAAATCGGACTTACTTCTTCACTTAATCTTGATTTGACAGTAAACCCTGATTTCTCACAGGTAGAAGTAGACCAACAACAAACCAATCTCGACCGTTTTGAATTATTATTCCCCGAAAGAAGACAGTTTTTCTTAGAAAACGGCGACTTGTTTACCAATTTTGGGTATCAGAATATCCGCCCGTTTTTTTCACGTCGTATCGGTTTAAATGCACCTATCAATTTTGGTGCAAGGCTAAGTGGCAAGCTTAACAAAGACTGGCGCATTGGTTTCATGAATATGCAGACAGGAAAAAACGAAGTTGGCGTGCCTGCACAAAACTTTGGCGTAATAGCTTTGCAACGCCGTATGTTTGCCCGCTCTAACATAGCCGTAATGCTTGTTAATAAAGAAACGCTTGGCTATGGGTCGGTATCTGATTCTTTAATCAGGCTTAATAATTTATCTCGCTTCAATCGTAATTTTGGTATTGAGTATAACTTGGCTTCTAAAAACAATGACTGGACGGGTAAATTCTTGTATTTAAGCTCTTTTAGTCCTGATAAAAAGAATAATGATGATGTGTTAGCCGGAAACATTCTTTATACTTCTAAAAAATGGGTTACAGGCGTACAAGTTGAGCGAGTAGGTAACACCTACTCGGCCGAAGTAGGCTATGTGCCACGTATCAATTACAGTAAACTAAGCCCACAAGTAGCTTATCTGATGTTCCCGAAAGCCGGAGGAACTGTGTTGAGTCATGGCCCTACGGTGATACTGACACACTATTTAACAAAAGATTTTTCGGAAGAAACAGAAAATGAAAAACTGATTGGGTATAAAATCAACTTCCGTAAAACTAATAACTTGTTTGTATGGGCAGCACACAACTACGTGAAACTCTTGAATCCTTTTGACCCTACAGGTAATTTTGCTAAAATACCTTTACCAACAGGTAGCGAGCACAAATGGAACTCGTTTGGTTTCGATTATACCTCTAAGCCACAGGCATTGCTGACGTATTTTGTTTCTACCCGTTATGGCGGTTATTATGCCAACGGTACACGTTTACGCCTGAATGGAGACATTGGTTATCGTTTCCAACCCTATGTAGCTATTACTATGAGTGCCAACTTCAACCGCCTGGCTTTCAGAGAAGACCCGATTCTGCCAAAAGAATTAATAAATAAACAATACGACCTTTGGCTATTAGGTCCAAAAATCGATGTTACCTTTACAAATAAATTGTTTCTCACTAATTTCGTACAATTTAACAACCAGAACAACAATTTTAACATCAACACCCGTTTACAGTGGCGCTATAGCCCGGCATCAGATTTATTTCTGGTTTATACCGACAATTATTTTTCTGATACTTTCCATGTCAGAAACCGAAGTCTGGTTGTGAAGTTTACCTACTGGTGGAATGTATAGTAACAATTAATTTTTGCCATTATTCAATCTTAAATACACATGAAACTCTTAGTATTGCTTTTATTTCCTGTTTTAACATTTGCTCAAACTATGACTTTCGAAATTGAAGGCCACCGTGGCGCACGAGGCTTAGTGCCCGAAAACACCATTCCATCGTTCAAAAAGGCGATTGATTTAGGCGCGCATGTGCTTGAACTTGATGTGGTTATCTCAAAAGATAAGCAAGTGGTGGTTTCGCACGATACTTATTTTAATCCTGAAATTACAACCGACCCCAAAGGTGAATTTGTTACGAAAGAAACACAAGGCAACCTATATACACTCGATTACAAAGAAATAAAAAAATATGATGTAGGCTTGCGTGGCAATAAGGGATTTCCGGAGCAAGAAAAAATGAAAGTGTATAAGCCCTTGTTGAAAGATATGATAAGGGAGATTGAGAAGTACACCAAACAAAAAGGTTTGCCTGCGGTTAAATACAATGTAGAGATAAAAAGCAACGAAAAAGAAATTGGCAAATCTCAACCAGATTATGCTGAGTTTTCAGACTTGGTTTATAAAATTCTTGTAAAAGAATTGCCATTGGAGCGTGTAAACATGCAGAGCTTCGATTATAATATGCTGAAATACTGGCATGCGCAAATGCAGGCAGGTAAGTACAAAAAAGTAGCAATGGCCGTATTGATTGAGCCAAGAGCTAATAACGATGTACAGGTGAATATTGACAAACTAGGGTTTAAGCCGGATATCTGGAGCCCTTATTTTACTCAAGTAAATGCAGAACGTGTAAAACAATTGCACGATTTAGGGATAAGAGTGATTCCGTGGACAGTGAACAAACGTGAAGAAATGGAGAAAGTAAAAGCCGTTGGCTGTGATGGTGTAATTACAGATTATCCTGATAGAGCCAAGGGATTATAAGATAGATTTCAAATACTTAAATATCAATGCTTTAACTAGAAGTAAAGAAAACAAGTGTTTTGAAATTGTGTGGGAACAAAGAAATTTATATAATTTAGGTAGTTTTTTAGCAGACTTTACTCAGCGTGGGCATTTTAAACGACATACTTGGTTTTTTTCTTAAGAGACGTATCGAGCGTATTGAGGAATTTGTGCGGTATCCTGTAGAGACGCAAGAACGTATATTTCATGGACTCATTGAAAGTGCCCGGTATACAGAATGGGGATTGAAACATGGCTATTCTAGTATTGAATCTATCAAAGATTTTCAGGAACGTGTGCCTGTTTCTACCTATGAGGAACTGTACCCTTATATCGAAAGAGTACTGAAAGGCGAGCAGAACGTGCTTTGGTATTCTGATATTAAATGGTTCTCAAAGTCATCAGGTACAACTAATTCCCGTAGCAAATTTCTTCCGGTATCAGAAGAATCACTCGAAGACTGCCATTACAGAGGCGGTAAAGACGTAATGACGCTGTATCTTAATAATCGACCGAATGCAAATCTTTATGATGGCAAGGGTTTATCGATAGGCGGAACGCTTCATAAAAACCCATTCAATGCCAATACACAAGCAGGCGATATTTCGGCAGTAATTGTAAAGAATCTACCCGCATGGGCCGATTTCATACGTACACCACCGAGCGAAGTAGCCCTGATGGAAAACTGGGAAGAAAAAATGGAGCAAATGATTGAAATTTGCTCAAAAGAAAATGTTACCAGTATTCTGGGTGTTCCTACCTGGACGGTCGTGTTACTTGAAAATATTCTTGAGCGCACAGGCAAGAAAAATATGCTGGAGGTTTGGGAAGATTTCGAGGTATTTGTGCATGGCGCAGTGGCATTTCAGCCATATCGAGAGCTTTTCCGAAGTAAATTCTTTCCGTCAAATCAGGTGTCTTACCTTGAAACCTACAATGCTTCTGAGGGATTCTTTGCAATACAGGACGAACTCGACAGGATAGGTGAAATGTTATTGATGCTCGACTACGGCGTATTCTATGAGTTTATTCCGATGGAAGAATGGGATAAAGACTACCCAAAAACCCTGCTACTTGATGAAGTTGAGTTAGATAAAAATTATGCCTTGGTGATTTCGACCAATGCAGGTTTGTGGAGATATAAAATCGGAGATACCGTGAAGTTTACCTCATTGTATCCGTTCCGAATCAAAGTAAGTGGCCGTACCAAGCATTTTATTAATGCCTTTGGCGAAGAAGTTGTAATCGAAAACGCCGATATTGCTATTACAGAAGCCTGCAAAGCTTCGGGTGCTACTATGGTTGACTATACCGCCGGCCCTGTGTATATGGGCGAAGGCAACAAAGGCTGCCATGAATGGGTAATAGAGTTTTCGAATAAACCTGACGACAAAGATGTATTCGTAAAAACGCTGGACGAAACCCTACGAAAAGTAAACTCAGACTATGACGCCAAGCGTTATAAAAATATGGCTTTGCTAGAGCCTAAAGTACACTTTGTAGAAAACGGCACTTTTTACAACTGGATGTCGAAACGTGGTAAACTTGGCGGGCAAAACAAAGTGCCTCGCCTGAGCAACTCACGTGAGTATTTAGACGATATTTTAGAGATGGTTAAAGGTTGATTTGCCGGATTCTGTATAATCATTTTTTAAAGCCACTCATTTTCAGAAATCAGTGGCTTTTCTATTAATCAAAGATTCAGATACGAGTCTTGTAACCTAAACAAGCACAATGAAAATCTTACATACTGCTGATTGGCATTTGGGTAAAAGACTAGATAATTATCTACGGCTGGACGAACAAAGAGAAGTACTGGACGAGATTTGTGAGATTGCCGAGCGTGAAGCTGTAAACGCTGTAATAGTAGCCGGAGACCTATTCGATAATTTCAATCCATCATCAGAAGCGATGGAATTATTATATTCTACGCTTCATCGGCTATCAGCCAATGGTAGCAGAGCCGTAGTGGCCATTGCAGGCAACCATGATTCGCCTGAACGTATTGAAGTGCCCGATGCACTAGCCCGTGCCTGTGGGATTGTTTTTGTGGGTTTTCCGAATTTCAGCGTAAAGCCTATCAAAACGCGGGCAGGTCTGGAAATAATAAGAGTCGATAATGGCTTTATAGAAATAAAAATACCCGATTGCGATTTCCCTCTTCGGGTTTTACTAACACCCTATGCTAACGAGCAGCGTTTAAAAACTTTCTTGGGTATTGTAGAAACCGACGATGCCCTGCGGGTACACCTACAAAACCACTGGCAGAGTTTAGCCGATAAATACCTTGATAACGCCGGTTTTAATATGTTGGCCACCCACCTGTTTTTTATGAAAAAAGGTGGTGAAATGCCCGAAGAACCGGAAGATGAAAGGCCGATTCTGCATATTGGTGGCGCATCGGTTATTTACTCCGAAAATGTGCCCACACAAGTGCATTATAGCGCCCTAGGGCATTTGCACCGTTATCAGGTAATAGATTCATCGCCTTGCCCTATTGTATATTCTAGCAGCCCTTTAGCCTATAGTTTTTCAGAAGCCAGCCAGACCAAATATGTAGTACTGATAGAAGCCGAAGCAGGCCGACTGGTAGATTACAAGCCAATTGCCCTCACAAAAGGAAAGGTGCTCTTGAAAAAGAAATTTGATAATATAGATGATGCACTTCTGTGGCTTACCGAAAACCCCGATAGCCTGGTTCAGTTGACTATCGTTTCAGATAAGTATTTAGAGGCGAGCGAAAAAAAACGTTTGCTTGACGCCCACGATGGGCTGATACAGATTATTCCTGAAATCAAAAATTTAGGTGGCTTTGAGGGTGATGGCTTAGCTATTGATCTTTCGATGGGTGTTGAAAAACTCTTTGAAGAGTATTTCAGAAACCGCAAGGGGCAGGAGGTATCAACCGAACTGATGCTATTACTAAAAGAAGTATTGGCCGAAGAGAATGAATAGTGCGTATTTAAAAATTATCCAGACATGATTCCTCAGTATCTAAAAATAAAAGGGCTTTATTCTTATAAAAACCAGCAGGAAATTGATTTCAACAACCTTACTAGTGCATCTCTCTTCGGGATTTTCGGCTCTGTGGGTAGTGGTAAATCTTCGGTGTTAGAGGCTATTATGTTTGCACTCTATGGCGACACCGAGCGACTCAACAAATCGGGCGATGAGCGATATTACAACATGACCAATCTGAGCTCTGACGAGCTATTGATTGATTTTACGTGTCTGGCCGGAAAAGAAGATAATAAGTATCGGTTTGTAGTACATGGTAAGCGCAATAGCAAGAATTTTAAAGATGTAAAAGTAGAACGCAAGGCCTACCAATGGATGACGGATAACTGGAGCCCTATAACAACCGATGCCGTAGCCGAAAAGGTGATAGGTTTAAGCTATGAGAATTTCCGTCGTACGGTTATTATTCCACAAGGGAATTTTCAGGAATTTATTGAACTTAAGGGGAAGGAACGCTCTGAAATGATGAAGGTTTTGTTTGGCCTTGAAAAATTTGATTTGTTTGAAAAGAATAAACGTTTGATTGAACGCAATAACGCAGAACTCAACATTGTAAACGGGCAATTATTAAGCCTAGGCGATGAAACCCCCGAAGCCATTGAGCAAAAAGAGCACGATTTACGCCTTAAAAAAGAACTGAATAAAAGCATTGAAATAGAATTAAGCCAGCAGCGCAACGAAGAAAAACAACAAGACGAATTATTTAAACTACTTGCTAATTTAAACAATACAAGCAATAAATTTGAAAAGCTGAAAGAACAGGAAAACTGGTTTAAGCTACGAGAAGAGAAACTTAAACTTTATGAAAAGTGTGTCATAAACTTTAAGTCTTTGTTTGAGCAAAAAACTGCTAAGGAAATAGATTACCGCAGAGATAAAGTGGAAACTGACAAGAATCAGACTGCCTTAGCGCAAAGCCAATTACGCTTACAAACGCTTCTGAACGAACTAAGCACCGTAAAAACCGAATACGATAAGCGTGAAGAATACATTGCTAAAGCGAAGGAGTTAGGTGTGTTGAAAAGCTTAAAAAGCCTGGAAGAAGAGAGAACAAACATACAAAACAGAATTGCCAACGGTAAGCTAAAACTTGAAGAAAAAGAGCAGTTTATCAAAAGTTTAATAGCTGATAAAAGCACGTTGGAACAAAACCTCGAAAAACGTAAAGAGGAACTAAGAGTACAAAAAACAGAACAGAAATTAGATGAAGAACTGCTTCATCTAAAAGTACAGAAGTCGCTACAACAATTTGCCGATGCCCTGAAAGATAGCGAACCTTGCCCTTTATGCGGCTCGGTGCATCATCCTGAAGTTTTGAGTTCTGCAGAAGATTTTGATACTAAAATCAAGAATCTAACTATAACAAAGGCAAATCTTAAATCAGAAATAGAAACTGCAGAAGCAAAGATTAAAAAACTGAGCGTAGATATTGACCACCACAATGCCGACAAAGCCTATAGGTATGAAAAAACATTAAGCTTGCTTACTGAGCAATTTGCTGGTTTTGAAGGCCAGAAAAAAACGCTATCTAGCCAGCTAAATCTATTCAAATGGGCTGATTTTGAAAGTAAAAACCTTGAGGAAATAGAAACCCAGCGCCAACAGACTGAAAGTAGCATTAGGAAAATTATTGACACTTTTAATCGCTTAGATGCTGAGCACCGGGCGATTGACGGTAATATTAAGAGCATAGAAGGAAGCCAGAAAACATTATTACTTAATCTTGAAAATCATTCAAGTGCTTTAGCTTTAATTCAGAAGAATATTTTAACACAATTAAAAACTGATGGTTTCGAATCAGAAGACGAGGTAATAGCTATTCTGAAACAAAACCTGCTTATTGAAAGAGAGCGCACAGAGATACTTGCGTTCCAGACCGACTTGCAGGCTACTCAACAGGCTTTGGCGCAATTAACAAAAGATGCTGAGGGCAAGCAATATGAGCCGGAGAAACATCAGCTAACAAAAGACGCTATCAAAGCTAACGAAGCACGTTTCAATGAAATAAAAAAAGAAGAAGGAAGTCTCGAGAAAGAAATTCAAAGTGGTAGGGAGACGCTGAAAAATAAACAAAGGCTATTGGCTGAAAAAAAACGGCTTGAAATCAGAAAAGATAACCTTGATACTTTACAGAAGCTCTTTAAAGCCAATGGTTTTGTAGATTTTGTTTCTAGCATTTATCTGAAAAACCTTTCGCATGCGGCTAATGAACGCTTCCACCGCATGACACGCCACCAGCTTCATCTGGAAGTAAACGCCGATAATGATTTTGAAGTACGAGATTTACTGAATGGCGGTAAAACACGCTTGCTTAAGACGCTATCTGGCGGGCAGAAATTCCAGGCGGCTTTATCTTTAGCTTTGGCGTTGGCCGATAATATTCATAATCGTGTACAATCTAAGCATAATTTCTTCTTTCTCGACGAAGGCTTCGGGTCTTTAGACCGTGAGTCTTTACAGATTGTTTTTGAAACCTTGAAATCATTACGCAAAGAAAACCGCATTGTGGGTATTATCTCTCACGTTGATGAGTTGCAACAGGAAATTCAGACATTCTTAAAGATAGAAAATACCGAAGAAGGTAGCAAGGTATTGCCAAGTTGGTGATTTTTTAGGCACGATTTTAGCAATGGTGCATATTATGTAAGGGCTTGCTTGCCTTTAATATGCCAAACTCAATGAACAAATTACTACTACTTTTTATACTTTGCCTGAGCACTTCGGCTTTTGCTCAACAGGCTTGCCTGTGCTCACAAAACTTCGATTTTGCCTATCAGAAATTAAAAAATAACTATGCAGGTTGGGAAGATAAAGTAAGGCCCGATAACCAGGCTGCTTTCGAAAAACTTTCTGCCGAAATAAAAGAAAAGGCTAACAGCATCAGCAACGACCGTGAGTGTTATTTCTTACTGAAAAAGTGGATTGATTTTTTTCAGGACGGTCACGTTTTCATTACGCCCCTTTCTCCATACCCGATTGATGAAAGCCCCGAAGTTGTAGCCGCTCGTGCTGCTAAAGTTCCGGTTGTCTCTTTCACCGAAACCAGTTTTATGCAGTACTTGAAAGAAAACGAAAGTCGTTTGGCCTCTATAGAGGGTATTTGGGAAAGTGAAGATAAAGATTACAGAGTAGGCATAGTTCGAGATAAAAAAGATACCAAAAAGTTTCAAGGCTTTTTATTGGCCGATAGAAACGCACAGTGGAAAGCAGGTAAAGTGAAGTTTGAAATGACTCAGGTAGCGCCATTACGATATACAACAAAATATTATTATGCCGATTTTGGAGCAGAAACGAGCCTGACAAGAGAAGTAAAGAATTTTTTGGTGATAGAGAACATTTACAAATTCAGCAAAGTATTCCCGACACCTGGCGAGACCATAAACGATGAAGATAACAGGCAGAAAATTCTTGATTACAGAGTAGAACAATTAGATAATGAAACAGCCTTGGTTGTATTGCCGCCTTTTACGCTCATAAATGGCCCTGATTATATCAGCGAAATGATAAATAGGAATAAGCCAATTCTGGATAATTCGCCGAATCTGATTATTGATTTAAGAAATAACCCCGGTGGTGATGATGCCGCTTACGAATCCTTGTTTCCGTATATTAATACCCAGGCAATAGTGCGAAAAGGAGGCTTGTTTAAAGCTACTTTCGAGAATAGCGTTTCTATCAGGCATGAGCTTGAAGCTATTAAGGTGCATGCAGGCTATAGAGCGCGCCTTACGCCCAAACTGCAACAGGTGTTACGGTTGATGGAAGCTAATAGCGGCAGCTTTGTAAAAGGACCGGATAAGGAATTCCCATTGGTGAACATAGCACCTAATCCTAAAAAAGTGGCTTTTATTGTAAACAAAAATACGGCCAGCACAGCCGAACAGTTTATTTTGGAAGCAAAACAAAGTAAGAAAACGCTTGTTTTTGGAGAAAATACCAAAGGTTTAGCCGATTATATTGAAGTAAGAGAGTGGGGCATGCCCTGCTATGGCTGGCGGGTTGCTTTTGCAATGGCTAAAAGTGCACGTTTACCGCAGAATCCTATTGATAACATAGGTATTGCACCAGATATTAAAATCAGTGAGAAAGAAGCTGATTGGGTTGAATTTGTCAGGAATTATTTGAAAAAGTAAAAAAATGCCCACTCGTAAAGGTGGGCATTAGAATTTAGTTTACTAGTCCGGCTCTTATGCTTTGTAGAATCTCTATGCCACCGTTGGCCAATACATTCTCCGCTACTTTTACGCCTAAGCCTTCCGGGTCGTCAACTGTGCTTTCTTCTATTACTTTAATGAGTTTTTGTCCATCAAGGCTGATAAGCCCGGCTGTCATTTTCAGATGTAGCCCTCCGTTTTCGTTTTCTTCTAAAGTTGCTTTTCCGAATGATGGAATCGAGCAACCACCCTGTAATGTTTTCAGATAAGCTCTTTCGGCTAACAGACATTTTTCTGTCTGTGCATCGTTAATCAGGAGCTTTATTATCAGTTTTTTCTCTTCGGTAAGTGTTTTAGCCGCTTCTATTGCTACACAACCTTGTCCTACCGGAGGCACAAACTCTGTTAATGGCAAAAGCTCAACAATCAAATCATCGTAATGCATGCGGTGCACACCTGCATAGGCTAGTAATAAGGCATCGCATTGTTTTTCTTCCAGTTTGCGCAGGCGTGTTTGCAAGTTACCACGCATATCTACTATCTCAATATGCGGATAATAATGCTTTAGCATTGCCACCCTACGTGTAGAAGAGGTTCCCACCACAAAGCTTTTGCCACTTTGTAACGATAAGTTTTTGTTGAAACTCACCAATACATCGTTTACCTGCTCACGCTCCGTAAAAGCGATTACTTCAAGGTCTGATGCGAGCTCAGACTGTAAATCTTTAGCCGAATGCACTGCTATGTCAATTTCGCCACTGCGAAGCTGGTCTTCCAGTTCTTCTGTAAAAACGCCTTTGCTACCTATTTTAGACAAAGAGCGGTCAAGTATTTTATCGCCTTTGGTTTCAATAATTACTATCTCTGTTTCTACCCCTTTGGCTTTCAGTTTATCTTCTACATAGTAGGCTTGCCACAAGGCCAGCTTACTACCACGGGTTCCGATTTTTATTTTCATTTTAAATCTGTTTATCCTTTCATCATTAATCGGGCAATGATTAACGAGATGTCTAAAAACACTATTTTAGCTCTTGCGTTGCGCTCAATATGGTAGTGCGCTTCGCTCAATGTTTCTGTAATTTGCTCCAGGTTGTTCAGGTTAATAGCTGCCGAGAATTTCTGTACAAAAACCAGTTCATCGTTCTCTAGCCTGATGAGTGCCTCGCCGCCATTCCGATACAAAAATATCTCTCTGAATATACTCAAGCCATATTCTAATATGCCTTTTTGCTGTTCTTTGCTTTTGGTATCAAATTCGTCGGCCATTGGTACCAGTTTCAGTAGGTTTAAGCTATAGCACATACGCATCCAGATAGCAAACCAAGCGTGGTCATCATCTTCCGACTTATCTATAATCTCTAAAGCCCGATGCATATTGCCTTCCGACAGAAAAGCAATCTGTCTGGCTCTTTCCTGCGAAAACTCCTGATTTCTTGATAAATAACTGATAATTTCTGACTCTGAAAATTTTCTTACTGCCACTCGTTGCGTGCGTGAAATAATGGTTGTCAGTAAACGCTCCATGCTGTTTACTACCAGCAAAAACAGGGTTTGTTCAGGTGGTTCTTCCAGAATTTTTAATAAGGCATTGGCTGTGGTATTGTGTAAATATTCTGCTTGCCAGATAATCACGATTTTATAGCCACCTTCATACGATTTCAGCGAGAGTTTCTGAATAAGTTGTCGGGCTTCTTCAGCAGGAATATTGCCTTGTTTTACTCCGATTTTCTCGAGCCAGTCAGATATATTACCAAATGGGGTTTCTTTTATAAACTCTCGCCATTGAGCCATAAAATTCTCTGATAATACACTTTTACCACCTGCAGTCGGAAAAAGATAATTTACGTCTGGGTGTGCCAGCTTGCTCATTTTTATGCAACTCGGGCATCGGCCACAGGCGTCGTCGGGCTGTTTGTCTTCACAATTTACATAGGTAGCATAAGCCAGCGCCAATGCCAGATTTGCCGTTCCTTCATTGCCATGAAACAACTGTGCATGCGCCACATGGTTATTGGCTACTGTACCAATAAGCGACTGTTTAATATCCTGAAGACCTGTGATTTCACGAAAAAGCATGGCGCAAAGTTACGGACTTTCTCGTCAAATAGACGATTCAGTCTCATGAATGTATCGAAGAATTTGCAGGTCAGCCTCCGAGAGTTGCTTCTCACGTCTTTTCATGGTTTCATTAATCACCTGAGTGGCTTTATCGAAACGATAGGGCTCATAGCCTGTATCTGTACCACCCCAACTAAACGATGGTACGTGTTTAGCCTGAAAACCTGCGCCAAAAATATTGGCACATACGCCCGCAACAGTACCTGTATTAAACATGGTGCTGATACCTGCTTTGGTGTAGTCGCCCATGAAGAGACCACAGAAAAGCTCACCGCTTTTTTCGAGTTGGCGGGTAGCATAACTATATAACTTTACTTCCGAATAATCGTTTTTCAGGTTAGAATTATTGGTATTGGCTCCAAGATTGCACCATTCGCCTATTACCGAATTGCCTAGAAAACCATCATGGGCTTTGTTGCTATATGCTGATAAAATAGAGTTTCCAACTTCGCCACCTGCTCTGCAAAAAGGCCCAAGTGTGGTATTTGCACGCATTTTGCTACCCCATGCTACAATGCTGCCTTCATCGGCTGAGAAAGGCCCTATAATAATGGCACCTTCTTGGATAGTAGCATTTTTGCCAATATACACAGGCCCGTTTTCTGCATTAATAATTGCTGCTTTGATGCTTGCCCCTTCTTCTACAAATACATTTTCAGGATTATAAACACGGGTAAATTGGTCTGTAATAGCTTGAGACTGTCGACCCTTTGTAATTAGCGCAAAATCGGCTTTTATTTGTTCGCCGTTTTTGAGGTAAATATCTGGTAGATTTTGTATGACTGTTGGTCTATTACCTCCTAATTCTTTAGCACTGAATTGGCTATAGTCAATCGGGAAACTTAAAGTTTGTGAGGTTTTAATGGCTAAAACCGTATCGCCAATTACTAGTCTTTCTTCATTCCCCAACTGTTTTATTTCTGCCACAAGCGTAGCATTAGGGCATACACCTCCGTTAATATAGAGATTATCGTTAGTGTTAATTTGCTTAAATTTCTCTTGTAGGTAGTTTTCTGTCAGATACGAAACCTCAGTACCCAATACTTTCTTCCATTTTTCGCCAATCGTCAGAATGCCACATCTGATTCCGGCTACAGGTTTAGTAAACGTAAAAGGCTTCAATTGATTTCTTATCTGATCGTCATCAAAAGCAATGTAGTTCATCTTGTTTTCTTTAGTTTTTCCGGTGGTAAAGATAAATAAAGTTTTGCCTCTGTCTAAATTTTGTTTGCCTTAAGCAGCTAAACGTAATATCTTTGAATAGGTATAAAACTTCCTCTTTTATCGGCTATTTCTATGAAAAAAATAATAGTTTTCGGCTCAACGGGTCTTCTTGGTAAACCCCTCACTAAGGCATTAATTAACGCAGGTTTTGAAGTAAGTGTAATGGTAAGAAACGAAGCACTTGCCAGAAAGTATTTTCCTGATGCAATAATCATTAAAGGTGATTTAAAGAACGAAGCAGATGTTGAGAGAGCCATGAAAGGGCAGGAGGGAGTATTTATGAGCCTATCGGTATTGCAAACCGAAAAAGAAAGCGAGTGGCATGCCGAACAACAAGGCTTAGAAACAATTGTGCGTATTGCCAAGCAACAAGGCATTAAACGAATCGGGTATTTATCATCGTTGGTGCATCTTTACCAAGGCATAAATGATTTCGACTGGTGGGTGTTCAGGCTCAAACAGCAGGCCGTAAAAACAATTAAAGAATCAGGGATACCCTATACCATCTTTTACCCTTCTACTTTTATGGAGAGTATTTTCTACCAATCGAAACAGTGGAAAATGATTGCACTAGGAGGTAAATCAGAGTATCCGCTTTATTATGTAGCAGCTGATGATTATGCACAACAAGTAGCTAATTCTTTTAAAGTGCTGCACGGTGAGAGTAAAGAATATGTAGCACAAGGGCCGGAAGCATTTACACAAGACGAAGCCGCCAAGTTATTTATAAAACATTACAAGAAAGAAAAACTCTTTACTATGTGGGCACCAATGTTTATGATGAAAATGATGGGTGCTTTCAGCCGGAAGTTTGATTATGGCTATCATATTGTAACGGCTTTAAATAAATACCCCGAAAAATTTGAAGCTGCCAACACGTGGCAAGAATTGGGTAAGCCTACAATAACTTTGAAAGAATTTGCAGAGAATATTGGATAATCTTGATTGGAAAGGTAATAAAAAGAAAATCCCCTGTTAACAGAGGATTTTCGATTGTTTTTATTATTTCTTAGCGATTCTATAAAGTCTGCCTTGGTCGGTAACTGCATATAATGCGCCATCTTTACCTTGTGTTACATCACGGAAACGTTGGAACTCTTCGGTTAACAAACGTTCTTCTCCAACAACTTTGTTGTTTTCAATTACCAGACGGGCAATGTGCATGCCGCTTAAGCAACCAATGAAAAGGTTGTTTTTCCATTCCGGAATCATATTGCCGCTATAGAAAGTCATACCACTTGGCGATACCGATGGATCCCAATAATATACCGGTTGCTCTAAGCCTTCTTGTTGTTGGATAGCTTCACCTATTTTTTTACCGCTATATTCAATACCATAAGTAATTGTTGGCCAACCGTAGTTTTTACCTGCCTGTACACGGTTTACTTCATCACCACCTCTTGGGCCAAATTCATTCGAAAACAAATCGCCTGTTACCGGGTGGAACGCTAAGCCCTGCACGTTGCGGTGTCCGTAAGAATAAAGCTCTGGTTTTGCATCAGCTTTACCTTCAAACGGATTTCCGGCTACTGGCTTGCCATCGGTAGTGATATGAATGATTTTGCCTAGGCTAGAGTTAAGCGCTTGTGCTTGCGGACGAGTAACAATATCAGAGCGCTCGCCTGTGCTCACAAAAAGGTTTCCGCTTTTGTCAAAAACAATACGGCCACCATAGTGTAGTGTGCCTTTGTGGGCAGGTGTAGCACGATAAATTACTGTTGCACCTTCGATTTTTGATTCGTTAGCTGCAAGTTTTCCTTTACCTACCGAGGTAACCGTTCCTCCATCTACATTTTCAGAGAAAGTCCAGTAAACCATACGGTTTTTCTCAAATGCAGGGTCGATTGTAATACCTAGCAAGCCACCTTGTCCGTCAGAATTTACAGCAGGTAAGCCTGTAATCGGCTTGCTCAATTCGCCGGTTGTTTTAGCTATGCGTAAATTACCACCTTTTTCGGTGATGATTAAGCGGCCATCAGGAAGGCTTTTTACACCCCACGGAGAAGTTAAACCTTCGGTAAGTACCTTAGAAGCATAAGGCGTTTTGGTTTTTACTGCACCTATTCTGGTCTGGCCTTCAAATGCTGGTTTATAGGTAGAGTTAGGAGCTTTGGTTTCAACAGAAGTAGCGGTTTGTTGTGCGTATGAAACATACGTTACTGTACCGAGTACCAGTGAAAATAGTGCTGCTTTTTTCATAGAAATTTTAAAGTTAATGATGCTGATTTAAGGTTTGTGCTTGAATAAGCCTGAAAATGCTATTTTAGTTCATAAACAACTACCTGATTTTGCGCCAAAGGTAGAAAATATATAGTTTTGATTGTTTTGCTATGCTAATATTTAATGGTCTGGTTATTTTAACATTTCCAATAAAAAACAACTACAAAGTACCCATTCTATTTAAAAACACCTGCTTATACATACGGCCAATAGGTATTTCGTGTTGTTGTATTTTCAGAGACTCGTTATTATAAGTATTGATTTTATCAATAGCCGCAATAAACGACTTATGCACCCTGATAAACTTAGATTCGGGCAATTTGGCTTCCATGTAACCCAGCCGCTCGTACACAATATATAAGCCCTCGTTCGTATAAACTTTGATATAGTCTTTTAGCCCCTCGATATATAAAATATCGTTCAGAAATACCTTTACCTGGTCTTTATCTACTTTTAAGAACATGTATGCGTTATCAAAGGCATTTGGCTCGGGTGTAGTAATTTTTGTTATTTCCTGAAAGTGCAGGAATTTAGAAATTGCTTTCAGAAACCTATCTTGTCCGATAGGTTTCACCAGGTAATCGAAAATTTCTAAATCAAAGGCTTCAACGGCATATTCCCTGAAAGCCGTTGTCAGAATTACCTTTGGTTTTCTGTGCAATGCTTTCAACAATTCAAGGCCCGACATCTTGGGCATCTGAATATCTAAAAATAATAAATCTATGTCGTTGTTCTGCAAGTAAATAAAGCCATCTATAGCATTATCGAACATGCCGGCTATCTCAAAATCAGGTAAAATTTCGAGATATGCCTTAATTAATTCTCTTGCAGGCAGTTCGTCGTCAATTATTAAGCAGCGATAGGCCATTATTCAAACACTAATTTTAGTACTACCAAAAAACTATTTACCTCGCAATAGGTCTTAAAATCATGCTTGCCGGGATATAACAATGCAAGGCGCCGCTCTACATTACTGAGCCCCAAACCACCGTTGTGTAGTTTCTGGCTTTCTGCATCTGGTTCAAAACTGTTTTCTACCTTCACAATTAATTCGTGTTTATTTGCCGAAATATCAATCCTCAACCATGAGGGGTTAATTGAATTATTTACACCATGTTTGAAACAATTCTCGATAATAGGCAAGAGCAATAAAGGCGGAATGAGAATATGATTGATATTATTATAAACATTAAAAGATATATCTACTTTGTCGCCAATTCTTATTTTCTGTAAATCAACGTAGTTTCTTATGTATTTAAGTTCATCTTCTAAGGCTACTTTTTCTTTTTTTGAATCGTAGAGGGTATATTCTATCAGATTCGATAGTTTTATTATCTGTTGGGCCGTTTCGGGGCTCTTCTTGAATGCCTCGGCATAAATACTATTGAGCGTATTAAATATAAAATGAGGTTGCACCTGCGATTTGAGTAGCTCTAACTCAGCAGCCGTTTTTTCCTGTTTAAGACTATTCATGGCTTGCTGCTGGCTATACCAGCCTCTCAGAAAATAAAACATACCATACAGAAATACGATGAAATACAGATTTATGAATTCGTATGATAACTTAGGAAAATAAACAAACGGGCCGGGATAATTATGTGCCTCTACATGAGGATAGATATAGAAATAATTAATGGCTCGTTTCAGAAAGCTAAAAGCAATAGCTACTACAATCAGGCTTAGCCATAAAATAGTTTTGTTATCGCTTAGAAAATACTTTCTGAACAAAATATGTATTGATATGTAAGAAGCCAGAAATGCCGTTGGTATGTATATAGAGGCTTTAATGAGAGACGCATGATAATTTTCGGTCATGGCGCCAACGCCTAACCATTCGTACAAAAAGTAGATGAGCCAGAATATCAGGTTAAAACGGATAGAGGTCTTTTTATCAATCATTAAAGATTTTCGAAACATTTCTGAATATAAATATATTGGCTATTTTTCTTTTCAGCTTGATATATCACTTTAATTTAGACAAAACAAAGCTTCAATCCACAAACGCCGTTGGTGGAAATACATAATGTTTAAACCATAATGGCATATAAACAATTGATTTTATAGCCGTTGAAGTGTATACTCTTAGCTATTTCAAGAAATTAATTATACCAATGAAACTTTTTGTGCCAGATTAGCTGTTGTGTCTTTCCCCACTAATATTTTTACTGAAATTTCACTCATGAGTCAGTTTATTTACGGAATTGATTTTGGCACCTCAAACTCTGCCTTAGTTATTCTTGATACTAAAACCAACAACGTTGTTAAGTTATTCACTACGCCATCGTTACTATTTTTTCCGGAGCCTAAATCTGCCCATGAAGAAATTTTGTTTTCGATAGGGAATGAAGCCATAGAACGCTACGTGGAGAATCGGAGAAGAGGGCGTTTTATGAAGTCAATCAAGAAAGTATTGCCTAATAAGAGCTTTATTGATACCCGCATTGGCTCTAAAAGCTACAAGGCCGAAGATTTGGTTTCGCTGATATTGATACACCTTAAAAAGCAAGCCGATGAGTTTTTGGGCGAAAATGTCACTAAAGCTGTAATTGGTCGCCCTGTGGTATTTGACGAAAACCCTGAGAAAGACGCACTGGCGCAAGAGCGCCTATCAAAAGCTGCACGTATTGCTGGTTTTACAGAATTCTATTTTCAGATGGAGCCAATTGGTGCTGCTTTTACCTATGAGCGACAGATTAAAAAAGAAGAACTGGTATTAGTAGCCGATTTCGGCGGCGGTACTTCTGACTTTTCGTTGATGCGCCTCAATCCCGAAGCTGTTAATCAGGCTGATAGAAAAGCCGATATGATAGCCCAGGGCGGTGTATATATTGGCGGCGATAGCTTTGACTCCGACATTATGTGGCATAAAGGCACTACACACTTTGGGAGAGGTGTAAAAGAAGAAATAACGCCGGGTAAACTCATAGACTTACCGATGTCGTACTTCCAGAATATCTGTTCATGGGAAAAAATGAACTTTCTGGACAGTCTTCGTATGCGAACCAGCATCAGCAAATCTTATAATTTTTCGGGCAAAAACTATAAGGTAAAAAACCTACTTACTTTAATTGAAGATAATCTTGGCTATATTCTTTTCAAACAAATTGAGAAAAGCAAAGTAGACTTGACCCATAACGATGAGACCGCTTTTGAGTTCAATCAAAACGAAATTGATTTTAAAGAACAAATCACGATTGAGGATTTCGAAAAAGAAATTATCAACAAAAACCTTGATAAAATTGAAGAGTATCTGATGAGTTTTCTGGAAAAATACCAAATCAGCCAGGATGATATTGATGTGATTTTCATGACGGGGGGTACGTCTATGGTTCGCCCATTGAAAAACATATTCGTGAAACGTTTTGGAGAAGACAAGATAAAATCGGGTGATAACTTTAATAGTGTGGCTATGGGGCTAGCTTATAGCTACAAAGTGGTGGCAGCGGGTGTGTAATTGAGTTTAGTAGCCTAAAATAAAAAAGTGTCCTGTAATAGTAAAACCTAATGCAGGACACTTTTTTGTATATTACTTACTTAACTTAATGAGGTTAGTAGCTAAACCACCTGCTGTTACGTCAAATAGTTTTTTACTTGTGCCCGTAGCCGGGTCGTGCTCATAATAACCATTCATTTTTATTTCTTCGTTGTAAGTCTGTAGATAAACTTTGCCATTACTAACATAAGTGCTTGGGTAAGCAAAACCTGCCGTCAACGGAATGTCCTGAATAATAGTAGCCGTTTGTGCATTCAAATCTAACTTAACCCAACGTTGGTTTGCGCCATAAAAAGCTAGGCTTCTTAACTGGTTGTATTCTGCTTCGGTAATTGTTCTGTTAGCTAATTTAGCAATCAACGCTAATAATGCCGGAGGGTCTTGCTGACCAGAGATACATGCATAAGCAACACCATTTGCATAATAAACACCTCCTAGAATAAGCTGAAACATAAGATTTGACTGACCAATTTTATCAACCGGATTAAAGGCATAGTTGAGGTCGAACTCAGTAGTACCAGCCGGGATTTTAAGGATTTTTGGTCTTGAGCTTTTTCTTGAGTTTGGCCCTAATTGACCATCAAGGCCATATTGCCCTTGTGTGATAACGAATATGTTGCCTTGTTCGTCAACCAATGGATTCTCCAGCCCTCTCGAAATCGGATACGTAGCCCCAGGGAAAGTTAAGGTTTTTTCCCATTGGTTGTTATTAAGGTTAATAACCTCGGCATGCACATCCGTAAGGTCGTAGAACTGACCTGTATCGAAATTGTCGGCTACTAAGAACAAGAATAATTTATTATCTTGTTTTCTGTAAACAATATGCGAATAATTCTCTCTCGAAAGACCTGTCGATTTTGATTTCGACATATCAACATCAGTTATTTTCTGCATAGTAGTTGGGTTGAAAAGTGTTACACCTTTATTATCCCATGTAGTATATACACCCAGATTATCAGAAATAATTAAAACTTGGTTTAGGAGTGTTAACAATGGCATGGTTGCTACCTCAACTATAGTACCTGTTTGTTTCGAAACCGCTAGTTTAGTTAACACATTTTCGCCTTTTAGGTTATTGCTGAAAATGAAGTTCTTCCAGATAGCTCTCGGATATAGATAATTATAGCTTGATTTGGTAGTAAGGTCGATATTTCCTGATGGAATAGTAGGGTAATACCCTGCATAATAACTAGTTCCGGCAGTA
The DNA here is from genome assembly GCF_037860775.1 of Emticicia soli. Lineage (NCBI taxonomy): Bacteria > Pseudomonadati > Bacteroidota > Cytophagia > Cytophagales > Leadbetterellaceae > Emticicia > Emticicia soli. The sequence goes on along the minus strand of NZ_JBBEWC010000001.1, from coordinate 308,301 downwards.
GTCTGAGAGGTAGACGCAACAAGGTAGCCATCTTCATAATAAGGTGATTCCTCAGTTGGAGTTGTAGGCTCATCAGATTTACAGGCAAGCACAAAACTTGCTAATAAGGCAATAAATAGGAGTTTGATATTCATTTTATATTTAAAATTTAGTTAATTCATAAATAATTTTTACATTGAAGTTGGTGCCTGCTCTTGGTACCAGAAAGTTATCGTACAGGTCGGCATTGAGCACGTTCAGTACATTGATTGAGGCCGTAAGATTTTGCTTAGGAAATTTATAAGAGCAGCCCACATCTACCCTGTGTTGTACAGGTACAAAAGAATCGGGCGTAGTTTTGATATTGTTGTCTTTACCTATCAGAATATGGTTGAAAGGCGCTACGTAGTTGTAGAAAGCATAAGCTCTGAAAAGGCCATTTTTAATGCCAAAATTGTTCTTTTGCCAAGCTAATTCAACATTACCAAAGAAATTAGGGTTATTCGGGAATGCAGCACCTAGCAGATATTGATTTTTAGGGTCTTTTAGTTTACTAAAGGTTTTACGCATAAATGTAAGATTTGTGCTCAAACTAAATGCCTTATTATATCTTATAGTAGCCTCGCCCTCAGCCCCTAAGGTTTTTACCTGGTCGGCGTTTTCGTAGATTCTGGTAAGGTTTGAACCTAAGAATATAATATCGTTCTGGCGGCGATAAAAACCATTTAACGTACCAGAGAACGTAAATAATCGGTCTGATTTATCAAGGTAAGAAAGCCCCGCATTCAGGTTATTACTACTTTCAGGCATCAGGTTTGTATTGCGAAGAATATCAGCACCATTACCCACAAACTGGAAAAATTGCGGAATCAGGAAGCCTTTTTCATAAGAAGCTCGGGCAAAAAGCTTATCGCTAATATCATACTTCAAGCCTAGATTCCAGCCCCAGAAACCGTCTTTCTTGCGGACCAACTCAAAAGTGTTGTTTTCTGCACCATTCAGCACATAATCAAATCTTTTAATGGCGGCCGATAGCGTAAGGTGAGATAAATACAGCCCTTCGTATTGAATACCTGAGATGTTTTTTATTAAAGACTGCGGAATACGCAGATAATCTTTATCGATTTCTTTTTCAAGATAATCAATGCCCGTCAGGCGTTGTTTGGCGTATAGGTTCGAAGCCAATAATTTATGCTTAGCAGCCAGATTAATTATCAGGCTACTTCTGTTAATGATACTGCGGCTGTAATTGTCGGTCAGTTGTTCGGCTGTGTATTCACCGGGAGTATTGCGTCCTACAACTTTGCCGCTCCAGCTATATACATTAGCAGTAGTATCAACATAATTCAGTACTTGTTCACTGAAATTGCCGATAGTTCTGAAAATCACTTTTTCATTCAGAAAAGACTTATCGTATTTAAGTGTAGCTGCAACGTTTTCGGCATGATATTCTACTTCTCCATAAGGGATATGAGATATTCTTGCGCCGTTTTGCAATTCTTTGTAGCCTTTCGAGTAGTTGACGGTCAATCTTAATTCATCAGCCCAGGGTTTACTATGTACGCCTGCCGTGATGCCACCATAGAAAAACTGAAATTTATCGTGGAAGCGTCTTACTTTTTCTATTTTATTGGTTTCATAAACCAGTGCTTTCATGGTATAATCGTTATCTGATTGATTATACGCTGCCGAAAGATTCAGAAAGTAATTCTGCTTATTGGTCAAGCCAAGGTTAATATCAGCCAGATGGGTATTAAATGAGCCTACGTTGTAAGAGGCACGTAGATTATTATGAGACTTTTGCTCAGTAATGATATTGATACCACCACCCAGCGCATCTGTGCCTACATCTACAGGTAATACACCTTTGTAAATATCCAGCCGTTTTACGTTGCCAATCGGTAGGGTTGAAATATCAAAGTTGGGATATAGTAGTTCCATCGGAATCCCATCTATATAAACCCTGATTGCTTCGCCTCGTAGGCCATTAATCGAAATATCAGAGCGGTCGCCTAAAGAACTTGAGCGCCGTATTCTTACGCCAGATACCCGATCTATCACATCGGTCAATAAAACATTCTGAGTAATTACATTTTTAATCTCGATACTCTTAATAGCAATTGGTTTAGTTTCCTGCATTCGGCTTTGCCGTTCTTGGGTAACTACAACTTCCTGCAATTCGGTATCTGTGCTCTTCATGGTAAGCTCTTCGAACAAAGAAGTGCCACTTACTTTGATAGGTTTTTCGATGGTCTGGTAACCGATAGAAGAAGCAATTAAAATGTAATCGCCTTTGGTTACACCTTTTATCTCAAAGCGACCAGTACTATCACTAAAAGTGGCCTTGTTTGTACTTTTTAAAGAAATGCTGATAAACGAAAGTGGTTCGCCAGTACTACTTTTAATCTGGCCTTTGATAGAGGTATTTTGCGCATGTAAAAAGTAGGGGGCAAATAATAGAAGTATTAAGCGTGTTTTCATTCGTATTTAGTTTGAAAGCACAAATGTATTATATTATTTGGAATTAGTCTAAATAAATATAATATTTGCAGAATTAAAATCCAGCTTATTTCATGATTGCTACATTATTAATTACAATTGGCACATTTTTGTACTATTCGAAGTCTAAGTATTTCCCGAAAAGTATTAAGGCTATTAAGACTAATACTTGGTTAAACCTTGTATTTATACTTTTAGGAACAGGCTTATTCATTGCCGATTGGGGTTGGGCAAGCGGTATCTTGCTAGCGCTATGTGTATATATGTTGGCAATTGTGGCCTTGCAATTTGCATTAGTTGTAAGAGAGCGCCTCAGCAATAAATCTTAATTGTTTACCATATTTTAGTAATAACCTATGCCTGCTAAGAAGGAATATCTATCTAGTTCCGGCCAAAGAGCTATTAAAATCGCTACCGCTATTTTAGGCGGCTATTTCTTATCAATTACATTTCATCTATTACTTGGTGCTTTGTTGCCAACCGAAGGGCGGAACATCGTTTTGCTTACCTCTACCTTTACCCTGTTTTTTCTGTGGGGAATCCTGATGGTTCTGCCCTTTTTAGCTAAAAGTGCCTGGAAAATACTCGGCCTCTATATATTGCTAACTGTTGTTTTTTCAATCATCATTTATTTTATACGTTAATTGTCATGAAACTCGGTGGACTACCAAACAGAGCCTACAATATTGTATTTCATACCCATACGGTTTCGGGTATTGTTATCAGTTTTGCCTTGTATGTGATTTTCTTTGCGGGAGCATTTACGCTATTTCGTGATGAGTTTTATCAGTGGGAAGATGTAAAAGCCAGGCAAGCCATTACAAAAACTATAGATTATGATGCCTTGCTTGAAAACATCAGAAAAAAGCAAACGAATTTTAATGTTGATGATGAAACCTATATTTATCCGGCTACAGAGCATAAACCTTATATCAGTTTCTTTGGGCATATAACAACCACAAACAAAAACGTAGAAGACCATTTTCATGGGCAGTATTATCCCCAAACTAATGAGCTTACGATTGGAGAAGCACAAACTACTGTTGGTGAGACACTCTATCGTCTGCATTTCTTCGACCAGGTTCCTTTTTATATAGGTCGATACATTGCGGGTTTTGTGGCTTTGTTCTTTTTGTTTGCAGTAATTACCGGAGTACTAATCCACTGGCGGAATATTGTAAGTAAATTCTACGGATTTTCTTTGAAAGGCTCATTAAAACAAATCTGGACAAGCTCGCACACGGTTTTTGGCTTATTAGGCTTGCCCTTTCAGTTGATGTATGCCGTTACAGGGGCTTATTATATGTTGTCTATTCTTATACTAGCACCAGTGGTATTATTATTTTTTGGTGGCGACCAGCAAAAAGTACTTGCCATGTTAAGACCCATTGAAGGCATTGTACTAAACGAAGAATCGCCACTTACCAAAAATAATCTTAGAATAAGTAAAAGTTTAGACGAAATTCGGGCACAATACCCTGATTTTGAACTGAAAACGCTTAAACTAAAACATTATAGCCGTGAAGATGCCCTGTTAAGTGTGTATGGTAAAGACCCATCACACTTTTCAGGAGACGGCATGATAGCAATACAATTGAAAGACGGCAAAAGACTGGTTGAAATGATGCCCGGCAATAAAACCTATGTGCAATCGGTGCTATTTGGTATTGCCGGAGTCCACTTTGCTACTTTTGGTGGGCTATTCCTGAAGTTTGTCTATTTCTTTTTAGCCATTGTTACTTGCTTTGTAATTATCAGTGGCGTATTGCTATGGAAAGAAGCCCGGAACAAGAAAAACTATACTGAGAAGCAGAAACGTTTCCATCATAGAGTAACCATGACTTATCTGGCTATCTGTTTTGGTTTGTTTCCTGCTGTAGCCATTTTGTTTATTGCCGAGCTGGCAGTGCCAAGTACCCTGAGTAATCATGTATCGTTGGTTAATACTACGTTTTTTGTTTCGTGGTTGTTGTTGAGCATCGTTGGTTTATTCTGGAAAACAGAAGCAAACCTTACCCGAAATTATCTATATGCCGGTGGTGTACTCTCTTTAGGAGTGCCTTTAGCCAATGGCATTATTACCGGCGACTGGTTCTGGAAGACGCTGGCAAACAAACAATATTCTGTAGCAGGTACCGACCTTTTCTGGCTCGCCACGGGCGTATTATGTGTTGCTTTAACCACAAAGTTCTGGCAAAAACCTAAAGAAAAAACTGTGACTAATGTAGTTGATGAACAGACGATACTAGCTAAAAAATAGTGCCTGTCAAGGTTAGTAGATAAGGAAGAAATTCTGAAAATTGTACTTTATAAAGTATTACCTGTGATTATTAGGTAAAATGAAACAGAAAATATAATTTTTCCGTTATTTTGGTATCTGTGATTCATTTTATAAGACCGCATAAAAGGCTGAATCATAGATGTTTATTGTTAAAATAATATGGAAACCTTAGGATACATAGCCGGCATACTTACAACCATTGCGTTTGTGCCACAAGTGCTACAAATCTACAAAACTAAATCTGCCAAAGATGTGTCTTTGGCCATGTTCCTTATTTTCACCACAGGTGTTGTTATGTGGTTAATTTATGGTATTAAAGTGAATGCCTTTCCTGTTATTGCAGCAAATGGTGTAACACTAATACTCGCACTTGTAATTTTATTCCTCAAATTCAAATATAAAAACCACTCTCTGAAATAATATCAGGAAGAGATTGTAACGTGTTTTTAATCTAAAATTTCTTTTAATTTTGGACAGGCATTTTCATGTCTGGTTTTTTTGCTTTATACCTCTTCAATAAATATATTTTTATGTGACAGATAAAAAACAAGAAAATAATTGTAAATTTGACACTTAATAATTTACTTCGCATCATAATTCAAATTATTCATATTCAACCGAGCAGAAATCATGACAAAATTGAAAGTTACGATAGGTGAAAAAGAATATTTTCCATTCATTAAAGAACCTATTGCTTATGAGGGAAAAGAGTCTAATAATTATTTGGCATTCAAATACTACGATGCCAACAGAGTAGTAGCAGGTAAAACTATGGCCGAGCACCTACGTTTTGCAACTGCTTACTGGCATACATTCTGTGGTACAGGTGGCGATCCATTTGGCCCAGGTACAAAAGTATTCCCTTGGGACTTAAACAGCAATCCGCTTCAGGCAGCAAAAGATAAAGTAGATGCAGCTTTTGAATTCATGACAAAGCTAGGTACGCCTTTCTATTGTTTCCATGATATTGATATTGCTCCAGAAGGAAACTCTCAAAGCGAGTTTGAGAAAAACCTACAAACCATTGTAGCAATTGCCAAGCAGAAACAAGCCGAGAGTGGCGTGAAATTATTATGGGGTACAGCAAACTTGTTCTCACACCCTCGTTACATGAACGGTGCTTCTACCAACCCTGATTTTGCAGTAGTTGCTCATGCAGGTTTACAAGTAAAAAATGCCATTGATGCAACTATCGAACTAGGAGGCGAAGGCTACGTATTCTGGGGAGGTCGTGAAGGCTATATGTCTTTATTGAACACCAACACGAAACGTGAAATTGACCACTTGGCGCAATTCCTGACTATCTCGCGTGACTATGCACGTAGCCAGGGCTTCAAAGGTAAATTCTATATTGAGCCAAAACCATGTGAGCCATCGAAACACCAATACGATTACGATTCGCAAACGGTTATCGGTTTCTTGCGTAACTACGGCTTAGATAAAGATTTCCAGATTAATGCTGAGGTAAATCACGCTACATTGGCTGGTCATACATTTGCACACGAACTACAAATGGCTGCTGACGCAGGTATGTTGGGTAGTATTGATGCAAACCGTGGCGACTACCAGAATGGTTGGGATACTGACCAGTTCCCGATTGATTTGTTTGAATTAACCGAGGCTATGTTGGTAATTCTTGAAGCTGGTGGATTTACAACAGGTGGTATTAACTTTGATGCCAAAACCCGTAGAAATTCTACTGACCTTGAAGATATCTTTATTGCACACATTGCAGGTATGGATGCCTTTGCAAGAGCACTGTTGATTGCTGACAGCATTCTTGAGAAGTCGGAGTATAGAAAGCTACGTACAAAACGCTATTCTTCATTCGATGGTGGCGATGGTGCTGCTTTTGAAGCCGGTAAGCTAACACTTAGCGATTTGAAAAACATAGCATTGAGAGACGGCGAGCCTGCGCAAATAAGCGGCAAGCAAGAATTGTTCGAGATGATAATCAATCAGTATATCTAATTTGCTGATTTGCAATACACAAAGCCCTGTAAAATAGAAATTACAGGGCTTTTTATATTAATTTTCAATTAATTCATTTTATAAAATTGCCATTTCAAATATTTTCCGTAATTTTGCTTGGCAAATAAGAAAACGAAATTTATTTGCTATGTTAGATTCTTCAAAGTTGCTTTACGAAGCACTTACCTACGACGACGTTCTCCTCGTTCCGGCCTACTCAGAGGTTCTTCCCCGCGATACGCAAACGAAAACTTATCTGACAAAAAATATACAATTGAATATTCCTCTTCTATCGGCAGCAATGGATACTGTTACCGAATACGAAATGGCTATTGCTATGGCGCAAGAGGGAGGCATTGGTATTATTCATAAAAACATGACTATCGAGCAACAAGCCGAGCAGGTACGCAAGGTGAAACGTTCGGAAAGTGGCATGATAATAGACCCTATCACTCTAAGCGAAAATGCTACGCTTGGCGATGCACTACGCTTAATGAAAGAATTCAGAGTGGGTGGTATTCCGGTTATTGACGAAAACAACAAATTAAAAGGGATTGTTACTAACAGAGACTTACGTTTCCAGACAGAAATGGCAAAGCCTATTGTAGAAGTAATGACCAAAGAAAACCTGATTGTGGGCCATGCCGGTGCTGGTTTGGCAGAAGCAGAAGAAATTTTGAAAAATTACAAAATTGAAAAACTGCCGATTGTTGACCGAGAAAACAAACTTATCGGGTTAATTACCTACCGTGATATTCTTAAAAAGAAAGACCGCCCTAATGCTGCAAAAGACCGCCTGGGACGACTAATTGCCGGGGCAGCTGTAGGTGTAACTCCAGACATTGAAAAGCGTGTAGAAAGCCTTATAAAAGCAGGTGTAGACGTAGTAAGTATTGATACTGCGCACGGCCACTCTAAAGGCGTAATTGATACCTTAAAACGCATAAAAGCAGCTTTCCCGAAATTAGATGTAATTGTAGGAAACATTGCCACTGCTGAAGCTGCCGAAGCTCTGGCAAAAGCTGGTGCCGATGCCATTAAAGTTGGTGTAGGCCCGGGTAGTATCTGTACAACCCGTATTATTGCAGGTATCGGTATGCCTCAATTATCGGCCGTTGCCGATTCAGCTAGTGCTGCTGCAAAATATGGTGTTCCTGTAATTGCCGATGGCGGTATCCGTTTCTCGGGTGATATTACTAAAGCCATTGCCGCAGGGGCCAGCACGGTTATGATGGGTTCATTATTAGCTGGAACAGAAGAAGCGCCGGGTGAAATGGTTATTTACGAAGGACGTAAGTTTAAAACTTACCGTGGCATGGGTTCAGTAGAAGCAATGGAAGATGGCTCGAAAGACCGTTATTTCCAGGATGCTGAAGATGATATTAAGAAACTGGTTCCTGAGGGTATTGTAGGTCGTGTACCATACAAAGGCCGTGCCGCTGAGATTCTTTACCAAATGGTAGGTGGATTAAAAGCTGGTATGGGCTACTGTGGCGCAGGTGATATTGCTACATTGCAACAGGCTAAATTTATCAAGATTACAGCCGCAGGTATCAAAGAAAGCCACCCGCACGATATTCAGATTATGCGTGAAGCTCCGAATTATTCCAGATAATATTTTGGGTAAAAAGGTACGAAAAACGGCTCGAGGAGAGCCGTTTTTCGTATAAAACAATTTAGAAGGAAAATGATATAGTAGCTTTTTTCGCTGATGTAAATAATAGATTAAACATCTAGTAGGCTCTTTATTAAGCGTACCCGGTTTCCATTTTGGCATACCCTGGAAAATATCAATGATTTTCTGTTTAAATGAACAGATTCCGCCGTTTAGTATACTTACATTCTCAATTCTACCATCAATTGAGATGTTAAATTTTACCACTACTTTACAACATGTGTCATCTTTTAAGCCATAATTTTCAATTTTTGAGCTTATGTATTTTAATAGCTCTTTTTCTCCACCTTTAAATTCTGGTTTTTTAGTTTCCACATTCTCTAAGGCTATTTCTTCTTTTCGAATTTTAGATAATTCAACGTCATTAAGTTCTTTCTGACAACTTATACATAAGACTGATAAAAAGAATAGAAATGTATATTTCATAAAGTAAGACTTTTTAGAAGAGGCTATTTAATAGAAAGAAATCCAGATTACTTATCATATAAAGTAATTGTGACAGGAATTATTATTTCTTAGTTTTAATTAATTATCATTCTGGTTTCTTCAAATAAAATTTGAGAACCTTGATAAATTCCTTTACTGTTAAAGCTCAAATTAAAACTAAACTATTATCAAATTTACCTCTTCTAACGCATCAGACCGAATATTATACTCAAGCATATACAACGATTTTCTTGAATCACTATATCTTACGGTCCCTAGTCAAAATCTAAACTTATTGGAAATATCATTTTTATTTTAGCTACTTTATCTTCTATTTTTCCGGGTTTCCACTTTGGCATATTTGCCGAAAGTGCTATTATCTTTTCTTTTAATATAGGGCAATGTTCACCACCTTTCATCACTTCAATTTGTTCAACTTTGCCATCTTCTAGTATTGAAAAACTGATAAACATTTTATGGCATCTACTATCTTCTACTTTATAAGGCTCTATCTTAGTAAGAATGTATTTAACCATTTCAGTTTTGCTTCCTATGAATTCTGGATATTCTATTTGCTGTATAGGAAAAATGCAAACAATCTCTTCTTCGCTTGCCGAAGCTGAAATGTCAAGCTCTCTTTTACATCCAGAAAGAAATAGTAAAATAGGCAATAGATATAAAAATCTCATTGATTATTCAAGATTAAATGAAGGCGTTACTACATCCCTATAATTATAAGAAGCTAAAAGTAACGCTTTTACAAAAAAAATCAAATTTGATTTTTCGGTCAGATATTTTAAGCTAATTTTAAATCTGATACCAAATTATCTATATTTTGACCGATGAAAAAGGTTTTGTTAGGCTTACTACTACCTGTTATTTTCCTTTCTTGCAATCAATCAGAATCTTCTAATACAGACTCTTTGCATGTGGCTATACCTGAGCCAATCTTGCTTAGTTCCACCGATTCGGTCTCTATCGATTTGCAGGAATTGAAAGAAAAAGGTTTACTCGAAAAAACACAGCTGGTTACGATAAACGAAGACCCGGTTTATTTGAAAAAAAAGCGGTTCAATGTTATTTCTTTGAAAGAAATACTGGAGAGTTATTCGTCGGCTAAAAATCAGAATGCAGCCGAAACTAAGGTAGTATTTGAGTGCGAAGATGGCTATAAACCAGAAATGTCCTTAGATAAATTGCTTGCTTCGAAGGCATATCTGGCTGTAAGTGATGCAGATGCCCCTAAGGATAAAGAGTGGGAAATACTCATGAAAAACGGGCAGGAAGTAAAAATTGCCCCTTTCTATATTGTTTATGAGGGCGTTGCGCCTGACGATATAAGTTATAAATGGCCATATAATTTAGTAAAAATTCATTTGGCACCTCTACATGAAAACGATGCGGCTTTAGTGCCAAAAGCCGAGAGCGCAAAGGCTGGCTACCAACTATTTAAAAGCTATTGCCAGACTTGCCACAGCATTAATAATATAGGCGGCAAAATGGGGCCTGAGCTTAATTTTCCGAAGAGTGTAACAGAATATTGGAAAATAGAAGATTTAAAAGCGTTTATTCAAAGCCCCGAAAGTTATCGAAACGAGGTAAAGATGCCTAATCTGAATTTAAAGGCAAAAGATGTGGAGGAAATAGTGAAGTATCTCGAATATATGAGTAAGAATAAGCTTGAAGAGGAAAAATAAAAAACGCCTTCCTCAAAGAGAAAGGCGTTTCCGTCTAATTAAAACCGATAATTAAAGCCGTAATTTATTCCAAACATCTGTAATTGCATATTCAGGTCAACCGACGAACCCATACCCGAGAACAAAGCTCTCTGATACGAAGTGCCGATATTTGCCTGCCAGTGCTTGCTTATCAGATAACTAGCTCTCAAGCCACCCAAACCACTGAAATTTACAGGTTTATAAATTTTATTTTCGTTATTGATGGTGTTTTTACTTCTTACCAAGCCATTATCTGTGAAAATGCTGTTTTGTAAGAAAATGTCGGTCGATACCCCAGCCAATATATTCAAGCCAAGTTTTTGAGTGATACCTATTTCGTAACCTACTTGCATAGGCACCATCAGGTATTCGTATCTGTTGTTAAACTTAGAGGCATCTGCTACAACTGTGTTGCTATTGGCTACTAATGAATAGCCTCTGTCAGAATTTTGTAGTAGATAATTGCCTAAAAAAGTATTTACATAGCCATTATTCTGAAATGCATAAGTATTGGTTTCTAAAGTTGAGTTTCCTCTTAAATATCTCACACCACTTTCAAAATGCCATTTTTTAGCAATTTTATAACCTACCGATACGCCCGTGTTAATAGCTAAACCTGCTTTAATATCATTCTGTGGCGCTGAAACAGACAGTTTGTCGGTAGGGCTAGCGCTACTATTTGCCATTTGTGCATATTCGTTGGCAGAGCTAAATGCAAGGCTATTTAGTTGTCCAAATTTCATATTAGGATCAAAAGGCGCTACTCCTGATTGCACACCTACCCAGAATTTTGAGTCGTTAGAAGCCAATGCTGTACTCTCCACGTTTTCGAGTGCCTCAGCATCAAATGCCAATTTATTTCTGTTCATGGTATATCGGCTGCCAAAATAACGATATTGCTTGCCCTCCAGGCTTTCTACGCTTGCCAACGCTGCTTTTGTGCTTGCCAGAACTTCAGGTGTAAGCGGAGCGATTGGGTCTTTCGCTGTATTATCTGAATTAATAGCGGCTATAGTTGCATTTTTAGTTGTGCTTGGCTGTAACATAACAGCAGTTTGACGAGCCGTGTTTCTACTGATAGCTTCTGAGCTATTAACAGAGGCAATACTTGCCGAACTAGCCAAAGCCTCTCTGGTATTTGACTTGATTCCGGTTTTTTCAGTGCTTTTATCTGTTTTTGCCAAATTATCTGCCGAAGCCAAAGTCTCTTGGGCTATTGGTGGCATGACTGTTTCTTGTACCGATTCAGTTGTTTGTGTGGTGTTTGCTGTATTTTTGCCTTCTGTTAGTTTTGTGCTATTCTGTGCTACATTGGTTTCAGTTCCTTTGTTATAGAATAAAATACCAGCCAACACCAAAGCCAGAGCCGCTGCTAAGCCTGTGGCCATGATTGATGGTTTAAGGAAAAATAAGAAAGGACGCTTTTTCTTTTTCTTGTCTAACTCTGTCTCAATGCGTCCCCACAATTCATCTGAGGGAGGTAGCGAAGCATTCTCAAATGCTTTCCTCCATTCATCTTCAAAATTGTTTTGTTTTTGAACTTCCATTTTTTTATATCACGAAACTATGGCGTTCGTGTACTACTTCATGAGTGTTTACTATTAAATTTTGTTTACTGGGGTCTTACTCGTTATTTTTCTTGCGCTACTTCCCAGTTTTTGCTGCAAAAGTGTTCTTGCCCTTGAATATTGCGACTTTGAGGTTCCCTCCGATATACCCAATAACTCGGCTATTTCGTTATGTTGATAACCCTCTACTGCATATAAGTTAAAAATTGTTCGGCAACCATCAGGCAAGCTGTTTACCATTTCCATTAATTGTTCAAACTGAAAATTCGAAAGTGTAAAATCAGCGTCTTCTAAACTATCACTTACCGTCTCGCTATCAGTGTGTTGCATCCAGTTGGGTTGGTTTTGCAGTTCTTTTAAGGCTGTATTTACTACTATTTTTCTAAGCCAGGCTTCTAGTGGGCAGTCGAACCGGAAAGTGGGTAGCTTCTGATAAATCTTAATAAATGCATCTTGCAAAACATCTTCTGCATCGGCCTTGTTTTTCATGTACCGCATAGACGTGACAAGCAACTTGCCCGCGAACAACTCATAGAGTTGCCGCTGCGCAATACGTTCTTGCTTGATACAAGCCTGCACTAAATCATATTCACGGTGCATGAAAAGGGTAATTTTTTTATCCAACCGTATGGATTAAAAGGGGTTTTTATTAAAAAGACCCTGATTTTTCCGAAATGGTTGGAACTTCTGAGAAATATTTTATTGATAATATGCTGTTTTGATAGAAATCGGGCAAATTGCTATTTAACGGCACAACAATTATATTACACATCTTTGGCGTATTATTGTAACGCCAAAAATCGTAATCTAGCATTATTACAGCCTTTTTTCTAATAATAAATCAAAAAAGGCCGAACCTTTTGGCCTGTAAATCAGTTATGTATGCCTTTCCGTTTGATAAAAAAAAACTATAATTTCTTGTATTTTGTTCCTATTTCATAAATTTGTGTTAACCTATTTTGGATAGACTGATGACAACTGATACAATAGACACACCTATGATGTTCGATTTGTGGCGTCAGAATCATTACATATATAAAGATAAATATACCTCGCATCAGACTTCGTATATCGAAAACCTGCTGCCTGAAATAGCCATTCAACTTAATATCTACGAGATTCTGGATATTCTACAAAGGCGTTTGGGTGCCGAGCTGCTACAACGTGCTTTAGATACTAATCAACATATTCAAAGCCCTGTTAGCCATTATACTGACGGAAGTTGGCTTAAAAAATCGAACATGGTGGGGGTTAATGTGCGTACCATTGGTAATTTTTTCAATGTTATAAAATATGCGCTTACACTGCCTAGATCACAAGATGCTATTCATTTATTGCCCATCTGGGAGCCGGGTGTAGTAGGAAGCCTCTATGGCATGACGAGCTTCAACATCAATCCACAGTTTTATAGTCAGGAGTTGGCTATGGCTATTCCGCAATTGAATAGTGTAGAAAAACAACTGACTTTTGTTATAAATGTGCTGCACGCTATGGGCAAGCGTGTGGGTATGGATGTAATACCACACACCGATAGATTTTCGGAAATGGTAATTGCTAATCCACGTTTTTTTGAGTGGGTACGGCGGGTTGGTGGGCGTATCATGAGCCATTCAGAAACGCTCTACCGTGAAATAGAAGAAATTGTTTGGCTGTATCTGCATCGGCACGGTACCGCCAATGGTAGCCCCCTATCTTATTCAAGAAATGTTTTTTTCTCGCCCGAAATTCCGATTCTTACAGACGACCAACGCCTGGAGATTCTGTTTGGGCATAAAAGCGATTATGAGGGGCGCTTGCGCCGCAGGGTAGAACTGATGCAGGATATTGTGTATCAGGGCTACGAAACTCTGCCTATGGCAATGGCTCCACCTTACAGAGGTTTGCATATTAATAATGAACAATATACGCTTGATAGCAACGGGAATCGCTGGTACACTTATGAGTTCAACGAGCCACAGGCTATGTCGAGGGTATTCGGGCCATTGGCTCGATATAAGTTTTATCATTCAAAAGATGATAACGCACAATGGAAGCTAGATTTCAGCAATCCGAATAAGCCTGTCTGGAGTTTCTTTTGCCAGAAAGTGCATGAGTGCCAGAAAGCCTATAATTTTGATTTTATGCGTGGAGATATGGCCCATGTGCAGCCTAGGGTTGAGGGCGTACCGCAGAAAATTGATGAGTATTATGACCCACTGAGAGCCGTCAAGAAATATATTCAGCAACAAGGTGTGGCGTATTTTGGATTTTTTGCTGAAACTTTTCTGGCTGAACCCGATTCTATGAGCTATGGTGATGAATTACAACACCTTGAAGCAATAGAAGCCGATTCTTCTTTGGGCGACTTACAGTCGACAGTAGTTGGTTCGGCAGAGTATATGCATAAGATTGTCAATTATCATCGTTGGCTGAAAACCAGAAAGTTTGCTCCGAATTATACCATTATTACTGCTGACAGAGATGCACCAAGATTTGATGTTTTTTATCAGACGGGTAATCATCTGCGCTTTTTTGTGGCTTTGTTTCTTACCGATATGCCAAGTTATATGAGCCTTGGTTTTGAAACCCGAAATCTTCATTTTGAAAAAGGGGCGAATGAAGAATATACCAAGCTGTATGTTTTTGATATAAAAGACGATACACAGACCGATAAAGTAACGCATGGTGCTTTTAATTGGGGTAAAAACTTTGGACAGTTTGCCATATTTGAACAATTAAGAGCAGTAGCCGAGAGTATCTGGGAAGAAATTGAAGAGCGAGAAGTGCGTTGGCTGGCAGAACCCAACGAAAACCAGAAGCTAATGGTATGGACATTGAAAGACCACCCAAAATATGTATTTGTGGCTAATCTTGATGCAAATAATACAATAGATGAGCAGGATTTAAGAGAATGCACATTTAACCATCCGCTTACCTTGCTGTTTGATACCATACACTATTCGCAGCAGCATGAGTGTCGTATATACGTGTTGAACTAGCATTGTAGCTGATTATTATTTAAAATTCACATAACTCTGGCGAAAGCCAATTAAAATTAACACCAATGGATTTCGGAAAATTGCAGGATATTTCGGAGGTAGATTTTACGCTTCCACCCGAAAATCCTATTACAGACAAGATATTAGCTGCCCAACCTATTGATAAGCCTGTTGACCTTTACATTGGCCCGCCAATATGGGCAAATAAAGACTGGGTAGGCAAGGTGTACCCACATAATGCTAAAGAGAAAGACTTTTTACATTATTACATCCGTCAGTTTAATACTATCGAGCTAAATGTAACGCATTATCAGATTCCAACCCCGGCCATGATAAGCCGATGGAAAGAAGAAGCCGTAAAAGGTTTTAAGTTTTGCCCCAAGTTTCCGCAAGCTATCAGCCACGACCGCCAATTACTAGGCGCAGAAGCACTAACAACTGAGTTTTGTAATGCAGTATTAGAATTAGGTGAGAATCTGGGTAGAACGTTTTTGCAACTCTCGCCTGCTTTTGAGCCAAAGCAACTTAAAGTATTAGAGAGTTACCTGAAATCCTTGCCAAAGGGCTTTCCGGTTTCGGTAGAGTTCAGGCATGAGAAATGGTTTTCGAACTCTGCAACCTGGCAGGAAACCTGCGCAATGCTTGAAGAGCTGGGAGTAGGCACGGTGATGTCGGACGTATCGGGTAGGAGAGATGTACTACACATGACCTTGACCGATAATAGCCTGATGCTAAGATTTGTAGGCAATGAATTACACCCGACAGATTATAGCCGTGCAGACGAATGGTGTATAAAAATAACAGATTGGATAAAACGTGGCTTGCGGAATATTTACATTTTTATACACTGTGGCGAAAATAAATATGCTCCTGAGCTAACACAATATTGGATAAAGAAATTGAATTCGGCTAATAACTTACATATACAAGAGCCAAGGATTAGCCCACAAGTAGTGCAAGGAAGTCTCTTCTGAAATAATTCTTGCATTATTACATGTAAGTCTATAAATTGCAACAATTTATTTTGCTAAAAGTCTTAATTTAATATCATTTTAAAAAAAAATTGGAAAAAAGCCATCGAAAACAAAAGATTTTTTTTCCTGACAAATTTAGCGAACAAATAAGCCCAGCAACTTGTTGGGTTTTATTTTTTTGTATGAGATGTAGTTTTTAAAATTAACATTTTAAGAAACAGATGAAAAGCATTCTGGTATATTGTGGCGCAAACTACGGTAAAAATCCGGCTTATAGAGAAACCGCAAAAACATTAGGAACAAGATTAGCCACCGACGGAATTAAACTAATATATGGTGGCGGCAGCGTGGGTTTAATGGGTGTGGTTGCCGATGCTGTATTGGCAAGTGGTGGACACGTAGTGGGCGTTATTCCTGATTTTTTGGTGAAAATGGAAGTAGGTCATAAAAGCCTGAGCGAAATGCACAATGTAGAATCAATGCATGAACGCAAAGCCTTGATGGAAAAACTCTGTGATGGTATTATTACCCTACCTGGCGGCTATGGAAGCATTGATGAATTATTTGAGATATTAACCTGGGCACAACTAGGCTTACATAAGAAACCCATTGGCATTCTGAATGTCAACGGGTTTTATGATTTCTTATTAAAACAACTTGATGTGATGGTAGAGGAGGGTTTTCTAAAACAAGAAAGCCGCGATTTATTGCTGGTATCAGACAACGTAGCCGACTTGTTGCATAAAATGGAAAACTTTGTGCCTATTCCGCATCAAAAATGGTTGAAGAGAGGGGATACTTAATTCTTTTCTCTTCTTTTATCTATAAAAAAGATTGGTTTTTCTATTACTTGTTTGATATAGACGTTGTTATAATAATCATTCGTCATTAAGTCTACCTGATAGTAATGCTTTCCGTAGTTAACGGTGTTTTTGGCAAGCTTGCTGATAAATACGTTTGATATGTCGGAAGATTTGTATTGAGATAGTTTGCTATTAGCTACTCTTTTATCATCTATCCAGACACCATATATTTTAGAATCCAGCCATTTGTCCATTTCTTCTTGGGTCGGAACAGACTTTTCAAAATACATGAGTTTCATATCCATGTTTTTCTCTTCGGCTGTTAGTTGGTCATAATTTTTATCATAGCGTTTGCCATCTTTTTCTGTAAGCAAAAACCTGCCTTTCTGATAATTAACATCTTCCTTTGTTAGTTTATGAGGCTTTAAAGCCAATGTAATAGTAGGGGCGCTCAACTTTACAGTTTTAACCTCTTGCGCCATAAGTCGAAAATCAGCCAGACAAAAGGTTAAAGCTACAAATAGAGAGATGCAGGCTGCTTTTTTGACAAGCGCTGTTGATTGCGGGGTGATCTTAGTCATCATAAGTAATCGCTTTTTAGTTATTTGAAAATTTAAGTTGCTCGTTAAAGACAAGCCTCCGGCTTGTGATGCTTTACTAATTAATAAATACTGATAAGCTGTTATATCGTTGTAGGTATTGTTTACGGCTTCGTCGGCCAGAAACTCATGATTTAGCTGAATGGCTTGTTTCCACAAGCTAAGTAGGGGGTTAAACCAGAAAACTGTGCGTAGTAATTCTAAAAACAGTACATCCAGCGAATGCTTTTGCCGCACGTGTGCCAATTCGTGGCTAAATAGTTCGGGTTCAATGTTAGCACTATAATAAAAGGCTTTGCTTATAAAAACATAATTCAGAAAAGTGTAAGGAAGTATTGGCTTATCTAGTAAAACCAGTTTTGCTCCATGCCATTCAATTGTGCTGTTTTGCCTTATCTGCTTTATTATAGTGGCAATGTTTGTAATAAAACGTATCAACAACACAAAAGAAACCAAACCACTGATTGTAACTAAATAAGCCTCCCAATTGCTTGTTGCAGGCATTGGTTTAATGGCTTCAATTGTCTCTTGCAAAATGATTGGCTGCGCATTGATGTTATTTTGCAATAAAACGAGCTTATTTTCTGAAGACGGAATTTCGATGTTTATTAGTGGGGCAGCAAAAGCCAGAACAAGGCTTAGCAGCAAATAAAACCTGTTAAAAACATGAAATTTCTCAGTCTCTAGCAGAAGCTTATAGATACCCCAGAGTAACAATAAGCACAGTGTCGATTTAAAAAGATAGAGTATCATGGTTTTTTCTTTTTTTGAATTTCTCTTTCAATTATACCTTTTAACTCATCTAGTTCTTGCCCTGACAGATTGGTTTCGGTAGTAAAAAACGAAGCAAACTGTGAGGCCGAATTGTTGAAGAAGTTTTTTATCAAACCATTTACATGGTTCGCAAAGTAGTCGGTCTTGCTAATTAAAGGATAATATTCTCTCGAATTGCCATACTCTTTATACCCTACAAAGCCTTTTTCGGTCATTCGCTTTAATAAGGTGGCAATAGTTGTAGCAGCAGGCTTTGGGTCAGGATATGCCTCTAGCAAATCTTTCATAAAAGCCTTTTCGGCATCCCACAAATACTGCATCAGGTTTTCTTCGGTTGGCGATAGTTTCATTTCTACGATATTAGAATTAATTCTACAAATGTAGAATTAAAAATCTTAATTCCAAATACTTTTAACTAGGTTCTTAGTTTAGAGTATGTTTAAAAATTATGATTCGACCTGCGAAGTAATATTTTTTAGCTATACTTCGTTGCATTTTTTCGATGTAGCTGCCGGCTACATCTGCACAATGGCGCCTTGTCTAGCTAAAAAATCTTTACTTCTCGGTCAGAATAACAAAATTTAAACATACTCTTAATATTTTCTGGCGTTAGATGCATAGCATCTGTTTTTTATTTTATGGTTTTGATACAGACGTTCATCATCGAAAATTTCTGCTTTATCATTTAATACTTTCGGTCTTGGGTAAACGTTACTAGTTTTACAGCCAACTATTTTTTGTTTTATTATTTCCACCATAAAACATTTACTATCAACGGTAATTGCTAGAAAAAATACAATTTATGAAAAGAATACTCCTATTATTATTGAGCCTGTTTTACTTCACAAATCTACACGCCCAAGAGAAATACACTGTTAGCGGTTATATAAAAGACGCCGCCAATGGCGAGGGCCTAATAAGTGTGTCGGTGTATGTACAAGAGATAAAAACAGGTACGCAAACCAACCCCTACGGCTTTTATTCACTTACACTTCCTAAAGGACAATACAATCTGGTATTTACGTATGTAGGTTATGAGCGAATAGAAAAAACAGTCGATTTAAGTACACAAGACCAAAAACTGGATATTGAACTGAAAGACGATTCGAAGCAATTGCAGGAAGTAGTAATAACTACAAAAAAAGCCGATGAAAATGTAAAAAGCCTTGAGATGTCGGTCAACAAGGTAGATATTAAAACCATTCAGAAAATGCCTGCGCTGTTGGGCGAAGTAGATATCATTAAAAGTATTCAGTATTTGCCTGGCGTAACATCAGTCGGCGAAGGTACCTCAGGCTTTAATGTTCGGGGTGGTGGTATTGACCAGAATCTGGTATTGCTCGACGAAGCTCCTGTTTACAACTCTTCGCACTTGTTTGGTTTTTTCTCGGTTTTTAATCCTGATGCTGTAAAAGATGTTAAACTAATCAAAGGCGGTATTCCGGCGCAATACGGTGGTAGAGTTTCATCAATCCTGGATGTAAGGATGAAAGAAGGGAATGCCAAGAAGCCACAGTTTTCGGGTGGTATTGGTAGTATTTTCTCCCGTTTTACGTATGAGCGACCTATTTTTAAAGACAAAGGTTCTTTTATAGTGGCCCTTCGCCGCTCTTATATCGATATTCTGGCGAAGCCTTTTCTGAAAGACGATTTAAAAGGCTCAAGGTTTTATTTTTATGATTTTACAGCTAAAGGAAACCTGCGGATAAACGACAAGAATACCATCTTTTTATCAGGCTATTTTGGTCGTGATACTTTCGGTGCCGATTTTGGCTTTAACTGGGGAAATGCCACAACCAGCCTTCGCTGGAATCATGTATTCAACAATAAGTTATTTCTTAATAACACCGTGTTTTACAGCAATTACGACTACGCCTTGCAGTCGGACTTGAAAGAGAAAAATACACAAGATGCTTTCCGTTGGAAGTCTAATATTATTACGTATAGTATAAAGCCTGATTTTACTTATTATCCAAATGCCAAAAACACTATCAATTTTGGTGGGCAGATAATCTATTACACTTTTAATCCGGGTCAGGCAGTAGCTATTTCGGGTGGTGTAGAGAGAGCTATTGGTTTAGACAATAAGTATGCTGCCGAATCGGCACTGTATATCAGCAACGAGCAGAAGATAAATTCAAAGATTTCGTTGCAGTATGGCTTGCGTTACTCTTTGTATAACTATTTAGGTAAAGGAACAGCTGTAGAATTAGGCGAAGCACCTGCTGTGGGCGAACGCCGCCCGGTAATAAGTAGTAAAGTATATGGTTGGGGAGAGTCTATTAAGAATTATGGCAATTTTGAGCCTCGTTTTGCGGCAAACATAGGTTTAGGCGAAAATAACTCAATTAAGTTAAGTTATAACAGGCTTGTACAATACCTGCACCTACTTTCAAATACAACGGCTTCGTCGCCGCTCGATGTCTGGACACCTAGTAGCAATAACATTAAACCACAAATTGCCGACCAGGTAGCGTTAGGTTATTTTCATAATCTGGAAGATAACTTATACGAAACTTCGGTTGAGGTGTATTACAAAAAGCTGTACAACCAGATTGATTATGTACGTAACGCCGATTTGCTATTGAATACGGCTGTAGAAGGAGATTTGTTATTTGGCGATGGAAGAGCATACGGGGCAGAATTTTATGTAAAGAAAACCAAAGGGAAATTTAACGGTTGGGTGAGTTACACTTTAGCCCGCACCGAAAGGAAAATTCCCGGCCTTAACCTGAATGAGTGGTTTCCGAGTAGAATTGATAAAACACATAATCTGGCAATTGTAGGTATTTATGATTTGAACAGTAAGTGGTCGTTCTCTACCAATTTTACTTTTAGCACAGGTACCCCTGCCAGTTTTCCGACCAATAAGTTTATATGGCAAGGCATTGCTTTACCCCATAATTATTACGACACCCGCAATACTTATCGGATTCCTGCCTCGCATCGTTTAGATCTATCGGCTACCCGACAAAACAAGCACGCTTTCTTTAAGAAAGGTACAAGTGAATGGGTTTTCTCGATATACAATGTTTATAACCGTCGTAACCCGTTTTCGGTGTTTGTACGCCAGAATGAAGACATTCAGACACGCACCGAGGCTGTAAGATATGCCATATTCGGAACTATCATTCCGGCTGTAACCTATAATTTCAAATTCTGATAAATCCGACACTCATAACATAGCGAAAAAACAATGAAAAATATATTTTTAAGTATACTGGTAACCATAACCTCTCTTTCGCTCTTTTCGTGCGAAGATGTGGTTGAAATTGATGTGCAAGACGGTGTTTCTCAATTGGCCGTTGATGCCCTGATTACTAATAAAGCCGAAACACAGACTATAAAGCTGACTTTATCGCAGCCTTACTTTGATAATACCGACCCTAGACCAGCTTTGGGCGCAACTGTAACCGTGTTTGACGAAGACAGCGTAGCGCATGAGTTTGTAGACGTGAAAAGCGATGGCAATTATGTGTATGATGGCAAACTGAAACCTCTCGATAAAATAGGGAAACAGTATGTGCTATATATTAAATATGAGAACGAAGAATATGTTTCTTTGTCAAAACTAAACAGAGTACCAAAAATTGATTCGATTGATTATAAAGTAGAGCGATTCCCGATAAAACCTGATAATGGTCCGCAAGACGGTTTCCAACCGCAATTCTATGCCCACGATTTTGAGGGAGAAGGGGATTGCTATTGGATAAAAGCAGCCAAAAATCATAAATACTTCAATAAATCGAATCAGATTAGTGTGGCTTATGATGCTGGTTTCAGCCCGGGTTCAAAAACAGATGGTTTATTGTTTATTCTGCCGATTCGGGTATCCTTAGGAGGGGAGCTGTATTCAGATAAAGACACACTTACTGTTGATTTGTACTCAATTACAAAAGAGCAGTTCTATTATTTGCAGATAGTGCAGCAGGTTTCGTCGAACGGTGGGCTTTTTGCAACGCCATTGTCTAACTTGCCAACCAACATTCTTAACTACAACGTACAGTCGACCAAGAAAGCAGTGGGCTTTTTCGGAATATCAGCCGTGAGTTCAGCCCAAACAGTGATTGATAAAAACAAGGCTAAACCTAAAGATTGATAGGCCGTAGAGACATTTTTAAACCAAAAAGAGAGACACCGGTAAGCGTCTCTCTTTTTGGTTTATTTGTTATTTATCAATACAAAATCACCATCATGCTTCTGGCACCATGCGCACCAATTACCAGCGATTGTTCAATATCTGCCGTTTTTGATGGACCTGCTATAAATGCGCCATAACTACCCACAGTAGGTAGTTTCTTGTAGGCTTCGTGCATATTGGCTACTACATTTGTTTTATCAAGCACCAAAACCAGATGTTGCGTAATAAAAGGTAAGGCCCGGTTAATCATATTGCTTTCAGGTACCCATATAGTGCCGTTTTCAGCTACACCAATTATGCCTTCTATTACAGCTAGATCTATCTTTTCGAGTATGTATTTATCTGTATTGGCATCTATTTCAATACTTGCTTTAACCAGCTTAGATGCAACATTTTTTAAATCAGAATAATATGTGTCTATTACCTCCTGACAAGCTGATTTACCTTCGACCTCAATGGCTCGGCCGCCAATGCCTTGTAATACAGTTTTGAATCGTTCAAGGCTTGCATCGCCATCAAAAACCGGAATAGTCGGTAAATCGACAAAAGATGGTTTATGGGCTTTTACACTAGCCAATATTTTTTCTCTGCTACTCATACGCTTTCAGGGCTTAGCTTTTTTTGTTTTTACTGTACCATTCTTTAAAGCTCTGTTTCGGAGCATCAGGCAGTTCACGGGCTTTGGCCCAAGGGTTCATGCTTTTTGCGTGAGTCATGCCGTGTGGCAGTACTCTCAAAGCTCCTCTGGCTAGTTTACCGCCTAAATCATACACTTTAGGCATAGCCAGCATTTTAGCAAGACCTTTCATGCCCCATTTTTTCACTGCCGGCAACTCATTTTCTTTGCCAACAACCTGCCGCCATTTATAGAGCTGCACATGAATATCTATTTTAACCGGACAAACATCAGAGCAAGAGCCGCACAAGGTGCTGGCAAATGGTAAACTGCTGTATTTATGTAAATCAATATTAGGCGAAAGAATAGCGCCAATCGGGCCAGGAACTGTAAAGTCGTAGCTATGTCCACCACTGCGGCGATATACCGGACAGGTGTTCATACAAGCCCCACAACGAATACATTTAAGAGAATTTCTGAAATCAGAGCGACCTAATTGCTGTGTGCGGCCATTGTCTACTATTACAATGTGCATTTCTTTACCTTCGGGGGGCTTTGTGAAATGCGAGGTATAAGTAGTAACAGGCTGCCCCGTAGCACTACGTGCCAGCAAACGAACAAATACCGACAGATGCTCTACTTTAGGTATGAGTTTTTCCATACCCATGCAGGCAATGTGCACTTTGGCCAGATTTACGCCTAAATCAGCATTGCCTTCGTTGGTGCATACTACAACGCTTCCGGTTTCGGCTATAGCAAAGTTTACACCCGTAAGGGCTACATCGGCTTCTATGAATTTTTGTCTTAAATGCTGGCGAGCAGCTTCGGTAAGCGCCTGTGGGTCTTTTTCTCCCTTAGGCGTTCCCAGATGCTCGTGGAAAGTCTCGCCTACATCTTCTTTTTTGAGATGTATGGCAGGCATTACAATATGGCTCGGAGGCTCGTTTCTGAACTGTACAATGCGCTCGCCCAAATCGGTATCAACTACCTCAACGCCATTTTTTTGTAAAAACGGGTTTAAGTGGCACTCTTCAGTAAGCATCGACTTACTTTTTACCATTTTTATCGGCCCACTTTTGCCTTGTACGTTAGGGGCATTTTTTATAATATCCAGTACAATCCTGTTGTGTTCTTCACCGTCGGCAGCCCAATGAACTTTTACACCGTTTTTTCGGGCGTTTTCTTCAAACGCAAGCAGGTAATTGTCCAGATTACTAAGCGTATGGTCTTTTATCTGAGAAGCCAATTGGCGCAATTCCTGAAACTCAGGAATCGGATAAATAGCCCGGTCTCTTTTCTGGCGCACAAACCATAGCGTTTCATCGTGCCAGGTGGTTCGGTTAACATTTTTGGTAAACTTTTCAGCTAGTGCAGGGTGATTCATGGTTGACTTCCGTTCAAGATTTCTGCAATATGCATTACTTTTATAGGTAATTGTTGCCTTTTTACTATTCCTTCAAGGTGCATCAGACAAGACATATCGCCTCCGGTAAGCACTTTGGTGCCATTACGCACGTGGTCGGCTATTCTATCTTGCCCCATGCGTGCCGAAACGGCCTCTTCTGACACACAAAACGAGCCGCCAAAGCCGCAGCATTCGTCGTTACGCTCCAATTGCGTTATCTCAATGCCACGAAGTTTTTTCAAAAGGGTCAGAATCTGCCCGCCTTTATCTCCGGTTATTTCTGAGGCATTGGCGTGGCGTAAGCCTCTTTGTCCGTGGCAACTCAGGTGCAAACCTACTTTATGAGGGAAGTCGACAGGTATTTCGTTTACTTTCAGTACATTCTCCAGAAAGTCCACCAATTCATACACACCTTTTCTTACTTTCTCTACGGCAGGGGTTTGCTCAATTATATTGTAATGTTTCTTTACATGATATGTACAGCTACCCGAAGGCGTAACTATGTAGTCGTAGTCGGCAAAGGTATCAACAAAATGATGATACACTTCTTTAGAATCATCTTCACAGCCGCTATTTGCCATAGGTTGCCCACAACAGGTTTGCTGCATGGGATAGTGTACGTCTACACCTATTTTTTCTAATAATTGCAGGGTATTGATGCCCACATTAGGGTAAAACTGGTCGACGTAACAAGGAATAAACAGGGCTACTTTCATGTTTTAAAAAACTATTTCTTTCTTTTTTTCTTATACACACAAGTCTTGTTGTCAGACTTTACGTAATAAGATTTATAATTACTGGCTTTAGGGTCGGTGCAACCACAAAGGTTTAATAACTCAACTTTGCGGAAATCAACAGGGTGGCTTTCGCTTTGTAGAGAAATTGTACCTTCTGACAAAGGTTTACCCTCTACCAACAGGTTTTCATCGTGGCCGCTTACGTTACCACCACCAGTTTGTGTTTTTGTATATTCTAAAACTTGCTCGCCGTTGATAAAGTGACGGATAAGCGAGTCGCCTAAAACCAATACTTCGGCACGTACCCATTGGTCGCCGTTGTAGGTTTGTGAAGTTGAGTTAATACAATGGCGTTTATCAAGTTTATCCTGGTAAAACACATTCGTACCCGGTGTACAAAGATTACACGTTGTGCGTTTGCCTTTGTCTAAACCACCAAGTAATTGTACTTCTATTGAAATAGGAAAATCCTGGTCTTTACCCATTGATTCAGGCGACTGCCCATGAATCATGATACCACTGTTGCGAGTTGCCCATCCGGGGCCATCAGTAGCCTGGTCACCTACAAAACGGTATTCAACCGCAATGCGGTAGTAAGAGTATTTGTCTTTGTAGAAAATATGTCCGAATTGCTCGTTAAAAGATTTGTAGGCATCATAACGAACCTTCATAAGGCCATCTTCTACTCTGAATGTTTTGCCGAAATTATCATCTAAAGCATAATTACGGATTTTGACACGCCAGCCGTCAAGGTTTTTGCCATTAAAAAGTTGTTTCCATTCTTTAGGGTCTACTTCTTGTGAAAAACTCAGAATCGGAAAAGAGAACAGAAGAACAATAGTCAGGATTTTTTTCATTATAGAATAGATGGGTGTATGGGTAATTACTATCAATGCAAAATAACATCAAGTTTTGCAAAGAAAGACAAGACTTGATGAGTATTTTGCATTAAAAGTTCGGATAAAGAATTTATAGACCGGTAGCTACGCTAAATTTGCCTCTTTTATTAATCAGGTTTTCACGTATATTGACTTTGCGGAAAGTTGCAACGGGGTCAAGCGCACCACCTACCTGGCGGCTTGCCTCGGCAACCAGTGCCCGCACATCGGTAAAGAATGTATCTCTCAGTAACTCCTCGGCTCTTAGCACATCGTTATTCTCTTGTGCATCGCTCAGGGCAAATCTATCTACCAATAAAGCTTTGGCATAAGTAGCCAGAATCGCATTTACTGATTGTAAAAGGTCTTCAATAGGGTCTTTTGTGTTGTGGCTAGCGTCAATCATCCATGCTAGTGGTGGATTTTTCACGTTAGGGTCTTGCATACCATCAACCAATTCATTGAAGATTAAGAAAAATTGATAAGGCTTGATGCTTCCGGTTGTTAGGTCATCATCGCCATACATAGAGCCATTAAAATGGAAACCACCCAAACGGCCAAAGTGCATCAAACGACCAACTATTTGCTCGATATTAGTATTTGGTAAATGATGGCCTAAATCGACCAATACCTGTGCATTTTTACCAATTTGTTGGCAAAGCGAATAAGAAGTTCCCCAATCAGGAATAACCATTGAGTAGAAAAACGGCTCGTAAGGCTTGTATTCAATCAGCATTGTCCAGTCAGATGGCATGGCTGCATAAATATTGCTTAGGGCATCGGCTGTGCGCTGATACGCCTTACGGAAATGCTGTTGACCAGGGAAATTAGAACCATCGGCCAGCCATACGGTTAATACTTTTGAATCTAATTGTTTGCCGTATTCAATACAGGCAATGTTATGGTCGATAGCCAGATTGCGGCTATTGGTTTGGGTATGTGATAATGACCCGAATTTATAAGAATAAGATTGGTCTTTCTGGTCTTGGAAAGTATTTGAATTAACAGAGTCAATGGTAAGACTATGTTCTTTCAACAACTGCTTAACAGCATTGGCATCAGACGGAATATCCCAAGGAATATGCAAAGAGATAGAGTTAGACGAGCCATTCAACTGGTGAATCAAGCCTACATCTTCAATTTTTTCTTCCAGATTACGAGGCTCGCCACCATTCGGGAAACGTCCGAAACGAGTACCACCTGTGCCCAAAGCCCAGCTTGGAATAGCCACTTGAAATGCCTTGATTTTTTCGATGATGTTTTGGGCATCGATACCTTTACGGTCGAGTAGCTCGGTTATATAAGCAAGTTTAAACTGGTGGTCGGCTTCTAAGGTCTTGTTATGGTCTTGAATAATATCTTTAGTAAGCATGTTTATAGAGGTTTTGATTGAATCTTCTTAGAGGCTTTTTCGCCTGATGATATAAAACGGATTTTTTACTTTAATCTGTTTTTTATCGAGCAATAAAGCGGCGGCCGTTCGGCCCATCGTTTCAAAATCGGTGGTTATTACTGTTATTTCCAGTAATTCTTTCAGCGTAGTTTCATTGAATGAAACAATGCCTATATCTTCACCTATTGTATAATTAGTTTGCCTGGTTTTCTTGATTAATTCGGCCAAATCGGTTTCTTCTACCACTACATAAGCGGTTTTAGGCTGAGGGATTTCATCAAAGGCATTTTCTTTAATGATATATTCTTTCTGAGAATTGATACAGAAGAAACGGAAGCCTTTTACGATTTCCTTAGGGTAATTACCATCGCTCGGAAAAATCAGTACCAAACGCTGGTATTTTTCGAGTAAATCGTGTGCTGATTCTAACGCATCGAAAATGTCGTTCTCAAAATCCTGATATACACTTAAGATGGGATTGGCGTATTCGGGTAGGTCTTTATCCAGAAAAACGAGCTCGTCTGCCGGAATTTTCTCTATGGTTTTCAAAGCCAGCGTTTTGTCTACTTCAGGAAAAAAATGCGGCATGATAACATAGTAATTATACTTGCCGAGGTTTTTTTCTATGATTTCCTCAAAAATACGGGCATTATAATGGTGTATCTGTAAATCGACCGTTGCCTTTTCGCCGAGTACTTTCAGAAATGCATAGTAAATGATTTTTTTGTAAGAACTCAGCTTATTAAAAATCAACAAGATTCTCATTTTGCTGTGCTCTTTGCCATTTACATAAAAACCTTTGCCCTGCACAGATGTAATAAAGCCTTGTTCTTTCAGTTCACGATAGGCTTTTTCTACCGTATCACGTGCCAGATAATACTCCTCGCTTAACTCGCTGATAGATGGCAATTGCTCATTTTTCTTTAAAACCATTCGCTCTATATCCGCAACAATAGACCGTACAATTTGCTTGTACTTCGGGGTTTTGTCATTGGGATTGAGTTGTAGTTTATACATTTTCCGAATAATTTTAAATAAATTCCTTACTCCCTCCTCAAAGTTGTGGAGGGAGCAAGGGTGGGGTTAAAATTACCTCACAAAAGCAACAGCCACACCACCATCTACATTCAGAATGTTTCCAGTCGATTTTGATAAGCTGCCGTCTACAAATACTCTTACAGCTTTGGCAATATCTTCAGTTAATATTTCTTCGTTTAGTAGCGTACGAGCGGCATACATTTTAGGAAGCTCTTCTACTTTAATACCATAAGCTTTGGCACGTCCTTCGGCCCATTCGCCTTCCCATATTTTGCTACCACGTAATACGGCATCAGGGTTTACAGTATTTACACGTATTTTGTCTTTACCAAGCTCGGCAGCCAATAAGCGGCTCATGTGGGCTTGCGCAGCTTTAGCTGTGCCATAACCTACATTGTTAGGGCCTGCAAATAAGGCGTTTTTGCTGGCAATATTCACAATATCTCCATCTAAAGCCTGTTTGCGCATAATCTTCACGGCCTCTTGTGATACCAGGAACTGGCCTTTTACCAGTACATCTTGTAAGATATTCCAATCGGCAAGTGTATGGTCTTCAAGCGGTTTAGAGATTGATAAACCTGCACAGTTTACCACAATATCAACCCCACCAAATTTTAATACTGCCTGTTTGAGGGCTTCGGCGATGGGTTCAGGATTTGTTACATCAATTTTTACGGTAAGCACTACGTCTTTACCATATTTTTTACGCAACTCGGTTTGCGTATCCTCTAGTAAATCACGGTCGGCAGCTACAATACATGCGCCTTCTTTTAATAGTTCTTCACAAATCGCTTTCCCGATACCGCCTGTTCCACCTGTTACGAAAGCTATCTTGCCTGATAACGACTTAGGCTTAGGCATACGTTGCAATTTAGCTTCTTCTAACAGCCAGTACTCAATATTGAAGGCTTCTTGCTCGCTCAGACCTACGTATTCCGAGATTGCCTCAGCGCCTTTCATTACATTAATAGCATTGGTATAAAACTCTGCCGCTACACGAGCCGTTTGTTTGTCTTTGGCAAAAGAGAACATACCCACACCCGGATACAAAATCACAACCGGATTGGTGTCTCTGATAGCAGGGCTATCAGGATGCTTGCAGCGTTCGTAATAAGCTGTATAATCGGCTCTGTAAGCCTCAAATTGTGCTTCTATTTCGGCCTTATCAGTGCCTTTTAATACCAATGGACGGATTTTAGTACGCAAGAAGTGGTCGGGGCAGCTTGTGCCTTTTTGTGCTAGTCTCTCAAGGTCGTTTGAGTTTACAAATTCAAGCACGCGGGCATCGTCAGTAAAATGGCCTACCATTCTTCTGTAGCTCGATGCCAGCCCTCTCAACGTAGGCATTACCTCAGCCGCGGCTGTTTTTCTATCTGCCTCTGGTTTCGATTCTATTTTGGCTCCACCAAATACTGGGCTTTTTTTACCGTAATGCTGCTCAAGATATACCGAAGCCATTTCAATGACTTCAAGCGTATTAATATATGATTCGTAAGATGTATCTCCCCATGTAAAGAGTCCATGCCCACCTAAAATAACACCTCTCAGATTCGGATTTTCTTTGATGGTATTCTCTAGTTTCAAGCCAAGGTCAAAACCAGGGCGTTGCCAAGGTAACCACGCAATGGTATCTCTCCATATTTCTTTCATAATCTGCTCGCCATCTTTGCTGGCAGCAATAGCAATTAAAGCATCAGGGTGAAGGTGGTCAATATGTTTAAATGGCAATAAGCCATGCAAAGGCGTATCAATAGAAGGGGTTGCACATTTAGGGTCGAAAAGGCAGTGGTCAAACAAACCCACCATTTCGTCTTCTAATGCTAAACCACGGTAACGTTTTTTCAGCGAGTGCAGGCGGTCTACATAAAGATTGGCGCAGCCTTTTTTAGTAAGTGTGCCAATGTCGCCACCAGAGCCTTTTACCCACATAACTTCTACTTGTTCGCCGCTTAGTGGGTCTGTTTCCATTATTTTGCAAGAAGTATTACCCCCTGCATAGTTGGTTAGTCGTAAATCGGCTCCTAATAGATTAGAGCGATAAATGAATAAATCAACTTCGTTATTGGCTAATTCGGCGGCTTTGTTGTCGTCCCATAGGTAGCTAACATGTTTGAATGTTAGGGTATTTTCCATGCTTTTATATAAAATTTTGTTGCTGTAAATCTGTTTTTCGATTACAAAATTCGGCAATTCCTGATGGAAATCTTCATGTACTCTCCTGCTAAGGTAAGGCTTTTAGGTGAAAGATTTAAGAAGAAAATAAGTTTAGAAATACCACAAAAAAATAAAGTGCCAGATTAAACCAGCACTTTATTATCGTAACCCAAAAAGTAAAAAATAATATTTTGAATGTTTTTATGACATTCGGATAGATGTCTTTAATTTTATTGTAGAAGTTACATTCTGGCCCGTTGTGCGTAAGAATTTTCGGTACTTCCGACGAAACTCAGCTGCTTTTCTTCTTGATATAATTATTTTCTCGTCATGTATGAGCACTTCGCCTCCACGACAATTGAAATATAAATCGTCTACGTGTTCTAAATTAATGATGTAAGAACGGTGAAGCCTCACAAAGTTAGCAATCTCATCTAATTCTTCTTCAAAGATTCTCAACGTTTTAGAACTAATAATTTCTCTACCATCAGCAAGCTTAAAAATTGTATAATTTTTTGCGCTCTTCAAGTATAAGATATCACCGAGCTTAACCATGTTACGTTTGCCAGCAACTCGCATGGACATATTTGCTCCAGTAGCTTGGCTTTCCACATTTTGGACAACCGTGAATCCTTCTGGACTAAACGGGGTCTTGTATATTAGCTTGTTCATTCTAAGGAAAGCTTTAAAATTGTTGAATTTTATAGCAAGTTAATTTTGACATATAACTATTACAACAACGATTCGGTAAGTGGCAGGATTAATTAGATAAGTGGCAGAATATACTAAATAATCGAACTTTTAGCGAAGTTAGAAGAGTGATACAAAAAAATCATTTTGCATAATTAAGTGTTTAATTTTGATATTTTCAAGACAAACTGATTAAGCGGATACATTTCAGGATTAAAAATCTGACCAGAAATTACCAAAAAAAAGGTGTAAAAACCACTGTTTCTACACCTCTAATTCTATATAAAAAGCGTGCCAATTTTTGATAGGCTGCAAATAAAATTTGTATTTTTTTAATAGGCTACTTTAGTTTAAATCATTCTTAAAGTATAGCATTTATAAAAGTCATATTCTAGTCTATCCCAAATAGTATATCCAAAGAAATGTATCATGACTTTTTTATGAAGTATTTGTGTAAGTTCATTTTCTTCTACTACTTCATTCGTTACCGGATTAACCACAGCTCTGACTAAATCTTCGTCTTCAATCTCTTCGTCAGTTTTTTTACCTTCTATTTCTACTAGATTGCCGTCTTCATCAAAGTCTGCAATAATCTTTTTGCCGCTAAGCCAATCTTTTTCTAAAGGAAGTGGCTCTCCTTCATCAATAGTTGTGTCATAACAAATAGTACGTCTTTTTCTGATTATTTGACCATTTTCAATAATCACATAACCATAAGTTCCGCCTGAATCATATTCATTTAGAGCAATCATAAAAGCAGGTTTATTGAAAAACTCATAGATACGATTAAGCCTTTCGGTTTGTCCGTTATAAAATATTTCATCGGTAACCCAAGAGCTTTCAAACCAGATAAAATTATCTTTTGTTTTGACAATACAAAAATGCTGATCTTGCCTAGTGTCAGGATAACCGGTGGCTTCATCAGCAAAAGTGTCAAATACTAACTCAGTAAATTTCTCAATATCAATAGAAATATCTGCAACTTTAATAGCTATACAGCCAAGAGATGTCATAAGTTTATAGAATAGGTTTAAGGTCAATCAACATAATGCGCCTGAATAAATATTTTCGCTTAAATATCTGAGTTAATAATGAAAAAAATATTGGGAAACCTTAAATATTGCTCAGCCACTCAAGAAACTCAGATTTACGACGACGTGACACAGGTAGCTCGGTGCCCTGCTCGGTAGTGATTGTTCCTCCTTCTCCCTTAGTATATCTCTTGATGTAGTCACGGTTGACAAGGAAAGAGTGATGTATACGGAAGAAATCGTAATTGGCCAATAAGTCTTCAAAATCTTTGATACTCTTAGAGACCGTTATTTTCGAATTATCGTTCAGATAAATATGTGTATAGTCTTCGTCGGCCTCGCAATAAATGATATTATTAACAGGCACAAACTGAAAGCCATTCAGAATCGGTAATGGTATTTTATTTGATTTGTCTCGAGGGTTCCGCAGGTTCTGTATCAGGTGGTCGAAATTCTGTTGGCTGTTTTTCTTTTCAATGCGCTCTTTAGCTTTAGCAATGGCTTGCTTAAGCTCTTCGATATTTATGGGTTTTAACAGATAATCTAAAGCACTGAATTTGATAGCCGTAACGGCGTAGTGGTCGAATCCGGTAGTAAAAATGACTTCAAATTTTGGGTTTGTAAATTTCTCCAATAGGTCAAAACCGCTGCCGTGAGGCATCTCCACATCTAAAAAAACAACATCTGGCGATTTCTCCTGGATAAGCTGATACGCTTCTTGTATTGAATTAGCGGTACCAACTACCTCTATTTCTGACGAACAGAACAGGTAAATGATACTGCTTAGGGTTTCAACACTTCGATTTTCGTCATCAACTATAATAGCCTTATACATAAAAGGTTTTGTTTACAAGTTTACTGTATTATCAATAACATTGGTATAAGCCAAAGGAACAATACCAATAGCCATCCGAATATTAACCGCTAGTAATTTATATGTATAGGGAGAGGTATATTTTTAAGCATTACAAAAGAAAAAAAACATTCCATATTAACCAAATTTTGGAAATTTAATTTCAATTGTTGTGCCAATATCTGCTCCGGGTTCATAAGGTGGTTTCAGGCGGTCTTCCACTAGAAAATGGATGTCGGCGTCAGCAATTAAGTTAAAGGTTTGCAAGCGTTCTTCGGTAATCTTTAACCCCTGCGATTTATAGCCTTTTCTTGATTTAGATTGAATCTGTTTGGCCTTTTCTCTTCCAACCCCATCGTCTTCAATTCTGCATACAAGATATTTGCCTTGGTTGAAGAAACTCATATATAAATTTCCTTTGGTTTCTTTATAACGTAAACCATGATTAATAGCGTTCTCAATAAAAGGTTGCAGAATCATGGTTGGTATTTCAATAAAACGATTTATATCAGGTGCTACATTCAGATGAAACTCAAATTTGTTTTCAAAACGCAACATTTCAATCTCTATATAAAGGCTCAACAGTTTTATCTCGTCGGCAAGGGTAATGTATTTACTACGCGACGAATCTAAAAAGAGCCTAATAAGATTGGCAAATTTTGATAAATAGTTATTGGCCGAGATAGTGTCTCTATTCAGAATGAAACTTTGTACGGCGTTTAGCGCATTGAATACAAAGTGAGGATTCATCTGTAATTGTAAAGTCCGTAATTCAAGCTCAGTAACCTGGCGGTGATGCCGCTGCTCTTCGTCAGACCAGAACTTCAGGAAACGCTCTCTTCCATAAAACAAACCAAATAATGTAACAAAGCAAGACCCCCAAAACCACCATGAACGCCACCACGGATACTCTATCTTAAACTCAACTATGGCGGGTTGGCTTTCGTTTTTGGCGGCATCAAGGGCTACAAGCTCAAAATGATAAACCGCAGGTTTGAGGCTATCGACCTTTACCGATGTTTTAGCTGTGTAAAACCATTCAGAAGGCTTGGCTCCCTCAAAACTGTTTTCAATGATACGATATTTGTAAGAGAGATTATTCTGAGCAGGCACGCCCATGAATTCAAACTCCAGAATATTGTTATCATAATCAACGTGGTAGTTTTCCTGAAATGGCATATCACGCCCTGCTATTTCAACACGAGTAATTTTAGCCTTGAAGTTGCTTTTCTTTTGAGGTGTGTTCGTTGTCTGGCTGTGCACAGCATGAGTTACGAACAGAAACATCAAAACAATTATTAAAATTGGTTTTGGCATTAGGAAAATAGGTAGATAAGAATAGATTAACCTTCTGCTGTAAAAATACAGTTTTAAATCAAGACTAGCAAAAGCGATACTCGCTTTTTAGCAGTTCTTTATGGTATTTATTGCAGCAATTTATGTACCAAAAGCTACCGCTTGCTAAAGAAAGAAGAAAAGAAATGCCCGAAAGAAAGAGAATTAACAACAGAATAAAAAAAGAGCGCCCGGATTAACCAGACGCTCCAATGAGTATTATACAAGATTCAGTTCTAGCTGAATAGTTTTTACTTTTTCTTTTAATGCTTCTAAAGTAGCATCAAACTCATCTTTCTTCTTCAATTTGGCTCTTACGCCTACATAGAATTTAATCTTAGGCTCGGTGCCCGATGGACGACAAGTAAACTTGGTGCCATCGGCTGTGAAGAATTGTAGCACGTTTGATGATTCAATACCCATTTTGCCCGATGGAATTTCTGTGGCTTCACCGGTTTTCAAATCTGTGCTTTTCAACGATTTATAGTCGTCCATACGAATAACTTTCGACCCCGCCAGGCTCTTTGGTGGATTCGCTCTGAAATCAAGCATCATTTGTTGAATCTCTTCTGCTCCGGTTTTACCTTTTTTGGTTAGAGAGATAAGTCCTTCGTAGTAGAAACCATTTTTCTGATACATTTCAGCCAGGAAATCAAACAGGCTAATGCCTTGGTCTTTAGCAAAAGCCGTAAGTTCGGCAATCATGGCGCAACTTGCAATAGCATCTTTGTCTCGCACTTTATCACCAATCAGGTAGCCATAGCTTTCTTCGCCACCACCAATAAAGGTTTGTTCGCCTTCTAGCTCTCTGATAACCTGCGCAATGTATTTAAAGCCAGTAAGCGTATTGTAACAATTTACACCTGCTTTGGCTGCCATTTCATCAATCAGGTCGGTTGTTACAATGGTTTTAGCTACAAACTCATTTCCTGTTAATTTTTTAGCTTTTTTCCATGCTTTCAGCAAGTAATAGATAATCAAACTTGCCGCCTGATTTCCATTGAGCAATTGCCATTCGCCTTTAGGGTCTTTTACGGCCATACCTACACGGTCGGCATCGGGGTCGGTAGCAATTACAAGGTCTGCATTTATAGCTTTTGCTTTTTGCAGCGCCATGCTCATGGCTTCTTTTTCCTCAGGATTCGGATATACCACCGTCGGGAAGTTGCCATCAGGCGTGGCTTGTTCTTCTACAATATTTACATTGGTAAAGCCCAATTGTGCCAGAGCCTTAGGTACCATTGTGATACCCGTTCCATGTATAGAAGAGAAAACGATGCTTAGGTCTGACTGGCGCTTGATCATACGTGGGTTTACGCAGATGCTTTTCACGGCTTTCAGATAGGCTTTGTCAAGCACCTCGCCAATCATTTTTATGCGTTTCTTTACGCCTTTAAACTTAATGTCTTTTACATTTGTGATAGCATTTACCTCTGCTACAATATTTTTATCGTGCGGGGCCACTACCTGCGAGCCATCAACCCAATATACTTTGTATCCGTTGTATTCTCTTGGGTTATGCGAAGCCGTAATAACAATACCACTCTGGCAACCCAACTGGCGCACCGTGAAAGACAACTGCGGCGTAGGGCGCAGTTCTTTATATAAATAAACAGTAATGCCGTTGGCAGAAAGAATATCGGCCGCTACACGGGCAAATTCAGGCGAGAAATTGCGGCTGTCGTGCGCAATGGCTACTTTAATTTCCTGGTCAGGAAACGCTTTGTTAAGATAGTTTGCTAAACCTTGTGTGGCTGCTCCAACAGTATATTTGTTCATGCGGTTAGAACCTACACCAATTTCGCCACGCATACCACCTGTGCCAAATTCCAGATTCTTATAGAACGAATCGGTCAATTGGGTTGCGTTATTGTCATCAATGAGTTTCTGAATTGCAGTTTTGGTTTCCTCATCATACTTGCCTTTAAGCCAAGTTTTGATATTCTTCTCTGCCGTTGCATCTAGTTTAAGATTTTGTAGCATGACTATCCGAATGATTTTAATTGTAAAAAGTTTTGGGCAAATTAAAACAAGTTTTTGATGTTTTTCAAGAATGATTTAGATTTTACTAATATTTATTTGAAACTTAGAAAAAAACATAATTATATACAGTTTTCAAAGAGATTTTATGGGAAAAACAAGAATAAAATAAGTCTTTGCAATTCCCTTAGTTTTAAACAGAAAATGTGATAAATGCCGTTTTCTTTCGGTTTTAAAACTTTTAATTATAAATTTAAAGCCTGTTTAAATTTATAATTATACCTGCAAAAGACAGCTTTGGGCTGTTGATGTAGAAAGAAAAATATTAAAGATTGAACAGACCCTTATCAATTCTCACTAATACCTCATTCAACAATGAAAAAATACTTCATCACCTATTTACTACTCTGCTCGCTCTTTGCATTGGCACAAGATAAACCTAAACCGCCACTTACCTGGAAAGACGTAGGAACCTGGAAAGCTATTCCGGCTTTTGGTGGCACACAATTATCGCCCGATGGCTCGTGGTTTGCTTATGTTTTGAACCCCAATGAAGGCGATGCCGAATTAATTATCAGAAAAACCAGCGATACTACCAAAATCAAATATCCCGTAGGCTCGGGTACTTTTTTTGCTTTTAATTTCTCTGACGATTCTCAATGGATTGCATTTAAAGTTTATCCAAAAGAAAAAGATAAAAAATCTGCACCAAAAGGCCCTGCGGCTAAGCCATTGACCGACAAAGTGTTTCTTGTAAACCTTTCAACCAAAAAGAAAACCGAATTTGAAAGAGTAAAATCTTTTGCTTTTAATGGTGAGCAGTCTTCTGTACTAGCTTTGCACCTGACCCCGACTAACACACCAAGCGGCCCTAATGCTGATAGCCCTAAAGGCTCCGATTTATTATTGTTCGATTTGGCATCGGCTAAAACCCAGAACCTTGGTAATATTTCAGAGTATGCATTCAATAAAAAGGGCGATTGGTTAGCATTAACAGTAGATGCTGCCGAAAAAGCCGGAAATGGTATATGGGTGCGCAATATGACAAGCAACGTTGTGATGATTCTGGATAACGACAAGGCTACTTATAAGTCGTTGAACTGGACAGAAAAAGGCGACGGTTTGGCTTTATTGAAAGGCATAAAAGATGAAAAATATAAAACTGACCTTAACAGCGTGCTGGGTGTGAAAAACTTTAGTGCTGTGCCTGAACTGGTAAGCTATGAGCCAAAGAAAGACTCTGTGGCTTTTCCGAAGGGAATGAGCATTAGTGCCAACAGAACACCGTATTGGTCAGAAGACCTGAGCCAGTTGTTTTTTGGGATTGTAAAGTTAGAACCAGCTAAAAAAGAAACTGCTAAAGCAGATGCTAAGAAAGATTCTACTAAAAAAGGCGAATCGGATGCTGAAAAACTAGCTAAAATCAAGGCCGATACAAGCATTAAAACCATTGCTGATTTAACAAAAGCCATTGCGAAGGTTAAAGCCGACTCGACCAAGAAGGTAGCAGGTGCACCAGAGGCCGACAAAGAAAAACCTGATATGACTATCTGGCATTGGCAGGATAAACGCTTGCAGTCGCGCCAGCAGGTACAAGAAACGCAGGATAAGAACTTTAGTTTCATTGCCAATTATGATGTAAATAGTAAGAAGTTTTTAAGACTAGCCGATAGCAGTGTTAAAAACCTGAACATTGCCCCTAAGCAGTTGTTTGGTATTGGCCAAGATATTACTAACTATGAGCTAGACAATAACCTTGACGGACAAAACTATACCGATGTGTATGTAACTGACCTTAAAACGGGTAAACGCACCAAAGTAATAGAGAAACATTACAGCCCTAATTTCTATGCGAACCCTAACGTTGCGCCAGATGGCACTAAGTTTTTGTATTGGAAAGACGGTAATTGGTTTGTGTATGATTTGAGCGGCCAAACTTCTCGTAATATTTCAGATAAAGCGGGTACTTCGTTTATTGACCAAGAAGACGACCACAATGTACGTAAACCTCCATATAATGTTGTTGGTTGGACAAGCGATAGCCGTTTTGTATTGGTAAGCGATGGCTGGAATATCTGGAAATTATCAGCCGATGCTTCTGCGGCACCACAAAACCTGACTAAAAATGGAAAAACTGAGCAAATTCGCTACCAAAACCGCTTTGTGCTAGACCCTGAAGAAAAAGGTATCGATTTAGCTAAAACACAGTATTTTAAAATATATGGTGAGTGGACAAAGAAAAGTGGCCTTGTTGCATTAGATAACGGTCAGGTAAAAGAGCTGTTGTGGGAAGATGCTTCGATAGGGGGGCTTACCAAAGCTAAAAATGCGAATGCCTATGTATTTAGCCGCCAGACATTTAAAAAATCGCCTGAGTATTATTTGTCAACTTCTGCTAGTTTAGAAAACGGGCAACAGATTAGCCAGAATACGCCATCTTTAGAAAAATATGCATGGTCGCCCTCGGTAAGATTAATTGATTACAAGAGCGATAAAGGTGAAAAACTACAAGGCGCGTTATTTTTACCGGCAGGCTACGAAGCTGGCAAGAAATATCCAACCATAGTTTATTATTACGAAAAACTATCGCAAACGCTCAATAACTTCGCCAATCCGTCGTACCCGGGTGGTGGCTGGAATCCGAGCGTATATACCTCTAATGGCTACGCCGTGTTTATTCCGGATATTGTGTATAAACTTAACGACCCTGGTATGTCGGCCGTATGGTGTGTGATTCCGGGTGTAAAGGCTGCTATTAAAACGGGAGTAATTGATGAAACCAAAATCGGTATTCATGGCCATAGCTGGGGTGGATATCAGACCAGCTTCCTGATTACGCAAACCAATATGTTTAAGGCAGCCGCAGCAGGCGCACCACTGACAGACATGATTTCGATGTATAACCTTATTTATAAAAACACAGGTACTTCTAATGGGGCTATTTTCGAAGCTTCGCAGGGCCGTTTGTTACCTCCTTGGGAAAACTGGGAGGCATACAACCGCAACTCTCCTTTGTATCATGTAAAAAAAGTGAATACACCTTTATTGCTATTGCATAATGATGCCGATGGCGCCGTAGACTTTACACAAGGTATTGAGTACTATAATGCGCTTCGCCGTTTGAAAAAACCTGTGGTATTGATACAGTACAAAGGCGAAAATCACGGCTTAGTAAAGCTACCTAACCGTAAGGACTATGCAATACGTATGATGGAGTTCTTCGATTATCACCTAAAAGGCAAACCTGCACCAGACTGGTTAGATAAGGGCATCGACCGCCTGAATCTTGACGAGCACCTTGATAAACGTGCAATGGGAATTGACTAATAAAAATTAAGTCTTTATTTTAAGTTTACACAAAACGCCTATTTTGAATTTTGCTCAAAATAGGCGTTTTGTATTATATTTTCGTCTAATAATTATATAAGTGGTCTATAATTTGCTATTTTTAAGCGAAACTAAATTAGTGAATGCTTTTATGACTAACCTTTACCCGCCCCAACCTAAAATTGTAGATTATTCGTTTTTAAACCCATCAAAAAGTTTTGCCAGAAATGTAAAAAATGTACTACTTGCTATTGTTGTCTTCTTTATCACCTATCTGGCACTTGTTACAGTAGCCTTTGGCCTGCTTTATTTGTGTATTCTGTTAGGCATTGGTATTTTAAGCCTGGGCTTTGGCTGGTTGACACTTGTTATTGGCTGCGGTGTTATGTGTCTGGGGCTTATGTTTCTGGCTTTTTTACTCAAATTCATTTTTTCGGTACAGAAAGATAGTAACGACAATCGTGCAGAAATTACCAAAGAAGAACACCCACAGCTTTTTGAGTTCATCAATCAATTGGTTAAAGAAGTAAAGTCTCCTTCGCCTAAAAAGGTGTTTATTGTGCCCAATGTAAATGCGGCAGTTTTTTATAATTCCAGTTTCTGGAGTATGTTTTTTCCGGTTCGTAAAAATCTTGAAATAGGCTTAGGGCTTGTTAATTCATTAAACATGAGTGAGTTTAAAGCTGTGCTCGCCCACGAATTCGGGCATTTTTCGCAGCGGAGCATGAAAATAGGTAGCTATGTATATACCGTAAACCGAGCTATTTATAATATGGTGTATGAATACGATAGCTGGGATAAGCTATTAGACCAATGGATTGCCAGCGGTGGCCTATTCAGTATATTTGCCGGTATTACCCGCTTTATGGTAAATGGCGTTCGGTCTTTATTAAGAAAAGCCTACGAGCTAATCAATATCCGCTACATGGGGCTTTCGCGCGAGATGGAATACAATGCCGATTTGATAGCCGTTAGTGCTGCCGGCAATGCGGCTTCTATTTCTGCTTTGCGAAGAATTGGCTTTGGTGGCGAAGCTTATAACAGAGTAATAGACCAACTGAATTTTTTGATAGAAAAACAAAAGCGCACCGATAATATCTACGAAAAACAGTCGGCTATGATTGGCTACATGGTGAAAGAAAAAGAGTTGGACTCTCAAAAAGAACTGCCCGTGCTTACCGACCATTATATGCAGATGACCGCACCTAAAAATAGGGTCTATTTTAAAGACCAATGGTCGTCTCATCCCGAGCAATCAGACAGAGAAGCGAATATTAATACTGTGCTCGTACAAGCCGAAATAAACGAGACTTCGCCTTGGTTGCTGTTTAGTAATCCTGAAAAAATACAAAAAGAGTTAACAGCCCAATTGTATAAAGATGTGCAGGAAAATACTGAAAAACCAACTGAATTTATCAATAAAGCAACTTTTATCAACAGCATCGACGAAAGACGTGAGCAATATAAATACCCTGAGATATTTAAACATTTTTACGATGGCCGTTTCTTGTTCGATGTTAACTTAGATACACTACCGAATGATGCTGGTGAACTAACATTAAACGATGTTTTTAATGAAGAGAACAGAAAACTATTAGATAGCTACTATCAGAATCTGGAAGATAGCCGCATACTAGAAGCTATAAAAAACGGACAGATTCCTACAAAAACATTTGATTTTGATGGTGAAAAATATGAGAAAGAAGCAGCCGAATCTATTTTTGACCAATTAAACAAAGAGATAGAAAAACAGAAAGAAGAGATTACTATTCTGGAAAACAAAGGATTATCGATAGGGTTTCAGCAAGCCCAAAGAAATGGGGTAGAAGAGGAGTTTACAAATAAGCTAAAGCTATATAATGCTCTTATGAGCAAACTGAATGCCTCAGATGCTACCTGTGCCAGAATAGAACAAATACTTAGTTATGTAAGAGAAAATGCCCCATTAGACGAATACAAAATTAAGCCAGCAGAAGACTCGCTTGATGATTTGTATGTAGAAATAACAAATGCATTGACAGAGGTAGATAACTTAGCGGTTCCGACAAAAATACTAGATTTAGAAATCGGAGATTCTTTTCAGAAATATTTACTAAACGAAGACCTGCAAAAGAGTGGTAGAGGCTTTTTTATGGGAGAAAACTTTAATAAATTTTATACCCAGATATACCTCATTAATGAGCGTCTGAACCGTATTTGTATAGTTGCTTTAAGAGACATTATTTATTTTCAGGGAAGTCAGTTTAAAGATTAAAAAAAGAGGGTGTCTGATTTTTCAGACACCCTACGCTTTTCTATTTTATCTTAAAAGCTGCTTTCATTTTATAGCTCAGTTTTATTTTCTGGTATTCAAGGTTGCTGTCTTCCATTGGAGCTGCGTCGGCTCCGGCTGCCATCATTCGCATGTTAGCCATCATAGGCTGTGGCGAGTAGAATTGGTCGTCTAACTCTTCAATTGTAAGCACATCACCCACTTTTTCGTTGATAGACTCTAGCAGATAAGTAGCTTTTTCTTTGGCTGCCTGCAAAGCTTTTATCTTTATCTCTTTTCTGAATTCTTTGATTTGCGAATGGTCAACATGGTCGATATTTACATATTCAATGCCTTTGTCGTCTACTGCATCAAGAATCACATCAGATTTATAAAGGTTATTCATTTTTAGAATATAGCGTTTGCTTTCCAGAAAAAACTGTGGTTTTTTCTTCCCTGTCCAGTTTCTGTAACCTGATATTGCCTTGATAGTCAGATTCTCTCTAGGAAATCCGGCTTTTATAATAGCCGAAATCAATTGTTTCTCCAGCACATCAATTGTTACTTTATCTTTTTGATTTTTCTCATCTTTAAAATACTCTTTGAGCGAAATCGCAAAGTAAATTTCGTCAGGTACAATTTCCATTTCTGACGAACCCGTTACTTCAATTTTCTTAACAGGGTCTTTTGCCATGTTGTCTTGCGCGTTAATTGTGAATGTGTAGCCTAATAAGAGAAAGGCAAAAAGTAATCTTTTCATTGTTGGTTTCTTTTATGTTTAGAAATGAACGTTGTGTTTGGGAAGATTAACGCTTTATATCTTCCAAATGTTACAAATTCCCGTTCATAAAAGTGTTAACATTGCGTTAATGGCTTAAAACACCTTAACGAGCAAACTTTAAACGCTGGCCTTTTTTGCTTTCATCAAACTTGCCATTGGCAAAAACAATATTGCCCGACACAATCGTATGCGTAACTTTCGACTGAAACTCTGTACCCTCAAAAGGTGACCAACCGCATTTGCTGTATAGCCCGCTTTTCTCAACTAAAGTAGTGCTGTTTAGGTCGACTAAGGTTAAATCAGCCCAATAGCCTTCTCTTATGTATCCACGGCGTTCAATCTGAAAACAATCTGCCACAGCGTGCGACATTTTCTGTACAATTTTTTCGAGAGATATTTTGCCTTGTTTATAAAACTCAAGCATCACATTCAATGAGTGTTGTACCAATGGTAGGCCCGATGGTGCCTGCCAGTAAGATTGTTGTTTTTCGTCCCATGTATGCGGAGCGTGGTCAGTAGCAATTACATCAAAATGGTCGTCGAGCAAGGCTTGCAGAAGCTTTTCTTTATGCCCATGTTTAATAGCAGGGTTACATTTTATCTGATTACCCAAACGCTTATAGTCTTCGGCATCAAACCATAAATGGTGCACGCATACTTCAGACGTAATATGTTTGTCAGCAATTGGCCCTTTGGCAAACAGAGGTATTTCTTCGCTGCTTGAAATATGTAGAATATGCAGGCGGGTTTTGTGTTTTTTAGCTAGTTCGACAGCCATTGATGACGACTTGTAGCAAGCCTCTTCGTTTCTGATGATGGCGTGAACATCGTACGGCGGATTATCACCATACAATTCTTTATACTTCTCCAGATTCGCTTTTACTGTTGCTTCGTCTTCGCAATGGGTAGCAATTAATGCAGGGAAATTGGCAAAGACTTTCGACAACACGTGTTCGTCATCTACCAACATATTGCCCGTTGAGCTACCCATAAATATTTTCAGGCCACACACATTCTGTATGTCGGTGCGCATTACTTCATCATAATTATCATTAGATGTACCCATGTAAAATGAGTAATTGGCCAGAGAGCTATCGGCTGCTATCTGATATTTATCTGCCAGTAGGTCTTGCGTAAGCGCATTCGGAACCGTATTGGGCATTTCCATAAAACTGGTTGTACCTCCGGCTACTGCCGCTTTGGCTTCGGTATAAATATTAGCTTTATGAGTAAGCCCCGGCTCACGAAAATGTACCTGATCATCAATCACACCCGGCATCAGATATTTGCCTGTGGCATCAATAATTCTATTGGCTTTTAGTGTAGATAAATCAGCGCCAATTTGTTCT
The DNA here is from genome assembly GCF_037860775.1 of Emticicia soli. Lineage (NCBI taxonomy): Bacteria > Pseudomonadati > Bacteroidota > Cytophagia > Cytophagales > Leadbetterellaceae > Emticicia > Emticicia soli. The sequence continues at coordinate 264,097 of NZ_JBBEWC010000001.1, read as the reverse complement.
ATAATACCGTCTTTAATGAATACATCACGCGGTTCGATTTTCCCTTCGTTGACAAGCAACGCATTTAATATAAGAATAGTCATGTTATACAAAATATAGAATTATGCCACGAAAGTAATAAAATAAACCGAGTAGGGAGATTTTAAGGCTGGATTTATGCAATAGGTATGGGTAAGATTATCTGTTTTAAAAATCTGTCATTAGGCTTAAATCAAGGGTTTCCCCTTATTTACTTAGTCATAGTATAATATTACTTTTGTAACGTCAAACTGTATGCAGCAGCATTAACCTATTTAAGTGCAAAGTAATTTTTGCATAAAAGTAACCCAAAAATAAAAGTATGTACACGCCTATTATTAGAAACACCAGAGTATTAAACCTACTAGAAGAAAAAGCCATTGTGTATATCAAGCACTTAGGTAGTCAACCCTATAATGAAGTAAAATTTGACTGTGGTAAAAAAGTAATCGTAAGTTATAGCCTTAATTATTGGCAAGGTATTTTTCAGGATTTTAAGCGCATCAACAAAAGTGTGCTTATAAATCCACAGAAAATTATTAGCTTGCTCAAAAGCCAAGAGGTAGAACTCAGCGATAATTCCCGATTTACTTATTCACGCCGCAAATACAGAACTCTCTCATAAATTTTATTTCTCTATCAATCATGGACAAATCATTTACTCGCTTATTAATAACGTTGCTTTTAGGTAGCACCTTCTCGGCAAATGCACAAACACCCGAAGAAAGACAAAAAATAGTTCAGTCGTATACTAGCAGCAATGCCCGAATCAGTTCTTTGCAACAACAAGCTCAACAAGATTTTGAGAAAGAAGAAAAAAAGGTAATAGCGTTTTTAGTAAAGAACCCACAATTAAGCAGGAGTTTTGTAAAAAATGGAGCTTTGTATTACCTGAAAAGCATAGATGCCAAGGGGAATCCGGTATATATTAATACTAAAAACCGAGCTTCGGGAGAATTAATTAAAGCAAACCAATTGTATAGTGGTGGTTCTGTAGGAGTAAATATTACAGGTACAAATATGATAGTTGGTATATGGGATGGGGGGCAGGTAAGAGCTACACATGAGTTGCTTTCTGGTAAAGTAAGCATGCAAGCCGGACAAACGCTTGATGGAAGCGCAGATAATTACAAAGGGAATAATCACCAGACACACGTTTCGGGTACTATTGTTGGAAAAGATATTGTAAACCAGCCTTCTGCAAGGGGTATCGCTTACGGGGCGACCGCCAAAAACTATGACTGGACTAACGACCGAGCCGAGATGATTGCTTTTGCCGGGCAAGGCTACCTTATTTCAAATCACTCTTATGGCAATGGTAACGGAGAGGGAGATCCAATCTGGAAGTTCGGTGCTTATGATAGTGATGCTAAAGAATGGGACGAAATTACAAAGAATGCTCCTTACTATTTGCCGTTTGTAGCCGTGGGTAATGAGCAAGACCCTAATGCGCTGGACGACAACAATAAGCATACCAACGGAAACTGGACAAAGCTAGGTTATGATATGGTTACAGGAACATCAGCAGCCAAGAACGTGGTAACCGTAGGAGCTGTAAACGGAGATAAAACGATGTCAAGCTATAGTAACTGGGGCCCGACAGACGATGGCCGTGTAAAGCCTGATGTAGTAGCTAAAGGAACAGGGATTAACTCTTCATTATTTGCCAGCGAAGAAACCAATGTACCATCAGACAATGCGTATAGTGGCAATGGTGAGGGATCAAGCGGTACTTCTTATGCTACGCCTGCGGTGGCGGCTTCGGCGTTGTTGTTACAACAATATTACAATAGCCTTAATGGGTCTTATATGAAAGCCTCTACACTGAAAGCACTTTTGTTAGGCACAGCTGAAGACTTAGGACAACCCGGCCCGGATGCTAAATTTGGTTGGGGCTTAGTAAATGTAGAAAAAGCAGCTAATGCCATTAAATACAGAAGCACATCTGTAAATCCTTCGGGTCAGACACATACTGATACAGAAAGTAAGGGTGCATATATTGAAGAAATTTCCTACAATCCTGCTAATGATTCGAACACCGAAATGTATAGAACCGTGAAAGCCAGCGGTTGTGAGCCTTTGATTGTTTCAATTGCCTGGACAGACGATGAAGGAACTGAGCAAGTAGAAGAAGATGGTATTGACAACACCAGTGGCCGAATGGTTTATGATTTTGATATGTTGGTAAAAAATATGACTACTAATGCCGAAACTCGCACATGGAAACCACGAATGATGTCGCAGAGAACTTTAGATGCAACTATTTCGACCACATGGTTTGACGGGAACGGTAATAACTATAAACAGGTAAAGATTACTAATCCTACCCCGAATCAGGAATATAGAATTGCTGTTAGAAAGAAATCCTCTTCGCCTGCTACTGCTAGAATGGTGTCTATGGTAGTTTCAGGCACTTTAATGGCAGCACCAACCGGAGCAGCGAATCAGACAGTTGCCGATGGCTCTACTATAGCTGATATAGTGGTAGCAGGCACAGGCATTAAGTGGTACAATGCTGCAACAGGAGGAAATTTATTAAACAGCTCAACAACTTTAATTAGTGGTAGCACCTATTATGCTTCACAAACCATAAATGGTTGCGAAGGTGCAAGATTAGCTGTTACAGTTACGCTCGACGGCGAAGGTTCACCTTGTCCAGAAACGCTTACGCTTGTAAATCCTACCAATAACTTAGCTACAGGCGCTACTACCTTTAGAGCAGCCAATTCTATTACAGCAAGCAATATTATTTCAGGTTCAGCCAAGGTAACCATGAGGGCAGGCAACAAAATAGAATTAAAGCCGGGTGCTAATGGAAACGGAAATACTTTTGAAGCAACCACTGGAACTGTATTTGTGGCATCAATTGAAGGATGTGATAATTAATTTATAAAGATTTATTGCAAATGGGGTTGAAGAACTGGCAAATGCTTGATTAGGGACTCCGTCAGGAACGTAGGAAAGTTTAATGTTTCAGCAATACATTAAACACCTACGGACTGCGGAAAACAAAACGGGATAATCGCATTACGCAACTACCCCGTTTCTACTCTTATCATAGGTTATGTTTGTTTCTTAAATCATCCGTCGTAATTTAAAGCTGGTAAATATGAGTTGCCCTTTGCGCCTTACAAAAAGCTCTACTTCTTTACCTTCTTTTCTTGACAGGATTTTGTAAATCTCGCTGATAGCCATGTCTTTCACATTCTGATTATTCACAAAAATAACTTCATCGCCCTCTGCTAAACCTGCTTCAGCTGCCGGAGAGTTTTCAAGTACTCTATTAATAAAGTATTGATTAAACTGGTCGCCTCTTGCTCTCACATCCATACCACTCATATCGTGCTCAAAGGTTTCTTTCATGCGGTTTTTGATAGGCTTCAAAATCATGTAGCCATCTCTGTAATTAAGGGTTACAGTAAAGCGTCTCAATAACTCGCAACCAATACTCCCTTGGCGGCCTTCAGTAGATGGCGGGAACTTCATACTGAAAGAAAGGCTATCCGGAAACGAAGCCAGAATGTCTTTCATTTCGAGCGTGCCCATTCGTATTTTATCTACTCTACCAATATGCCCGTTGATTTCGCCATTCAGCCCTCTTCCCAAATTGGCTCTCATAACTTTCTGAGGTAACTGAATAGGTTCTTTCTCACTCGCATTCAAGAGAAGGGCGTGTCCTGCGCCAGTATCAATCACTAAGCGCATCGGAATCTCCTTATCGTTACGCACCATTGCAATCGCATCGGTATAAGGTTTCGACTGGGTAAGTACAATCGGATAAATTGTGCCCATCGACTGTTTGTACTTAAACTTATTGGGGTCAGTAAACGAGAGTATTTTATGCTCGAAGTCGATAGTTACTACAAAATTGTTGAAAATGTCGTGGCCAAAAATGCCATGAATAGGTACACCGAGAAACTCGGATAATTTCAGTACGTCATCATCTAACACAACCATATTTTGTTGTGAAGCTACTATATCGCCCATTCTGATAGTATGCCCAACCGATACATTGGCCATCAACTCGCCTCCTTCACCTGCGCCTGTTATTTTTACCCGGCGTACATACTTTAAATCAAGTGTCGAGGCTCTTTGGGGGTCGGTTACAATAGTTGAGGTTACTCCTGTGTCTAAAATAAAACGCAGGGTATCTGAATCGTCAATAGTTGCTTTTAAAACAATAAGATTAGCATGTAGGTCAAACGGGAATTTAGCGAATTTCTGTTTTTTCCCTCTAAAATGATACCCATATCTGGTATCCTTTTTTCTATCTTTCTTTCTGTCTTTTTGAGCAAAAGCCAACTGGCTAGTAATCAATAAGATAGCTATTATGCTGAGTCTGTACAACTTTTCCATAGCTATAGCCTTTTCGGTAAATCTTGGTATTAAAATTCTAAGGAAATTTAGAACATTTTTTAGTCAAACAAAAGTTTTTTCAAAAGAGTTTTAACTTGTAAGGCTATTTTTTATACTTTTTTGAAAAAAAAACGAAGAGCCTGTTTAAATTTTATAATTCTGACCAGAAATTCTGTTTTTCAGGTCTGATTATAAAATTTAAACAGGCTCTAAAGAGGCCAAATATCCTTAAAATTAAACTGCTTTTACGTCCCTCACATACTTTACTACATCGGTTTTAAGGTCGGCTGCTGACTCCAAAACACGTATAAACTGGCTGCCAATAATAGCACCTGCGGCGTATTCTGACGCTTTCGTAAATGTATAGTGGTCTTTTATACCAAAACCAATCAATCTTGGGTTTTTCAGGTTCATGGCGTTTACCCTGTTGAAGTAAGTCTCCATTTCAGGCGAAATACCCGAGGTTTTACCTGTAACACTGGCGCTACTTACCATGTAGATGAACCCATCTGAAATCTCGTCGATACGGCGTATACGAGCCTCGGTTGTTTGAGGGGTTATCAGAAATATATTCAGCAAACCATATTTGTCAAAAACAGGCTTGTATTCTTCATAATATTCTTCCATAGGGAGGTCGGGCAGAATCAAACCATCTACGCCTACTTCCTGGCATTTCTGGCAGAAGTTTTCAATACCAAACTGCATAACCGGATTAAGGTAACCCATCAGAATAACAGGTATCTGTACTTTTTCTCGCATATTTTGTAACTGCTCAAAAAGTATTTTCAGGCTCATGCCATTATCTAAAGCTATCTGGTTAGACTGCTGAATGGTTTCGCCGTCGGCCACGGGGTCAGAATACGGCATGCCAATTTCGGCAATATCGGCACCTGCTTCCTGCAATGCTTCCAGAATTGGCATCGTATCGTTTAATGTTGGATACCCGGCCGTAAAGTATAGGTTCAATACCTTATCAAGCTTAGTTTGAAAAAGCTTTGTTATACGATTCATAAGTAAATATAATAAGAGAATATATAAGCGAAGATAAAATACAGGCGAGCACGAATGAGTATTCGAATAGTATTGCCCGCCTGAAAGAAGCTATTATTTGCCTGCCCAGTAATCTAACACTAAAACTTTATCAAGATGCGGCCCTAACACACCAACAAAGGCCTTGTGTGCAGGGTGTGGCAGATAAACCTCACGGTCTTTTTCTGATTTGAAACTCACAAAAAACAGATGAGTAAATCCTTGGTTCAGGTTCTCAGGGCTGTTGTTGGTTCCCCATTCAAAATCTGCAATTTCTTTGATCTGGCTTGGAAGTGCTCTGAAAGCATCTTCTACTTTCTTTATGTCTTCTGGGCTGCTAGAGTCTTTAAATTTGAATAAAACAGCGTGGCGAAGAAGTTTCGCAGGCTCTTTTTTTTGTGCGTTTGCCATGTAAAAAAGGGGTAATAAAGCGATGGTTAACAGAAGGGTTTTCATTTTATATATAGTTATTTGACAGAATTGCTTACAGATATTTCATATAAGTGGCAAGGTCTTTATCGCCACGACCTGATAGATTGATAACTACCGTTTCGTTTGGCTTGGCTTCAAGGTATTTCAAAACCCCAAGGGCATGAGCTGACTCTATAGCGGGAATAATACCTTCGAGTTTGGTAAGTTCAAAACCTGCCTCAATAGATTCTTCGTCGGTTATAGCAAAGAATTTCGCACGGCCTGACTCCCATAGGTGCGCATGAAGCGGACCAATGCCCGGATAATCGAGTCCGGCAGAAATACTGTGTGGTTCTACTACTTGTCCGTCTTCGGTTTGCATTAATATACTCTTACTGCCATGCAATACACCCGGCTTGCCCAGAAACGTAGTAGCGGCCGATAGACCAGAGTTAATGCCATGCCCACCTGCTTCGGCTGCAATGATTTTTACCGATGGTTCGTCAAGGAAATGATAGAATGCTCCGGCGGCATTAGAGCCACCACCTACGCAAGCAACTACATAGTCGGGTGTTTCTTTACCTGTTTTTTCCAGAAGTTGAGAGCGCATTTCGGCTGAAATAACCGATTGGAATCGAGCTACCATGTCAGGGTATGGGTGCGGACCAACTACACTGCCAATGATATAGTGTGTATCTACCGGATTATTAATCCAATGTCTCAGGGCTTCGTTAGTGGCATCTTTCAGGGTTTTTGAACCACTGGTAGCAGGCCGAACTTCTGCTCCGAGCATTTTCATACGAGCCACATTAGGTGCCTGGCGCTCAATGTCAATTTCGCCCATGTAAACGATACATTCAAGACCCATTAAGGCACAAACCGTAGCTGTTGCTACTCCGTGCTGACCTGCACCCGTTTCGGCTACTATTTTGTGTTTACCAAGGCGTTTGGCTAAAAGTATCTGCCCGATAGTGTTGTTTACCTTATGTGCACCCGTATGGCACAGGTCTTCACGTTTCAGATAAACATTGGTATTGTATTTTTCTGACAAGCGATTGGCAAAGTACAAAGGCGTAGGCCGACCTACATAGTCTTTTAGTAAACCATGAAATTCTTCCTGAAAATCAGAGCTATAAATAATATCCAGATAACTCTTCTGTAGTTCTTCTACATTCGGGTACAGCATTTCGGGGATATAAGCCCCGCCAAACTGTCCGTAATAGCCTTTTTCGTTTACTCCAAATGCTGTTTCTTTACCTATATAGTTTTCTGTACTTGTCATTTTGTTTATTTTTCTAACGTAAATTGTCTATCATACCTGTATAGTTTTTCTTTCTTTTAGTTTGGTAATCAATTCGGCTATTTTCTCAATGTCTTTTACACCCGGCTCAATCTCAAATTTACTGTTTACGTCAATCACATAAGGTTTAGGTGTAATGTTCTGTAGTTCGTCGAGGTTATCAAGGCTGATGCCTCCGGCCAGAAAATAGGGTTTCTCGTTATCATACTTTTTCAGAATACTCCAGTCGAAGGTTACGCCGTTTCCGCCATAGCTTTCGCCTTTTGCATCAAAAAGAAAGAAGTCAACATGAGGTTTATAATTGTTTAACTGACTAAAGATGAATGATTCATCCAGACGAAATGCCTTTATGATATTTACACCTTTTGTACGTAAGCTTTTACAGAAATCTGGCGTTTCGTTGCCGTGTAATTGCACATAATTAAGTCCGTATTTTCTTACGTTTTGTAAGATGTAATCAACAGTTGCATTTACAAATACGCCCACTTTCCTGATTTCTCTCGGTATCGACAAAATCAGGTCAATATCCGGTTGATTCCCTGCATATCTTGGCGATTTATCGTAAAGAATAAAGCCAATGAAGTCAGGTTTTAGCTCAATAAGCTCTTTGAGATTTTCGGCATCTCGCATGCCACATACTTTCAGTTTCATAAAAAATATTTCCTAGCCCCCAAGGAAATTTAATTTTACTCATACTCGGGACAAAAGCATGAACTTTAGAAAAACTAACAAAACGATGTCAAAATTAGCATTTTTTATTAGATTTTAGCAATAAATTCAGCGAGTTTTGCTCCCGGATTTTCGTTTTTCATGAAAGTTTCACCGATTAAAAAACCTTTATAACCTACCGATTTCAATAAATTAATTGTCTCGGGCTGGCTTATACAGCTCTCAGAAATCTTTACGATGCGGGCAGGAATTTTATCGGCCAAGGCCAACGAAGCGTTTACATTGTTTTCGGCAAAATTCTTAAGGTTTCGGTTATTTACGCCAATGATGTCGACATTTTCCAGGGGGCTTCTGGCAAGTTCTTCTTCATCGTGTATCTCCAGCAATACTTCTAGGCCTAATTCATGTGCTTTTTTGCTCAATTCTTCAATCTGGATTGGGCTTAAGCAGGCTGCAATAAGCAGTATTACATCTGCACCCCAAGCTTTGGCTTCATAGATCTGATAGGTGTCAATCATGAAGTCTTTACGCAAAATAGGGGTGTTGGGGTTAGCCTCTCTGGCTTTGTGTAAATCTTCTTTTGTGCCGCCAAAGAAATCGGTATCAGTTAGCACAGATAAACCTGCTGCTCCTGCTTTTGCGTAGCCATTTGTTACAAATTCAACAGTTAATTGGTCGTTTATTACACCTTTCGATGGCGATTTACGCTTATGCTCTGCAATAATACCAGTTGAGCCATCGGCTGATAACCGTGCACTTAAAGAAACAGTTTTTCGAGAGAAAAGGGGGGCTTTTTCTAATTCTTCAATCGAAATTTCTGCCTTGGCTTCTGCTACCTCTATTGCTTTCTGGGCAACTATTTTATCTAAAATTGTCATGTTATATATAAGTATGCCACACGTGGTTTTGTTGGTTATTCAGCAACTAATTGCTTTAGAGCATTCAGGGCTCTTTTGCTTTCTAATGATTCTTTGGCTTGCGCAATGCCTTCGGCAATAGTAATGCCTTTGGCTACGCTTAGCGCTACACCGGCATTGGCTAATACTACATTGGTTTGGGCCTTAGTGCCTCGGTTTTCGAGAATATTTACTAAGATATTGGCCGATTCTTCAAGCGTACTGCCCCCATGCAAAGCTGATTGGTCTGTTAAATCAAAGCTAAAGTGCGTAGGGGAGTACACAACCACTTCGTGGCGTGTACCGATGTTAAAATCGTTGGTAAACGATATTTCGTCATAGCCGCCTAAATCATAAATAATACCAAATTGTGCTGCCGAACGCTTGAATAATTGAGTGTATAAATCAAACACCTTCATATCATAAACCCCCGTTAACTGCTTTTGCACTTTGGCAGGGTTCAGGAGCGGGCCAAGCATATTGAAAAAGGTTTTAAGCGCTAACTCTTTACGTATGGGTGCTACGTATTTCATGGCCGGATGAAACAGAGGTGCGTGCATATAGCAAATGCCTGCTGTTTCTATCTTGCGTTTCAGAAAATCAATATCGTTGGTAAATTTCACGCCCAGATACTCAAGTACTGTACTAGAGCCAACGGCAGACGAAACACCATGATTACCGTGCTTGGCAATGGTTTGTCCGGCACCGGCTACTACAAATGCCGAGGTAGTAGATATATTGAATGTATCTTTGCCATCGCCACCTGTGCCGCACACATCCATTGGGTCGTATTCAGCTAGATCAGTAGGCACTGCTAACTCAAGCATAGCTTGTTGAAAACCTTCTAGTTCTTCTACTGTAATGCCACGCATCTGTATTCCCATCAGAAATGCGGCAATCTGCGAAGTATTACATTCTCCACGCCCTATCAGCAATAAGGCTTCTTTGGCTTCCTGTGTTGAAAGCGCCTGATTCTGGAGTAAAATCTGTAAGTATTGTTTCATAGGTATAGTGCGGCAAATTATTTACGTAACCAGTTTTCAACCATTTTCACGCCATGTTGTGTAAGGTAAGCCTCCGGGTGAAACTGTACTCCTCTCACATCGTATTTTGTATGCGCTTCGGCCATCACGTAGCCTTTTTCGTCTACGGCTGTTACTTTCAATTCGGCAGGCATTGTTTCTGGTACAACTGTCCATGAGTGATAGCGGCAAACTTCTATTTTTTCTGGTACGCCCTGAAACAACACTTCGTCTTTATCGGTGATGATACACGGCGTAGTAACACCATGCAATACATCGCCCATGTTATGGAGTTTGGCCCCAAAGGCTTCGCCAATAGCCTGATGACCCAGGCAAACCCCGAAAATGCTTTTCTTTGGCGCATATTCTTTAATGAGGTCAATCATAATGCCTGCTTCTTCGGGAATACCAGGCCCGGGCGAAAGCAGAATTTTATCGTATTTATCAACTTCTTCCAAAGTGATTTTATCGTTTCTAAAAACATCTACGTTTCCGCCCAGGTCTTTCAGAATATAGACCAGGTTATAAACGAATGAATCATAATTATCAAGAACCAGAATTTTCATTTTGAATATTTTTATAAAATTATTACATCAAGTTTTACTCGTTCTACACTTTTGCGAACTGGAAGTTCGCGCCACAATAAGCCTAAATATCGCTCGCCATTTCTATGGCTTTTCTCAGGGCGGCTAGTTTCAGGTGAATCTCTTTCATTTCGAGTTCCACGTCTGATTTTGCTACTACACCCATACCTGCCTGGTAATAAAGCGTATTGTTTTTGCTCAGGAATGTACGAATGGCAATGGCATGATTGAAATTGCCTTTGAAATCCATAAAGCCAATGGCTCCGCCGTAAATGCTACGGTTGGTTGGTTCAAAGCGGTTGATGATGGTCATGGCATTGTGCTTTGGTGCACCCGAAAGCGTACCTGCCGGGAAAGTATCGGCCACTAATTGTAGTGGGTTGGTGCCTTCATGCATCTTTCCGGTTACCTTCGATACCAAGTGTATCACGTGGCTGTAGAATTGTACTTCTTTAAAAATATCAACCTTAACTGAGTCGGAGCTTCTCGATAAATCATTACGGGCTAAATCAACCAGCATCACGTGCTCTGCCGATTCTTTAGGGTCAGCGTGTAGCTGGCGGGCTAGTTCGGCATCATTTTCATCGTCGCCTGTTCGTCTGAACGTTCCGGCAATTGGATGAATTTCTGCTTGACCATCTTTAATGAAAATCTGTTTTTCGGGCGAACTTCCGAAGATATGATAGTCGCCGCCATCGAAATAGAATAAATAAGGCGAAGGATTAATAGAGCGAAGGGCACGGTAAACGTTGAAATCATCGCCCTCGAATTTTCTTGAAAAACGTCTGGAAGGAACTATCTGGAAAACATCACCTCTTAAACAATGCCCAATACATTTGTTGATGATGTCACGCATATCATCATCGTTAATGTTTGTTTCTTCGTCGGTAGAGGCTTTAAACTTAGAGGTAGTCATTTTAGGGTTTTTTACAAAAAACTCTAAAGTTTCTAAGCCTTCAGCCATCGGTTTTGGCTCTTGCCCTTCTGGTGTATAAGTATGTTCGAAAATGTATAGCTCGTCTTTAAAATGGTTAATGGCTATTACGTAACGATAAACCCGATACAATATTTGTGGAATAGAGGTTTCGGTGCTTTTCTCTTGTATTTCAATGTCTTCAAAATACTCAACTGAATCGTATGTGATGTGGCCGAATAAACCATTGGTTATAAAAGGGAAATCGCTTTTTGGGTTTTCGAATTTAGCTGCAAAATCTTGTAGTACACCTACTGCATCTTTGCGGTTTTCTAATGGAAACTGAGTAGTAGTGCCATCAGGAAATTTCTGTGTAACAACGTCGTTATCGAGCTGGAAACTTGCTACTTCGTCGCAGGCAATATAGCTAAAGCTATTGTGCATGGCGTGATAATCGGCGCTTTCGAGAATAACCGAATGCGCATAATGATTACGCAGTCTTTGAAAAATTCCGACTGGTGTAAGCATGTCGGCTAATAGGCGTTTGTGTCGGGTTGTGATGCCAAACTTTTGCATTGTGTCAGAGGTTTGTACTAATATTTTTATTAATCAATTTCAGTGTTGCAATAAACTCGCTTTGTCTTTCTGGCGAAATAATAACAGAATCAAACTTGCTGTAATAAATCTCTATTCTGTCTTTGAGTGATAAGGCCGGAGAACTCAGCGGATTATTAGTTTTTTCTATTTTCCTGATGCTCATGATGTCAATTTCTTTCTTAAATATGAAGCCAGAGACAATTTTCAGGACTTTGCCTTCAACCTCGTAGTAGGTTCGGAACAGAAAACTTAGAATGAAAATAGTTACTCCTACGAGAATAATTGCTCCGCCCCAGCTTTTATCAATGATAGTGATTACTAACAGAATTCCGAGGAAAAATATAAGTGGCAAAAAAAGCCAGGAACTTATTTTTGAGTTAAATTTTGTGTCCATTTTGATGGTAAATTTTGAGTATAATGCACAAAAAAGCGGCTTACAGGATGAACTGTAAGCCGCTGAATATATCTTTATTACTTAAAATACATAGCTACGCTGTTCATCCTTTGTCGGAAGAACGCCACCACCAAATGTTAGCTATGATATTTTGTTGAGTCATTGTCTTTATTTAAAAATCTTGTTACAAAAGTATTTAGTATTTTTTAAAAACAAAATTTTTTTCAAAAAATTATCAAAATACTTTTCAGTAAGTTTATAGTCTTTAAATCAATTAGTTAAACGATTAACTTATTTATAAGTATCAATAATGCCCCCGTTTTGAAAAGATACTTCTTTTACTAAACTAGCAGCGTTGAAATACACAAGCATCGACCTCGAATTCGTTGGATTCTGAATTTGCTCACATTGCGGGCCTTTTTCCAGAAAATACACAAATACTTTTTCGTTACGGCGGCTCAGAATCTGGTAATCGTATCTGCCAAAGCTATCCACAACCTGATTTTCGGTTAAGCCTAATACTTTAGGTCTTAGTGTCTTTAATGGTTCAATCAGTTTTACTCGTTTATCTTCACAACCACCACGGTCGGTTTTGAAACTTTTTAAATCAAAATCTCCTAAATCTGCTTCTTTGTTTTTGCAAGCACCTAAAGCAACTAGAGCAATTATTAATAATTTACGCATCATTTTTAAATTTTTACTTCTACCATTTGTTTATTCAAGCGGCTTTTTTCGGCCATAAAACCCATTACATGGCTTTCTATTGAGGCATCAATGGTTGATGTTAATAATTCTGGTTTTTTCTGTGCCACTGCCTGCACAAAATTACGAGTTAAGCCATAGTCGCCTCCGGCATGGCCCGAAGCCTGGCTTTTGTATTCGGGCAATTCACTTGCCCGCCATTTAGTATGTTGTTTAGTACGAAAATCATAAGTCTGAATTTCGTCCATATCTCCCCAAACTTCACCTTGAGCAAACATGAGGCGTGTTTTGCGTGCTTCAAAAGAAGTAAATGCTTCCATTGCAAAGCTAACCGTAACACCATCTTCAAACTCCATTGATGTCGTGTAATGGTCGGGCTGGTCGTTATTCATTCGGTAAACACAACGGCCGTAAGGCGAAGTTTTCAGTTTCTCCATAATCTCGTCGCCTTGTTTTGCCATATCATCAGTTACATCAAGTACACGTATACGCAGGCGTTGTTTATGATAAATATTAATGGCCGAGAAAGCACATTCTTTCTCTATTTTACAACCATCAGTACAGCGTTCGGTGCTACCCTCGGGTGCATTTTCTTTTTTAAACCAACTCAAAGACCCATGAGCCGAAATGCTTTTGCAAGGTTTGCCGATAATCCATCTTAAAATATCAAGGTCATGGCACGATTTAGCCAGAATAATCGGATTTGTTTCTTTGGCTACATGCCAGTTGCCTCTAACATAAGAGTGAGCCATGTGCTGGTACTCGATGCCTTCCAGATGGTTAACACTAATCAGCTTGCCAAACTGCCCGCTTTGTGCTATTTCTTTTAGTTTTTTAAAATAAGGTGTATAGCGCAATACATGGCAAACTGCAATAACCCTGTTGGTTTGCTTTGCCATTGCCAATATATCAAGGCATTCCTGATAAGATGGTGAAATCGGTTTTTCGAGCAATACATCGTAGCCCATTTCAAGCGCTTTCATGGCAGGGCCATAGTGCATATAATCGGGTGTTGAGATAATAATTGCATCGGCAAACTTGGGTACTTTAAACACATCTTCCCAGGTATTGAATCGATTTTTTTCTTCTATATTATGTGCCTTTGCGTACTTATCATTACGAAACGGAATCGGTTCTGCTACGCCTACTATGTCTAATTCGGCAGGAAAAGCCAAAGAAAAACGCCCATACACATTACCTCTATTACCTGCACCCAAAACAATGGCTGTAACGGGTCGCTCAAGCGTAATATAACGCTCGTCGTGCTGAATTAAAACCGACTCTTCGTCATTATTTTCTGCAAAAGTTTCCGAATTAATAAAAGACAAACTACCGGCTGTTAAACCAAAGGTGCGGAGTACGTCTCGTCGTGAAAAACTGTCCATAATAGGGTAGCGGCATTAAAAATTATTACATTTGCAAATATACTACAAACACAAATACATAAATTGATGCAAGGGAAATAAGAAGAAATTATAGGAGATTTCCTCTGAAAATTATTGAATGTTATTTAATCCTTTTGCCATTCCCATACTTTCAGTTTGGTTACTTTTACCCGGCCATCGCGGCTGAATAGTTGCCAGTTAGCACTGTTGTTTTCCGGAAAAATAAGGCTGGTTACAACTGCTTCACCATCATTACCAAATACTTCTATCGAAGACTGGTCAACAAAAATAAGCAGTCTTACTGTGCCACGTTCCAGTTTTAGCGGGCTGGCATCCATCGATGCAAAATTGGGTGAAATTATTTTACCCGAATTTATACGGTTTATATATAATTGTTCACTATCTTTCTGATACCCAACAAGTGTTTCCTGATTAGTTGTAAGGTTTTTCATTACTTTTACACCTACTTCTCGTGCACCGCCTAGCTCAAACTCTACATCAATCATATAAGAGCTTGTCTGGTTTCGCCACATCATGCTGTTATCTTCTTCAATACCCATCTCCTCCATTTGTACTATACCTTTCCAGTTTTTCGCTTTCAATACCTCTTCGGCAGGTCTTTGTATAAGTCTTAAGCCTGCTTGTGTTTTTTTCAACGAAATTTCTCTTGGAATACTCATCTGTCCTTTCCACGGAAACGTAGGTAAAGCATCGGTATATTGCCAACTGGCCATCCAGCCAAGTATGGTTTTCTTAGGCGCATTACTGAACGGAATTGCGGCATAGAAGTCTTTGCCGTAATCAACAAATAGTTTGGTGTCGGCAGGGTTATCGTTGGTAAAGGTTTTGCCGTCGAAATTCCCAACAAAATACTGCATTCCCACAAAGTCAGGATTGGGATTACTTGATGATATAAACAAAACCCATTTAGAGGTTTGTGAGCCTTCTACCGGAAGTTCAATAAGTGAAGGGCACTCCCATATTTTAGTGAAATCGCCCTGTTTGCCAAATTCGCTCAGAAATGTCCAGTTAATAAGATTTTTAGAACCATAGATATGAACTTTGAATTCGGTAGGTAATGCTACTACCATAATCCACTGTTTGCTAGGCTCATGCCAGAACATATTTGGGTCACGAAAATCCTTCATTTCCTTTCCGTTTGGCAGCGGTTTAGCAATAATAGGATTGTTTTTATACTTTGTCCATGTGCGTCCCTTATCTGTAGAGTAGGCCAGTTGCTGGTTTTCTTTTTTGCCATGATAATCGGCTGTGTAAATAGCTATCATGCTATTGGCGCCAAAACCACTGGTATTGTTTTTATCTACTACTACGCCACCCGAGAAAATCCACGCAGAGTCTTCTGGTATGGCTACAGGCAGGTGCTCCCAGTTTACTAAATCTTTGCTTACAGCATGGCCCCAACTCATGTGTCCCCATTTGTTTTCGAACGGATTATGCTGATAAAATATATGCCATTCGCCTTCATGATATACAAGCCCGTTAGGGTCGTTTGTCCAGTTTTGTGCGGGTGAAAAATGAAAGTATGGCCTCCATTGTTCGGTGGCTTGTTGTTGACAATAGGCTGCCGATGGGGCCAATAAGCAAAGAAATAGGATAAAGTTTTTCATAGGTGAGCAATTAAGGAATCTATGAGTCTGTTTAAACAGGTTCGTTAATACAAACATAAGCGAAATTATCAATTTTCAGGACTTTATAAAATTATAATTATGTATTTCATATAATATTGAAAATTTAGAAAATATGATTTATATTATATTTTCAGTCTGAAAAGAAATATTGTATTGAAATAAGCTATAATTGAACGCAAGCAATAATTTAGGCTTATTTGTTTTCCCACCATTACTTTGTACCTTTGTGGCGTTATGCAAGAGTTTTTCACAGATTCGGTACAAAAGTTACAAGAATTTAACGACCTGTTGGCTTCGCCCAAAAGAATTGTTATCACTACTCATCAAAACCCAGATGCCGATGCACTCGGTTCGTCGTTGGGTTTAGCTTCCTATTTAAAGAAAAAAAATCATACAGTTACGGTTATT
Organism: Emticicia soli; assembly: GCF_037860775.1. NCBI lineage: Bacteria > Pseudomonadati > Bacteroidota > Cytophagia > Cytophagales > Leadbetterellaceae > Emticicia > Emticicia soli. The sequence goes on along the minus strand of NZ_JBBEWC010000001.1, from coordinate 247,764 downwards.
ACTCCTACCGATTATCCTGAGTTTTTGCAGTGGATGTCGGGCGAAAAAGAGGTAATTAATTTCGAAAGCGAGAAACAAGAACAAGCTAAACGCCTGCTAGCAGAAGCAGATGTGATTTTTTGCCTTGATTTTTCGGCATTAAACCGTATTAAGGCTATGGAAGAGCCTGTAAAAAATGCCCCGGCCAAAAAAGTTTTGATAGATCACCATCAACAACCCGAGCATTTTGCTGATTTTGTTTTCTGGAACGAAAAAGCCGCTGCTACCTGTGAGCTAATTTATCAGTTGATAGAAATTCTGGGCGATAAGGCTTTAATAGATATTCAGGCAGCCGAGTGTTTGTATGCAGGCGTAGTGGCTGACACGGGTTCTTTCCGTTTCGATAGCACAACAAAAGATTTACACAGAGTAGCTGGCGAACTGCTAGATATAGGCGTAGAGACCAATAGTATCCATAGACGAATATTTGACAATAATTCGTTAGAACGTATTCAATTTCTTGGATTTGTGCTAGGCCAGAAACTGATTTACTTACCTGATTACAAAGTATCTTACATGGCTATTTCGAAAGATGAACTAGCAAGATACGGCTCAAAAAATGGAGACACTGAAGGAATTGTGAACTACGGACTTTCTATTAAAGGTGTAGAGATGACAGCCATGTTTGTAGAAAGAGACGATATGATTCGGATTTCGTTTCGCTCAGTGAAAGATTTTTCGGTAAGCGAATTTGCCAGAAATAATTTTAACGGTGGTGGCCACAAAAATGCAGCCGGAGGGCGTTCTTATGACGGCTTATCAAAAACAGTCGAGCGATTTCTGAGTCTTTTACCACAGTACCAAGCACAATTATTAAGCAACGAATAAATAGCTCAATTACGTAATACATTATAATTAATAAAATTTCATGACAAAATTTTTGAAAACTTCACTGGGTCTTGTAGCAGCAACAAGTTTGCTTTTCTCTTGCAACGAGTTTAAAGTAACTCAGGAAACCGATGGTTCTAAGTTTCAGATCCACGAGAAAGGAGATGGCAAAACAACAGCAAAAGAAGGCGATATTGTAACTTTTGACTTGGTTATAAAAGCTCCGAACGACACAGTATTTACCGATACATACAAAAGAAAAGAGCCAATTGTAATGCCAGTACAAAAAGGTGCATTTAAAGGGTCTTTTGATAACGCTCTTACGCACCTTTCGGCAGGCGATAGTGCTACTGTGTATGTAAGTGCCGACTCACTATTTATGCGTGTGCAACAACCATTGCCTCCGGGAGTTACCAAAGGTTCTGATATGAAATTTATTGTAAAAATAAAATCTATTCAGACAATGGCCGAGTTCCAGAAAGCACAAGAGGAGAAGAAAAATAATGAGGCAAAAGTTATGGAAAATTATGCACAGAAAAACTTCCCAAATGCTACCAAAACACAATATGGCATGTATCGTGTCGTTTTGAAAGAAGGTAGTGGTGCAACCATTACAGCAGGAAAATCCGTCAAAGTAGATTATACAGGTAAACTAATAAACGGAACTACTTTTGATAGCTCTGTAGGTAGAGAACCAATCGAATTTTCTGTTGGACAAGGTGCAGTAATACCTGGTTGGGAGCAAGCACTTATGATGATGAAAAAAGGCGAAAAAAGCATTTTCTTTATTCCATCAAACTTAGCTTATGGTGAGCAAGGCAGCGGGCCTATCCCACCATTCAGCCCATTAATTTTCGAAATGGAAGTTATAGATGTAAAATAAATAATTTAATTCTAATGAAAAAGATAGTACTTGGATTAGCTTTAGTTTGTAGTTCGGTTTTATTAAATTCTTGCGGTGGTTTTCTGGCTAATGATTTAGAAGAAACCGTTAAGCAAAATGACCAGGAGATGTTGAGTTATATTAACAGTAAAAACCTTAATATGACAAAATATGATAATGGAATGTATTACCAGATTACAAAAACCAATAGTGCCGGAAGAAATGTAGCTTTGGGTGACGAAGTAAAGTTTCATTATGTTATGTCTTTACTTGATGGTACAAGAATTGATAGCAGCTCAAGATTAAAAAATGAACCAATATCGTCTATTTTTGGAGGTACTATAGGTTTACAAGGATTATTAGATGCTTTTACAAGACTAAAAGAAGGTGAAAGAGGTACATTTTTAATTCCTTCTTATCTGGCGTATGGTTCGCAAAGTAATGGAAAGATTCCTGCTAAATCAGTAATAGTTTTTGATCTGGAAGTACTAAGATACCGTTCAGAACAGCAACAAATTGATGAGTATATTGCAACAGGTACTGGTGGTGCTGTTTTTGTATCGTCTGACACAACAGCTTCTGGCGTAAAAGTACTTAAGTTTAATGAAACAACTGGCACCAAACTAGCTGCCGGACAAACAGTTACTGTAAAATATACAGGTTATACTGCCAGCAATATCAAACAATTTGATACCGGCGAGTTAACTGTTTATTTAGGCGGAGGTACTGTAGTAAAAGGCTTTGAAGAAGGTTTACAGGCACTAAGAGTTGGTGAAAAAGCTAATTTAGTTTTTAAGTCTGCACTTGGCTATGGAACTCAGGGTATTACAGATAATACAACTGGCTTATTTAAAATACCGCCATATGCACCTTTAATCTTTACAGTAGAAGTAAAAAGTACTCGATAAAACATTGTTTTTATATAGATTTATAAAGCCTCTGAACTTTTCAGGGGCTTTATAGTTTTATAATATCAATATCATTTATAATCATGTCGAAAATACCCAAAGATCTCGAAAAAGCTATTCTGAGTCTTGCTGCAAAAGAAAAGGATAAAATGCTTCTGAAGCTAATTGCTAAAAACGATTTGCTTGTGCAGCAATTGCAGTATCAATTGCTTGAGAATGAATCGTTCCTGAAAGACAGAAGAGACGAAATAAGAAAGAGTATTGTAAGGGTTTCAAAAATGTACCACGATACCCCCGGCTGGATGATGATGGATATGAGAGATTTAAATGGCCGAATCACCAACCATGTGAAAATAACAAAAGATAAATATGGAGAGATAGAGCTCACGCTTTATCTGCTGAATACTTTCTTTGATAATCAGATAAAATTGCTGGAGAAGTATAATAGTAAGTCGGATACTGTTGCACTTTATATAGCCAAGCGAACAGAGTTCGTGCTAAAAAAATTACCCAAACTCCATGAAGATTACTACATAGAGTTTGAGCGCGATGTGAACAAACTATTAGAAAGAGTGCATACTTATGCACCATCTTATTATGCCCGACAAATGGAGATACCCAAAACCTGGGAGTATTAGTACAATTTTAGTATAGGCGTTTATTCAAAGCTTTTAATAGTATCTGATATAATATCTATACAATCCCATAACTGAGACTCGGTCATAACCAAAGGCGGTGCCAGGCGTATTTTGTTGCCATGCGTAGGCTTTGCAAGCAGGCCATTATCTTTTAATTTCTGGCAAATATCCCACGCTAAGTCAGAGTCTTCAGTGGTATCAATCAGAATGGCATTCAATAAGCCTTTACCACGCACCTGTGTAACAATACTGGTAGTATCTACCAGTTTCTGTATTTCCTGACGAAACAGTTGGCCTAATTTATCGGCATTCTGGGCCAGATTTTCATCTTTCACTACTTTTAATGCTTCCATAGCTACGGCACAAGCTAGTGGGTTTCCTCCATAAGTAGACCCATGCTCACCGGGTTTCAGCGTAAGCATAATTTCATTATCAGCCAGCACTGCCGATACCGGCAATACCCCTCCTGATAGTGCTTTGCCTAATATCACCATATCAGGGCGTATATCATAGTGGTCGCAGGCTAGCATTTTGCCTGTTCGGGCAATGCCTGTCTGTATTTCATCGGCAATAAAAAGCACATTGCTTGCTTTGCATAAGCGATAAGCCTCTGGTAAATAATTGTCGTCAGGTACAACTACACCTGCCTCACCTTGTATAGGTTCTACAATGAAACCTGCAACGTAAGGGTCGTTTATAAGGGCTTCTTCAAGCGCTTCTATGTTATTGTAAGGCACAAGTTCTAGGCCTGTCATGTATGGTCCAAAGTCCTGGCGAGCGGTAGGGTCAGTAGATGCCGAAATAACAGATAAAGTCCGGCCATGAAAATTACCTCCTGCGAAAATGATCTTTGCCTTGTTTTCTGGAATCCCTTTTACTTGATACCCCCATTTGCGGCATAGCTTCATGGCGGTTTCTACAGCCTCTACTCCTGTATTCATAGGTAAAACCCTATCATAACTAAAGTATTGGGTAATGTATTCTTCGAAACGCCCCAACATAGAATTATAAAATGCCCGTGAGGTAAGTGTCAGCTTCTGCGACTGCTCAATCAAAGCATTGATAAGACGAGGGTGGCAATGCCCTTGATTAACTGCTGAATAGGCCGATAAAAAATCATAATAACGTTTGCCTTCGATGTCCCACACATACACACCCTTGCCTTTATCTAAAACAACCGACAGCGGGTGATAATTGTGAGCTCCGTAGCGTTCTTCTAATTCAATTAGCTGTTCGCTTAAATGAGTATCTACTACCATAGTTATAGTATTTAGTTTTTCTGTAGTATATGCGGCAAAAATGTTAAAATGACTTTATTTAAACAAGTTTTGAGTTGTATTTACTTTATTATTTATATTAGAGTAAAATATTATTTAAAATAGGTGAAAAAAGAATATTTTGACTTATGATTAATGAAAAATTTCTTGATGATTTTGATAAGCAAATCTTGATTCAGCTAGAAAAAGATGGTAGGAAACCATACTCTGAAATTGCTAAAAATCTGAATATTTCGAACACAATGGTGCATCAACGGATTGCCCGCATGAAGCGAGTCGGGATTTTGAAAGGTGCAGGTATTATTTTAGACGAACGTAAGTTAGGATATGAATGGAGTGCTTTTACAGGGATAGTTCTGAAAGAAGATTCAGACTCAAAACTCATTATTGAAGAACTCAGAAAAATACCAGAAGTAACAGAGTGTTATTACATAACCGGGCAATATACTTTATATGCCCGCATTGTTGCTAAAACTAGTGAACACATGAGAGAAGTATTGTATGACAAAATAGATAATATTGATGGCGTACTAAAAACAGAATCAATGATTGATTTTGGAGCTGCATTTAAAAGAAATGTAAGTGTTGAGTTATAATGGGCAAATATAATTTTTCTGCCAAATAAAATTTGCTTAGTCTATTGAAATTGTGGGTTGTACAATACAAAAACAAGTGTTAATTTTGTGAAAACCAAATAAAATAATGCCTCGTATTTATTTAGATAACGCAGCAACGACTCGTCTTGACGATGAGGTTCTGCAGACTATGTTACCCCTGATGACAGAAAATTTCGGGAATCCTTCTTCTATTCATGCACACGGTCGTCAGGTGCGTTCGGCTATCGAAAGGGCTCGCAAAAACATAGCAAATTTATTGAATGCATCTCCTTCAGAGATATTTTTTACCTCTGGCGGAACCGAGGCAGATAACACAGCTATTATTTGTAGTATTGATACATATCAGTTAAAACACGCTATCACATCGCCTACCGAACACCACGCAGTATTACATACCTTAGAGCATTTGGCAAAACAAGGCGTGATAGAGCTGAGCTATGTAAAACTCGATGAGAAAGGACGTGTAGATGTTGCTCATTTAGAAGAATTATTGAGTACCAAACCTCGTACACTGGTTTCGTTGATGCATGGCAACAATGAAATTGGTAACCTGATAGATTTAAAACAAGTAAGCGAAATCTGTAAGAAATACAATGCAATCTTCCACTCAGATACGGTGCAGACAATGGGACATTATACCCATAATCTACAAGAGCTGAGTATAGATTTTATTGTAGGTGCGGCTCATAAATTTCATGGTCCTAAAGGTGTAGGCTTTTTGTATATCAACGCTAATAATAAAATACACCCGTTTATTCATGGCGGCTCGCAGGAACGCAACATGCGTGGCGGTACTGAAAATGTATATGGTATTGTAGGAATGGCCAAAGCGCTTGAAATTGCCTACCGTGATATGGAAGCACACAAGAACCATATTACACGGCTTAAGAGCCGAATGATTGAAAAGCTAAAAGCCAATATTCCAGGAGTTACATTTAACGGAGATTCGGCCGATGTAGAAAATAGTCTTTATACAGTACTTAGCGTGAGTTTTCCACCTAGCGAAGACAACGATATGCTATTATTTAACCTCGATATAGCTCAGATTTCGTGCTCTGGTGGTAGTGCCTGTTCAAGTGGTACAGATGTAGGCTCACATGTATTAGGTGCTTTAAATGTACACCCGGGCAGAGGAAATGTTCGCTTCTCGTTCGGCAAGTATAATACTGAAGAAGAAGTAGATAAAGTAATAGATGTTTTAACCGAAATCTACGCCAAAAATGTATTAGCTTAAAACAGAAGAGAGGGGCTTAGCAGGCCCCTCGTTCATTTATAGCGTATTATAATAGGCCACTACAGCGGCAAAAGAAGCATCTTCTTTAAAATTTGTCTTGTTGTCTTTAATATATTTTTCTACTTCAGCCGACTTATCGCTCAATGCACTTATAAGGGCTTTCTTATCCTTTTTAATTTTTGTATAAGTACCATCTGCTTTTAGTAGATAATAGTTAGTGTTCTCGGCAAATGTTCTGGTGGTAGTAGCCGAGCTATAAGATTTACCTTCTCTTATTGCCTTCATTGTTCTTTTCAGAAGCTTTGCTTTTGAGCCTTCGTTCAACACTTCAAAATAGGCATTTTTCTCAGTTTCTTTTATTTCTGGTGCCTGAGTAAAACTCATAGCCACATTGTTAGGATAAAGTATAAAAGACTTCACAACAGTAGTAAAGCCCATATCTGCACCGTTTTTGCCTTTATAAAATACAACACCTTCTACTTGATCATATTTTAGGTCAAGGTCTTTATGCGTAGTTCCATCGCTTAATGTTACTTCGCCCTTGGTCCAATCTTCAAACATATAAGGTGAGCCCACAATATCAACATATTTGCCCGACATAAGCGGTTTTCCGTTTACATCTTGCATAATCTGAGCCTGTGTAGTAAGAGCAGCGATAAAAAGAGAAATACATAAAACAGTTTTTTTCATAATCAGAATGGTTTTTAGCAAATATAATGATGATAAAACGATAGCTGTGGTACTGATGGTATAAAAAAGCCCGACTTAAAGCTTTAAGTCGGGCCTTTATCCGTAAATCCGGATTAATATCCAGGATTTTGCGAAATATTCGGATTAGCGTTTCTTTCAGCCTGAGGAATTGGTCCAATTCTAAAGTTACTAGTAAATGGAATTTCTCTTAGTTGATATCTGCCGCCTACACGAACGATGTCTCTTTTCAAGCGATTCAAATCATAGAATCTATCGCCTTCAAAAGCTAATTCTTTTCTACGTTCAGTGATAATATCTTCAATCAAAGTAGCACCAGATGAAGCATAAACTAAAGCAGAATCTCTTTGAGAGATTAAAGCATTAAGGCGTTGCAATGCTTCTGTTTCTTTGTTGGTACGAGCCGCAGCTTCAGCAGCAATCAAGTAAACATCTGACAAGCGAAGCACTTTTTTGTCGTCTCTGTCACCTGATACGTTTTGGTATTTATTTACGATGTATGCAGGGTTTTCAGCTTGTGCTCTTGAACCAATAACAATTAGTCCTTTTCTTACATCAGTTGCAGAGTACAATTTGTATAGTTCTTCGTTTGCAAGTAAGTCGCCATAACCAGCTTGATTGTAGATATAACCTAGCTCATCAGTACCGATGTTCAATGTAGCATCAGCTGAAACTTCAAACAATGTTTCGTTTTTAACTGTATTGCTATTTGAAGCCGGAGAAGCCCAGTAAGCTAATACTTTATCAGAAGTCAACAGTGTAAAGCCACTATTGTTGATTACATCATTTGCAAAGGTTAATGCTTTTTCGTAGTCGCCTTGGTATAAGCTAACTTTAGCGGCCAAAGCACGAGCAGCATATTTAGAGAATCTTGCCGAGCCTTCGTAAGTGCTCATTGAAGTATAAGCTTTCTCTAAGTCAGCCTGGATCTGAGTAAAAACTTCCTGAACAGTATTACGAGATGGTTTCAGAGTTGGGTCGTAAGCCAAAACAATCGGAACACCTTCTGCTGCAGGCTCACCAGCTTTTGAGAAGCTACGTAGCAAGTTGAAGTACAATAACGCTCTTAATGCATAAGCTTCACCTTTAATCTGGTTAACGTTTGCATTTTCAGTCAATTTAGAATTGATGATATTGTTTGCTCTTAAGATAGCTGTATAAGCATTGTTCCAATAGCCATCGAAATCAGCATTGTTGGTTGTGATTACGTATTGGTCAAATGCAAAATATCTACCTGAGTTTCTTGATGAAAGAAACACGTTGTCAGCACCTAAATCTCCGATAACCGGAATCGTACGACCGAATAAATTGACACTTCTCAATTGTGCGTAAGTTCCTCTTAGGGCCACTAATAAATCGGCCTCTGTTGCAACTGCGGCGTCAGTCGGAACTTGCGTATAAGGAGATAGTTCTAGGAAAGAATCCTTACAAGAAGAAAGAAAACTTGTAATAAGGATTCCCATAACTACTATTTTATGATTGAATCTTTTCATGATGTTTCTTTAGAGATTTTGTATTAAAACGCAACTTGTAAGCCACCTGTAACAGTTTTAGGAAGGTAAACATCTAAGTTTGTTGAACTGTTGATGTATGTTTCTGGGTCGTAAGGTAAGTTTTTGTCCTTAACCCACGTCAAGATATTGCTACCTCTAACATATACTTTTACATTGCTCAATTTGATTTTCGAGATAAGGTTTGTTGGTAATGTATAACCCAAAGTAATATCTCTTAAACGGATATAGTCTCCACCATATAGGAATCTGCTCGACAATGAGTTTGTAGCGTTAGCACCACCGTAAACATATTTAGGCACGTTTGTGATGTCGCCAGGTTTTTGCCATCTGTCAAGCTGTGCAGCTACTCTGTTGAAAGTTGCATTATAGCCATCACTTTGTGTATAGTTAGCCCAGCTATCACGTACTAAGTTTCCGAAGTTATAGTAAAACATGAAGTCAAGGCTTAAACCTTTGTAGTTGAAAGTAGAGCTTAAGCTACCGAATGCTCTTGGAGTAGCAGAACCAACAATTTGTTGTTTTGCATTGTTATAAACGCTTGTTGTTTCTGTACGAGTATCGTCGATATACCACAATGGGTTACCGTTAGCAGGGTCAACACCGGCCCAGTCTCTTACGTAGAAAGATTGGAAGTCTTCTCCAACTCTTCTGATAAACGCACCAGATACCTGATCTGCATTGTTTACAAGAGCTAAGATTTTGTTTTTGTTCAAAGAGATGTTAAAGGCTGCATCCCATGAGAAATCACCAGCAACAACCGGAGTACCAGAAACCGAAATCTCAACACCTTGGTTTTGTAATGAACCAATGTTGTTTTTAAAGCTTGAGAAACCAGATGTACGAGACAATGGCTCATCTAGCAACAAGTTAGTAGTTTTTCTTGTGTACCACTCAAACGTAAAGTTTAAGCGTTTTTTCAACATTGTTAAGTCAAAACCAATATCGAACGGACGGTTTTCTTCCCAAGTAAGGTTTACGTTACCTACTGCATCTGGGCCGCTACCTGTTAAGCCTAGGTAGTTATAACCTGAACCATAAGCATAAGTAGGTCTCCAGTCGTAGTTACCAATAGCTGCGTTACCATTTACACCGTATGAAGCTCTTAATTTCAATTGGTCAATCCAAGTAATGTCTGTCATAAAGTTTTCTTTGTGGATATTCCACGCACCACCTACAGACCAGAAGTTACCGTATCTGTTGTTAATACCGAATCTTGACGAACCATCTCTACGGAAACTACCAGATAATACATATTTGTTTTTTACCGAGAAGTTTGCCATTGCAAGAGCAGAAGCGAAAGTATAGTCGCTGTTTGAACCAACTGCTGAGTTATAAACCGAACCGGCTGAAGGAACAATAACATTCAAGTTGCCAGGAAGGCCAAAAGTAGCAACGTTTGAAGTATATTGTTGCGATTTTTGTGCTTCGTAACCAGCTATGATATTCAACACATAGTCATCGTTTTTAGTGATGTCCCAAGTATAATCAGCAAGGTTTGTCCAAACCCAGTTGAAATAACGAGTATAGAATCTGTAAGCACGACCAGCATCATTTCTACCATCGCCATAGAAAGGGTTGTTATAAATATCTTCTTCAAAATTGTTGTAATCAATACCAATTTTAGAAGATAGTTTTAAATCTTTCAATACCTGATACTCTAAAGCAACAGTTGAGATACCTTTCATACCTGAAGTTTTTCTTTTATCCATCGTTGCAATAGCTAATGGATTGTAAAGTGCACCATTCGGGAAGTCAGGGCCAACTGTGTTAATAGTACCATCCGCAAGTCTTGGAGCATAAGATGGCAACAAGAAGTAAGCAGTTAATACAGGGTTTGCAAACAAACCACCATTACCAGGGCCTTTCTGGCCTGTTGACGAAAGCATCAGGTTTGCTTTCAAAGTCAATTTATCAGTGATTTTGTTTGTTAGATTTAAATTACCTGTAAAACGATCAAAAAGTGACTCGATAACAGTACCTTCTTGTTTGAAATAACCACCTGAAAAGTAGAACTGAGTTTTTTCATTACCACCGCTTAGCGAGAGGTTGTATTGTTGTTGAGTACCAACACGTGTTACTTCTTTTAACCAGTCTGTATCAACACCAGAGTTAGTTCTGAAGTTTTGATCAACGGTTGCAAGAGCAGCTGTCATGTCGGCAGCACGGCCACCATTTACCAGACCTTCGGCTGTTAATTCACGCCATTCTGCAGTATTCAAAGGGCGGTTAGCATCACTCAGATAAGCAATATCGGCTACACCAATCTCAGTATCGAAACGTACTTTGGTTTTTCCGGCTTTACCTTTTTTAGTTGTAATCAAGATTACACCATTGGCAGCACGAGAACCATAAATTGAAGAAGAAGCTGCATCTTTCAAAACAGTTACACTTTCAATGTCATTTGGGTTAATACCAGCCAAAGCATTGGCAGTAGTAGTGTTTCTTGTTAAATCTCCTGAGTTGATAGGTATACCGTCAACTACATATAGAGGGTCAGAACCGGCTGTCATCGAGCCAATACCACGGATACGGATATTTTGCACCGAACCTGGTTGGCCTGAACCACCTGCCGACTGCAAACCTGCTACACGACCTTGGATAGCTTTATCAACAGATGTAAATGGAGTATTCTCGATTTTCTCAGAGCCTACCACGCCTACTGCACCTGTTTTTTTGATGCTTGAGGTAGTACCGTAACCTACAACAATTGCTTCGGCAAGTTCTTGCGCATCAGAAGCCAATTGTAAATTAATAACTGCTCGGTTGTTTACAGGCACTTGTTGTGTAACAAAACCAATAAAGCTAAACGTAAGGGTTGCATTGCCAGGCACTGAAATAGTGTAGGCGCCATCTGCATTTGTTGTTGTACCTTTGGTAGTGCCTTTTACTGTAACACTCACACCCGGAAGAGCCGAACCATCATCAGCTGATGTAACCTTACCGGATACAGTTTTATCTTGCGCAAAAACTTGCACAGTCCAAAACAATACCAAAAAAAGGCTTGGTAGAAGAGATTTCTTCATAATCGTTTGTTTGGTTTTTAGTTTGTTTTTACTGAAAAAAAAAGATTGTTATAACAATCTTCATACAAAAATAACAGAGAGAAAATTCAAAAAGCAAAATTTTCTTTTAAAAAAAGGTTTGCACTAGTTTGAATAATTTTAATAGAATAGACAAGTGCAGGTTTGTAAGTAGTTGATTATTAGTTTTTTGTGGAATTTAAATTGGTATTTTTTTTAGTTAAGACTTTTGTTTTTAGAAGTATATTAAATTTTTCTAAAAATTGTACTTAACCAACAAAAAAGGCAACCTAGTGGCTGCCTCTTTGCGATATATGTGTTTCGGTAATTATGCTTATTTATCCCACCATACTTTCGTATCCTGGGTGTCGGCTCCTTGTGTAGCCACGGCCTTGTCATAGTTAACTTTGTTCAAAGTTCGTTCAGTAACAGGGTACGCTAAACGATTAGGAATCTGGCCGCTTGGATTTAATGCATTAGCCGGAGGAGTTAATACAGGATACCCTGTACGACGCCACTCAGCCCATGCTTCATTGCCTTGGTAAAATAAGGCAATCCATTTTTGTGTTCCTATCAGCTCCAATGCTCTTGCATCATCATACTTAACATCTGGTTTTTGTAAGAAAGCACTAACTACAGCTTCGGTAGCACCTGCACCAAGCCATTGTTCTAACGATGCCTTAATGGCACTTTCATATAATGCTTTAGCATCGCCTGTAATCCATCCTAATTTAGCTGCTTCTGCCTCAGAAAATAATACTTGTGCATAAGTTACTACATTAACCGATGAGTTTTGTTGACGTATTGCAGTAGCAGCCAAAGATACATCTTGTGCTTTCCAGGTAGGAGGGAATACTCCGTATGGAACGCCAATGTATTTTTGCTCGATGTTTGGGTCTGCAAATGCAGGAATACGAGGGTCTCCGATTTTAACCAGATAATTCATGAAAGTACTACTTACTGCATAATCTTTACGGTTTGTAGTAATGTAGTTGTTATAAAGCGGGTGCTCATTGTTAGCTTCAGACAGATAACCATATTTTACGTTATCAGCGTTTGAAGCTAGCGGACCATCAGCCATTGCAGCCACAAATTCGGCTTTACCTTTGGCTGCATCTACTTTCGAAAGGCGAAGTGCCATAATCATACGTAGTGTATTGGCAAATTTTTTCCAACGAGTTGTATTACCGTTTAGTAAAATATCACCTTTTACAGTTGCTCCGCTATTAAATTGAGCCTGTGCTTCTTTCAACTCCTTAAACAAGTCTGTATAGATTGCTTGTTGTGAATCGTAAGCAGGGCTAAAGTTTTCTTTACCTTTCAAAGCCTGAGAATACGGAATATCACCCCAGCGGTCAGTCATCCACATATAAGTGTATGCTTTGGCAATACGTGCAATAGCAATCTGGTTTTCGTTTGAACCATTTGCGGCCGCAGTAGTTTTAGTTGCCTCATCAGTATTTAAATCAATAATTGACTGATAAGCCACTAAAGGACCTGTATAATAACCGCCAAAGTTAAAATTGATAGTTTTATAACGAGATTCTTCAATGTAAGTAATATCTCCGAATTGCTGCGTATATAATGCCGGAACCATATCGGTTGTCATTTGGCCAATATTACGTAAAGCTCCTGTAAGGAAACTAGCAGTATTTGGTGCTGCTGGGTTATTAGAACTGACGTTCATATCGCCAAAATCACCCGGGTCACACGACGTAGTGGCAATCGTTAAGCCAAGCGCCACTGCTAATGATTTATATGCTATTATTTTTTTCATTTTTTCAATTGTATTTTAGCAGTATGAAAACAGTTTTCGTACTGAATTTCTAAAATTAGAACCCTAAGTTAAGATTGATACCAAAAGAACGAACCGGAGGTAGCTGCCCACCCTCTGTCCAGTAAACCTCTGCTTCTGAAATATCGATACCACCACCTGCGGCACTGTAAATCAACACAGGATTACGAACGATTAAGGCAACTCTTGCAGATTTAATCGCTTTGTTATTCAAAAAGCCTTTAGGGAAGCTATAGCCTAATGATACTTCTCTTAATTTTACGTAAGTCTGGTCGTAGATCCAAGCTTCATTGAAGGCAAACATTTTATCTTCATAGAACGATTGTGTTTCTACACGAACAGTATTTGGTTTACCATCTGCTGTTACGCCTGGCAATAAAATACCACCTCCTTCTGATACAGGATCACGTTTTGGGTTGCCTAATTCGTTTAAGCCAGCTGTTTCTGCTGCCAAACCTGCATAAGCGTTAAACATACGAGTAGTTGAGAAGAACTTACCACCTACGATAAAGTCGATGTTAGCACGGAACGAGAAGTTTTTGTAAGTAACTACGTTTAGGAATCCGCCTTTGAATTTAGGAAGAACAGAACCTAGTAACTTGTTATCCTGAGCCAGATAATGGCCGTCTGGACCAACAACTTTCTCTCCTTTATCGTTAGTTACATATCCTCTACCTTGTAGTATACCCCATTGCTCACCAACACGAGCATTTACGGTAAGCGTTCTCCAGGTTGGGCCACCCAATTGGAAATTAGATAGACCTTCAGATAATTCTACGATTTTTGAAGTGTTGCGGTCGAAGTTGATATCCATGTCCCAAGTAAAACCTGTTGAAGTTTTGATAGGAGTAGCTCCGATGTGCAATTCAAAACCTTGCGTTTGAATAAGACCAGCATTGATAAGGGTAGATGCATATCCACTAGCCGGAGGAACCGATAATCCAAGAATCTGATTCTTGTTTTTGTTTTTATAAGCGGTGAATTCTACACTGATACGGTTATTCAAGAATTTCAAGTCAATACCACCTTCATATGCAGACGATAAACCTGGTTTTAGGTCAGCATTTGGTAACTGTGTACGAGGGTATAATGTAGGGTTAGAACCATAAGGGTTGCCAATATCATAAAGTTGATAAATTCTATATGGATCTACGTCAGTACCTACTTGTGCGTAGCTGGCTCTTACTTTTGCAAACGACAATACACTGTTTTTAGGCAACAATTCTGAAACCACAACACTACCACCAATTGAAGGATAAATGTAAGAGTTGTGCGCTACAGGAAGCGTTGACGACCAGTCGTTACGGATAGTACCTTCTAAGAAGTAAGTATTGTCATACCCGATACTTGCACTACCAAATAAACTGTTTACTTGTCTTTCAAATAAGTTATTTGTTACAGCCGGACGGTCTTTTGATGCGCCAATATTATAGAAACTAGGCGATGTAAGGCCACCAACAGTTGATTGAGATAATACTGTTGTTTTAGAATATCTGATATTACCACCAGCAGTAGCAATGATAGACACTTTACCAAGGGTTTTATCTAATGCCAATATTGCTTCGTGGTTATTTTCGTAACCTGTAGTATTATAATTTGCATAAGCACCTAAACCACCAGCATTTAATGTACCGTAAGCAATTCTACCTTCGCCATAGTAGTTTCTCCAGTCTCTACGGGTTGTAACCGAAGCCGTTAAGAAATCAAAGATTTTATAATTTAAACCAAAACTACCATAAATACGGTCGTTATTATTTAGGTTAGTGTTGTCATATACCTGGGTATATGGGCTGTCCCAGTATTTTGGTTTTGGATCAAGCGGGCCACCAATATTCCAACTTCTATAGGTACCATCAGGGTTCTTATAGTTTCTTAAGTCTTCAATTTTTAACTGACGTTGGAACCACTGATTAAATGAGCCAACTGTTTGGTTATAACCCACAGTTGCTACAGGAATAGTACCTGATAAGCCCATGCTTCCGGTTGTACTACCTGATGAACCATAGTTATCAGCAGGTACGTTTTTCGCACGGGTAGCTGAATAAGTAATATCAAGTGTTGCTGAAAACTTCTTGGTAAGGTTAAAGGTGTTTTTCGCACTTATAAAATCACGTAGTTGCTTACTGTTAGGAATAATACCATTATTATCTAAATGTGTGTAAGAAACACGGCTCTGGAAATTATCGCCACCTTTTGCAAAAGCAAGGTTGGTGTTATGGCTGAATGGTTTTTCGAAGAAATCTCTAACGTTGTTAGGTGAAGCTTCGTAAGGCGTTAGCTGTCCGAATTGCGGACCTTGTTGCCAAGAAAAAGCCGAACGGTGAGGCGAGCCATCTAAGCGTGGCCCCCAGCTTTCATCAGCCGAGTAATCTAACATTTTTTGTCCGTTAAACGAAGCCCATGAAGCCGGGTGAATAGCAGGGTTATACTCAAATGTCTCCCAGTCCTGAGAATAGCCACCGCCGTATTCGTTTTGGTATTTTGGTAAAAGCGCTACTCTGTCCATAGTTGTACTATGGTTGATACTGAAAGTAGTTTCGCCAG
This sequence comes from Emticicia soli, assembly GCF_037860775.1. Classification (NCBI taxonomy): domain Bacteria; kingdom Pseudomonadati; phylum Bacteroidota; class Cytophagia; order Cytophagales; family Leadbetterellaceae; genus Emticicia; species Emticicia soli. The sequence continues at coordinate 231,759 of NZ_JBBEWC010000001.1, read as the reverse complement.
ATTTGGCACGTTTGGTAGTAATTACAATTACACCACCCGAAGCACGGTTACCATAAAGAGCCGTAGCTGATGGCCCTTTCAATACAGTAAGGTTCTCAACGTCGTCCATGTTTACGTCGGCAATACTACCAACAGGTGTGCCATCAACTACATAAAGTGGGTCGCCACCTGTAAGGGAGTTTACACCACGAATACGGATGTTTGGTGAACCAAATTTTGCACCCGACTGCCCTAATACATGTACCCCCGCAATTTTACCGGCTAGGGCATTACCCACGTTGGCATCACGAGATACAGTTAATTTTTCAGAATTGATACTTTGAGCAGTGTAAGTAAGTGATTTTTTCTCACGAGAGATACCCAAAGCGGTTACCACAACCTCGTTTAATTGAGCAGCATCGCTCTTTAATGTAATGTTGATAACAGACATATTGCCCACGGCAACTGTTTGTGTTTCAAAGCCAATAAAACTGAATAAAAGTGAGCCACCTTTAGTAGCCGAAATTTTGTAGTTCCCGTCGGCATCGGTTTGTGTACCTCTGTTTGTTCCTTGTAGTACAACACTTACTCCGGGTAGAGCAGAGCCGTCATCAGCAGTAACCTTTCCGGTTACATTCACATCTTGAGCAAAAGCGTAGCTTGCCCATGCCAGCATGAAGCAGGCGAGTAGAAGTTTCCTCATACAGTTCGTTAGTTTGTTTAGTTAATTTTTAAGTACTTTTTTCATGTACAATAGTGCTAAGTTAGAGTGTTTTTCTGATAAAAAAGAAACTTTTTAAAAAAATTTAAATAACTTCTGCGATGAACATAGAAATTTTGACGACCGTTTTCTTACAATTTTCGACAAAATTGACCAAAAAATGGAACTATGTTTCATTATTTGCTAAACCGGTTTTTCTGATTTCTGTAGCTAAAAATAGTACAATTAACGTTTTTTTATGCAAAAAAGGAGCCTATTGCTAGGCTCCTCGGGTTTATAAAAAGAAGGGGAGTTTTGTTAGTCTACATCCCAGAATAATTTTGTACTAAATACATCAATTGCACCTTGGGCTTCTACGTTAGTTCCGTTTGAACCAGATTCGGTATTTGGGTAAAAGAAGCGAAGCGGGCGTTTGGTTTCACCAACAAGCTGAATACTTTGTGGAGTTTCAGGCAAGTTTGTTCTTCTGTATTCGGCCCATGCTTCTAAGCCATTGAAATTTACAAACGAAATCCATTTCTGGATAGCAATGGCCGACAACTTGTTTGGTGATGCAGCCCAATCGTAGTTAACAATTCCGCTACCTTTGTAAGCTTCAGCACCTGCTACATTTGCACCCAAAACACGGAACGATTGCTTGATGCCTTCTTCAAAATAGCCTTGTGCTGTTTGTGGTAATGTGACATCAGCATATCTTTCTTTTGCTTCTGCCAACAAGAACTGTACTTCTGATGCTGTCATCAAAATATATGGTCTGTTATATTCTCCTTTTACAAGCAAGCTTGGTCCTAGCGGAACAGTATTTGCAGGTAAGTACCCAGAGCTCACACCAAACGGAGTACCCGAATAATTGGCCGAAACCTCTTTCAACAAGCTAGTGCCCGGCGCATTACCGTTTTCGCCGCTGTTAGCATAGGCAATTCTTTTCATACGAAGGGTGTCGCCATTGGCTTTCAATGTATTAATCAAAAACTGTGTTGGGCGAGGGTAGTTGTTCAATGCTCTTTTGGCACCGTTTGCATCATATCCCCAACGGTCGTAAACCGGATTTAGTTTTCCGGCTGTAGCCAGATAAAACGTAGGGCCACCAACACCTACTTCTTCGCCAGTAATGAAACCGCTACCTTCGCTTATAATTTTATTGATTTCAGGTTTGATATAAGCCTCTCTTCCGGCAACTTTCGACTGACGAATCAATATGCGTAGTTTAAGAGAGTTGGCAAATTGAGCCCATTTCGTAGTGTTTCCTCTGAAAATAATATCAGAACCTACAAAAGCACCTGCAAATGCGTTTGCTTTTAAATCAACTATGGCTTCGTCTAACAATTTAATTAGATTTTCATAGATTGTTTTCTGGTCATCAAATTTAGGTGCAAGAGAAGCCGTTCCTTTGAGTGCATCAGAATACGGCACATTACCATACATATCAACCAATTGTTGATACAACAAAGCCTTCATTACTTTAGCTGGGCCTTTCAAAAATTTCTGATTATTGGCGTCAGCATTATTTATTACATATTCGTAATCCTGCAGATTATCATAGTAGTTGTCCCAATAGTTAAAATCACCGTTTGTGAAGTTATAAGCAAATTGGGCAGTGTTTATGATATATCCGTTTCCTTGTGTCCACTGTCCAGACCAATAGAAGCCAATTTCACTTGAACCTTGCCCTGCACTTGTGCCGGCAATATTAGTAGCCGATGTGTTTATGGCATTGGTAAATACGTAGTTTGGCGATGCCGTAGGCAACGAGTTAGGGTTGGTATTGATATCAAAATATGATTCACTACAGCTACTGCCAACCAAAACAACCAAAGCTGATATAAATATTGATTTTAATTTCATGTTCAGTCAATTGTAATGTTGATTAAAATGTAAGGTTAATGTTTACACCGTATTGGCGTACCGGAGGCGTCTGGCCAGTACTGTTAATACCGATACCGTTTCCATTTCCTGACGTAATGCTAAACTCAGGGTCGGTATAGTAGTTCATTTTGTCTACGATTGTAATCAGGTTACGTCCGTATAGCGCAATGCTGGCACCAGAAAAAATCTTGGTTTTGCTAAGTATGCTTTGCGGAACGCTGTAAGAAAGGTTAATGTCACGAAGTTTGATAAACCATGCTTTGTTTACAAAGTTTTCAGAAATCAAACGGTATTGGTCAACCCAAAGAGCGTACTCAGGCTCACGAACATATACAGTAGTATTTGGCACAACTTTACCATCGGCATCAAGATAAGCCGAGTTAGGGAATATCTGCGCCTCTCTGTTATCAGTCCATTTACCAGAACCAGTAAAGGTCATTTGGCGGCCAAGGTCACTATACATATAGTTTCCACCACGATACTCAAAGTTAAATGTGAAAGCAAAATCGCCATAGCTCATTCTTGAGCCTAAACCAACAATATGGCGTGGAAGTGTACCACCTCTAGGCGTAAGGGTAGTCTGGCGTAATGGATAACCAGTTGTTGCATTCACGAGGCGGTAACCAGAGCCATCAGGGGCATATTGGTAACCGTCAGTTTTTAACATAGGGAAACGAGAGCCTTTGATAACGTTTGTGTTAGCATAAGCGTAGCCATTCAACTGAAACTCGTTGATACCCGGGTATAGTTCTAATACTTTGTTGTCGTTATACGAATATCTTACGCTTGCATCCCAAGAGAATTTACTTGCTCTTGTAATCAGGTATTTCAACTCACCTTCGTACCCGAAGTTTTTAGTTTCACCAATGTTAATTAACATATTAGGGAAACCTGTAGAGTTAGGGATTTTAACTGTAATTACTTGCCCTTTCGATCTTTGTGTATACGCCGATACGTCAATGTTGATTCTGTTATCGAACAACTGGAATTCACCACCGATTTCAGCCGAAGTTACCGATTCCGGTTTCAGGTTTACATCAGGCAAAGTATTACCAACTGTTAAACCTACTGTGTTACCATACGGGAAGTTTGTACCGTTAGGGTAAGTTAAATCCAAGCCGTAAGTATCAATGTTGTCGTTTGCGTTTTTGTTATAGTTTACACGAATCTTAGCATAGTTCAACACATTGCTTTTAAGCGAAGGGAAGGCATCGGTCGGAATAAACGAAAGGGCTACACCGTAGTATGGGTACGACCAAAGGTTTTTCGGACGAGATGGTTTGTAGAACAGAGATGTTTGGTCATAACGGAAAGTACCATTCAGAATCAACCAGTTTTTGTAGTTACTTGTTAAGTCGGCATAATAACCAACACGACGGTTCAAGAAATTTCTCTCATAACCTGTCAATTCACCCTGGCGGTTCGAAACGTTGTAAACCTCTGGTACTACAATAGAGCTAGAGCCTATCTCTACTTCTTTGATATAACGTTGGTAAACGCTGTTTCCTAAGATTAATTTGTTAGCAAATGGCCCGAAGTCTTTTTCCAACAAAAGCTGGAACTCGTTGTTGAGTACGTTTTCTGTTTTAGTATAATCAGTAACAGAACCCAAAATATCGGTAATAGCACGGTAAATACCTGTACCGTCGCCATCACGGAAGAAAGGCTCAGCAATAAATGCTTTTGTTTTGGCGTAGTCGGTATATAAAAATTTACCTACACGGCTTTTTTGCGTGCGTGAGTTGTTCATGATACCCAAACGGTTGCTAAGAGTAGCCCAAGGCGTAATTTTATAAGTAAGGCTTAGGTTACCCGAAATATTGGCATCTTTATATACACGACGGTTGTTGTCGGCGTTGAAATACGGGTTGTTGTAATAATCGTTAAAGAAACCGTTAGGGTTAGCAAATTTATTGTTTTGCCAGTCACGGTAATCTTGTAACGGAAGGTTAGCAGGCTGGTTGATTACGTCGTTGTAGAAATCAGAGTTGGTTCTGTCGTAGCTTGCTTGTGTATAGCTTGCATTGAAACCAACCGATAGTTTGTTAAATTCTCTTGTAGAAGAAAGACGTGCACCTGTTCTCTCACTTTTGTCTTTTGGAACGATACCTTGAATCTTCTGATTCTCTAACGACATATAGAATGTCCCGTTATCGTCGCCACCCTGAAAACTCACTTGGTTGTTCATTGATACACCCGTGTCAAAAGCTTTCATACGCATATTATCAACGGCAGCATATTTAACCAGATTAGTAGAGCCATCTTCTGCACTACGGCCTAGCTGACGCATTGAGCCATCGAAAGGGTCGCCGTATTGTTGGTTTTCATAAGCACGCCAGTTGCCTTGCATACGCACGAGTGGGTCATTGCTATAGCCAGCCGAACCATAAGACGGATAATAGTGCGAACCTGAACCGTATTTTTCCTGGAACTCAGGCAAGAAACTGATTTGCTCGAAGTTTGTACTGTTTGAGTAGTTTACTTTTATTTTGCCTTTAGAGCCTCTTTTGGTTGTAATTACCAAAGCACCATTGATACCTGCCGAACCATACAAGGTAGCCGCCTGTCCACCTTTCAGAATCGAAATGTTATCGATGTCGTTCGGGTTAATCATTGATAAGATAGTAGAGGTTGTCTGGATACCATCAACCACAATAAGCGCTTCGTTGTTACCCGTTAAAGAGCGATACCCACGCAAAATAACTTTTACGGTTGGGTCAACGCTGTTGTTAACGTTATAAACTGCCAAACCGGTTACTTTTCCTGAAAGTGCCTGAGCCAATTGAGGCGAGCGCCCAACTGTTACGTCTTCGGTGCTTACTTTTGAATAAGCATAACCAACCTCTCGTAAGTTTTTGCGGATACCTTGTGCAGTTACAACTACTTCATTTAATTGTGCTGCATCACTTTTCAGAATGACATCAATTGTAGAAGCATTACCAACAGTTACTGTTTGTGACTCAAAACCAATAAAGCTGAATAAAAGGGCTGCGCCTTTTTTTGCAGAGATTTTGTACGTACCATTTGCGTCTGTTTGTACACCTTGATTTGTGCCTTTTACTACGACACTTACTCCTGGAAGAACGGAGCCGTCATCGGCTGTAACTTTTCCTGTTACATCGACATTTTGGGCATAAGCATAGCTACCCCAAGCCAGCATAAAGCAGGCAAGTAGAAGTTTCCTCATACAGTTTGTTTAGTTTGTTTTTTTAGTTTAGTTTAAATAAGATATGTGTGTTTAACCACATACTCAGACGTTAAGTTAGTGACTTTTTTTTTTATTGTACAAGCAATAATTAAAAAAAAATAAAACTTTAATTTTTCTTACCTACAAATGTGTTAAAGTATGTAAAAGATAGGATTATTCGTAGAAAAAAAGCCATTTCGAAAAATGGCTTGGCTTTGGAGAAATTCTGTAAAAACTTATTTTGGTAGAATATTATTTGGGCGCTTGGTTTCGCAATATTCTAGAAAGTATGCCTGGAAAAAAACGTTTAAGGTATACGCCTAAAACTTCTTTGCGGCCAATGTATATTTCTTCTTTACCTTTATAAATAGCGCTTACAATACTGGCCGCACAATCTTCTGCAGATATGCCGCTTGCCTGATTCTGATCCATCTTGCCATGCTTACTTCCATCGCCTGCAATAGCATTAATTGAGATATTGGTATGGATATAGCCGGGGCACACAATTGTAACACCTACGTTTTCTTTCCAGACCTCGCTTCTTAATGAATCGAAGAAACCATGAAGGGCGTGTTTGGTTGCACAATAGCCAGAGCGCATAGGTGTGCCTAGTTTACCAGATATACTACTCGTAACGGCAATATGCCCGCTTTTTTGTTTCAACATAACAGGTAGCACTGCTTTAGTTAATGCCACTACACCAAAGAAATTGATGTCCATAATTTTATGATACACTTCCATATCGCTTTCCATTACCGAGCTTCGTTGCGATATACCAGCATTATTAAACAATACATCTATGGTATCAAAATGCTTAAGTACTTCTTTTACTTTTGCCGGAAACTCTTCTGGTTTTTCCGAGTCTAAGGGTAGCACAAGTACATCGGCATCGGGCAGGTTAGTGTTTTTCTTTACTCTTTGCAGTTCATCTTCTCGTCGGGCCGAAATAACAAGCTTGGCGCCTTCTTTAGCAAATTCATAAACTGTGGCTTCGCCAATACCTGAGGAAGCACCCGTAATCCAGACAACCTTATTCGAAAATCTTTTCATTTTTATGTAATTATTTCAAGCGTCTTAAACTTCTATTCAATCATTCTTGTTTAGATAAACTAGGGTTTTACCATGATAATTCACTATATTTTGGTAAAAGCCCTAAATATTTCAGAACTTTGCAAAATAGTTGAAGAAAATATGGAAAAACAAGATATAAGAAAGCTTTCTGCCGACCAACTCAAAACATGGCTTTCGACCAATGGGGAGCAGGGTTTTCGGGCAAAACAGATTTCAGAGTGGCTCTGGAAAAAATCAGCAAGGAGTTTTGATGAAATGACAAACCTTTCATTTAAAACAAGAGATTTGCTAAAAGAGCACTTCGAAATAAAAGCGGTATCTGTACTAAGAAAACAAGTATCTAACGATAAAACAATCAAGTCAGGTTTCAAGTTGTTCGACGGAAATCTGGTTGAGGGAGTGTTGATTCCTGCCGACGACCGTATGACCGCCTGTGTGTCGTCGCAAGTAGGTTGTTCGCTTACTTGTAAGTTTTGTGCTACAGGCTATATGCCACGTAAACGAAACCTTGATGCCGCCGAGATTTACGACCAGGTAGTGTTAATAAAAGAACAAGCCGAGCAGCATTACCAAGCACCGCTTACTAATATAGTATATATGGGCATGGGCGAGCCATTGCTTAATTATGCAGGTATGTTGGAGTCGATTGAGAAAATTACTTCTCCTGATGGCCTAGGCTGGTCGCCAAAACGTATTACTGTAAGTACAGCAGGTATTGCCAAAATGATTCAGAAGTTGGGTGACGACGGAGTGAAGTTTAACCTGGCACTATCGCTTCATGCGGCAAACGATGTAAAACGCAATGAGATTATGCCTATCAACGAAACCAACTCGTTGAAAAACCTGGCAACTGCGCTCAATTATTTCTACAAAAAGACTGGTAACCGTATTACTTTTGAATACATCGTTTTCAACGATTTCAACGATTCGTTGCAGGATGCAAAAGAGCTGTGGGAGTTTACCAAAAAAGTACCAGCCAAAGTAAATATAATAGAATATAACCCAATTGCTGAGGCCGATTTCATTAACACCTCAGAAGACAAACTTAGCAAGTTTGCCAAGTTTCTGGAAGATAAAGGTGTGATAGTAAATGTGCGGAGAAGTAGAGGGAAAGACATTGATGCTGCCTGTGGGCAATTGGCTATTAAAGAGCCTACCGTTGCCGCTTAAGGTTTGTTAGATTAGAGGTGCCCTTGCGAGGCACCTCTTTTTGTAGAGTAGGTATAGCTTTTAAACAAAGATGTATAGAATAAGGTAGCGCAAATATTTTATCTGATGGCATTATTGAGCCAGATGGTTAAGGCTAGAATAAGCATCAGGTGTAACAAAATGGTGAGAGATGTTAGTATTTCTTTTTTTGACTCACGGTGAATCATATTAGAAAAAACAGATGCTGTTAATACGACCGTCCAGATGGCAATGCCAAACAAACGAAGCTCAGGGAAAAGGATAGAAACCGCCCCAACAATTTCAACTACGCCTATTACCTGCATTATTTTTATCGAATACCCCCACGCTGCGAATTTTCTGATTTTAGCCGGTTCTGCAATCATTTTTACATAACCGTAATAAAAAGTAGGTGCAACAAAAAGCGCCACCAGAATCCATAGAAGAGTTGTTAGTAGTTCCATAATTAAGGTTATTTATTGTTTCCTTAACAAAGGTATAGCTACCTATTGACAACAGTATGTCAGCAATGTTTCAGTTTTTTTGAAAAAAATAGCCCACTGGTATTTACCGAATCTTGCTTTAAAGTTTAAACAGGTTCCTTATATGGTAAACAGCATTACTTATATTATATATAATGCTTTTGATAAAGAAAAAAAGGCTCTCAAAAGGGCTGATTTTAGAAGTTGTTGATATTGATTTTAAGGTTTGAGCAGTAAGCCAGAGTCTTGCCGCCCAAATAAATTAATATGCCCACTAATAAATTTTTCCTAATTTTGGCGTTCTAATAATATGATTAGAATGAGTTAACTAAAACCAAAGATATAATTGTGATAAAATTAGAGGGCAAATGGGCTAAATATAAAGAACTTATTTCTTATTTCTTAATCGCCTCCTCGGGCGTTATGATACAGCTTATAGTAAGTTCTATTACACAAAATCACTTTGGGTTTTCGTTTCAACTTTCAATCACTACGGGTTATACAATTGCATTTATTATAGGCTTTTTTCTTACTAAGTTTTTTGCTTTTAACCAGCGTCATTCAAAAAACTCTTTCAGAGAAGGGCTTAAGTTTTTACTGGTTTCTTTTATCTCGGGGCTTATTACCGTAAAAGGTGCTTATTACTGCAAACTTGTTTTAGACCAATGGGCTTTTTTAGATGGAGAGCAGCTTATATTTGGCAAAAGCATCGATATATCTGAGTTGATTTCTCACTTTTTTGGTATGGGCATGAGTTTCGTCGTAAACTTCTTTTCGCACAAGCACTTTACTTTCAAGAGAACAGGTATTTATCACAACTTCAAATTGTTCTTTCAGAAGAACTAATAAAAAAGGCGAAGTATAACTTCGCCCCACAGATTTAAAATTCATCTTTCAGCTTATCGTAAAGCCTTTCAAATTTCTCATGAAGTCGCTTATAGCGTTCGGCTACTGATTGGTCTGGCAAAAAAACTTTTCCTTTTACCACTTCATAATTAGCTTCTTGCATATTCAGGGCTTTCATGGCCACTAGGGCCGCACCCCAGGCCGAGCCTTCTACGGTTTCGCAGATAACCACTTTTTTCTGAAAAATATCAGCTACCAATTGTAACCAGAAATCACTTTTAGCAAAACCTCCGCTGGCATATATTTCATTGATATTCTGTTGCTCCATCAATATCTTGCCAATCGAATACATATTCAGAATTAAGCCCTCCATTACAGCCCTCACCATGTGTGCTTGGGTATGTGTAATGCTCAGGCCAAAGAAAACACCTCTCGCTTCAGCATTCCATACAGGAGCACGTTCGCCTAATATATAAGGTAGAAACAAAAGATTCTCGCTTCCTATTTCTAAATTTTGCGCTTCTTCTATCAGTTTTGCAATAGAGTTTTTCGAACCCAAAATCTTTTCTTCCATCCATTGCAATACTATACCGCCATTGTTTGTAGCGCCACCGATAATGTACTGGTTTTCGAAAAGAAAAAAGTTGAAAGTACGCATCTTTGGGTCGGTGTAGGGCTGGGTTACGCACATTCTTACAGCCCCACTTGTACCCATAGTAAAGGCCATCTGACCCGGCTTCATAGCACCCGAGCCTAAATTAGCTAATGGGCCATCGCCTGCGCCAATCACATAGTTTACTAAAGGTAGTTTGATGTTGCTAGTATTTTGCTGTATATGCGTAGTAGAAACAAGCTGAGGTAACTGTTCTTCTCTTATTCCCAGCGTTTCGAGCACCAGTTTATCCCATTTCTCTTCTCTGAAATTGAATAAACCACTGCCTGAGGCCAAAGAGTAATCGATGGTGTACTCACCAAATAACCTGAACCATAGGTATTCTTTTATGCCGATAAACTTGTGGGTTTTACTGAAAATCTCAGGCTCGTTTTCTTTAAGCCACAAAATTTTACTAAAAACAGAAAACGGATGGATTGGAATACCTGTGCGATGATATATTTCTTGGCCTAAATCAGTAGATTTTAGCCTGTTGGCTATATCAGTTGCTCTGTTATCGGCCCAGAGAATCAGATTTGTAAGTGGCTTGCCTGTTTCATCTATGGCAATCAACCCATGCATGGCCGACGAAAAAGATACAATACTTTTATCGGCAACTGATGGTGGCACAATTACATGTAAGGCTTTTTCAAAAGCCTGATATATTTCTTCCGGGTTTTGCTCACTCCAGTTAGCTTGTGGGTGGGTCATACCATAACCACTGCTAAACTGCCTCAAAACATTGCCATTTATATCAAAAGCAACAGCTTTGGTAGTAGTAGTACCTATATCGATACCTACAAAATAGTCATATAGTACATCTGCCATGAAAATCCTAGTTCGCTTTTTCTACTGCGTGTCCGCCAAATTCATTTCTCAATGCTGCTACTACTTTGCCCGAGAAAGTATCCTCTTTTTGTGAGCGATAACGCATCAATAAAGATAAAGCAATTACAGGTGTAGGTACGCCCAAATCAAGTGCTGTTTCGAGAGTCCATTTACCTTCGCCTGATGAGTGCATAATTCCTTTTATGGCATCAAGATGTGGGTCTTTTCTGAAAGCGTTTTCAGTTAACTCCATCAACCAGCTTCTTACAACCGAGCCATTGTTAAAGAGCTTGGCTACAGCTTCAAAATTTATATCGTATTCAGAGCTTTCAAAAACTTCAAAACCTTCGGCAATGGCTTGCATCATGCCGTATTCAATACCATTATGTACCATTTTTACAAAGTGTCCGCTTCCTGAAGCACCCGTGTAGAGATAACCGTTTTCTAATGAAATATTTTTAAATACGCTTTCTACATAGCTAAATGTTTCTTTGTCGCCACCTATCATAGTGCAGGCCCCGTGCAATGCGCCGCTTGTACCGCCGCTTGTACCACAATCCAGATAATCGATTTGTTTAGATTTCAGGTAATTGTAACGTCTTACCGATTCTTTAAAATGAGAGTTACCACCGTCAATCACAATGTCGTTTGGTGATAGATAGTTTAATAATTCTTCAATTACGCTGTCTACTATTCCTCCTGCCGGAACCATCAACCAGATAACTCTTCTGCCTGTCAGTTTTTCGCACAATTCTTTCAATGTATTGGCAGGTGTGATTCCTCCTTCTTCGCCGATTTTTATCACCGATTCGGCGTTAACGTCTTGTGCTACTACCTCGTAGTTATGATTACGTAAATTAAGTGCCAGATTATAGCCCATTTTGCCGAGCCCAACAATTCCGATTTGCATACAAAAAGCCCCGATAGGGTAGGTTTTAATGAAAGAAATATTTTTAAAGAATAAAATTAGCTTGATAAGCGCCAATCATAGGTTTACTTCTGTTGTACCAAATCTACAAAAATTTATTTGTTTGAAAGAAGCAGAAAGCATAAACCGAAGTATTTGCAAGAAAATCAGCCAGATATTCATTAAATTGCCACGCAATAAAACCCAATACCTATGAAACAACGCCTTACGTCGCTTGATGTTTTTAGAGGCATGACCATCATGCTTATGACTATTGTAAATAATCCCGGCGATTGGGGCAATCTTTATTCACCACTTGAGCACGCCGAATGGCATGGCTGTACACCTACCGATTTGGTGTTTCCTTTCTTTTTGTTCGTAGTTGGTATTTCGGCGGTACTATCAATGCCTATCAAAAGATTTGATGCATCTACTTTTGAACGTATCATAACCCGAACGCTACGGATTTTTCTGTTAGGTTTATTTCTGAATTTCTTTTCCAAGATACATATAGGTTCTTTAGACGGTGTCCCGTTGATGCTCATTCGTCTGGTTTTCACGGTTCTTATTACAATGGCTTTATTGGGCGACTATGATAAACGAAAACAGTTTTTTATAGCCATTGGCTTATTTGTTTTAATGCTTGCTATGGCATTCGGGCTTGACAACTTCAAGAATGTTCGTATTCCGGGCGTATTGCAGCGTATTGCTGTTGTGTACTTGATAATATCTATTTTGTATGCTACTACCAATACCACTACCCAGATTGTTATCGGCCTGGTGTGTTTGTTTGGCTATTGGGCACTTATGACCCTCGTACCTGTGCCTGGCTTTGGAGAAGCTAATGTAGAAAAAGGCACGAATCTGGCCGCTTGGCTCGATAACTATTTATTGCCCGGACACCTATGGGCTACTTCTAAAATCTGGGACCCCGAGGGTCTTCTCAGCACTTTTCCTGCCATTGCAACGGGTATTGCGGGCTTACTCACCGGTACATTTTTGACTAATAAAACGGATAAAAATAAGAAGCCTGTTTACCTGATTGGTGCAGGCGTGGCTGGCGTTGCTCTAGGCTTTATCTGGGGATTGGTGTTTCCAATAAACAAAGCACTCTGGACAAGCACCTTTGTATTATACACCGCTGGTTGGGCATTATTACTACTGGGCATATTGTATTTTCTGATAGATGTGATTCGTTTCGATTTCTGGACTAAACCCTTTGTGATTTTTGGTGTAAACCCGATGGTTGTGTTTTTCTTTTCGGGCATTATTCCCCGTGTACTGAATATGATTCAAATTCCGGTAGGTGATGCAGCAGGTAGCATGGGTTTAACAGAGTGGCTTTATCAATATGGCATTGTTCCATTCTTTAGCGAACCTAAAAATGCTTCATTGGCGGGGGCTTTGGTTTACTTATTAATATGGTTTGTTATTCTGCTTTATTTTTACCGACGAAAACTGATTTTTAAAGTTTAATTTCGTTTCTTAGTACCATAATTTTCACCGTATATCAACCTTCTTATTTACAATGAAAAAAATATTGATTCTTGCGTTAGCTATTTGTGCCATAGATGCTTCGGCACAAAAAGGAAAATGGATAAAAATATTCGATGGCAAAACCACAAAAGGCTGGCATAACTGGCACTCTACAGAAGTAAAGGGCTGGGAAGTAAAAGATGGCATTTTAATGACTAAAGGCGGCAGCGGCGATATTGTGACGGACAAAGAGTATGAAAATTTTGAGCTTGAATTTGACTTTAAAGCAGCACCTAAAGGTAATAGTGGTGTAATTTATAAAGTGATAGAAACGCCTGAGCAAAAAGCCAGCTATATGTCGGGGCCTGAATATCAGATTATCGACGACCAGAATTACCCTGCAAAGCTGAAAGACACGCAGAAAACAGCGGCTAACTATGATTTGCAACCGCCTAAAGATTTTACGATTGTGAAACCAGCCGGACAATGGAACAAAGGCAAGATTATTGTAAAAGACGGCCACGTTGAACATTGGCTGAATGGCGAAAAAGTAGTAGAATATGAATATGGTAGCACCGATTGGATAGCTATGGTGGCTAAAAGTAAATTCCCTGAGTGGGAGTATGCCAAACCTCATGCAAAAGGCAAAATTGCCTTACAAGACCACGGCGATAGTGTTTCATTCAGAAACATGAGAATCAGAGAGTTGTAAGAATTATATTTTCAGAGAGCAACGAGGCTTAAAGTGGATAAACCTGCTCTAAGCCTCTTTTGATTTATACGTTGAAACGTACTTATTACATTTTCCATTTAATACCACAACCAATTGCTTTAGCTGAGGTTATTTCCACAGGCTTGTTGGCTAATAGGGCATCAATGGCTTGTTTTACATAATGCACATTAGCTGCTGAGGCATCGTTTGAGTTATTATCAATAGCGCCATGATACGCCAGTACAAAATCATTACCTTCACGTTTTACCAAATAAACCGTCGGGGTACTTTTTGCTCCATAAGTTTTAGCTACTTCCTGCGTTTCGTCTAACAAATATGGGAAGCCATAATTATTACTTTTAGCTCTTTCTTTCATTTGTGCAAAACTATCGCCTGGCGAACGCTTTTCATCATTGGCATTAATGGCAATAACCGGAAAGCCTTTTGGCGCATAAGTTTTGTTTAAATCCAGCATACGTTCTTCGTAAGCTTGTGCTACAGGGCAGGTATTGCAGGTAAATACTATAATGTATCCTTTGGCTGAGGCATCTTGCCCGAGAGCTACCATTTTATTATCAATGTTTTTCAGGTTGAAAACCATCACTTTGTCGCCTACCTTATAGCCATCGGCTGGTAGAATGAAACTGCTAAGCACAAAAAAGAGTGCTCCGGCCATGCTAAGAAAAATTGTTTTTTTCATAAATTTCAAAATTGTGTTAAACATTAAATAAAGAATCTATCAATTCAGAAAAGGCTTTAGGGCACTTTCCAGTTGAGTTTCGTTAAGTGGCTCTTCAAATATTTTTCGAGTTTTATTGTCTGCTCCAACAATCAAGGTAAATGGCAGAGACCCTGACCAATCGGCTGATACCAAATCTATCCAGGTATTATAATCGGGTTCATCTAAAAGATAAGTGCTTGATTTGATATTATTCTTTGCCACAAAAGGCTTTACTTTGGTGTTGAGGTCGGCGGCGGCATCAAGGTTAATCAAAACTACTTTTACATTTTTATTGGCGTATTTGGTGTTGAGTTTTTCAAAGTGGGGCAGTTCTTCAACACAAGGCTTACACCAAGTAGCCCAGAAATTAACTACCAACACTGTATTGTTCGATGATTTGATTAGCCTTTCTAAGGCCGGATACTTAATAGCCTGCACGTTTTGTGCCGATACCCAATAAGCCGAGCAAAGAAAGAAACCTAATAGAAATAGGCGTACTTTTTTATTTTTTTTCAGCATAGAAAAAGGGTTTTCTAGTGAATTTATAATGAAAAAACGTCGGTAAATCTGAGATATTTTATTGGGGTAGAAACGAATAGGCTAAAACCAAAAATACAGGTGCTCAACAAATTTAAACCCTAAAAATAAGCTGAGCAACCTTTTTTGTTTTTTTATCTATATTTTTTAAAGAATTCTATTTACTTTTCAAACCAAACAATAAGCGCATAAAATTGAACGGGCGAATAAGAAAATGATAGATAAATAAGCTAAAAGCAAATGTACCTAGCGATAGTATAATTAGCTTTAGCCATACATTCAAATCCCAGTCAGCAATATGAAAGCCAATAGCTACTGTAATAGTCTGATGCAAAATATAAAACGGATAAACGGCTTCGGTGCTATAAGTTAAGAAGTTGTTTTTGAAATTGAGGTAATGCTTTGCAAAGCCACAAATAGCCAGGATGGTTGTCCAGAGGCTAATCATGGTCAGGAACCCATTGATTAATGACATAAAAGGTAATTCTTCAGGAATACTTCCCACAAGGGCATCAAACGAAATACGGGATATACAGATAAACGTTCCAACAACTCCAAGCGGAACTCTGTATTTCTCCATCACATCCCATATTTTCTGATTTGTGCCTATCAGATAACCATAAATAAAGATAGTAAAAGATAAGGTAAAATTGTACCAATCAGAAATAAGGTTGTTTTCAACAGGCCATTTTGCTTTAAGCGTCCAATAAATTATCATCGGAATCACACTTAGTAGTAATACCCCCAAGATATTTGAGAATTGCTTTTTCACGACTGCTACCATCTTTTTCGCATTGTCTGATTTTAGCCATAAAAACAGGGGCGTAGCCAGCAAAGAGAAAATCCACAAATAGGCTACAAACCACAAGTGATGCCAAGAAAAATCTCCTTTTGGATAAGGTATAAACTGAAATACGTTGTGATAAAAATCAAGATATGAGCCGCTGAACTGCCCTCTTTGCAGGCGCTCAAAATAGATTTGAGGTGGCACAATAATAAACATACCAAATACAAGTGGAAGTAATAATCTTTTGGTACGCTCGCCTATAAACTGCCAACCCGTGCGAGATTTCATGGCAAAGCTCACACCAACACCCGAAATAAAGAATAGGAGGGGTAAGCGCCACAAGTGCAGCCATTCCATCGGGTACTCCATTGTATGGTTAATGACATTGTTTTTTACATGCCAGCCCCAACTGACAAAGAACATACCGCTATGGAAAAAAATAAGAATGCAGAAAGCCAACACCCGAATCCAGTCTATATAATACTGGCGTTTTGAGGTAGCAATCTGTGTAACTGGTGTTTTAGTAATAGGTTCCATTATTTTGTGCATTATTGTTTAAATGATGCCACAAAAGTAGATGAACCTGTAGCCAACAAAAGCCTTTGCCGATAAGCATGGCGTTCGAGCCGATAAGAAAGAACGTAAGAATTGCCGTTTACTTGAGTATTCTGAACTGTGAAGGCGTTTGGCCAACGATTTTTTTGAAAGAAGTATTAAAGGCCGACTTTGAATTATAACCCACCATTTCGGCAATTTCTTCAATTTTGATGTGGGCATTTTCTGGAGACGATAATAATTGTTGAGCTTCTCTGATTCGATAAGCGGCGATGTAGTCGAAAAAACTCTGCCCTATTTTTTCGTTCAGAATCTGGGAAAGATGGTGTGGCGAAATTGCCAGCATTTTTGCAAGCGTAGGTAATGAAAACGAAGCATTCAGAAAAGGCTTTTCGGTTTCCATTAATTCGGTTAGTTTACTAAGCGTGTTATCCTGAATATCGCTTGTGAGCGATGATTTCTCGTATTTCTTTGTAGGCTTTACCTGTTGCTCATCATGAAAGAATTTTGAGCGGCTAATAACCGAAAATGAAATGGCATAGATAATGAGTGTGATATGTCCTGCCAGAATATGGTCGCCTAAATCATGAATAAAAGTGCGTTTTACAACAAGAAAGATAACAACAATAGAAGCCAATGAAACAGACTGATTGCGCGCCCAGCTTAACTTGGTATGCTGATTAGAGCTAAGTTTTAAGCCTTCTTTTTTAAAGGCTTTGAAAACGATATAGAAGCTAGCCAACGTATATACAACCATGTGTGCAAACATTAAATCATTCACATGGTGTTTAAAGAAATAGTACCACTCTTTTTCAGTATAATCACAATGTACTCTAGTCATTTCGGGGTGGAAGGCGTAAAGATATGAGTTATAATGATGGGTGTCGGGTAGGGGATAAAACAAGACCGACATATAGATAAGATACGCAAAAAATGGAATAAAGTGCAGTAATTGTGATTTAGTAAAGCGCTCGGTAATATAGGTTTGGATATATAAAAATGAAAGCGGAGCAACTGTAAAATTAAGTGGCTCAGCCATATCCACCAGATACAGCGTCTGAAAGGTGTAATTTGTATAGCCCAATAAAACCTCGGTAATGGCAAAAGCCATTGAAAACAAAAACAAACCTAAGTACCGATGTGCTACCTTATTGCCTTTTTTGGTAGTAAGAAAGAAAAAAGCCAAAAAGAAGCCCTGTACTACTCCTAGCAGTATAATAATAGCGAATAAATCAATTTTTATTGGCAGAGAAGGCAACATTCCGACAGATTTTTAGAGCAAATTACGAATAAAAAAAATACCTCGGCAAATCTTATAAAATTTACCGAGGTAGAATGTAATAAAGACAGACGTCTTTTATTTTTCTAAGGGATGTTCGGCCAGTAGCTTTGAAGCATTATAAATCTCTTTCTGATTTTTCAAGGCTGTCCTTACTGCTTTTACTTTATCTGCTTGTATGGCAGGGGCTTTATTACCAAAGGAGTTACGCACATAAGTTAATACTGCGGCTACTTCTTTATCGTTTAATAAGCCTTCAAACGGAGTCATAGGTACTTGTCCCGGATATTTTTTGCCGTTTACTTCTATTGGTCCCAGTAATCCTTTCAATACAATTTTGATAGCACGCTCTTCATTACCTACTACCCAAGGCGTACCAGCTAGCGGAGGAAAACCCGAGGCTGTCAGCCCTTTTCCATCTGCCTGATGGCAAGTTGTGCAATATCCTTCTTTGGCATAAATAGCTTTACCGATATTAAATAATTCAAGGTCTGTGCCTTTCAAAGTTGATTTTTCAGCTACTTCTTTTGCTTTTTTTACAGGCATATCACTCAGGTGCGCCACTGCTGTTTCGTAGGCATGAATCATCCAGTCGTCTAGTGGTTTCTTTTTGGCTTCTGCCAGAATCGGCAAGCCTTTTTCTTTACCAATCCATGAGGCCGCCACAATGGCATCTAAACGTACTCTGCTGTTTTCGTCACGTACGGCTTGCATCAATAATGCGGCTTGGTCGGGCACCTGATGGCCTGTAAAGCGCAATACTTCAACGGCTGCTGCTCTTACGTGGTAATCTTTGGCTTTCAGCATTTGGCGAAGTAGTTTCTGGTCAACTTTATTCAGCCCCCAGCTAACCCATAGCGCTTCTAACACATGGTGTTCGTAACGTGGGTCGGTTTTATCTAAGGCCGCTACCCATTTAGTAATTTTAGGTAGTACCTCGGCTGCGCTTCGGCCTCTTAGTTCACGACGTGTACGGTAGCGTGTACGGTACTCAGGTAGTTTCAGATTATCTAACAAAGTTTCTACACTTGCGCCGGCTACTTTGGCAGGTGTTACTAAGGGTCTTGATGGGTAGGTGATTCGATAAACACGCCCATGCATGTGGTCACGGAGTGGGTCACGGGCATTGTGTTGCATGTGGCCAATAAGTATATTATGCCAGTCAATTACATAAAGTGAGCCATCAGGAGCAAATTCCATATCTACAGGACGGAAGTTGCGGTCGTCGCTTACTATTAAATCCATGCGGTGTTTGCTCTTGTATCCGGTGCCATCATCAACCATACTATGCATTTTGGTGCCTAAAAAGCCAATAGTATTGTTTATTAGTAAATCGCCTTGAACTTCATCAGGAAAATGGCGGCTTGAAACAAACTCTAAGCCCGAAGTTGGGCGCACCATGTGGTCTTTTTCTATCAATTGCATGCTTTTATGCGTAAATTCACCATAGCGAGGCAGTACTGTGCCGGGCATCATCCACCGTACGTCAGGGCTTGAGGTTTCGGCAAAAAACGGTTGTCCCCATTCATCAAAAGCAATTCCCCAAGGATTCGGAATTGATAATTGAGCCGTACGCTCTAATTTACGCAATTGTGGGCTGTATCTGTAAAAACCACCATTGGTGGCACGCACAGTACCATAAGAAGTTTCAACATCGGTATGCAAGAATACGCCCTCACCTGAGTAAATAGCACCCGAAGGGTCAACGGTATAAGCATGGCTATTGTGGTGTGTATCGTGGTCATCGAATCCGCTTAGGAGAATTTCCTCTTTATCGGCTTTATCATCACCGTTGGTATCTGTTAAAAGCTTAAAGTTTGTACCCTGTGAAACAAAAACACCTTCGTGGGTGATTTCGAATCCTAAAGGCAGATGTAGACTGTCAGCAAAAACAATTTGTTTATCAGCTTTACCATCGTTATTAGTATCCTCAAATATCAGTATTTTGTCGTTTGGTTTTGTATCGCCCGGTTTGTAGTGCGGATAACTCGGCATTACAGCTACCCATAGGCGGCCCTTATTATCAAATGACATCTGCATCGGTTTTGCTAAATCAGGGAATTCCTGTTCTGAGGCAAATAGTTCAATTTTGTATCCCTCCGGTACTTTGAGTTTACTCAGCGCCTCTTGTCCATATAGGTACTGTAAGCTGCCATTTTGTTCGGGGTTGTAATTAGTCTTTACAGCAGGTAGCTGTCGGGTTTCTTTATCGGCTGCTGCAACATCCATTTTTTCGCCTTTTGTTGCTGCCAACCAGACAGCTTTGTCACGAATATCGGTCATTTGGCGAATCTTCTCGATTTCAGCAGGATAATTATCCGGGCCAAACGGATTATAACGACGACCATACACATGTACTCCGTTCGGAATTTTGTAGTCGTTGTGCCACATCCAGTTTTTCTCCTTTACTGCTGCCAAAATCATATTACGGTTAGCCTCGGCTTTCGCAGGGGCTTTCCCGAAAATAGTATTTGTCAATAAATCAGCCAGCTTTTTATAGCCTCTTTCATTGAGTTGCGAGCCATCAATTGTTAGGAACTCTGTTGTAGTATCATACCATTTTTTAGAAGGTGTAAACGCATCTACAAACAATACATTATTCTGGTCGGCTACTTCTTTCATAGCCTTGGTATATAACAACAGGTTTGCGTTTTCTTTCACACCATTGGGTAAATCATATTTGCTTGTAAGGTCTTCGAAAGCAATGGGTGAAACAATTACCAGTTGTGGAGCACTTTTGCCGTTGTATTTCTGATTGAGCGTGTATTTGATAAAAGCATCTAATTCGGCTTTGTAAGTATCAAGTTTTGCTTTACCAAAAAACGATTCACTGTATCCGAAAAAAGCAATAATAACATCAGTTTTCAAACGGGTAAGCCATTGGTCAGGGCTATCGAAATGCCCCTCGCTTTTAGAAGGCTTGGCATATTCGGTCTGAAATTTTTCTGCTCCCGGAAAAGCCCAAGGCGCATTACGGCTGGCATGTGGACGGAAACCCGGCGTATCGCCACCATCGCACATATTACGTATATATAAGTTATAATCGGGGTAACGAACGTGCATTTCGGTTTCAAATAATCCGTAATTCATCATTCTTGAGCCTAAATTGCCACCTATTAATGCAATATGTGAATCCTTCTGAATGCTCAGTGTTGGTGGCGGGGTAGTTTGAAACGAACTGATAGCAAATACTGTCAGGACAAATAAAACAACCAATATTTTGATATTTATTTTCATGATTAGAGTAAATTAGGTGTTATGTAGAAAACACCCCATTCCCAGTTCTTCTCCAACGGTGGGGAGAGGGATTTAGGGTGTGGGGTTGTCTGCTAGGTTTTCAATTTTAGCTATTTTAATACACCAATATCATTTGGTCATGCCTCTGTAAGGTACGTTAATATCAATTTTCCCTTTCCATTTTTTAGGTACTGGTTTGCCTAATTCCCAATGAATTGCATTTATTACCAGACGTTGGAATGCTTCTAGCTGAAAATCTTCTGGGTGGCCGAGTGTAGTCATGAATACCTTACCGCCAAAAGAGTTGGTGCCCGTCCAGGCCACAGGATTTTCGATAGCTGCTTTATCGGGGTTCACCGATTTTCCCATTAATAGCCATTCTGACCCTTTGGTTGGGTAGTCGGGTAAAACTCTGTACAACCATGATCGGGCATGGAAACTTGGTGCCACACCTGTAAGAATCGGGTGTTTTGCTGCGGCCGGAATAATACTTACATCAGTACTGCTTTCGTGGCCATAGTGGGTATGGGCTGCTTTACCGCCCCAGCCCGGAGGCGAGTTGAGGGCAAATTCACCAAAGGCATTCCATTTTTCAAGTTCATGCCCTTTCGGGTAATTGAAAGAGTGAGTACTTGTCCGGAAACCCATCACTGGCTTACCTGTTTTCAGATAGGCTTCAATGTAATCGAGTTGGTCTTTGGGCAATTGTCGCCAACGTAGGTAGAATACGGCCAAATCTGCATCTTTCAGAGCTTCCAGACCCGGAATATCCTTTTCAGCATTCTGGTCGGGGTATGCCTTTAGCACTTTGGTTCTGAAGCCATAGTTTTTTTCTAACTCTGCTGCAATAAGCGGAAGGGTGTGTTCGCCACTATACTCGTGGTCGCCGGTTACAAAAACAACTAAAGGCGCTTTTTTTGATTGGGCGAATGATTCATTTATCGTTATATGGATAAATAAAATCAAAAGAAAAGTTGATAATATGGACTTTGCCATGTTACGAGAAAGTTTATAGGTTTATAGAAGGAGTATGGTTATGCATGCTCCGGGGTTTGAATAATGTATGCAATTTACATAATTTTAGGTAATATCATTGATTGATGCAGGATATTAAAATGATTGGCCTAATAGCCTTAAAATGCCTGTTTTATAGATAATTAGCTGATAATAAGGCCACATTTGCCTTAAAAATATTGCAAACTGTTTTATTTTCTCAAAAAAGTGCGTACCTTTGCAGCCCTATTTAGGAAATTAGTAACTAAACGAAAAATAATTTTCAAAACAAAATGCCTACTATACAGCAATTAGTAAGAAACGGTAGAGAGCAAATGACTTGGAAATCGAAGTCTCCAGCGTTAGACTCATGTCCACAACGTCGTGGCGTGTGTACTCGCGTTTACACTACGACTCCAAAGAAACCAAACTCTGCGCTTCGTAAAGTAGCTCGTGTTCGCTTAAGTAACACAAAAGAAGTAAATGCCTACATTCCGGGTGAAGGCCACAATCTACAAGAGCACTCAATCGTATTGATTCGTGGTGGTCGTGTTAAAGACCTTCCAGGTGTGCGTTACCACATTGTTCGCGGAGCCCTAGATACATCTGGTGTTAACAACCGTAAACAAAGTCGTTCGAAATATGGTGCGAAACGTCCTAAACCAGGTCAGGTTGCAGCTCCACAAAAAGGCGGCAAGAAAAAATAATCGCATTCATGTTTAGTACCGTCACTACGGAAAATCGTTTAGTTACGGGGTAGTAATCCTGATTGACTCAGGGTGAATTAGTTTTCAAAACGAAACCTTATTTATTTAAAAAGAGAAATGAGAAAGGCAAAACCAAAAAAACGTTACGTATTACCTGATCCTAAATTCAGAGATGTAGTAGTAACAAAATTTGTAAATAACTTGATGTACGATGGCAAGAAAAGTATTGCCTACAGTATTTTCTACGGTGCATTAGAGCTAGTAGAAAAACGTACAAAAGAAAACGGCTTAGAGCTTTGGAAAAAAGCGTTGAGCAACGTATCACCAGCGGTAGAGGTTAAAAGCCGTCGTGTAGGTGGTGCTACTTTCCAGGTACCAACAGAGGTACGTTCGGAGCGTAAACAATCTTTAGGAATGAAATGGTTAATCAACTATTCACGTAAACGTGGAGAGAAAACCATGACAGAGCGTTTGGCAGGTGAAATCGTTGCGGCTTCAAAAGGTGAAGGTGCAGCAGTGAAGAAAAAAGATGATACGCACCGTATGGCAGAAGCTAACAAGGCGTTCTCCCACTTTAGATTCTAATCAATCAGAAGTGGTTACATACAAAACCGCAAGTTCTGCAAAGAGCTTGCGGTTTTTTGCTTATATTTGTACACCCTGGCAAACACTATAAAAACACCTAACCAAAAATAACTCTGCTTTTGCATTCCTAGTTTTTATTGTTCTGGTCTTGCCTCCTTACTTATTTTTTTAATGATTTTTCAATTGAGCTTATAAAAGTCAATTGCATATTTTTTATAATAAAGTTATTCTTATGTCAAACGAAAAACTTGTTGATTGGTTTCAGAAAAAATTAGCAGAAGAACTAGGAAAAAGTCAGGCTGAAATCTCCCTCGACACACCCATTGAAGACTACCATTTAGATTCTATTTCTTTAGTTTCCCTTTCTCAGGATTTAGAAGATTTTGTGGGTTTCTACATAGAACCTACTATTTTTAGTGAGTTTGAAACCATTAACGAAGTAATAGGATGGATAATCAACAAGCAAAACTCGTAAAATGGAATCCATCAAGTGCTGAATATAATCATAATCCTTACCTGAATCTGGCCGAATGCCGTGAATATAACCCTATTCAACAAGGGATTTATGGCGAATGGGTTTTATTTAGGTATGAGCATATAAAGCAATTGTTGAGAGACCCCTCATGTATTACTGCCGACTTATCTGGTTTTTTTGAGAAAAAAGAACCTGTAATACTAAAAAATACGAATCAGTGCCCATTTCTATCAAAGACTACTAAAAAGTGGCTGATGTATCTCGACGGCGATGACCACAAAGTGGCCCGAGAGCTGGTTGAAAGGGCATTGAAGAGCTATGACCTAGAGCAGCACGTAAACGAATCGCTTGATAAATGGTTTGCCGAGTTTTTTAATGAAGAGAAGCCCGACCTGGCCTCGGTGGTATCAGTGTTGCCTTCGTTGGTATTTGTTTCGTTTTATCAGCCTACTTCTGATGAATGGAAGTCTTATGAGCATCTGAAAAAGATTTCTCACTCATTGGCAAGCTCCCAAGACGTATATGTATCTATTAAAAAATATCAGGCGTATAATGCCGATGCTGAATGGATATTTACTACTATCTCAAAAGATTTTGATAATGACGAACTTACCGAGAGTGCGTTGGTAAAAACTCTAAAGCGAATCAATGCCGAAATGGGTAGCCCTTTTTCGAAAGATGAGCTTGTATCGGTTATCACTATCATGTTTTTTGGTGCTTTAGAAACCACAGTCGATTCTGTTACTACCGGCATACTAGAGTTTTTTAAAGACCCATCTCTGATAGACTACGTGCTTAATGCAGATGCCAAACAGATTAATATTTTTGCCGAAGAATTGTTGCGCTTTGCCGCTCCGCAGCAATATACTATCCGTATTAATCCTCAGCCTATTGAAATCGAAGGCATTGTGATTCCTGCTAACTCTAAAATATTTCTGTCTTTAGCTTCTGCCAATCGTGACCCTGCCGTATTTGAAAACCCTGAGCAGATAGTGCCCGATAGAAGTTATAATCCGCATCTGACCTTCGGTAGCGGCTCTCATACTTGTGTAGGAGCTAAACTGGCGAGACTAGAGCTTCGAACATTGTTAAAACCATTAGCTAAGATTATTAAAGGGTATTCTCTTGAAGAGGGGGTAGAAATAGAATGGCAACGAGGGATTTTTATGAGAGGAGTAAAAAATCTCTTTAGCGTTAAAAACCAAGTTAATGGCAATTAGTATCTCGTTAATTCTGCTATTTATTTTCTTGAATGTATCAGGTCTGCTGATATTTAAACAACTCGAAGAGAAATGGAAAGTTTTGCTGGTAAATAGTGTTTTGTTATACATTTTTATTGCTCAATGGGCTATAATATTTATTCTGCTATTTTCTCTGATTGTTTTTTTTGGTGGCAGGTTCATCGAAAAAAACAAATCGAAGTTTGCCTATTATGGTATTATATTTTTGGGCTTAGCGGCACTATTAACCGAGAAACTGCATCTTTTCCCAAAGAGTAGCCTGCCGGAATCTTTTACTATTCTGGGTATTTCTTATATAACGTTTAATGGTTTAAGTTATCTGTTTGATTTAAGAAAGGGATATATAAAAGCCGAAAGTAACTATTGGTTAATGCTGCTCTACCTTTTTTATTTTCCTTACATTTCTGCTGGCCCCATGCATCGGTACAAAAAAACGATTGCACAGTTTAAGAATAAAGTTGGCTTATCAGATAAAAACTTTTCGGCAGGTTTCAGGCTTATTTTATGGGGTTTGTTCAAAAACATTGTTTTAACCCAACGACTAAAAAAAGTAGTAGATTCTATTATTGATAACCCCGAAATATATCATGGAGGCGTGGTGTTAGTAGGAGGGCTTGTTTTCTTAATTTATATCTATTGCGATTTTAGTTCGTATATAGATATTTTTCAGGGTACTTCGCAGATATTTGGCATTAAACTTACGCATAATTTCCGTAGTAGGGTATATACCGCTCACTCACGAAAACATTATTGGGAAGGTTGGCACATAACGCTGAACCACTGGTTCAGAGACTATGTATTTTATCCGATTGCCAGAAACGCAAAGAACAAATGGCAGTTTAATCTGGCAATGTTAAGCACTTTCAGCTTGATAGGTCTATGGCATGAGGTATCGTGGAAGTTCCTAATCTGGGGTCTTATAAACGGTTGTTGGATAATTATTGAAAACAAGGTACGAGACCACTTTAAATTTGCTGATACACCGTTTAATAGGGCTCTCGGTACTACGTATCATATAGTAGGGGCTTCGTTTTTAGCCATTATTTTCAGAACTAATAACCTGAGTGCTACTCTTAATGCTTTATTTGCAAAGACAAATCTGGCTGTGCTTGTAGATATGAGGCTATTGCATCAGCTTTTGTACATTTTACCCTTATTTATCTTTATGGATTATTTCTATAAAAAAGCCGGAGAAAAAACTATTGATGAGTACATTGGTTTGTTCTCATTCAAGGCAAGATGGGCAATTTATATATTACTGGCATTTATAATACTTAGCATGGGCTTGGGGCAAATAGAAGACGCCTATTATAGACAGTTTTAGTTATGACATACCTAATTAAGAGTTCTTTTTATAAGCTTTTGGGTTTTACGTTTATTGTTAGTGTTATGTATATCGTATTTATAGCTTTAGCACAAACGTTTTCAAAAAACAGTGATATAAACAAAAACCTATTGAAATATATTAACGCTGATGATAAGAAGCCAAAGGTTGTTTTTGTAGGCTCAAGTAGAGTACAAGCGGGGTTTAACACTGCCTTGTTAAAAAGACAACTACCTGAGTTTAATTTTTATAACATGGGGCTTTCGGGGTCAAGTGTTTTATATAATTATGAGTTGACCGAAAAACTTATACCTGTTTTGCCTGCAAAAAGTACTGTTTTTTTTGAATTATCCGACCTCACTATTCTACCTCCCAACCATTATCTTTATTTTAGTAATTATACCGATTTGTACAATTTAATGAAGAAACAGGTTGATTTGTCGTTTAAGTTTAATGATATAGAAAAAGTATTTTTTTCTTTTGTGAATGTCCGTTCGCAATTCAAGGCATCAGTTTATACAGAACAGGTGATTTTGAAAGAAATAGGATTTGTAAAAAAAGCTGCTGCTTACTCTGATAAACCCAAAGATTTTATCAGTATCAATGATATTAATCAGCCACAAGTGCCATTAACAGAGCTACAACAAAAAATGTATACAATGTTGATTGACTTAATGGAACGAGCAAAAAAGCAGGATATAAAAATAGTGTATTACATAGCACTTAATATGCCTAAAACAACTGAAAGAAAGCAAATATTGCCTATTTTTAGTGCATTGCCAGCATCAAATAAATGGGTGTATTCAGCAGATTTTCTTACGAAAATTACAAACGGTAAGTATTTGTACGACCCAGGGCACCTGAACGAAAACGGAGCTAGCGTTAATAGTATGGAAGTGGCTAGGGAGATTATGAGAATAAACAGATAGGGTCTGGGAGATTTCGAAATAATAATTCAAAATAAGTTAAGCATGCAGAATGCTTTTGTACAAGAGGCGTAAAATATTCAATATATTACGCCTCTTTTTGTATTTTTACCAGATAAACCTCAAAACAAACATATGAGAATAATCCTGACTTTACTCTTCATTTCAAACTTTGTCTTTGCACAAACCAATTCACAGAAAATTCTGGTAACTGATTTAACCCGAATCAAGCAAGTTGTCTCAATCACTACATCGCCCGATGGTAAGAAGGCTGTATATGGGTTGAAAACTACCGAAACTAATGCAGATAATAACCTAGAGTACGATTATCGTACACATCTGTATCTGGTAGACTTACAGGCAAATAGTACCCCAAAAGCCTTAACCCGTGGAGCAGAAAGTGCTTCACAAGCTACTTTTTCGCCCGATGGAAAAACCATAGCATTTGTAAGAGCCACAAAAGGCAAAGCGCAGATTTTTATCATGCCGCTTGATGGTGGTGAAGCGTGGCAGTTGACAAACTCAAAATATGGTGCAAGCAATCCTTCTTTTTCGCCCGATGGTTCAAAGATACTTTTTAGCGGTGGTATCTCTTTTAATGAATTATTGAAGGACTCTCTGCTGAATCCGTCAAAAGCAGGTCCACTTTGGTCATTAGAAAAACCTGGTTTCCCGAAAAATGAGTTTTTGAATAAAGACAAGAAAACAAAGGCTAATCCTGATGGTAGCATAGAAGAAATACGTGCGTATCTGGATAAAGACGTAGAAGATAAAAAAGCAAAAGTAGTAAATCGCCTGAATTTTCAGGGTGAGGCTACAGTAGAACCGGAAATGAATTTCTCACATATTTTTGTGATTGATGTAAAAGAAAATGCCAAAGCCACACCACTTACAAGCGGCTTTTGGTCGCATGGCCAAGCTACCTGGACACCTGATGGTAAAAGAGTGTTGGCTGTTTGTGGAAAAGACTCCGACCAACACCCCGACCGTGAGCAAGAGAGTATAGTAATAAGTATGAAACCTGATGGTTCTGACAGAAAAGTGTTGGTTTCAGAAGATGGTAAAAGCTTTTCGGGTATAGAGCCATCGCCAGACGGAAAATTATTGGCTATGAATATGAACACGCCTAACTTGCTTTCATTTGGTCAGTTGGTGATTGCAAATGCCGATGGTAGCAACCGTCAGGTAGTAGATTTCGACCGTGTACCAAGCAATTTTAAATGGACTTCAGATAATAAGTATCTATATTTTTCGGCCTCTTCAAATGGCGGTATCCCTGTTTTCAGAATGGATGCCAAAACTCGTAAAATTGAACGCCTGAGCGATTATGAGTCAGGTAAAGGATTGTTTGAATTGGCAAAAGATAAAGTAGTATATGCCAAAACCGAAGTAGCCAATCCGTCAGAAGTTTACATGGCCGATTTAAACATGAAAAACGATGTAAAATTAAGTGCTAATAACGATGAATGGTTAAAAGGTAGAAAATTAAGTTATCCTGAAAAACGTATTTATACTAACTCTAAAGGCGAAAAAGTAGAATACTGGATTATGAAGCCGACTTTTATTGAGGCAGGTAAAAAATATCCATTATTGCTACAATTACATGGTGGCCCAACAGCTATGTGGGGTCCTGGTGAACTTTCGATGTGGCATGAGTTTCAGTATTTCTGTTCTCAAGGCTATGGTGTAGTGTATCCTAACCAAAGAGGTTCAGGTGGATATGGCAAAGAGTTCCAGTTCTCAAACTATCGTGATTGGGGTAAGGGCCCACAAGAAGATGCCCTAAGTGCTTGCACTGATGCTGCCAAAGAAGCGTGGGTAGATACAGCTCGCCAGGTAATTACGGGAGGTTCTTATGCCGGATATTTAACAGCGTGGATTATCACACAAGACCATCGTTTCAAAGCTGCTTTTGCACAACGTGGTGTGTACGACCTCACAACATTTATGGGTGAAGCCAACGCATGGCGTTTAGTGCCCAATTACTTCGGCTTACCTTGGGAAGATGAAAAAGTAACCAAAATAAATGCTAACTCACCTTATACTTTTGTAAACCAGATTAAAACACCATTTTTGATTAAGCACGGCGAAAGCGATTTGCGCACGGGTGTGATACAATCGGAAATGATGTTCAGAAGCTTGAAGTATCTTGGTAAAGATGTAGAATATGTGCGTATGCCGGGTGCTACTCATGAATTATCAAGAACAGGGAATGTTCGCCAGCGAATCGATAGAATCTTACGTATTTATGAGTTTTTTGAGCGGTTTGTTGGGGTGAAGTAAAGATTTCTTTCTTGTGTTTCAAAGTTCTAACCTTTAAGTTAAAATATCCGATTACTTTGATGCTCAATATATTATAGAATCTCAATCTCCTATAAAACAAAAATGGCTTCCCTTACGAGAAGCCATTTTTGTTACTTATGATTTATCTTACTCAGATACTTCAGATTCAGATTCTTTCTTTTTAGAAAGTTTCTTTTTCTCGCCTTCTACCATTTGCTCTTTTAATGCAGCAAGGGCATCAAGGTCACCAAGTGTCGATTTTTCGTCATTCGAAGAAGAAGCAGTTGCTTCTTTTCCACCTTTTTTCTTAGCTTCTTTTTTCTCTTCTTCCTTAGGAGCTTCCCAAGTTTTAGAGTGAGAAAGCATGATTTTCTTCTCTTCTTTGTGGAACTCAAGCACTTGGAATGGCAATTTTTCACCAGCTTCAGCTACTGTACCGTCAGCTTTAGCCAAATGTTTCAACAATGCGTATCCTTCAATACCGTAAGGTAGCTCAAGCGTTGCTTGTTTGTCATTTTTAGAGATAATTGTACACTCGTGCTCAGAACCTACTGTGAAGATATGCTCGAAAGTATCCCAAGGGTTTTCTTCTAAGTGTTTGTGGCTAAGTGCTAAACGACGGTTTTCAACGTCAAGCTCTAGTACAACTACTTCAAGAGAATCACCAACTTTCACGAAATCAGATGGGTGTTTGATTTTCTTAGTCCAAGACAAGTCAGAAACGTGTACTAAACCATCGATACCTTCTTCAAGTTCTAAGAAAATACCAAAGTTAGTCATATTACGTACAGTACCAGAGTGAGTAGTACCTACGCCATATTTGCTCAATAAGTCTTGTTTTGTCCAAGGATCTTCAGTCAATTGTTTGATGCCTAAAGACATTTTACGCTCTTCACGGTCAAGAGTCAATACAACTGCTTCGATTTCGTCACCGATTTTCAAGAAATCAGATGGGTTACGTAGGTGTTGTGACCATGACATTTCAGAAACGTGGATAAGACCTTCAACACCCGGTTTCAATTCTAGGAATGCACCGTAATCTGCAATGTTTACAATCTTACCTTTTACTTTAGAACCAACTGACAATCCTTCTGCCAATGAATCCCAAGGATGAGACTCAAGTTGTTTCATACCCAACGAAATACGTTTTTTGTCTTCGTCGAAGTCCAAAACAACCACTTTGATACGTTGATCAAGTTTAAGCAATTCGTTTGGATGGTTGATACGACCCCACGAAATATCAGTAATGTGAAGTAGACCATCAACACCACCAAGATCGATGAACACACCGAAGTTAGTAATGTTTTTAACCACACCTTCCAATACCTGACCTTTCTCAAGGTTATTAAGAATAACCTGACGTTGCGTTTCAAGGTCTTTCTCGATAAGAATTTTGTGAGATACAACAACGTTGTCGTTGGTATGGTTGATTTTAACAACTTTAACCTCCATTTTCTTACCAACGAAAATATCGAAATCGCGAATCGGTTTAACGTCGATTTGTGAACCTGGCAAGAATGCCTCGATTCCGTAGATGTCTACAATTAGACCACCTTTCGTACGACGTTTCACGAATGCATCGATGATAGCGTCTTCTGTAAACGATTTTTCGATGTTGTTCCAAGCAGTCAATACTCTTGCTTTTTTGCGAGAGATAACCAATTGGCCCATTGCATCTTCTTGTTTCTCGATGAAAACTTCTACTTGGTCACCTACTTTTAGGTTAGGTAAATCACGGAACTCAGAAATAGAAACGAGACCGTCTGATTTGAAACCAATGTTTAGTAATACTTCACGGTCTGTGATACCCACAACCGTAGCCATTACTACATCTTTTTCATCAACTTGTGAAAGCGTTTCGCTGTAAAGTTTTTCAAGTTCTGCTTTCTCAGAAGCGGAGTAGCCGCTACCGATACCTCTTTTTGAGACTTTGTCCCAGTCAAATTCTGCAACTTGTGCCATATATATTTTTGATGCGCCCACATATACATCGGTCTACCGGGCTTTTAGACCGAAATTAAATTGAAAATAAAACCTTTTGAAAAAGGACTGCAAAGGTACATTTTTCTTTCCTGATAAACAAGATAATTTATTTATTATTAGCTAGTTAAGTGGTTTTTTTATTCATTGGTTATTCTGACGCAATTATTAATCTATTTTTGTCTCAGATAAGGCCCTTCTTAAACCTAAAAATATTATGCGTGCCTAATATTTTTCGATTTTTCTCGTTGCTTATCAATAAATCGTCTTATTTTTACATTAAAAAATACAACAACTGTTAACCCTTAAATAAATTCTGAAAACTGTTATGCCTATTAAAACACAACCACACCCTTGGCTGAAATTTTATCCAGAGGGTATCCCTCATGAAATCAACCCTGATGCCTACCCGTCGTTGTTAGAGTTGATGGATGAAGGTTTTAAAAAATATGCGCAGAATGCTGCCTACTCCTGCATGGGGAAAGAGATAACATTTGGGGAACTTGATAAATATACAAGAGACTTTGCAGCTTATTTACAAAATTCGGGTTTGCAAAAAGGCGATCGTCTGGTTATCCAGATGCCTAATTGTTTGCAATACCCGGTGGCCATGTTTGGTGCACTAAGAGCTGGGCTTATTATTGTTAATACCAACCCGCTATATACACCTCGCGAAATGGAGCACCAGTTTAAAGATTCGGGAGCTAAAGCTATTGTAATTGTAGCCAATTTTGCTTCGAATCTTGAGAAGGTAATTGATAAAACAAAAATCGAACATGTGTTTGTAACACAATTGGGCGATATGTTGGGTTTCCCGAAAAAGCAGATTGTGAACTTTGTGGTAAAAACCGTGAAGAAAATGGTGCCTGAGTATCATTTACCACAAGCAATGCCATTTATGAGTGCTGTTAGTAAAGGAAGTAGCATGACCTGGACAAAACCAAAAGTTACTAATAGCGACCTCGCTTTTATACAATATACAGGTGGTACAACAGGTGTATCGAAAGGTGCTATGCTTACGCATCGTAATATTGTGGCGAACCTTGAGGCCAACTATATATGGCAAAGTGTGCTTACCGGAAAGATTAAAGATAGTAAGGTAGTGGTAGTTGCAGCTTTACCGCTCTATCATATCTACGCTCTTACCGTTAATGCGCTTACGTCTTTAAAAACAGGCACAATGAATCTTTTAATCACAAACCCACGTGATTTAACCGCATTCATTAAAGATTTAAAGAAAAATCCTCCGCATGTGTTTACTGGGCTTAACACGCTATATAATGGATTGTTGAATCACCCACAAATAAAAGAGGTTGATTTCAGCAATCTGGTAATTACCTCGGCAGGTGGTATGGCTTTGCAAGGAGTAGTGGCTAATCGTTGGAAAGAAATGACCGGTAATTTACCGGCTGAAGGCTACGGCTTATCAGAAACTTCGCCTGTATTAACCTCTAACCCATTGGTAGGCGAAAACAGAGTTGGTACTATCGGGATACCCTGGCCTAGTACAGAAGTAAAAGTATTGAAAGATGATGGCAGTTGGGGCGAAGTCGGAGAAGTAGGGGAGATTTGCGCACATGGCCCACAAGTAATGGCAGGCTATTATAATCGCCCTGACGAAACCGCAAAGGTAATGATGACCGATGCCGAAGGAAAAGAATGGTTTAAAACCGGCGACATTGGCGTAATGGATGCAGACGGGTACTTCAAGATTGTGGATAGAAAAAAAGACATGATTCTGGTATCAGGCTTTAACGTATATCCTAACGAGATTGAAGACGTAGTTGCTACTTGCCCGGGCGTACTAGAGGTTGCTTGTATTGGGGTGCCGGACGAAAAATCTACTGAGGCTGTAAAAGTCTTTATCGTAAAAAAAGACCCTGAGCTAACAGCAGAGCAAGTAAAAGCTTATTGCAAGCAGAACCTGACAGGCTACAAGTGCCCAAAACATATTGAGTTCCGTACCGAATTGCCTAAAACCAACGTTGGTAAAATCTTACGCCGTGCCTTGAAAGAAGAAGAAATGGCGAAGAAGAAGTAAGGAGCCATTTTGCGAGTTAAAAGTGCCCGACTTAAGTCGAGGCAGATAAATAAAACAATCCTTTGTTAATTTAGGCGGTGAATTCATTCACCGAACTCCAATAAATATAAATGCCCTCAAATCTTACGATAAGAGGGCATTTTTGTTAATGAAGTAATTGCGACTTAAGCACTCACTCGGTCAATAGAGCCTAGTACTTTTTTCATAAAAGTATTAGCTGCATCTTTTTCCGGCATACCTTCGGCTATCATTTGGTGCACTTCCAGTGCTCCACAGAAATTAGAGATTAATTCTCCGATTACGTCTACCTCTTCATCTTTTAAAGAAGGAGTTTCTGAAATATTCTCTAAAACTTTAATAGCGGCCTCAATTTCAGCAACCGAAGAGGTACGCTGAATTTGTCTAATTAAGGGTAATTTCATCTATCAAAGATTTTAATTGTTCTTCTTTATTTGTCTGTACCTGATTCACCAATTGGCCACCTTTAAAGCTGGCAAATGTTGGCAGATTATTTACCGCAGCCAATTTTCTTGATAAAGGAAATTTCTCTGCATCAACAATCACAAACGTGGTATTTTCATTATCGTTCGACAGTCTTTTGAATTTAGGTTTCATCAGTCTGCAATTACCACACCATGTAGCCGAAAACTGCACCATTACAGTTTCGTTTTGTGCTATAATATCGGCTAAGTTATCTTCTGCTAATTCAACTAACATAAGCGTAATCTATTTAAGGAATTAACCTGATTAGTTTTGTGAAAAATAATTGGCAACACCAGCATTAGTAGCTACCATAGCAGTTTCGCCTTCTTCCCAGTTTGCAGGGCAAACCTCACCGTATTTCTCAACGTGTAGTTGCGCATCTAACAAACGTAGGTACTCGTCAATGTTGCGGCCTAGTGGTAGGTCGTTGATTGATTCATGACGCACGATACCTTCTTTATCAATCAAGAATGTACCACGGAAAGCAACCGGATTGCCTACGAATGACCATGTTCTGGTTTCGTTGTTGAATACGTATTCGCCACCTAATACACCACTGTTTAATGAAACAATTTTAGAAGTATCAGCAATAATCGGGTAAGTAATACCTTGAATACCACCTTGCTCTTTCGGCGTGTTCAACCATGCTAAGTGCGTTTCTTCTGTATCTGTTGAGCAACCAACAACTGCTGCACCTCTTTTTTCGAACTCAGCTAATTTCTCCTGGAAAGCGTGAAGCTCTGTTGGGCACACAAAAGTGAAGTCTTTAGGGTAAAAAAATAAGATAACATATTTTTTGCCTAAATATTGGTCTAAACTGAAGTTGTCAACGATTTCTTCTCCGTCGATTACGGCACCTGTATTGATGTGCGGATATTTCTTTCCTACTAATGACATTGTATTATTATGAGTTTACTTTATTTATGTGTTTAAAAACTAACACAAAAAAATACAAAAAATTTGTATGAATCTGTGAATTATTTGAATCATCTATTAAGTTCTTTTAATAGTCCAAATGCTCTACAAAGGTATATTCTATAGCTTAAACAAAATATGATGGATGTCAGGAATAGAATAAAAGTGCAATTTTTTTGCATTTATGAAATAGCGTAGAAATTGTTTTTTTATTAGAAAGGGATTGTTTACAAAAAGCTTTTTATGAGAAATGATAACATATAGCAATGATGCTGTTGCGTAAATAACAGGTGAGTAAAATGTCATTTTAAAAGTGAAATATTTCACCTTTAAAGTTAAAAACTGATTATATTTGTATAGATAAACTTTAGGAAAGATGGCAACCGGAACAAGTGATTTTTTACCAAGACTTATCCGTCATAAACCTGCCCGTAAATATACTTTGGAAGAATATCTACGGAAGGAGGGTAGTTCGGTACATAAGCATGAATATATAAATGGCGAGATAATTAAAATGCCTAACGCAAGATATAACCATAACTTGATAGCAATGAACGTTGCTGTTGAAATGACAAATGTAATTGAAGAGGCCGAAAAAAATTATCAGGTTTTAGGTTCAGATCAGAAAATATATTTACCAAATCTCGACGAAAGCGTTTATGCCGATACATTGGCTATTTGTGAGAAACCTTTGTTTTGGGATGATGATGATTTGTTGTTGATAAATCCGATTCTAGTAGTAGAAGTTCTGTCTAAATCTACTCAACGATATGACCGAACGAGTAAATTTGATAAATATAAAACTCTTGAATCATTCAAAGAATATGTGATGATACGCCAGAATGAGTGCTATGCAGAAGTTTGGTTCAGAGAGCGCCCGGGCCTTTGGCACGAAACCATTGTAACAAATATAGAAGGCAAATTACCTCTTCAATCACTTGGCATAGAAGTATCAATGAAGCGTATTTATAAAAATGTAAACTTCGTAGTATAGGCATACATATGGCCTGATTTTGAGAAATAGAGTGTTCTTCACAACTTTATGATTTACTTACATCTCTTTCCAGATAAAGTTTTGCAGTGATTTTTATTTGCTGCCTATTCAAAAATCATATAATACTGTAACTTTGCGAACTTATTTTTAAAATGCGTGATTTAGTATTACGAAAACGGGATTTTTCTCGTTAATTAAGTACTAAAATCACACAATACCATTACCTATGCAAAAATACACCGTTACAGCAGCCTTAATTTATGCCAATGGCCCAATTCACATTGGTCATTTGGCTGGTTGTTATATTCCTGCTGATATTTATGTGCGTTATCTTCGCTCAACAGGTGCCGATGTAGCATTCATCAGCGGTACCGACGAGCATGGCGTACCTATTACTGTTAAAGCCAGAAAAGAAGGCAAAACACCTCAGCAAGTAGTAGATTTTTATTACGAGCAAATCAAGAAATCGTTTGCCGATTTCGGTATCTCGTTTGATATTTATTCACGTACATCAAACCAGACGCATCATAAACTTTCGCAAGAGATTTTCACAACTATGTACAATAAAGGGTACTTTGATGAAGAAACAAGCGAGCAGTATTACGATGAAGTGGCGCAACAATTTCTGGCCGATAGATATATTGCCGGAGAGTGCCCTGTATGTGCGAATCCGAATGCTTATGGCGACCAGTGCGAACGTTGTGGCTCTACGCTTTCACCAACCGAATTGAAGAACCCACACTCTACGTTGTCAGGCTCGAAGCCGGTAATGAAACCAACCAAAAACTGGTATCTGCCGCTTGACCGTATGCAGCCTGAGATTGAAAAATATGTAAGCAGCCACAAAGAGTGGAAAACCAACGTTGCTGGTCAGTGTCAATCTTGGCTGAAAGAGGGCTTGAAACCTCGTGCCATGACTCGTGACCTTGATTGGGGTATTAAAGTGCCATTACCTGATACTGATGGTAAAGTACTTTATGTGTGGTTTGATGCGCCTATTGGCTATATTACTTTTACCAAAGAATGGGCCGACCAGAATGGTAAAAACTGGGAAGATTACTGGAAAAACAAAGATACCAAACTGGTACATTTTATAGGTAAAGACAATATCGTTTTTCATTGTATTATTTTTCCTGCTATGTTAATGGCAGAAGGAAGTTATATTCTGGCTGACAATGTGCCTGCCAATGAGTTTATGAACCTTGAAGGAGATAAAATTTCTACGTCAAGAAACTGGGCTGTTTGGTTGCACGAATATTTAGAAGAATTCCCGGGCAAAGAAGATGTATTGCGTTATGTCCTATCGGCTAATGCTCCTGAAACCAAAGACAGCGAGTTTACATGGAAAGACTACCAAACCCGTAATAATAGCGAGTTAGTAGGTGTTTTCGGAAACTTTGTTAACCGTGCCTTGGTGTTGACTCATAAAAACTTTAATGGAGTTGTACCTGCAAAAGGAACGCTAGGTGAGATTGATACAAAAGTTTTAGAAGACCTAAAAACTCTCCCAAAACAAATAGGCGATGCAATTACTAATTACAAATTCCGTGAGGCTTTAACTTTAGTGATGGATTTAGCTCGTTTAGGAAATAAGTATCTGGCAGAAACTGAACCTTGGAAAGAGAAAGACCCTGAAAGAGTAGGAACTATCATGAACATTGCTGTGCAGATAACTGCAAGTTTGGCAATTGTTAGTGAGCCTTTCTTACCTTTTACGGCTGCTAGAATATTTGAAATGCTGAATCTTGACCCTCAGACTTGGGACAGAGCAGGTGAAATAGATCTATTGTCAGCGGGTCATAAATTAAATCCAACTGAGCTATTGTTTACAAAAATTGAAGATAGTGTAGTTGAAAAACAAGTGCAGAAATTGCTAGATACAAAAAAGATGAATGAACTAGAAGCGAAAAAGAAAGAAGACGAAACAAAAGCAGTACCTGAATTAAAAGCTAGCATTCAATACGATGATTTTGCGAAGCTGGATATTCGTGTGGGCACTATTTTAGAGGCAGAAAAAGTAGCTAAAAGTGATAAACTATTGAAGTTTCTGATTGATGATGGTATTCAGAAAAGAACGATTCTGAGTGGTATTGCTAAGTACTTTACACCTGAAGAAATGATAGGTAAACAAGTAACTTTCTTAGCCAACCTGGCACCAAGAAAAATGATGGGCGTAGAATCGAACGGTATGATTCTGATGGCAGAAAACCGAGACGGTAGTCTGGCACTCTTACAACCACATAAAGAAGTTTGGAATGGTGGGCCGGTGAGTTAATGTAAAGCGGGAAGGGATTCAAAACCTTCCCGCTTTTGTTTAATACCAATAGACTTAAATTTCGTTATATTTGTAAAAGGAAATTTAAAAAATTGTATCATGAACCTGAATCGTATCACCTTTGACCAAAATATTATGGGCGGTAAACCCTGTATTCGTGGAATGCGAATAACAGTAGGAACAATTGTAGGTTTAATAGCTGCCGGACACTCTTATGATGAAATCTTAAAGGCTTATCCTTATTTAGAAACCGAAGACTTGCGTCAAGCACTTTCTTATGCGGCATGGAGAGCAGAAGAGATTGATATTCCCGTTGTATTTTCATGAGAATATTAATTGACATGAATTTATCGCCCATTTGGGCTCAGTATCTGCAAGAACTTGGAATTGAAGCCATTCATTGGATAAATGTAGGCAATGCAAATGACCCCGATAAAATCATATTTGATTATGCTTCTGCTAATAACTATATCGTATTTACCAATGATTTAGATTTTGGCACCATACTAGCAGCTACAAATGCAAATGCTCCGAGTGTATTTCAACTAAAAAGTCAAGATTTACTTCCCAAATCTATAGGAGAAATGGTTATAAACTGTCTTAACCAATATGAAAACTACCTTAAAGAGGGGAGTTTAATAACCTTTGATACCAATAAGGTTAGGGTTAGAATCCTCCCTCTAAAATAATATAGTTACACACCCGGTTTGACAAAAGGCATTTTTCTAACTAAGGCCTTCAACAATTTATCTCTTACTTTAATAAACACTTCTGTTCCGGCTTTTGAAAATTCCGTTGGTACGTATCCCATTGCAATACCTTTCTGCAAAGTTGGCGACATAGTGCCAGAAGTTATCTCACCTAATTTATTACCCTCAGCATCACAGATTTCGTAATGCGAACGAGGAATACCTCTGTCAATCATTTCGATACCTACCAGTTTACGTTTCAAGCCATTAGCTTTTTGTGCTTGCAGATTAGCTGAATTAATAAAGTTCTTGTTAAACTTGGTCACCCAACCTAAACCAGCCTCTAGCGGCGAGGTAGTGTCAGTAATATCATTGCCATATAAGCAATAGCCCATTTCAAGGCGTAGGGTATCTCTCGCACCAAGGCCGATAGGTTTAATGTCAAACTCAGCACCCGCTTCAAATATAGCATTCCATAATTGCTCGGCGTGTTGGTTATCAACATACACTTCAAATCCACCTGCACCTGTATAACCCGTTGCCGAAACCAATACCGGCTCAATTCCGGCTACTTTGCCTGATTTGAAAGTATAATAATCCATAGATGCTAAATCTATGTCGGTTAATTTCTGTAAAGTCGGAAGCGCCTTAGGACCCTGGATAGCAAACAAACAGGTAGTATCAGATAAATTCTTCATAGGCACATTATCTGTGTTATGGCTCTGAATCCAATCCCAGTCTTTTTCGATATTAGAGGCATTCACAACCAGATAATACCATTCGTCGGTTAATTTATACACCAACAAATCATCTACTGCACCGCCTTGTTTATTGGGCAAATAGCTATATTGTACTTTACCATCGAACAAGGTAGAAGCATCATTGGCTGATACTCTTTGAATAAGGTCAAGGGCTTTGGGGCCGGTCAACATAAACTCGCCCATGTGAGATACATCAAACACACCAACACCATTGCGCACGCAATTGTGCTCTTCAATATCAGATGAATAACGCACAGGCATAAGGAAGCCTGCAAATGGTACCATTTTTCCGCCGATTTTCTCGTGTAAATCACTTAAAGGGATTTTCTTTATATCTGTTGATTCCATGTATTGTTGTTATGATAAGTTCTGGCACAAAAATAGGCAAAATATCGGTTTATAACCCGCTGGAATAAAAAAAGTAGAATCACGTTGCTATGATTCTACTTTTATATCTGTCAAAACCCTGTTGTTTTAATTAGGATTCTGGTTATTAAATTGCTCAGTAATTACTTTACGCAATGCCTGATGCGGGCGTAGCCCGTTGTTGCGATACACTTTTGGCGTTTTATCTGAGTTAGAATCCTGCGCATTACGCATTTGTCTGACAGAGGCAGTTCTAAACTCTTCATACTCATCGTCAGTCATTTCTCCACGGTTTGCGCCACCTTTGGCAACACCATCATTAAATGAGTTAATTCTGCGGTCTTGGTCTGCCATACGAGCATGCTCAAGCATAGCCAGAATTTCGGCTGAAATCGTTTTCTTTTCTTCTTTTAGCTCAGCTAGGCTTGGTAGATTTGCCAAATCGTTTTCTACAATGTTTCTTTGTGCCGTTTGCTCAGCCAAAACTTTTTCGGCTGCTTTCAGCTCTTCGGTGAGTTTAACGTTTTTCTTACGTAAGCGTCTGATAGCCGGCCCCGACTGCAACCATCTATACCAATAAGCCTGCATAACCGGAAGTGCAATACCTAAACAAATAGCCCCTGCAATAGCAAACAGGATACCACTCAAAACAAACGACATCAAAGCCCACGGGCTATTTACTAAATCAATATTTAGTTTGTCGTAAGCTTTTAATTGCTCGTCCATCTTCTGAATAAGTGCTTGGTTATCTGTAGGCTGTGCTACCGATGGGTCTAAAGGTGTGCTATCTAATTGCAAAGCCTTTATTTGTTTATTTATACCCTCTTTCAGCTTATCTGTTTTGTAGGCTTCATAACGAAACCAGCCTAAAACTAGCATGGTACCAATAGAGAACACTAATAAAAAGCCCTGAAAAACACCATAGACTTTCTTGGTTTTAGCGTTATAATCGGTCAAGTATGGTTGTTCAACCAAGCGCTCATAAGCAGGTTTTAATAAAATAGACAACATAGCCAAACCAATAGCAAAAGCCCATGCTTCAAAACTATTGCGTATGTTAAGGGCATACGCCACAATTTCGTGAGAAATAATCAAATCACCTGATACAAATGCTATACCTGCCAACAAGTAGAGAATACCAGCAAAAAGTGAGTAAGGTGATTCTGATTTTTTACGTTTTCCATCCAAAAAATCGATTCTTTCGGTGTTGGTATCAATTTCTTTCTGAATATAACCTATGTGCTGTGTTTGGGTATTTACAGCCAGTGTATGCTCCTGTAGTTTATCGTAAGCTGTCTTTTGAATTTCTTTGCTAGTCTTGATAGTTTCATCTATTTCAGCTATTTCGTCACGTTTTTCAGCAATACGGTCTTGTAACCACTCATAGCTTACATGGCTCGACAAGAAACTTTCGTAGGTTTCTTTATTTACATTCTCAATACCGGTGATATAGCCATGCTGATAATCGCCGTTATAATAATTTTCATTTTCTTTTTCCATGCTCTAATATTTTCGTTTTGTACTGTGGTAAACAATACTTTACTATTCTAAAATCTTTTTGATTTGTTTGTTTGTCAGTTTTTCACGGTAGCTTCTTGCCAGATTAAACTCACTTTCAAACAATTTTATCATCATATCACGTTTTTCGTTCAGGCGTTTCAATTCTGCCTCAGGTGCTTTTAGCTCATCAATTATTTGCCATTTTTGCACCCTTTGCTGATCAATCTCGTTTTTTAGTTGATTCAGTTCTACTTCCCAGCCATCGGCTTTGCGTACTTTGTCTTTTTCGAGGCGTCGGTTGCTCAACCATAAGCCCATATCGTTTTTGGTAACAGTCAGGTTGCTAAGCAACAGTTTACCTGCAAACAAAAACAAGAAGAATGTGAAAAATAAGAGTGCCAGCGAACGTGCAACAGATTGGTGCTCAAGTGCCTGTACAAATACAAAAACCGAAGCAGCCAAAGGCATACCTACTTCTTCTAGCATATTCCTCCATGAAACAGGTGTATCTTTTTCATGAAACAAAGATTTCGGATTAAACAAGTTAAACATACCGGCCAGCAAAATACCCACTGCAATAAACAAATGGTTTTGCGGAAAATTCGGCTGAATAGATTCATCAATCAGGTAGTAATTACCCACACACATAGCCAACGATAACAAAAGACCAACAATAGTACGAGGCAAGTAATGCGTTGCAGCCTCACGGTTTTCAAGCACAAGGGCTTTTTCTTTCAGCTCGTTAATACGAGTTTCTTTTTGCTCAATAAAGAGATTCAACTCACCTATTTTCTCTGAAAGATACTCAACTGTTTTTTCCAGATTAGCTGTTTTATGTGAAAAATAGTTGCGTATAGCTGCTATTTTCTCTTCTGCTTTCGATTCGGACAAACCAAAAATTACGCCTTCATCTCTTAGGGCATCTTCATTTTCTAACCAAAAAGGCGTCAAAGGGGCTTCTGTAGGCTGAACAGGTACTTCTGTTGCAGGAGCGTCGGGCGTACTTACTTCATTCTGAGCTTCGTTTACTACAGCAGGTGCCTCGTAATTGGGAACATCTGAAGGTATTTCAGAACGAAACCAGTTTTTTAAACGATCGAGGAAAGACATGGGTTAATTGGTGTTTTAATCATCTCCCCAATTTTATATGGGATAATAGCTTTTGTAGGAAATGAAATTGTATTTAATAGTGAAAAACACAATATGGCTCACGGTATAACAAATATTATCCGTTATAATTGCCATTATAACTCTAAATTCAGAAAAATATTTTGATTTTCTTTAAATAATTGTGAAGAGAGGCTTCTGCAAGGGCTATACGGTTGTTTTTTCTTGCTTTTGTCCTATTTCAATAAGTATTTTTGGCTGCAAATAAATAAACTGATTAATGAAGTAATGCGATAGAAAAATATTGGAGAAAAAGCCTTGTTTTAGCACACGAAATCAGTTAAAAAGATTGTTTGTCAAAGGTTTTTTGTAGGTTTGTTGCTAAATACCGTTATTGGTTTTTAAAAAGCATTTGTATGTTACTTAACATTCTTTATAACCTATCAATTTATTTGTACGTTTCTTTACTCAGGCTTATTGCTCCCTTCAACAAGAAGGCAAAACTTTGGGTAGAAGGCAGAAATAATATATTCAGTAAGTTAAAATCAGATACTGAACGCCGACAGCTAAGGTCGAGAAATACCAAAGTAGCTTGGTTTCACTGCGCTTCTCTAGGGGAGTTTGAACA
Organism: Emticicia soli; assembly: GCF_037860775.1. NCBI lineage: Bacteria > Pseudomonadati > Bacteroidota > Cytophagia > Cytophagales > Leadbetterellaceae > Emticicia > Emticicia soli. The sequence continues at coordinate 188,476 of NZ_JBBEWC010000001.1, read as the reverse complement.
AGGCCGCCCCGTAATAGAAGCTTTTCGCAAACAATATCCTGATTACAAAATCATATTGACATTCTTTTCGCCTTCAGGTTACGAAATTCGCAAAAACTATTCGGGTGCCGAATATATCTATTATCTTCCGGCTGATACACCCGAAAATGCACAAAAATTTGTAGAAATAGTAGCACCAAATATTGCCTTCTTTGTAAAATATGAATTCTGGAAAAACTACTTGACCGAACTCAACAAATACAGGATTCCGATTATTTCTTTTTCTGCTATTTTCAGACCCGACCAAGCTTTTTTTAAGTTTTACGGAGGTTTCTATCGTAAACTATTGCATCAGTTTAATCATATTCTGGTGCAGAACGAAAGTTCACTGGAATTGCTACAAACCATTGATATTGACAACGCAACTTTAGCGGGCGATACCCGTTTCGACCGTGTTAAACAGATTGTTGATAACAAAAAGGATATTCCGGTAGTAAAAACATTTAAAGACGGGCATCAGGTATTTATTATAGGCTCAGCATGGCAAACTGATATGGATGTGCTGATACCTATGATGAACGCCTTGAAAGATGATACGAAATTTATTGTAGCCCCGCACGAAATTCATGATGCAGAAATAGCCATCTGGCGAAAAGAATTATCAGCGAAATCGGTGTTGTTTTCTGATACTGACGAGGTGAAAGATTTAGCTTCTTACGATGTGCTGTTTATTGATAATATCGGAATGTTATCGTCTCTTTACCAATACGCCGACTATGCCTTTATTGGTGGTTCTTTTGGCAAAGGCTTACATAATATTCTGGAAGCGGCTACTTTCGGAATGCCTATCTTTTTCGGCAATAAAGCCTACCATAAATTTCAGGAGGCTACCGATTTGATAGAATTAGGAGGGGCTTTTCCGGTTGAAAATATGGAAGACCTGAAAGTGAAATATCAAGCTATGAAAGCTGATGAAAAGCAAAGAGCTAAAGCCGCTAAAATATGTCAGAAATACGTAGAAAATAATGTAGGAGCTACGCAAAAAATAATGACAGTTGTAGAAAGCATAATAAAGAAGTAGTTTATTATGCTTTCTATGTTCTCTCTAGTTCTTCACTATTAAATAAACCCCTATTACAGTTACTATTCCGCCAATAATGCGCCACACGCTGATTGGGTGTATTTTGAAACCCAATAAACCAAAGTGGTCGAGGGTCATGGCTGTAATTAACTGGCCTGCTACGATAAGTGCCAGCATATTGGCCGAGCCAACTCGCTGAATACTCAATATAACGGTAGTTACAAAAAAAGCACCCAAAAGCCCACCTGTCCATTTCCACCATGCTATCGATTTAAGCGAAGCCAGCGACGGAAAAGGCTCTTTGAAAAGCGGTGTTATGAGTAATAAACTTATCAAGCCAATCGAAAAAGAAAAAATAGCCGTATAGATTGGGTTATTGATAGATTTGCGAAGCTCGGCATTCACACCTGATTGAATGCTGTTGGCTACCCCGCAAAGTATGGCAAAGAAGTAAAAAATGATATTCATTAATGATTATTTGATTCTTCTATCTTAAAGAATTACTTTCTCAAGCATTTGTATATATAACTGAATGCCTTCTACTATTTCTTCCAGATAAATATACTCATCGGCGGTATGCGAACGTGCTGAATCACCAGGACCCATTTTTAGAGATGGGCAATCTAACAAAGCTTGGTCAGAAGTAGTCGGTGAGCCATAAGTAGTACGCCCCATCGATATACCCGCCTGTACAATCGGGTGTTCCATTGGAATACTCGATGGTTTCAAGCGAATCGAACGCGGAATTACCTCACTACCGATATTCTTTCTTACGGTTTCAATAATTTCTTCTAAAGTGTATTGCTCTGTTACCCTAATATCAACAGTAAACTTACAGGTATCTGGCACTACATTGTGTTGCGTTCCGGCGCCGATGATAGTAACCGTCATTTTAATTGGCCCAAGATTCTCTGATACTTTAGGGAATTGATGAGTCTGAAACCAGTTAATATCTTGTATTGCTTTATAAATAGCGTTTTCGCCTTCGTTTCTTGCTGCATGCCCCGATTTACCATGTGCAATACAATCTAATACTAACAGCCCTTTTTCGGCTACTGCCAGATGCATCTGCGTAGGCTCGCCTACAATGGCAAACGAAATTTCGGGTAATTCCGGTGCTACCATTTCCAATCCCTCACGTCCTGAAATCTCTTCTTCGGCCGTAGCAGCCATAATCACATTATAAGTTAAATCGTCACGGTAGTAGAAATAACAAAAAGTGGCAATCAATGAAACCAAGCAACCGCCAGCATCATTGCTGCCTAAACCATACAACTTGCCATCTTTTAGCAAAGGGTTAAATGGGTTAAGTGTCCACGACGGGTTAGGTTTTACCGTATCATGGTGAGAATTGAGCAATACAGTAGGTTTGCTGGCATCAAAGTATTTGTTTCTTGCCCATATATTGTTTTTCTTTCTGCGGTACGGAATATTTCTTGCCCGAAAAAATTCTTCAATAATAGCGGCTGTTTCATCTTCCTGCTTACTAAAAGATTCGGTCTGGATTAAATCTTTCAGTAACTCAATCGCATCGTTTGTCAGTGTCTCAACCAGATTGGAATTTTGAATCATATATCTCTATAATAATATTAGTACTGCAAAGTTAAAGAATAATTTGTGTTCCGCTTTGCCCTTGCGCTACGGCTTGCTGTAATTCGTCTGCATGGCAGATAATTACTTTCGAAACACCCTTCTGTAGCGCAGCAAAAGCATTATCTAATTTCGGAATCATGCCCGCATTAATCGCACCTGAAGCCTTATAATCGGCATAGCTGGCAGGTGTAAGTGTCGGAATCACCGAATCATTATCTTCAGGGTCTGAAAGTACACCTTTTTTCTCAAAACAATAAATCAGATTTACATCAAAATGGCTTGACATTGCCACAGCCACCGACGATGCCTGTGTATCGGCATTGGTATTAAGTATATTGCCGTCTTTATCAAACGTAAGCGGGGCAAAAACCGGAGTCAAATCATTATCTATAAAATTCTTGATAATGGCATCGTTCACTTTCTCAACATCACCCACATAACCATAGTCAATCTCTCGTACAGGGCGTTTTTTAGCCAATATCACACCAGCATCGGCACCTGTAAGCCCAATGGCATTACAACCTAAAGCTTGTAGCTGTGCCACTACCTGTTTATTTACCAAGCCGCCATATACCATTGTTACTACTTCAAGCATTGGCAGGTCGGTAATACGTCGGCCGTCTACCATTTTGGTTTCTACATCAAGTTTAACGGCTATTTTGGTAGCTATTTTGCCACCACCATGAATCAGGATTTTGGCATCTGATAGCGCTGAGAAGTCGTTTAGGAATTGAGCTAAGGCACGAGGATTGTCGATGACATTCCCACCGATTTTTATAATGTTAAGTTTTTGCTTCATTTAATGGTTATATTTGCCGCTTTCTGTAGTACAACACAGATAGCTGAATTAATCTCCAAAATTACACATGAAATTAGAAACTCTAAGCATTCATACCGGAAATCATGGCGAACCTACTACCGGAGCCGTAATTCCACCCATTATTCTTTCTTCTACTTTTGAACGTGCCCAAGACGGAAGCTTTGTAGAAGGCCGAGATATTTATGCAAGGGCATCGAATCCTAACCGACGAATGCTTGAAGAAAAACTTGCGGCACTAGAGGGCGGAACTGACGCCATCGCTTTTTCGTCAGGGCAAGCCGCAACCATGAGTGTTTTTCATGCTTTAGGAGCTAATAGCCATGTAATTTTACCAGACGATATTTATTATGGTACCCGATACATGATAGAAAGCCTCTACGGGCATTGGGGCATGACCTGCACACCTGTTGATATGACAGACATTAATCAGGTAAAAAAAGCCATAAAGAAAAATACAAAACTTATCTGGATAGAAACGCCTTCGAACCCGAGTTTGAAAATAACCGATATTCAGGCAGTGGTAAAACTGGCTAATGCTAAAAATATACTTACAGGCTGCGATAACACTTGGGCAACGCCTTATTTTACTAAACCTTTTGATTTTGGCGTTGATATTATCATGCACTCTACTACCAAATATTTTGGAGGGCATTCTGATATTATCAGTGGCTGTATAGTGCTTAACAATACGCTGCCGCAGGAGTTAAAAGCAAGAATAAGAAATTTCCAGACTACCGGAGGCGTAATCCCATCGCCGTTTGATTGTTGGTTATTATTCCGTAGCCTCGCAACCTTTGCTGTCAGAATGCCTGTACATGCACAGAATGCCATGAAACTGGCTACTTTTTTAGAGAATTACCCTCAGATAGAAAAAGTAAATTATCCGGGCTTAAAATCGAACGAGTACCACAAAGTAGCTAAAAAGCAGATGCAGAACGGTTTCGGAGGTATGATGTCTATTGTGGTAAAAGGTGGGCAAGAGGCGGCACTAAAACTAACGTCACACTTAAAGTTGGTGAAACACGCCACAAGTTTAGGTGGTGTAGAAACTTTAATAGAACATCGGAAGTCGGCTGAGGGTGCACATTCGGTAAGTCCTGATAATCTTTTGAGGATTTCGGTAGGTATCGAAAACATCGAAGATTTGATAGCTGATTTCAGTCAGGCATTGGCACAATTGTAATGTCCATTAAATAAAATAACCCAATATGGGTTAAATAAAACTCGAACCAATTCGTTTAATTCGCAGTTTACATTTTTATAATATTGGATTAATTGTTGATAAGACACTATACTTTAACTAAACGGATTTCTATTTCAAACTAAAAACTAGACAATGAAAAAAATACTTTTTGCAGTTTTTTTATTCCCTTTTTTCCTTCAAACTAACGCACAAGACCTAAAAACTAAACCTAACTGGCAAAATCTTGATTTCGAGAAAGACGGTATTCGGGGTATGAGTGTTGAGCGTGCTTATCAGGAATTATTGAAAGGCCGCACTTCAAAACCGGTAGTGGTAGCAGTAATTGACGGCGGTACAGATACAAACCACGAAGACCTGAAAGATAAAATATGGGTAAACGCCAAAGAAATAGCAGGTAATGGCAAAGATGATGATAAAAACGGATTCATTGATGACATAAATGGCTGGGATTTTCTGGGGGGTAAAGACGGGCAGGACGTAAACCACGAGCAGGTTGAGATTACCCGTATGCTAAAACAACTGAAAGATAAATTCGGCGATAAACCATCTAAGAAACTGATTCGTAAAAATCAGGCTGAATATGAGTTGTATGGTAAATTACAAAAAGAGTACGAAGAAAAACGCTCAGAGTCAGAGCAGTATGCACCTTTTTATGCGCAGTTGTATAAAAACTACTTAGAGTCAGAAGCCGTATTGAAAAACTACCTGAAAGTAGAAACGCTTACTAAAGAAAACATTACAGGCATAGACGAAAACAACGCCGACCGCACAGTAAGAGCTGCAAAACGTACGTTAGAGAAATTTATAGAATTAGGGGCTTCTGGTAACGATATTAAAGAAGCCGTAGAACACTACGAAGGTCAGTTAAAATATAATTACAACCTTGATTATAATCCACGTACAGTAGTTGGTGACAAACCAGATAAATTGCAATATGGTGAGTATGGCAACAACGAAGTATTAGGCCCTGACGGAATGCACGGCACGCACGTTGCCGGTATTATTGGTGCTAACCGTAACAATAATATAGGAATTATGGGTGTATGCGATAACGTGCAACTAATGGTAGTACGTACTGTACCTGATGGTGACGAAAGAGATAAAGATGTAGCAAATGCGATTCGTTATGCTGCTGATAATGGTGCACAAATCATAAACATGAGTTTTGGGAAACCGTATTCACCAGAGAAAAAATGGGTAGATGATGCCGTGAAATATGCACAATCGAAAGGAGTATTGTTGGTAGCTGCGGCAGGTAACGACAACCTTGATATTGACGTAGATGTACATTACCCAACAGCTAATTATGAAAATGGACAAAAAGCCGAAAACTGGATTACAGTAGGGGCGTTATCATGGAAGAGTGAGCCAAATTCAGTAGCTGAGTTCAGTAACTATGGCAAGAAAAACGTTGATGTATTTGCACCGGGTGTTGATATTTACTCAACCGTGCCGGGTTCTAAATACGAAGAGAAAAGCGGAACAAGTATGGCTGCTCCGGCTACTACAGGTGTTGCTGCCTTATTGAAATCTTATTTCCCTGAGTTGACAGCTGCGCAAATCAAAAAAATCATTTTAGATTCATCGGTAAAACTACCTGAGTTAAGAGTAAATAAACCGGGCTCTAAAGAGATTGTGAAGTTTGAAGATTTGTCGTTGACAGGTGGTATGGTAAATGCTTATAATGCTGTGAAAATGGCATTGGAGATGTCGAAATGATAATAACAAATGTTGAATAAATGTTCGAATCCGCAGTAGAAGCTACTGCGGATTTTTCATTTTATAAAAGATGCAAAGGGTTATTGATGATTCGCTCTGTGTAAAAAACAGATTATTACTAATATATTTTTAATTGTAAAAAAGAAGCCGAAGTTTTCACTTCGGCTTTCTTAATTTATATAAAAACAGAGACAGGATTAATTCTTTCCACTAGTTTGTACGCCTGAAGGCTGATTCTTTTTTGCTTGCTGCATAGGATTAGGCCCCGCTTGGAAACTTCTTTGTTTGAATGCCTGAAACTTGCTTGGCTTCTCAGGTTCACGAGGGAATGAGTTATTAGCTGTATCAATATCGGCAATCTCATAGAATGGGTCAAGTGTAAACTTTGTTACTCTTTTGGTGGTAGGAAGTGTCTTCTTGATTTCCTGGTCATTCAAACGCCAGATTTCGGCCGGTATTCTTACAATCTCATTCGTGCCATCTTCATAATCTAGTTTTATGATAACAGGCATTGGTAAACCACCTTTATTTTTGATTTTCAATACATAGAAGTTTTTACCTTCTTCAAGCATTTTGCGCTCATCGTCAGACAAACTCGCTTTGTATTGTTCTGATTTCTGTTGGTCAGCCGCCGTAACAGCAAACTTATCATAAGAGTTGTAGAAATCTCTCATAGTTGAGTCAGCTTCTACTACTGTTTGCTTAATGTCTGTTTTGTTACGGATATTGCTCATCGTTTCACGCTTTGCTTCAAAATCAGCTCTATCGGCCGCTTTTTTGGCAACAGGGTCTTGGGTATCAATAGCATACCATTCTACTTCTGCCAGGTCTTGGTCAACTGGCTCAACGCCGTAGAACCAGCCTTTCCAGAACCAGTCAAGGTCAACACCTGAGGCATCTTCCATTGTACGGAAGAAATCGGCAGGTTGAGGCGATTTAAACGCCCAGCGGCGTGCATATTCTTTAAAAGCATAGTCGAACAACTCACGACCCATAATGGTCTCACGGAGCATATTTAAGCCAGTAGCAGGCTTTGCATAAGCATTTGGCCCTAGTGAAATTACGTTGTCAGAGCTGGTCATGATAGGCGATAGTTGCGACTTGTCGGTTTTCATGTAAGGCACAATGTATTGTGGCTCACCCCGGCGAGACGGAAAATTGCGGTCCCACTCTTGTTCGGCCAGATACTGGCAAAAAGTGTTTAAGCCTTCGTCCATCCATGTCCATTGGCGTTCGTCTGTGTTCACAATCATCGGGAAGAAGTTGTGCCCTACTTCATGGATAATTACGCCAATCATACCTGCTTTGGTTTGTTCTGAATAAGTACCATCTGGCTCAGGACGACCACCGTTGAACGAAATCATAGGATATTCCATACCACCACCCGCAGTAGCATGACAAGAAATAGCTACCGGATAAGGGTACTGAATAGTACGGCTACCATAGCTTTTCAAAGTGTGCTCTACTACTCTGGTTGAATATTGTCCCCAAAGTGGATTACCCTCTTTTGAGTAAAAAGACATCGACCATATTTTACGGCCATTGTTATAGACATCGGTTTGCATGGCATCCCAGATAAACTTACGAGACGATGCAAAGGCAAAGTCACGCACGTTGGCGGCTTTGTAAATCCAGGTTTTTTTGCCTGTTGGTTTACCTTTTTCTGCGGCTTCTGCTTCAGCCTGTGTTACTATCAATACAGGCGTTTTTGAGTTTTTAGCTTGTTCCCAACGTTTCAGTTGGGTGTTGCTTAAAACTTTATCGTAGTTCTGGCATTCGCCTGTTGCGCCTACAACGTGGTCGTTTGGTACGGTAATTTCTACTTTATAATCGCCAAATGGCAAAGTAAACTCACCCTGGCCAATAAACTGTTTATGTTGCCAGCCGTTTACATCGTCATATACCGCCATACGAGGGAACCAGTGTGCAATGAAATAATTAAAGTTGCCATCTTTCGGAAAATACTCCAAACCTGCACGGCCGTAATATTCATTAATATTGTAGTTCCAGTCGACACGGAAAGCGTAAGACTGACCTGTTTTCAAAGGAACAGGTACTTCAACACGCATCATAGTATTGTTGATAGTATATACCAAGTCAGCGCCTGTTTTAGCGTCTTTTACTACCGTAATTTTATAACCATACTCTTTATTGCCCGTAATAGTAGCTCTTACAGCACTTGGCGAGTTAATGCCTTGAATAGCGCCGAAAGACATTTGGTTATTTTCAATGCTACCTGTTTTTGTCATGGCATTGATAGAGGTCTTTTCAAACATATTCTGGTCAAGCTGTAACCAGATATAGCGCAATTCATCAGGCGATTTGTTGGTATAAGTAATTACCTCAGTGCCAATAATGCGCTGATTAACATCGTCGAGCTCTACTTTTATATCGTAGTCGGCTTTTTGTTGCCAATAGTCTTTACCCGGTGCGCCTGAGGCTGTACGATAGGTGTTTGGAGTCGGTAACTCGGTACCCATTTGCTCAAAGCGAGTATTGGCATTGTATTGCGTGGTAGCAGGTTGCTGAGCAAACACTGCAAGGCCTGTTAAGAAACAGAGTAGAAAAATGGTGTTTTTCATGAATTATGATGAAGGGCTTAATAATTAACAAATTTAATTAAAAAGGCTAAAAACGCACATTAAAAATGCGTTTTCGTTGGTTTTTGTGCCACAACTAAGTTTATTTCTTACGTATTTTTGGTAAAACAGCAATTACTGCAATTTCAATATTAGCACCACCTGGTAAATTTGCCACCCCGATAGTGGTGCGAGCAGGGTAGTTACCCGTAAAATATTTTCCGTACAAGTCGTTTACCTTAGCAAAATTGTTGATGTCTTTCATGTAGATAGTTGTGTTTACAATGTCTCCCATTTTTGCTCCGGCTGCTTCTACAATTGCTTTGATGTTTTCCATTATCTGTACAGTTTCGGCTTCTACGCCGCCTTCTACTAGTTTTCGGCTTTCGGGGTTTAGTCCTATTTGCCCGGCTACGTAAAGCATGCCGTTCGCTTTTACGCCTTGGCTATAAGGTGCAATGGGTACAGGTGCTTTATCGGTCTTGACAATTTCTTTGTTTTGTCCAAAAGCGAGTGAGGTAGCGAAGGCCAAAAAGCCTGTCAGGAGAAGTTTGTTCATGTGTTTTTGATTTTGTAAATACAATTTTCTAAATTTTGTACTTAAAATCAAAGCTATGAATTCAGAAACTGTTTTTTCTATTGCTAATGCCCTTGTAATGCCCCAATGGCTGCTGATGATATTTGCTCCACATTGGAAGTGGACACAGAAGTTAGCCGATTCATATCTTATTCCACTACTGCTGGCGGCTGTGTATGCATGCTATGTTATTACAAGCGTAGGGAATTTAGATTTTATGTCGTTCAGCACCTTGGCCGGTATCAAGTCCTTATTTGCCAACGACGAAAGTGTGCTGGTAGGCTGGGTACATTATCTCTGTTTCGATTTAGTAGCAGGCACATGGGTATATAAAGATTCACTAAGCCGTGGGCTGAATCGGATACTTGTAGGGCCATGCCTGTTTTTATGCCTTATGATGGGCCCGTTAGGCTTCTTGTTGTATTGGATTCTCAGGAAATTGGCAAAACCAAAAGAGGCATAATATACTAGTTATGCCTCCCTTGTTATATCTCCATTAGCCGTTTCAGGTTATCGCCATAAGTAGAGCCGGTTTCTATTTTTGTGCCTTTACTATCGCGCATTAAAACCAGAAATTTACCATTGAAATACTTCTGTAGTTCTTTAATCAGAAAAGAATTAACAATAGATGCACGGCTTACCCGCACAAAATTATCTGGTAGTTTTTCTTCCAGACTAGAGATTGTATAATTGGTAAGGTATTGCTTCCCATCTACTGTATTCAGAAATACATATTTATCTTCTGCCTCAAAATAGCTGATTTCAGTTAAAGGAATAAACAAGATTCTTTCGCCTGATTTTACCGATATAGAATGGGCTACTTTCTGTTTTTGCGCACTGGCTGACTGCACATCTTCTTTGACTTTAAATTGTTCGAGCAATTGCAGCAAATTAGCATTCAGCGAGCTATCATCTTTCTTATCTTCTAGTTTCTTTAGCTTCTCAATCGTTTTTTCGAGTCTTTCTGTTTCAATCGGTTTCAACAGATAGTCAACAGAGTTTTCCTCAAATGCTCTGATGGCGTATTGGTCGTAGGCAGTTGAAAAAATAACTTTAGGCATATAACTAAGGCTTGCCAGCATTTCAAAACCCGTCATCAGGGGCATTTCAATATCCAGAAATATAAGGTCTGGCTTGTGCGCTTCAATTTTCTCTAAGCCTTCCTGCCCGTTGTGTGCTTCGTCAATAATATTGATAATAGAGCTATAGTGAGATAATAGCCTTTTCAGACGGCTAATGGCCAGAGGTTCGTCATCAATTAATATAGTCTTGAACATAATCGCTGATTTTAAGTAGTATACAAATTTACATGGCTATTTTATCTAAAGTTTCTACCGGAACTTTGATGATTATAGCCTTATGGTCGTTGTTTTCGATTTGTAAGCTGGCCATATTGCCATAAATCAACTGCAATTTATCACTAATACTTCTGAGGCCATACCCGCCGCTTAAATCTTCTTTAAATGCAGGGCCATTATCGTGTATCTCAAAAACTACTAAGTCTTGCTCTCTACTTATTCTTACCTCAATAGTGCCATGCTCTGTAATTTTAGAGATACCGTGTTTAATAGCATTTTCAACGATTGGTTGTAGTAAAAATCGAGGTATTTTAATGTTTTCGAGACCCGGCTCTAAATTGATTAAATATTTCAGCCTATCGCCAAAACGCATTTGTTCAATAGATAGGTAAGACTTTACAATGTCTAGCTCCTCGGCAATGCTATGAGCACTCTGGTCGGAGCGCCCCGTAGTTGCCCTGAATAATTTTGATAATTGAATAGTCATTTCTTCAGCTTTATCTGGGTTATCATGGATCAAGCCTGTGATACTGTTTAACGAATTGTATAAAAAGTGTGGATTAATGCGGGCTTCTAATGCGTTTAGTTGTGCTTTGGTTTTTAGTTTTTCAAGATTCAGTAGTTGGTATTCCTGTTCTGAGATTTTACGGTCGAGGTCTTTAGAGCGTTGCCAGTTATAGAAAATTACGCAAACGGCTATCATCGGAATCAGTAAATATAATAGGCCATGAGCACTTACATTGTTATCATTATTTATCGACATAATTTTCCAGTAGTGGGTCCAATATTTACCGCCGTCGTTTTCTAATAGATATAGTGTTTTCTGAAACAGACGCAAAAACATGAGTGTAAAATAAGTGAACACTATCAGAATGATATATTTCGACCAGTTTCTGACCAGAAATCGTTCGATAAACAGGATAAAAATAACCAAACTGGCAAAACATGAAAAGCCTGTGGTAAGGTTTGCTAAAAAAACGGCCTTATTCTGCTCGGCTTCCAAAGATGTAGGATTAAACAACTCTAAAGAAAAATATAGGATACTGTTTAAACCATAAATAAGGAAAAGGGCAAATAGGAAAGTATAAAACAGAAATCTTGGATTGAGCCTGTTGAGTGCATTTTTAAAGCCTATTCTGAAACTATTACTTCGCTCTTTATAATAAGGCTTCTGTGGTTCTGGAGTGGATGTAGTTGTAGGATTAACAGAAGCCCTGGAGCTAATATCCGGGGCTTTTTCTATATTCAATTGTTCTACCCAGCTATATTGTTTTTTTTTTAGGTCTTTGTCAAACCCAGGATTATATTCAAATTTAGGAACAGAGATACGCACATTACCCCCGAAAGATTTGAGTTTTACACTTGCACCGCCACCATTAATACTGCCCGAAATAAAACCATTTCTTTTAATACCCTGAAAATTGTTTAGGTGAGGGGCGTTTACTTGTACACCATCTGCTTCTAATTGCAATCCTTGGTTCAGGGGTAGTTGTGTTTTTATATTGCCGCCGCTTGATTCGAGCCACAGGTATTCTTCAATAGCTAATGCCTGTACATTGATATTACCACCTTTGGTCGACGCGCTTATGTTACCTCGCATCTGCTCCAGACGAATATTACCGCCAAACGTAAACGTCTTAAATTCGCCAGATATATTAGAGGCTCTTATATTACCGCCATTGGTTTTGGTGTAGAGTTTACCGCTGAAGTTCTCCAGCTTAATATTACCTCCGCTGGTATTACTGTTGAGTTCGCCCTTAGAGTTAAAAATATGAACATTTCCGCCAGAGGTTGAAATATCACCTTTAATATCACAATTACCAATTTTGATGTTTCCTGCCGACGATTTTCCTTGTATTTCGCCATTGGAATTTGCTATTTTTATGTCTCCTACTGATGTGCGAAGCGTTTGTTTACCTACAATGTTGTTCAGATAAATGTCTCCTACTGTTGTTTTGAGCAAAGTATTGATGTTTTTAGGCAAAAAAACACGGAATGATACCTGAAAGAAACTCAGCCAGTCCCATCGCCAGAAACCATTGTTTCGCACAGCAATTCTTAGGGTTTCGTTTTGTTGAGAAATATTTATTAAACCATAGCTTAGGTCTTCTGAACTAATACTTTCTTTTCTGAAAAGATTCATCACCAGGCGCTTCGATGCATAAATCTCAACTCTTATCTCGGCCTCATCGCTGCCTAGAAGCTCTATGTTTCCGTTCACGGTCTCAACATTTACATGCGTGATACCTTCGGCAGCGATGGTTTTTATTTCTGATGGTAAAATGTTCATTGCTCAGTCATTTTATTTTTTTCTACAATCCAGCTCACAATCAATACCTCAAAAACTAAAGTAAACGGAATAATAGAAATGTTTTTTAAAAGTAATAATACAGGCCATTTAGAAGCAAAAGGACTAAGCAATTGGTTTGATTTTAGCCATTCTAAAAAGGCTGTATGGTCTAACAGTATAAATAAACCTATATTGATGATAACCGCTATGAGGGTATAAATTATAAAGTTGACCAGAAGTGCTAGATAATTGCCTGAGAAATTTCGCTTAATATTATCCCAAATGCTGACCCATTTGGCTTTTGTGAGGCGAAAAATTTTGGCTATTGCGCTGAGTCCATTCTGTAAGCTACCTTTGCCAATAATAATAAAAACAGTTAACAAGCGAGCGGTATTGACTCCAATGTCTAATATAATTTGCGTACTTGAAGAGATAGCGCCGCTGCCACCTTCCTGAATAAACCGCCCTATTCCTGCTATTAATCCCAGCCCTAGTATCCAGAAAGCATTTTTTCGGATAAAAGTATCGGTTCGTTGAATAAGGTCGGTATAGCCTATCAATGCATCATTAGGGTTCATTGCAATTAATTTAATTAGTTTGCGACAATAACCAGGTAGTAGCTCTTTCGCCCCAGCTTGGTGCAATGCTCGACGCTGGCTTAAACTTGGCAAACTTTTTCAATGCTTCTTCAAACAAAGGTGCTGCTTTCTTTTTACCACCGCCGTAAGCCTCTGGTGTAAAATAAATACCTTGCGCCTCCAGCATTTTAGCTCTTGGGTTTTCAGGGTTTAGTTTATAGGCATTTTGTAAGCTCATGCCAACAGCACCACCATATTTTTGCCAGCGGTCTTGTGGTGCTACTGCCATGCGTGCACCTGCCAGATATGCCTTCATGACCTCAATCTCATCGTTTTTAGGCTCTAGTTTTTCTGCAGCAGCCAGAAATTTATCTGCTTTATCAAGCAACATATCTTTTTTGTCGGCATCGGTTTCTGCAAAGCTCAGATTTGCTAAACCATAAGCAGCCCAATAACCCGGAAGCCACTCGTTCGGCTCGGCTACGGCAATGCGTTCTAGCTGGCTTACAGCCTGCTTATTATTTTCGGTATTTTCAAACTCATTTAGCAAAGTAATGGCATTTTCCATAGCTGCCACGTAATCGGCTTTCTGGGCAAAAGTTTTTATGAAAATTAAAGATAAAAAGCTGAGAGTTAAAATAATTCGTTTCATTTTTAAAAGGCGTTTAAATGATTAATAATGTCTTGTGCTTGTTTGTTGATTCAAAATTATAGGAGAACCATTCTGTAAAACAGGGTATTCTGACAAAGACCGAATTTGACGGAGTAAAATGGGCTTTTACAGGAGTAAATAGTTTGCTACTTTTACCAAACAATCTTTACCGAGCTTGCCCATGAATCGCATAGACCGCCTGATGGCTATTGTAACCACGCTACAATCAAGAAAATATGTAAGTGCCGAGAGTATTTCTGAGAAATTTGAAATCAGTATCCGTACGGTTTATCGAGACATTAAGGCATTAGGAGAACTTGGGATTCCGGTGAGTTTCGAGAATCAGAAAGGCTATTTTATTGTGCCAGGGTATTTTCTGCCACCGGTTGCATTTAGTATTGAAGAGGCCAATGCGCTGTTGCTCATGGAAAGCGTTACGATGGGCTTTGCCGATAAATCTATCCGAAAACATTATTCTTCTGCCCTTAATAAAGTAAAGTCGGTACTACGAACAAACCAGAAAGAAAAAATAGAGTTTCTGACCGATAATATTAAGCTACAAGTACCCCAGCGTTTTAGCAATGATTTTGAATATTTAAGCACTATTCAGAATGCCATTGTTTCGAAACAGATACTTGATATTGAATACATCAACAACAAAGAAGAAATCAGTAAACGTAGGGTAGAAGCCATAGGTTTGGTGTTTTATGCCTTTAGCTGGCACATGATAGCCTGGTGCCAGATGCGCTCAGAGTATCGTGATTTTAAAGTGTCTCGTATCCGTACTATCAGTGAAACAGGCTTACCTTTCAGCAAAAAAGACCATATCCGATTGAACGATTATCAGCTTCCGGTAGCGTATTAATATGTTCTTTTAAGCACTCTTTTTCGGCCTGAAAATACTGCTCAAAATTTTCTTAAAAATTTTTAAAACTTTCAAAAACCGACTGCCATAGGGTTGTCAGTGGGCTGTGTTTACTTTGTAATGTAAACTAAAACGCAACGCAAAATGACAATCATTCAGCAATTTTCAAGACAATTGGAGCAAGAAGCTCAAACCACACGCAAGATGTTATCTATTGTTCCAGATGATAAATATGACTGGAAACCACACACAAAAAGCATGACCATGAAACGCTTGGTTACACACATTGCCGAGCTGCCATCGTGGATAAAAATGACGCTTACAACCGATGAATTAGACTTTTCTAAAAATCCTTACAAGGTTGAAAACATAACTAATAACGGAGAGCTATTAAATTATTTTGAAAGAATGGTAGAAGAGGGGAAAGAATATCTGAAAGAAGATTATGCTGATTCGCTTTCCGAAAACTGGACACTGCGAGATGGAGAAACTATTTATGATGTAAGTCCTAAAGTTGATGTGCTCCGAATGGCGCTTAGCCAGATTATCCACCACAGAGCACAGCTAGGAGTTTATTTACGCCTGTTAGATATTCCGATTCCGGGTAGTTATGGGCCAAGTGCAGACGAAGGGTTTAAAGCATAATTTTTTCAGAATGGGGCTTTATCGGCCCCATCACATACACAAATATGGAAAAGCTAGATTTAAGTAAACAATACAAAGCCTACTACACAGCTACTACAAAACCTGCTTTGGTAGACATAGAAGCAGCAAAATTTTTGTCTATTGTAGGCAAAGGAGACCCTTCGCACCCTGACTATGGGCTTACTTTACAGGCTTTATACGCTACGGCTTATGGGCTTAAATTTAAGTATAAAGCACAAAATCAGGACTTTGTGGTGGCAAAACTAGAAGGGCTTTGGTGGTATGATGAAGAACAGTACAAAGATGTAACGATGAATAATGCCCCAACACAGATACCCCGAAGTGAATGGCATTATAGAATGTTGATACGCCTGCCAGACTATGTTACAGCAGAGGCTGTAAAAAGCATGACAGAAGAGGTGGTTGCCAAAAAACAGATTGCTCTGGCTCATAATGTAGAACTTTACGAAATGCATGAAGGCAAATGTGTGCAAATGCTCCATGTAGGGCCATTCGATAAAGAACCTGAAAGTCTGACTCAGATTAAGCAATTTACAGATGAACATCAATTACAAAGAAACGGCCTGCATCATGAGATTTATCTCTCTGATTTTAACAAAACAGCACCCGGGAAATTAAGAACCATTTTAAGAGAACCAGTAAAATAGATATACTATATCATGGCAAAAGAATTGAAAAAAACGATTGCGATACACGCATCAAAAACAGATGTATGGGATGCATTGGTTAACCCTGAGAAAATCAAAAAATATTTGTTTGGTACTGAAACCAAAACCGATTGGCAAGTAGGTAGACCTATCGTATTTTCGGGTCAATGGGATGATAAACCATACGAAGACAAAGGAACAGTGTTAGCTTACGAGCCCGAAAAAACTTTGACCTATAATTATTGGAGTAACCTAAGTGGTACGGAAGATATTCCAGAAAACTATGCCAACATTAGCTACACGGTAGAAGAACAAGGCGACACAACCTTATTGACTATTACACAAGACGGCTTTAAAGATGATGCCGCTGTTGAACGCTCAGAAGGAGACTGGAGCGCTGTGTTGGAAGAATTGAAGAAAGTAGCTGAAGGTGCTTAAATATCAGGGGAGAAAATTTCTCCCCTAATCTCATTTACATCCACTAAAACTACTCTGTTTTCAAAACAAAGTCTTCTTTCAATCCTTTTATCTGCAAAAAAGCCATCAAAGCTACCCATAATGCCACTGCTAAAGTAATGGCGTAGCCAATCATTGTAAAGCCAAATAACTGAGCTACTACTACAATCAGGCTATCGGCAACCCAAATAATATCTAAAGCAATAATCCACCGTACCAGTGTTTTGTTAGTAGGTGTCTGGCGTGAAGCATAATAGACCAATAAAGCAAATGCTACCAGAAAAATGCCCGTTGCCATAAAAGGCATACTTTGAGATACGCCAAAGAGTTGAGCTGTAAAAACTGGAAACTCTATTAATAAAAGACCTGTTATGCCTGAACTCAGGGCATTGATAAGCAATACATTTTTTAAGGTTGTCATGTTATATCAATTGTTTAATGATGAAACAAAGGTAGATTTGCGGCATGACTAATGATTGATAATTCACGACAAAATGAAGATACTTGCTTTACACCTGCACCAGATAATAGCATATGCCCAAATGAGGGGAATAGCTCGGCAAGAGCTTGTGAGCTTAATAGAAAATCCGCCTACTGATTTTTTAAGCGAAACAGAAACAGTAAGCCCGATAGATTTTTATAAGGTAATCGATGTATTGATTCAGCAATTAAAAGATGAACAACTTGGAATTCGCCTAGGTAATTTTCTGAATTTAGGTGCTTTAGGGCTTATCTACCGTATATCGCTACAAGCAACAACCATAGAAGAAGCCTTGTATTATCTGCAAATGTACCTCAATGCGACATTCCCGATTGTTGGTATTGAAACAACTATTGATGTTGATGCAGTAAGAATATTATTACATATTGACAATGAGCATATAGAAGCCAATCGTGTTATTCTGGAGAATATTCTTACCATTGTTGCCAAAGAAGTAAATATGATGGTGCAAAATGGGGTTGAAGTTATTAAAACCTCTCCGTTTGTTTCACCAGATTATCCCGATGATTGGCAGGTATCAGAAAACTATTCAGTCTGTTTTACTTCCGGTATTTTAAAAGCAACATTATTAGATAGAAGCAGACAACAATTAGATTTGCTGATACCAGAGTATCTGAAATTGATAGAAGGACTAAAATCAGAGTTGAGTTTTGCCAATAAAGTAAAAATAGCATCGCTGAATCTGGCAAAGCCCGAATTACCCGACCTTGCCAGCGTAGCAGATGCTTTTCATTTGAGCCCTCGTACTTTTCAGCGACGTTTGGTAAGCGAAAACATAACTTTTCGCCAAATCACTGATGATTTGCGAAAGCAAATATCAGGTTTATTGATTCGACATAACCGCTTTTCGGTTACCGATATATCTTATGTATTGGGGTACTCCGAACCAGCCGCTTTTATCCATTCATTCAAAAAATGGTTTGGCGATTCGCCCGAGCGTTTGCGTCAAAAAGCTTTTTGAAAAGCCTTGCACACAATCACTTGACCGGATAGCGGGCGTATATATGGTTTGGGGTTTGAATCTCTATCCGGTCACAGTTCTTAGTTTTTTATTTTCCCTACTCCGTTTTCCTTTCTTCAATTCCCTACAAATTATCCAAATCAGCCTCTTTAGGTTTTGATAGTTGTTTTGAAAGATTCATAGATATACCTACAAAAAACGTACGATACATCGGCGGAATCACCTCAAAACGTTGCTTGCCATCAGCCGAATAACGGTAGCCAAATACATTTTTACGGGCAAAAAGGTTGTCGAGCGTAGCATAAAGCACTATAAAATTGCCCTTGATAGTACGAATATGGCTAGCCGATAAACTTACGTTCTGATAAGGCTTTGTGTATTCAGGCGTAAAAGAAGTAGTGGCAAAATCATAATTCGGGCGGCCGCTGGTGTGGGTAGCTGTAACACCTACGCTAGTGCTAATTTTCTCAAAGAATTGTTTATACACTACACTCACATTGTGCTTTGATGCAAAAGTAGGCATGGTTTGTTTCTGGTAATTTCTGAACAAACGCTCGGTATCCAGGAATGAATACGTAAGCCAGAATTCACCGTTTTTTATACTTTTCTTATCTCTGAAAAATACATCGAATCCTTGTGCATAACCTTTGCCGCTATTATCTGTTGTGCCCGTTGGGAAACGATAAGGGTTAGGGTCATAATAATAAGTATGCTCTAATACCAGATTTTTATAGTCTTTCTTAAAACCTTCTACTCTGAAAGTCCGGTCGTTTTTTATAATCTGGTAATTCAAAATCAGGTGATTAGCTAATTCATAACCCAGCTTTTGGTTTAGGTAAAGATAGTTTTTCTCAGGTGTTTGGTAAAACTGCCCTGCTGCCAATGATACCTGGCTGTATTGCCCCGTTTTATAAGCCAAAGAGATACGAGGTGCAATATTAGCTTTGCTGATAATACTCGTGTATTCGGTCCTCATACCAAATCTGCCTGCTAGTTTTGGGGTTAGGTAAACCTCTGTTTCTACAAAAGCTGTACTGTAATTATCTTTCAGACTTAAATCATATTGGTTATAGATATTGCCCACTTTAATGGCATGAAACTCTGCGCCGAATAAAACCGAACTGGCATTGTTTTTCCCAAATAGCCTTGTCATTACGGCACGTACCTGTGTGCGCTCGTCTAGTCGGTCGCCATCATCATTACCTATTTTTATTTTGTCTGTGTTGTGGCTATACGATAAACCTGTCAAGAGAACCCATCTGCCTTCGTCAAAATTTACCTGATAAGTACCATTCGTAAACACGTTCTTATTTTTCATTTCAAAAAGGTAATTAGAACCTGTCTCGTCATAAGTAGGAAACAACATAGCTGACTGGTTGTCAGAATAAGTCCCGTACAATTTTAAAGTGCTATTCTTAGTAAGGTTTTCGTTGTATGTCAAAGAAGTACTAAAACCTTGAGGAATTTTATCAAATACCACATTCGTTTTCATCAGGTTAAAAAACGGCGAAAGATTGGTATAATAAAGTGAGCCTGAAAGACTGCCTTTGTGGGTATAAGTTGCACCTATACCTGCAAGGTTGGCACCAATATTCCAACCGCTGGCATTGTCGGTTTTATCACGGGTCTGCAAAAGTAATACAGATGAAAGCGCCTGCCCATATTGTGCCGAATAGCCACCTGTGCTAAAAGCAGTGCCTTTAAACATAAATGGTGTGAAACGCCCACGTTGAGGCACATCAGGCGTGCTGCTAAAGAAAGGATTCTGTACTATCATGCCATCAATCAAGGTTTTGGTTTCGTTGGCAGAGCCACCTCTCACAAATAAGCCCTCTTGCTCGCCTACACGTTGTGCACCCGGTAGCAATTGCATTACCGCTGTAATATCAGCCCCACCGCCTGCGGTAGTTACAATATCAAGCGGTTTGAGCATAACCATTTTTTTACTGTCTGATGCCTCAAATGTCCCTGCCGTAATTGTAACCATATTTAGCACATTCATCGACTCCTGCATTTTAATACTTGTTTCAAGTGTAGCATTATTCAGCTTTATTTTTTGCTCAAAGTTTTCGTAGCCTACAAAACTGGCTGCAAGTGTAGCTGTATCTTTTCTGCTGGTTCTGAAACTGAAATTACCTTCTGAATCGCTCGAAGCACCATCATAGCTGCCTTTGATGAAAACATTAGCACCTGGTAGGGCTTCACCTTTTTTGTCGGTTATTTTGCCCTTAATGGTTGTTTGCCCAAACAATTGAGGTATCTGAAACAAAAAGAATAGAAGGTAAGGTAATAGCTTGCTCATAATAGTTTTGTTAAATGATGACACAAACCTATCTGAAAGCGAGGCTGAGCAATAGTGATTTCTGACAAACACGGTTTTCTGCGGAGTAAAGCAGTTTTATTGAAAGATAGATAAAGCAGATAATTGTATAGACCAAATGTCTTTTACTGATTAGTAAAACAAAACAATAAGCTCTAAATTTGTATTAGACATAGTTTTCAATTCAAGGCTCACCATCATGAAAAAGATTGCTATTATAGGTTGTGGCGGTGCCGGTAAATCTACACTGGCTCGCCAACTGGCAACAATACTACGTTTGCCGGTTATTCATCTGGACAAAGAATTCTGGCGACCGGGTTGGCAAATGCTACCCAAAGAAGAAGAAGGCAAAGTGCTTGAAAAGCTAAGCCGACAAACCGAGTGGATTATTGATGGTAATTATAAAAACACCATGTCGGCTCGTTTTAAAGAAGCAGACACCATTATTTTTCTTGATTTCTCAACCTTACTTTGTTTAAGGCGAGCCATAAGAAGATTTTTTACCTACCGGGGCAGAACCCGACCGGATATGACAGAAGGTTGCCCTGAAAAATTAGACTGGAGTTTTATTGGCTGGATTCTGAGCTACCGACACGCCTACCGCCCAATAGTACTTGATAAACTCAAACAGCATACCCAAAACCGCAAGATTTTGGTATTTAAAAAGCCAAAGCAAGTCTCTCAATTTCTGATTGCCCTCACAGAGTCAGGCGATTATAACTAAATACTGATTCGCTTCGTTTAGTTCAATCCTGAAAAACTACCACTTATCAGATTTTAAAGCCATTTATAGAAAATTTATCAATAACAAGGTACTATGTATAACAATGTATCTGCCAATACATTATATTTGTACTATCAAAACGAACTTAATTCGTAATTAATTATGAAAAAGCTATTTAACTTTGTATTACTTGCATCAGTATCTTTATTTGTTTTTTGTTCCTGCAAAAACAAAGGCAATATCTCTATCTCTCATAAAGAATCCGGAGATATTTATAAATTTTCAGCCTCTTTTCCGGAGGATAGAACCAAAGAAGTGCAGGAATATCTGGATGATAATCTGGAGACTCCGGCTGGTAACTTTTCTTTTAAAAATGCCCAAATCGATGCTAACATTGCCTTAGACAACGACATGAACTTCTACATAAAGATGTACCCTGGCAGTGTAAAAATAGAAATGGATAAATCGAAAAATTCATATGAAAACTATGCCCGTATGAAAAAAATGGGCGAAGAAATAGGAAAGGTACTTTCAAATGAATAAAAAGGCTAATTAACAAAGCTACTTGTAATATTAATAAAAAAGGCAACTGGTTTTCAGTTGCCTAGCTATTATTTTAAATGAAGTAATCCAAAATGTTCAGGTCTATGGAAGGCTGGTGATTTGCCACTCATGGTTGGGCTCCAGCATATAAAATTACATTCTTTAGGTGTACACTTCCAATTACCTTTTTTATGCGATTGTACCGAAACAATGCGGTAGAAATTAACACGATAATCTTTCGTTTTCTGATTGCCAATTAGAGCTAAAGGAATTTGTAATGTTCCACTCCAGCTATCGTTATCGGTCTTTACGGAGTGTTTTATACCTGCATTTTCATAACTTATCATATCGGCCGAGTTACCGCCGCCATGTCCTTTGGTTGGGTTGTGTATTTTACCAATCCACAATATATTATTAGGGTTAATCTCCAATTCCAGATACCTGTCGGGTACGTCGGTTCCTTCGGCTATAAATACCTCAAAAACCTCTTGGTTGTATAGTTCAGTATTATGTACTGTATAAGTGTTTTCTTTCCAGTAGGGGTTTTGCTTACACTCAAATGCTATATGCAGATATTGGTCGTCGTACTTTAGCTT
Organism: Emticicia soli; assembly: GCF_037860775.1. Taxonomy (NCBI): domain Bacteria; kingdom Pseudomonadati; phylum Bacteroidota; class Cytophagia; order Cytophagales; family Leadbetterellaceae; genus Emticicia; species Emticicia soli. The sequence continues at coordinate 165,826 of NZ_JBBEWC010000001.1, read as the reverse complement.
TACTAAGGTTTCTTGTGGCGCTTGCTCACCATTGGTCGAATGCTTAAAATATTTTTGGTCGAGGGCCTTCCATTCGTTTTTCGATAAAGAAAGCGTATAATCAGCTAGCGGCATAAGAAAAAATAGAATATAAGGATAAAGAAATAGTAGCATAAGCAACACAAACAGTAAAGTAAATAAAAACGTCAGAATCTGTATAAGATTCTGACGTATATTAATAACCCTGAAATCAGGCAATTATCATATTATGATACACATTCTGCACGTCGTCGTCTTCCTCTAGTTTTTCAATCAGCTTTTCAACGTCGGCAGCTTGTTCTTCGGTGATAGTCTTCATATCAGTCGGAATCCGCTCGAAATCGGCCTGTAATAATTCAAAGCCTTTTTCTTCCAGAAACTTCTGCAAGCCTCCGAAAGCTGTAAACTCACCATAGATATTGATTTGATTTGTTTCTTCGTCTAAGAAAACCTCTTCTGCACCAAAATCAATCAATTCAAACTCTAGTTCTTCTACATCAATGTTGTCGGTTTTAGCAATCTTGAATACTGATTTTCTGTCGAAGATAAAATCTAGCATTCCTGATGTACCTAAACTACCGCCACATTTAGAAAAATAACTGCGGATATTAGCTACCGAGCGATTGGTGTTATCGGTTGTACACTCAACCAATATAGCAATGCCGTGTTGAGCATAGCCTTCATACACCATCTCTTTGTAATCTTCCTGGTCTTTCGAAGATGCTCTCTTAATTGCATTTTCTACGTTTGCCTTAGGCATATTGGCTGCCTTGGCATTTTGTATGATAGCTCTCAAACGAGAGTTGCTGTTAGGGTCAGGACCTGCAGATTTTACTGCAATGGCTATATCTTTACCAATACGGGTAAATGTTTTAGCCATTTGTCCCCAACGCTTCATTTTACGAGCTTTTCTAAATTCAAACGCTCTTCCCATATACTAAATATAATTTCTATTTTTAATAATTAACTACCTCCGCTTCATTTAAAAGCAGGGTAGGAGTTCAGAGTGCGAAATTAGAAAAATTTACTTTAAAAATCCACTTATTTCGTCCGATAAGGCAAATGTTTAGCTACTTGGGCTATCAACTGGCTGGCCATGTGGTGTGGCGTATCCATGCGGTTGTTGGGGCGTTGTGTTAGATTGGTCTTCCACAATAGCTCGCCGCTGGCTGCATCGTACAGGTTCACGTTGGTTTCTATGCCATCGTTGCCAATATAAGCAGGCATCATCGAGTAACGGTCCTGACGAGTGATTCTGACGCCCATCTGACCCCATATAACTGCATCTACTCCTAATAATTGCGCCAGACGGCCTTTGTCGTGTTGCCCAATATCTTCTAGTCTGATACCTCTTTCGGCTAGAATCTGGTTGGTTTTTGTGAAGTCCTGAAAAGCCAATTCGTATCTGCCTTTTTCTACTTGTTTGGCAGCGTAAGCAAACAATTCTTTTTGGCTATCTAAACTAGCTGTACGCTCTTGCTGGCTGAAAAAACGCTGGGTGCGTTCGCTTGGCTTACGGTTTGCCGGATTTTCGAACTGTACATCAAAAGGTAAAATAGCTACCCTCTGGTGAGTAGTTTTTACTTTCTCGAAATTATTTGAAACATAATCTCTCGAAGCAGAACAGGCCGATAGCACCGCTGCTAGAAGGATTATTGCGATGAAATTTTTATTTGCGTGTTTGGTTTTCATTTTATTATTGTTTTACCGAGTATTTAACGAAATTTGATAAAATTTCTTTTGTAATATCACGTGATTTTTCAAATCAGGGTTTTATTTTAGATAGGAATATTTTAAAAAGGATTAATTCGGCTATTACAGTTTAATTTAAGGCTAATAAGCAATTAAAATTCATGAGGCATTTTGCAATTGGTATCCTCTGGCGTGTGGGTATTCTGAGTATAGTCCTGATGGGGCTAGTGTATTTTTTCTTACAAGACCAATGGTCGGCCGTAGGCTTGTTTGGTATTCTGGGTGCGCTTATCTTCTTCTGGATTTTTAATTATACTACTTCCATCAATCGTAAACTTGCTCGTTTTTTTGAGTCAGTAAGGTATTCTGATTTTACAGTAAAGTTTCGGTCTGATAATAAACTTGGTAAAAGCTTTGAAGAGGTAAATCAGCAATTTAATGGGGTATTAGAAGCATTCCGCCAGGCTCGTGCAGAAAAAGAAGCAAACCTACACTATATCAATACCATTGTGCAGCACGTAAACGTTGGGCTTTTATCTTACGATTCATCGGGTAATATCGAGCTAATCAATAATGCCGCTTTCCGAATCTTGAACATCTACCGCTTACGAAATATAAACGAACTGGCTAAAACGGCTCATGCACCTTTGTATGACATACTTGAAAACATTCCCTCGGGCAGCAAAGCTTTATATCAGACTTCAAACGAAAAACAGATTTCAATTAATGCAGCTACTGTAAGTTTGCGTGGGCGGGTTATTAAACTAATCTCTTTGCAGAATATTCAGGCGGAGCTACAGCAGAAAGAATTAGAAGCATGGCAGAATCTAACAAAAGTATTGCGCCATGAGATTATGAACTCAGTAACGCCGATTGTCTCACTGGCAAGTACCATGCGTGAAATCATAGAATTAGACCTTTCAGAAAAGGAAGATATACAAGAAACAGTAAGCGATTTGAAAGAAGCACTCTTCACGATTGAAAACAGAAGTAAGGGAATTATGAACTTTGTGAATGCTTACCGTGAATTTACGAGTATTCCTAAACCTAAGTTTGTAGAGACAAACTCGAAAGAAGTAATAAGCCAGGTATTAAACCTGGTTCAGCCACAGTTAAAAGAAAAAGAAGTTGAATTAAAGACCAATTTCAAAGAAGATTTTGAATTGATGGCTGATACCGAACAAATTGCTATGGTTTTAATAAACATTATTAAGAATGCAGCAGAATCGGTCGAAAACAGATTGAATCCGCAAATAAAGATTAGCACTTACGAACTCGACGAGCAGAAAATTATAGAGATTGCCGATAATGGAAGTGGAATTGAGCCTGAGGCACTCGAAAAGATATTTATCCCTTTTTATACCACCAAAAAGACCGGCTCTGGTATTGGCTTGAGTCTCTCTCGCCAGATTATGCAAATGCATGGCGGAAACCTGAAAGTATCATCTAAAGTTGGCGAAGGGAGCAAGTTTTTAATAATATTCTGATGTGAATCTTTTAATTGAGCCAAAAAATAGCCCGAAATCACTGACTTCGGGCTGTTTTTTTATGAAAACAAAGAAAAATTATGCTTCTGTTTCTTCACTTGCTGCCGGAGCAACAGGTGCTTCTTCAACTGCAGCTGCTGGAGCTGTGTCTACTGCACGTTTAGCATCTTCTTCTTCTTGAATAGCGGCGTTATCTTTATCCATTTTACGCTCCATGATACCTTCTTCAATTGCTTTTCCTAATGCTAGGGTTACTAAAGCAACAGATTTGTAAGCATCATCATTAGCCGGGATTGGATACTCAACTGCTTCCGGGTTTGAGTTAGTATCGCACATTGCGATTACCGGAATACCTAAGCGATGCGCTTCTGCTACTGCAAGGTGCTCACGTTTTACGTCAACAACAAACAAAGCGGCAGGAAGTCTCGATAAATCAGCAACACCACCCAATAATCTTTCTAATTTGATACGCTCACGGTCAAGCATTAAGCGCTCACGTTTTGCTAAATTGCTAGCTGTAGCTTCGTCTTTCAACATACGCTCAACATTTTGCAATTTTTTCAAAGATTTCTTGATAGTTGCAAAGTTTGTTAGCATACCACCTAACCAACGCTCAGTTACGAAAGGCATCTTTAAGCGTTTAGCTTCTTCTGCTACAATTTCCTGTGCTTGTTTTTTGGTAGCAACAAACATGATTTTACGACCAGAACGAACAATTCCTTTTACAACTTGTTGAGCTTCTTCTAAACAAGCTAAAGTTTTGTTAAGGTCGATGATGTGGATACCGTTTTTCTCCATGAAAATATATGGAGCCATTTTCGGATCCCATTTACGAGTAAGGTGACCAAAGTGTACACCTGCATCTAAAAGGTCTTTGTACTGTAATTGTGCCATTTTTGATAAAATGTAAAAAGTGTTAGAAAAAAATGAAATACGCAGCACAGCACGTCGGCATCACTTTAAGTGCTGTCTGGACAAAACAAAATTTACGAATTACAGGTACCCGACAGAAAAAGTCTGAAACAAGCACTTGTAATTCGTAAAAAATATTAACGTTTCGAGAATTGGAATCTCTTACGAGCTTTACGGCGACCGTATTTTTTACGTTCAACCATACGAGAGTCACGAGTTAAGAATCCTTCTTTTTTCAATGCAGGACGGTTCTCAGTGTTTGCTTCACACAAAGCACGAGCAATTGCCATACGCACTGCTTCTGCTTGTCCGGCAATACCACCACCTTGTACATTTACTTTTAAATCGTATTGGCCAGTTGCATTTACAGCAGTAAATGGTTGGTTTAACACGATTTGAAGAATCTCAGAAGGAAAATACTCCTTTAATTCACGACCATTCACAGTAACTGCTCCATTTCCCTGCTTCATATAGATGCGGGCAACGGCTGTTTTTCTTCTACCTACTGCGTTGATAACTTGCATTATTATATAGGATTTTTGAAAATTTCTAAATTTTATAAATTATTACCCGTTTGATCAATTACAGTTCAATCGTTTTTGGCGTTTGTGCTGCATGTGGGTGGTTTGGTCCTTCGTATACATAAAGGTTTGTGTATAAACGACGGCCTAAACGTCCTTTTGGAAGCATACCTTTTACAGCATACTCAACTACACGACGACCATCTTTTGCCAATAACTCACGAGGAGTAGCAAAACGTTGTCCACCAGGGTGGCCAGTATGGCGTGTATAAACTTTGTCAGTCATTTTCTTTCCGGTCAAGCGGATTTTCTCAGCATTGATAACAATTACGTTATCGCCACAATCCACATGAGGAGTATAGTTTGTTTTGTTTTTACCACGAATGATATTCGCAATCTGGCTGCACAAACGACCCAAAACTTTATCGGTAGCATCTACAACCACCCATTCTTTATTAACCGTTCCGTTATTTGCGGAAATCGTTTTGTAACTTAAATGTTTCACAATTTTAAAAATTAATATGTGTTTGAAAAAAGCTTGTGCCATAACTGCTTTTACCCTTGCCCCCAAAAGCTTAGATGAACGCGTTATGACTCTTTTTCGCGAATTTTTGAGGTGTTGAAACAACACATAGCAGCTCCGGAAACAGTTGCTTCTCAAAATTGACAGTGCCCCTCGAACTAACGGGCTACGCTACGAGGGATGTATTTTGGGGCTGCAAAATTATAGATTTCTTTAAGAAAAAGCAATTATTTCTATTTTATTTTCTGCTAAACCATTGAAAATTAGTTCTTCTGATAAGAAGAAGCTAATTTTGTGAGATAGTTTAGAGTTGTTTATAACCTCCCATGAATAACAATGAGATTCAAAAAACTTTTTAGCCTTGCCATGTTTCTGGGCTTTTTACAGACCAGTATGGCACAATGGAAACTGAACGACCAGACACCCGTTCCGGTATCGACTGCTATTAATTTCCAATCGGCGCAGCTTTATGCAACAGACGAAGACGCAAACAGCTATTATGTTTGGTCTGACTACAGAACAGGAGTAGTAGAACTCTACGTACAGAAATTTGATAGCCGTGGCGTAGCGCAATGGCAAAAAGATGGCCTCAGAATAGGCAATGTATTAGGCAACTACGATGTACTTTATAGCCAGAGAGTAATACGGCCCGATGGGCAGGGGGGCGCTTTTGTAGGCTGGCATCTTTTGCCCGATGTCAATAATACGGGGCATCGACAGTTTTACGCACAGCATGTTTCTAAAGATGGCAAGGTTTTGTGGGCCGAAGGTGGTAAAAAATTGACAGATATGGAGTTATGGACAGTCGAACCCTATGACGATGTGTTTGACATTGTGAATCTCGGCAACAATCAACTTTTGGTTTTATTCAATCAATTTGTAGGAGCTACCGGTATTAATACTGTATATACTAAAAAGGTTGACTTTGATGGAAATACTGTTGAAGACGAAAAGAAACTATTTGAAAACAACCGAATAGAAGATAAGGTAATATATGATGCTAAAAACAAACGTTTTTTAGCAATGATTAAAGACAATCAGGCCGACTATCTTTTCCAGACTTTCAATGCTGATAATACGCCTATCTTACCAAGCCCTATTGCGGTTTATCAGAATCCGGTAGCGGGTAATTCTCGTATCGACCTATTTAAAGTAGACAACGACGGAAACGCCGTAATAGGCAGAACCTTGTCGGTTGATGATGGTCGCAAATTTGTTTTTGGCCATAAAGTAGATATAAATGGGAAAGCACTATGGGGAGCTAACGGAATTAACCTGGGTAGCGACCGTACTTTTGATATACAGATTGTACCAACAAGCGATGGCGGCGGTATTGCAACATGGGTTGAAACCGCTAGCCAGACACAGCCCTTCAAAATCGCAAAAATTACCTCAACCGGAACCATGCTTTGGGATGCCGATGTGTTTTCTCCTCGTTCTGATAAACCTTATGTATTACCAAATAAACTAGAGCCTGACGGAAAAGACGGTGTTTATACCCTTTGGCTTGCACCAAAAACAGTAGGTTATGACCTAACCGTGCAACACTTTGATAACATTGGTCAAAAACGCTTTGGTACTGACGGTGTTTCTATTAAAGACTTTACTTATTACAGCGGCCCACGTGTGATTCCTTACCCAAAAGGTGGTGTGATTGTATATTGGGGTGCAAATAAAGAAGAAAGCGATGGGATAGGCTACACCGTTGACTTATACACCAATTACATTACCGAAACAGGGCGTTTCGGTCTTGATGAGTCGCCTGTAATTGTAGTACCGCCTCTTGAGGCTAATAAATTCTGCGCCGGACAGTCGTTTGCAACTAGATTTATTTTGGGCGGTTCTGCTTTTAGTTTCAACAATACTTTCAAGGTTCTGTTGTCGGACAAAGATGGTAGCTTTGCCAATGCTACCGAAATCGGCCAAGATAGCAGAACAACAATTACCGTAAGAACTCCACAGACTTTAGAAAAAGGAACGTATAAAATAAAAATAGTTTCTTCTTCGCCTGCAGTTGAGAGTAATACAATAGATATAGTAATAGACGAAGCCGGAGCACCTGTGATTACGGCCGATAAATTATCGAATTGTGCCGGAGAGGTATTTAACCTATCTGCCACAGGTTGTGACGCCGGAACTGTAAAGTGGTCGAATAATGAAGAAGGCAGAAGATTATCAATAGCGCTTGAAAATGCGGCTACTTTTACAGCGGTTTGCAGTGTATTGGGCTGTAAAAATAGTGAGGCATCTAACGAGGTAGCTTTACAAGTAACTAAGGTAACGGCTACGGCTGGCAACACTGGTCCTTTCTATATAGGCGAATCTATTAAGTTAAGCAGTTCGGGCGGAACAAAATATGCATGGACAGGCCCGGACTCTTTTACTTCAAGCGAGCAGAACCCTACTATTCTGAATGCAGCTCTGACAATGGGCGGCGTATATAGCGTATTAGTTACAGATGCTAATAACTGTACCGGAAAAGCTGAAACTACTGTGTTAATAAATAATGTATTGGGTGTAGAAAAAGAAGTAAATATCCGCACATTTCCGAACCCGACAAGCCATGAAGTAATAGTAGAGTTTTATGCACTAGCAAACAATATGGTTGATATTTCGTTGATTGATATGCGTGGTGCCGTAGTAGGCGAGCGCAAGATTAAAGCTATCGGCGGATTCCAGCAAGAATTGATAGATATTCGTCATTTTACCAAAGGGCGCTATCTCATTAAAGTAAATACAGCAAAGCAAGAAGTAATCAAAAAAATAATTGTAGAAAATTAAAAGAATTTAGTGATTTAGCGAATGAGTGATTTAGTGATTAAAGTAATGACATTTAAAGTTTAATCACTAAATCATGCAATTACCGCAGCAGCGGCCGCCCTTCACCCAATAAATTGAAATGGCATTAAGAACATACTTTCTTCAGGTAAAAGAAGTTGTAACCGAAACTCCCGATTGTGTAACAATTTATTTCTGGCACCCATTAAGTGAGCAGATAAAATATAAGGCAGGACAATTTATTACAGTAATAGTGCCGATTAATGGCAAAAAGGAGCGCAGGAGTTATTCTATGTCTACCTCGCCTCATACCGATACTTCTATTGGTATTACTGTAAAACGTGTGCAAGGTGGCATGGTGTCAAATTATCTCAACGATAGAGTTAAGGTTGGCGATTTTCTGGAGATAGTAGAGCCAATGGGTAATTTTGTTTTTGAACCAGACCCCGAAAAAACTCGTCACCTTGTGCTTTTTGCTGCCGGAAGCGGCATTACGCCTATGATGTCTATTGCCAAATCTCTACTGAAAATGGAGCCTGAATCGAGAATCACACTTGTATATGGCAACCGCAGCGAGGCAAGCATTATTTTTAAAGACAAGATTGAAGAAATGGAATATGCTTATCGTGGGCGTTTCATAGTGCATCATATTATTTCTCGCCCTTCTGATTATTGGGTAGGGCAGGTTGGGCGCATCAGCCAAGGTATCAGTATCCGCTTTATGAAAGACTCTTTCACTGATTTTGCAAAAGATAGTTTTTATCTATGCGGCCCGGTTGGCATGATGGAAGATGTAATAAAAGGGCTGAATATATATGATGTAAAAAAAGAGCAGATTCATCGTGAGAATTTCCATGCGCCAATGCTTGACGAAATTCATGTAGAAGAAAACGATAATTCGTTAAAAGCCCAGATGATAAAACTCATCTACGATGGCGAAGAATATGAGTTTGAAGTGAAACCGCATGAGAGTATTCTTGAAGCAGCACTCGATTTAGATATCGACTTACCATACTCTTGCCAGGCGGGTATGTGTACCGCTTGCTTGGGTAAGTGTTTATCAGGTAAAGTGAAAATGGACGAGGAAGAAGGCTTAACCGAAAAGGAAATAAAACAGGGGTATATACTCACTTGTGTGGCACACCCGCTCACAGAAGGAGTAGTGGTTGAAATTGATTAAAAAAAAATTAAAATAAACCTATACGAATATCAGCTTTTCAAATCAAGCCCTACCTTTACTATGTAAGCTCTTTAGAATTATTACTTTCATTTAAAAATGTGTTGTTTTGGCTTGCTCAAAACCTCCTGATTTTTAAATAATAGCATAAAACTCTAAACAGCTTCTTAATCAAAAATAAAAGCCTCTGTTTGGCGTTAATTGTTAAAAATTTCAGGAATCGTGCTTGTTAGGAAGATCATTATTTTAGGGGCTTTTGCTTTGAGCTTGTTTACAGTTTTTAGTTCGTTTATTTTATCCCCGAAACCTTCACATTATCAGACATTACAAGACAAGTGGGCCGACAGCCTGCTTGCTACTATGTCGGTTGACCAAAAAGTAGGTCAGTTGTTTATGATTGCTACTTTTTCGAACCGTACCGAGAAATACTATCAACAGGTTGAAAATAACATAGCCACCTATCATTTGGGTGGGCTTATCTTTTTTCAGGGCGGGCCGCATCGTCAGGCAAAGCTTACCAATCGTTATCAGCAAATCTCTCGCATTCCGCTATTAATTGGCATGGATGCCGAATGGGGGCTTGGTATGCGCCTTGATAGCACTATCGATTTTCCAAAGCAGATTACATTAGGTGCTATACAGGATAATAGCTATGTCGAAAAATTCGGAGAAGAAATCGGCCGCCAATGTAAGCGTATGGGCATCCATATCAATTTTGCCCCTTCTGTCGATGTCAACACTAATCCCGATAATCCGATTATCAATTATCGGTCATTCGGTGAATCACAGATAAATGTGGCCGAAAAAGGGATTGCTTATGTGCGAGGCATGAAAAAATACAATATTCTGGGTAGTGCCAAGCATTTTCCGGGGCATGGCGATACCGACCAGGATTCGCACCATACACTCCCTGTGGTAAATCATACTTTACAAAGGCTAAACGAGGTTGAACTGTATCCGTTCCGCCGTTTAATTGCCGATAGCGTAGGTACAGTTATGACAGGCCATTTGTTTGTGCCTGCCTTAGAGCCTCGTGGTACTACGCCTACCTCAATCTCTGAGAAAATTGTAACACAGATCATTAAAAATCAGATGGGTTTCAAGGGCTTAACTGTAACCGATGCGCTAAATATGCGAGGCATTACGCAGGGTTTACAACCCGGCGAGCCTGAGTTGCTGGCTTTTATGGCCGGAAACGATATTCTTCTGCAATCGGGTAATTTGCCGGCAGCGTTTAAAAGAATAAAACAAGCTGTAGAGTCAGGACAGATTCAGATGGATATTCTGAATATGCGTGTAAAGAAAATACTGAAAGCCAAATATTGGGCAGGTTTAAATAATTATAAACCCATTGAAATGGCAGGGTTGAGTAGTGATTTAAACAGCAAGAAATCGCTTGACCTCAAAGCCGAATTATTTGAACAAGCCGTTACTATTGCCCGTAACGAAAACAATCTTTTGCCTTTTACTCACCTTGATACTCTAACCTTTGCATCGGTAGCCATCAGTTCTGAATACGAAAATGTTTTTCAGAAAACCCTGAGCCAATATGCCAATTTCAAACACTTTACGGTACCTTTTAAACCAAGCACCGAAAAAGATGTGGCCTGGGTGCTCGACGAAGCCGCTAAATACAAGGTAGTAGTAGTAAGTGTACATGGCATGAACAGCAAAGGCGAACGAAACTACGGCGTGTCTCCGGCAACTGTAACTTTTATTAATCAACTAAGCCAGCGAACCAATGTGGTTGTGTGTGCCTTTGGTAACCCTTATGGGCTTAAATTATATGGTAATTCCAGAAATCTGGTGTGTGGCTACGAAGACGACCCAATCTCGCATAAAATAGTACCTCAGGTATTGTTCGGAGCCTTACCTGCTAAAGGCCGCCTGCCTGTGTCGGTAGCTAATGATTTAAAAGTTGGTAACGGTATTCAGACCCCAAAACTAGGTAGAGTATCGTTTGGTAATGCCGAAAGTGTAGGCATGAACAGCCAGAAACTAGACGAAATAGAGCAAGTTGTAAAACAAGGCATCGATAACAGGGCTTTTCCGGGCTGTCAGGTTTTAGTAGCTCGCCAGGGCAAAATAGTTTATAACCGTAGTTTTGGTACACTTCGCTATGGTGTTTACGAACCCGTAAACGACCAGACTTTATACGATATAGCTTCTATGACAAAGGTCTCGGCAACCTTGCAAGGAGTAATGATGCTGAATGAAAGGGGCGAAATAGATATGAACGAGAAAATCTCTAAGTATCTGCCCGAAATGAAAGGTACTAATAAAGAAAATATGCTGGTTTCAGATATTCTTATGCATCAGGCAGGTTTGGTTGCTTTTGTGCCTTTCTGGGAGAAAACCAAAACCGGAAACTCATTGAGCAATAACTATTATAGCACCGTTTATGATAGCCTGCAAGTGCCACCAAACTTACAGGTTGCGAGTAATTTATTCATCAAACCGGCCATAAGAGACTCTGTTTGGCGATGGGTGATGCAGTCGAAACTCTTGAATATCTACGATAGACTCGGGGGCTATCGCTATACATACAGCGATTTAGGCTTGCTGATTCTTCAAAAACTGGTAGAGCGCATTACCAACCAACCTTTAGACGAGTTTCTGGAACAGAACCTCTATGAGCCATTGGGGATGACCGCTACGCTTTATAACCCCTTGCAGCGATTTCCGAAAAACAACATTGCACCTACCGAAAACGAAGCAATTTTCAGGGCTTCGCAGATACAAGGAACTGTCCACGACCCTAATGCCGCATTGCTGGGCGGGGTAGCAGGCCATGCAGGTTTATTCAGCAATGCTTCTGATTTAGTAAAACTCTTTCAGATGAATCTGCAGAATGGTTTTTATGGAGGGCGTAATTTCCTGTTTCCTGAAACCGTGAGGCATTTTGCTAAAAACTATACCCAAAAAAGCCACAGAGGGCTAGGTTGGGACAAACCCAATTCGGGCGATAGCCCCATTATAGGATCAACAGCCTCAGCTAATACTTATGGGCACTCTGGTTTTACCGGAACTGTCGTTTGGGTTGACCCCGACCGTGAACTTATTTTTATTTTCCTTTCAAATAGAGTTTATCCACTTTCTACCAATAACAAAATCAACACCCTACGCATCCGAAAAAGGATTCATGAGATAATCAACGAATCTATTATTGTGCAATAAGTTTTCTACGCCAAGCACTTTTTTCTCCCTTCATATTTTTGCTTAATAAAAAACTACAGTCAACAGAGGTACTAAATCGATTTACGATAGTATTTATAGAGGCTTATTATGTTGTTTTGCCTACATAAGAAAGAACAAATAATATCTTTGAAAAATCAAAGAAAATAAACAATTACTGTTATTTTTGCCCTATAGCATTTTACCCAGATGCACATTCATATATTCAACACTTATAACCTTTAAGATGGAAATTTCAATTCACAACTGGATGCGGGCCGAATCCATAGAGACTACTATTAAACGAATTGCCGGACTTGGATATGACAAACTGGAGATTCAAGGCACCCCAGAAGCGTATGATACAAAAAAAATAAGCAAACTACTAAAAGACAATGGACTGACATGTTGGGGCTCAGTAACCCTAATGCTGGAAGACAGAAACCTGCTTGCCAAAGACAAAACTCAAAGAGCAAAATCGGTACAATACATCAAAGATGTAGTAACAATGGTAAAAGAACTCGACGGCCAGATGGTATCGGTTGTACCGGGTACAGTAGGTAAAATCATACCCGATGGCAGACCGGAAGAAGAGTGGGAGTGGGCCGTAGAAGGTATGAAACAAATATATGAATATGCCGAAAGCGTAGGGATATTATTAGGCATTGAGCCAATTAACCGTTTTGAAACTTATTTTATCAATAGAGGCGACCAGGCACTAGCACTTGCCGAAGCTGTAGGCCCTAAATGTGGCGTATGTTTAGATACTTTCCACATGAATATTGAAGAAGATAACACTTACGATGCTATTCGCCGTGCAAAAGGCCGTTTGGTTGGTTTCCACGTTGCCGATAGCAACCGTATGGCGCCGGGAATGGGTACTATCAACTGGCCTAAAATTATTGAGACCCTGCGTGAAATAGAATACGACAAAGTATTATCAGTAGAATTCTGCGCTCCACTAGACAGAACACCTGCAAACCCGTATCCAAACTCGATTGAACTAATGCCTGAAGGGCTAAGCCCTGAGCAGAAGAAGTTTCTGGAAGACCACGGTAGCTCTTCAGTAACAGAAGAGTTTTATTCAATGCTTACAAGAAGGTCTATCGAAACCCTGAGACCGCTTATCTGATACTAAATATGTGGGGCAAACTTCCGGTTTGCCCTATAATCAAAGTTAACCTAAATGGTACGGGTTATACCTACCACCAACCTATTTAATCTCTTTTTGAATGAAAATTACTAATGTTGAAGCCTTCTGGCTGCGTTGCCCTATACCTAAAGAAAAACAGCATTTTTCTGATTATGGTCTGCTTACAGACTTTGACATGACCCTTGTGGTTATTACAACCGATACAGGATTACAGGGATTCGGCGAAGCAAAAGCAGCCGTAGGTTCATCGGGTGTATGTGCATCTATTGTAAGTTGTATTGAAAACGAAATAAAACCTTTACTAATAGGTAAAGATGCCCACCAGATTACCCGTATATGGGAACATATTTATAACGGAACACGAGACCACTATGCTTTAAAAAGAGGCCGTAAATTCCCGATTCTTGGCCGTAGAGGCTTAACCATTTCGGCTATGAGTGGGGTTGATACTGCTCTTTGGGACTTAAAAGGCAAAGCCTTAGGTGTGCCTGTTGTTGAATTACTAGGTGGTGCTTGCCGTGAAAAAATGCCTGCTTATGCCAGTGGTGGCTGGGCCGGAACCGATAAAATAGGCGAGCAATTGTTAGGCTATGTTTCTAAGGGTTTTCAGGGTGTGAAAATGCGTGTGGGTGTAATGGACGAAACCGTGCAGGAGAGTATCCGCCGTGTAAGAGCAGCAAGAGAAGCCTTGGGCGAAAATATTAAATTGATGACCGATGCACACGGTACTTTCAGCGTACCTGAGGCTAAGCAGTTTTGCCGTGGTGTAGAAGATTGTAATTTGTATTGGTTTGAAGAACCTATCAGCCCAGATAACCGCCACGGAACTGCTGAGGTAAAAGCTTCAACATCGATTCCGATTGCAGCCGGCGAAAGCGAATACACAGCCTTTGATGTGCGTGATTTAATAGAAGTGCGTGCATTAGACGTTGTTCAGCCAGACTCTGCCATTATTGGTGGTATTACAGAAGCTATGCGAGTAGCACACTTGGCACATACTTATCAGCTAGAGTTGGCTCCACATTGCTGGGGTTCGGCGTTCTCGTTTATGGCTGGGGTAAACGTAGCTTTTGCAGCACCTGCGGCTACTATCATTGAGTTTTCGTCAGGCGGAAACCCAATGATGTACGACTTAGTGAATGAGCAAATTCAAGCCGTTGATGGCATGATTGAAGTGCCTACTGCGCCGGGTTTAGGTCTTACACCAAACTGGGATTTTGTAAAAGAATTTAAACAAACAATTTAAGTATTCAACCACTCTAAAGCCGCTATGTATTCAAAACTAATAGCGGCTAAAGCAATAACCTCTTTAAAGCTATGGCAAAAGCAGTAAAAATAAACCACGTAGCATTAGTAGTGAGCAACCTTGAAGCAGCTTGCGAATTTTATGAAAAAGAGTTGGGCTTAGAGCCACTTCCGGCTTTTTTGTTCGATTACCCAACAGCATTTTTCAAGTTTAACGAAGAACAACAACTACACCTGACCGAGTGGGAAGATACCTATTCGTTTAGAGGACATATGTGTGTGCAGGTTGATGATTTCAATACGGTTTTCAGCCGTATGAAAGAATTGGGTGTAATTGATATTTTGCCTTGGGGTAAAGTACGCCAATTACCTGATGGTGCTATGCAGATGTTCGTACGCGACCCATCGGGCAATTTAGTTGAAATATCATCAGCACCGGGTAGCGAAATTGACCCTAAGATATTTGAAGACGAGCTTTTCAAAGCAGGTATTTATGTTTCAGGCCGTAACGATTTCAGAGGATATAAATCAGCCGACGCTACTTTATATCACGATAGAGTATGAAAAAAAACGTATTGTTACTAGAAACAGTTGCCGACGAGGCAATGGACTTATTGAATAATGCTGCTTCGGCAGGTGAGATAGAAATTTTTACGGCTTATGGCGACAAACCCCTGACTGATATTCTTCAGGAGAATACCATTCATGGCGTAATTACAAGAGGAAAAGGACAAGGCAATGCCCAATTAATGGATGCTTGCCCCGATTTGCAGGTAATTGCACGCTGTGGCGTAGGGCTTGATAACGTAGATGTAAAAGAAGCCAGCGCCCGTAAAATAATGGTTGTAAACGCCCCTGGTTCAAACTCTAGTACCATTGCTGAGCACGCCATTACTTTGATGCTGATGCTTCAACGCAATTTGTATGAGTCGGCAAGGCAAGTAAAAGCTGGTAACTGGGAGTGGCGAAACCAATTTGTTGGAGACGAGCTACATGGTAAAACACTTGGTGTTTTAGGCATGGGTAATATTGGCAAAAGAGTAGCTAAATTAGGCGATGCTTTCAGCATGAATGTGGTTTATTGGGATAAATTTCCGGTACAATCTGAGTATCAGGCTTTGCCTTTAGAAGAATTACTGAAAGTGTCTGATATTATTACCCTGCATCTGCCACTATTTGAAGACACCAAAAACCTGATTGGTGAAAAAGAACTAAGCCTGATGAAGCCCTCGGCAATATTGGTTAACACGGCAAGAGGTGCTTTAGTAGACCAGAAAGCCTTGATAGAAGCTCTGAATAACAATGTTATTGGTGGTTTTGGCGCCGATGTGTTGGTAGTAGAACCACCGGCACAAGACGAACCATTATTGAGCCACCCTAAAACCATTATCACGGCACATGTAGGCAGCCTTACAGCTACTACCTATAAAAATATGTGTGTCTCAACAGTGAAAAACGTGTTGGCTATTCTATCAGGCAATGCACCCCAACCCGAAAGTGTGTTTAATAGACGAGACTTGAGTATTTAGTAAAAGAAATTCAGCCTCATAATTTTTAAAGCCCCTTTTGATCTTGATAGTTAGATAAAAAAGGCAAATTATAACCGCATTCAATCCTAAAAAATAAACTATGAACGCTCAACCAAACACGCTGAAACTCCTTGTTGTTGTCACAGGGGTATTTCTGTTTGTAGCATCCTACACAAGCCTGAAAGATAATCCGGCTACTGCGGAAGAAAACCCTAAAATAGCTAAATTAAAGTTGCAGCCCGGCTTTAAGGCTGAGCATCTTTTCAGCCCGTCCGAAAATAATATGGGTTCGTGGGTTTCAATGGCTTTTGACGATAAAGGCCGTATGATTGCTTCTGACCAATATGGTATTTTGTATCGTCTTACAATTCCAGCAATTGGGCAGGGAACTGAACCAAAAGTTGAAAAACTACTTGTTCAGGGCGATACAGTGGCTTTAGGTAATGCACAAGGCTTATTGTATGCTTTCAATAGCCTCTATGTAATGATGAATAACCATAGCAGCCAGAAATTCCCTAGAAAAAGTGGTTTGTATCGCCTACAAGATACTAACGGAGATGACCAGTTTGATAAAGTTACTTTAATGAAAGAATTACACGGCGATGGCGAACATGGCCCACATAGTGTAATTTTATCATTTGACAAGAAATCTTTGTATGTAATTTCGGGTAACCACACCGATGCACCAGAAATGGATGCTTACAGGTTACCTTCAAACTGGCAGTATGACCAATTATTTCCTTTAATAAAAGATCCGAGAGGGCACGCCAATGACCGTAAAGAGCCAGGTGGCTGGATAGCCAATGTTGACCCTGAAGGCAAACACTGGGAAATGATAAGTGCCGGATACCGAAATGCTTACGATATGGCTTTTAATGATGTAGGCGATTTGTTTGTATATGATGCCGATATGGAGTGGGACTTCGGTATGCCTTGGTATCGCCCAACACGTATTTCTCATTCTACGAGTGGCAGCGAGTTTGGCTGGAGAACAGGCTCTGGGAAATGGTCGGCTACATTGCCTGATAATCTTCCGCCAATTGTTAATATCGGGCAAGGCTCACCAACTAACTTAATTTATACAAAAGATGCCAAGTTTCCGGCAAAGTATAAAAATTCCTTATTGGCGTTCGATTGGAGTTTCGGAATTGTGCATGCACTGCATTTAAAACCAAGCGGTTCGACTTATACGGCAGAGAGAGAAGAGTTTTTATCTGGTATGCCTTTGCCATTAACTGATGGAGCCATCGGCCCTGACGGAGCGCTTTACTTCCTGACAGGTGGGCGTAGATTAGAGTCAGACCTTTACCGTGTATATTATAACGGGCCTGAAAACACTAACGTATCAGTAGCAACAGCTTTGCCTAAAGAAAATGCCCTGAGAAGAGAGTTAGAGGCATTTCATGGTGCCCCTGATGCTATGGCAATAGATAAAGCATGGCCAAATTTAAAACATGCCGATAGGCTTGTGCGTTATGCAGCTAGATTGGCAGTAGAGCACCAGCCAGTAGCTGAATGGCAAGCAAAAGCACTGGCAGAAAAAGAGCCTATTACAGTTATCAATGCAATGATTGCTTTGGCTCGCCAAGGAAAACCCGAGCAAAAAGATAATATTTTGGCGTCGTTGTTAGGTATAAATTACTCTACCTTAAGTGTATCGCAGAAAATAGATATACTACGTGCCTTTGAGTTGGTGTTTTTCAGAATGGGACAACCGGGTACTACTATAAAACCTAAGGTAATAGCCTATCTTAATCCATTATTCCCTTCGTCTGACGACGAAATCAATAAATTGCTAAGCAGAATTCTGGTATTCTTAGAGGCTCCGGGTATTGTGCCAAAAACAGTGGCTCTATTAGACAAAAAAGAAGTTCCGGGCGCAATAGCGGGCGGAGAAACAGCTACTTCTTCTGCCGATTTAATTATGCGAAACCCAGCTTATGGGCTTGATATTGCAAAAATGTTAGAAAAAGTACCACCTGCACAGCAAATTTACTTTGCTACTGTTTTAAGTTCGGCTAAAACCGGATGGACTCCTCAATTGCGTGACAAATACTTTAAATGGTTCCGCAATGCGCTAAACTTCCGTGGTGGTAATAGCTATATCGGCTTTATCGACAGAGCCAGAAAACTGGCATTGGCACATGTACCAAAAGATAAAGTTTCGTATTACGAAAAACTATCTGGTGCTGACATGATGTCAAAATCAGGTAATGACCTTGTGATACAGAATTATCCGAAAGGCCCTGGCAAAAATTGGAAACTTGATAATGCAGTAGAAGTAGTAGAAAAAGGATTAACCAACCGAAACTTCCAACAAGGCAAAGATATGTACAATGCTATTACGTGTAGCCGTTGTCATAGCATACGAGGCGAGGGCAGCAATGTAGGGCCTGATTTAACACAATTAGGTACTCGTTTCTCTACCAAAGATATTCTTGAGGCTATCATTGACCCTAGCAAGGCTGTTTCTGACCAATATGCTGCTACGCAGTTTATCCTGAAAAACGGTGATTCTGTTGTTGGACGACTGGCAAATGAAGATAACAATGCTTACTATGTATCGCAGAATCCGTATGCGCCTGATGTATTGATGAAAATAGCGAAAAAAGATGTAGCTTCGAGTAAATATTCTTCTGTATCGGTAATGTTGCCCGGGCTTATCAATAGCTTGAATGAAGAAGAACTAAGAGACCTGATAGCATACCTGAAATCGGGCGGCAACGAGAACCATGAGATGTTTGCCCGTAAAGACGGTAAATAATAAAATCAATAGGCAACAGATACGTCTGTTGCCATTTCTTACCTCTTAAACATCTGAATATGATAAATAAAAAACTAAACTTTGTTAGTAAGTTCGTTATTCTTCTAGCGGTGTTTTCAATTGCATTTCTGGGCCAGGCCTTTGCACAGAAGAAAGCAAAGAAGCCAATGAATGTTTTGATAATTGATGGACAGAATAACCACAAAAACTGGCCTCAGACTACACAGATGATGAAAGGATATCTGGAAGAAACAGGGCTTTTTAAAGTAGATGTAGCCACTACACCGCCCGCAGGTGGAGACATGGAAACGTTTAAACCTGATTTTTCGGCATATCAGGTAGTTTTATCTAATTATAACGGAGATTCATGGTCGAAAGCTACCAAAGATGCTTTCGAGAAATTTGTAAGCAATGGCGGTGGTTTTGTGGTTGTGCATGCTGCTGATAACGCTTTTCCGGAATGGGATGCCTACAACAAAATGATTGGCTTGGGAGGCTGGGGCGACCGCACCGAGAAGTCGGGCCCGTATGTGTATTATGACGAAGAAAAGCATAATTTCGTGCATGATAACAGTGCAGGTAATGGTGGTAGTCATGGGGCAGAACATCAGTTTGTGGTTAAAGTACACAACACCAAACACCCGATTACGAAAGGCTTGCCTGAGGCTTGGTTGCATGAAAAAGACGAGCTTTACGACAGACTGAGAGGGCCTGCTGTAAATATGGAGGTTTTGGCTACTGCTTATAGCCCAAAAGAGAAAAGAGGCTCAGGCAGAATAGAGCCAATGCTAATGACTATCACTTATGGCAAAGGCAAGGTTTTTCATACTACGCTTGGGCATGGTAACTATTCTCAGAAATGTAAGGGTTTTATTACTACCTTGCAGAGAGGTACCGAATGGGCAGCTACAGGCAAAGTAACACAGGCAGTTCCGAAAGATTTCCCGACGGCTGAAAGTGTAAGTATTAGAGATTAATATTTAACAGAACTACTATTCAAATTTAACATAGATAAACAATGGAATCTAACTCGTCTCGTCGTTCGGCCATAAAAAACATTTTAGGCAGTGCGGCAATATTATCGGCCCCAATGACACTTACAGAAGCTTTTGCGGCAAACGAAAAAGTATTGGGTAGCGACCTTAACGGTAAAATCAATCACTCGGTAGCTCGTTGGTGTTATAGCAAAATACCGTTAGACGACCTTTGTAAAGAGGCGGCCGCTATGGGTATGAAATCGGTAGAATTGCAAGGCCCGGAAGAATGGCCAACTATCAAGAAATATGGTCTTACTTGTGCTTTGCCTTGGGGTGCTGGTTTAGGTATCGAAAAAGGCTTCAACGACCCTGCATTGCACAATGAGCTAATCGCTAGCTTTGAAGGAATATTCCCGAAACTAAAAGCTTTTGGCTATGATAAAGTTATTTGTTTCTCAGGAAATAGAAAAGGAATGTCAGACGAGCAGGGCTTAGAGAATTGCGCAGTAGCTTTGAAAAAACTAATGCCATCAGCCGAAAAACATGGTGTTACGATGGTAATGGAGCTACTAAACAGCAAAGTGAATCATAAAGACTATATGTGCGACCACACCAAATGGGGTGTAGACCTTTGTGATAAAGTAGGTTCAGATAAATTCAAGTTATTGTATGACATCTACCACATGCAAATTATGGAAGGTGACGTAATAGCAACTATCAAAAAATACCACCCATACTTTGCACATTACCATACCGGTGGCGTACCAGGCCGTGCCGAGATTGATGATTCACAAGAGTTGAACTATCCGGCTATTATGAAAGCCATTGTAGAAACGGGTTATAAAGGCTTTGTTGGTCAAGAGTTTGTACCGAAACGTGCCGACCAGATAGCATCTTTGAAACAAAGTGTTAAAATATGTGATGTAGCTTAATAATAAGAGCTTATATTATAACAAAAGCCGCTTCAAGAGCGGCTTTTGTTGTTTATAGTGGTCGTGGAACTTTTTTGCTGTCGAAAGCCCTGTGGTGTTTATTTCTTAAATAACGAATCTACAAATTCCATTTTGTTGAATACCTGTAGGTCGTCCATTTGTTCGCCTACACCAATATATTTTACCGGAATTTTAAATTCGTCAGAGATACCAATTACTACACCGCCTTTGGCTGTTCCATCGAGTTTTGTAATAGTTAGCGAGTCTATTTCTGTTACTTTAGTAAATTCACGGGCTTGTATTACTGCATTTTGTCCTGTACTTCCGTCTAATACCATCATCACCTCGTGAGGTGCGTCAGGTAAAAACTTCTGAACAACACGTTTAATTTTCCCCAACTCATTCATCAAATTTACCTTGGTGTGCAAACGTCCGGCTGTATCAATAATAATAATGTCGGCATTCATTTCCATTCCCTTCTTCACGGCATCAAAAGCTACCGACGATGGGTCGGTATTCATACCATGTTCAATTACAGGCACGCCTACACGTTGCCCCCACAATTTTAATTGGTCAACCGCTGCCGCCCTGAATGTATCTGCTGCCCCTAGCACTACTTTTTTGCCTCTTTTCTGAAACTGATGTGCTAGTTTGCCAATAGTAGTTGTTTTTCCAACGCCATTCACGCCTACTACCATCAATACGTATGGTTTGGGTAAATTATCGGTTTCAAAACTATCTTTTACATCTTGTGAGTTGTTTTCGGCCAGCAATGCTGCCGTTTCTTCACGTAAGATTCTATCTAATTCATCAACATTTGTATATTTATCACGCTCTACCCGGGCTTCAATACGTCTGATTATCTTTACAGTTGTTTCTACGCCTACATCAGAGCTAATCAGAATTTCCTCTAATTCATCTAATATTTCATCATCAACCTTCGATTTTCCGATGATGGCGCGCGAGAGTTTATCAAAAATATTTGTTTTTGATTTTTCTAATCCTTTGTCAAGCGTTTCTTTTTTTTCTTTCGAAAAGAAGTCAAATAAGCCCATCTAATAATAATAATAGTGTAAAATGAATAATTGCTAAGCTTGTGTGATTCAAGACAAAACTATAACAATTTTATTATACTTTCAGTTTAATTTTCAAGATACTCTTACATTTCTTCATCTTTATTGCCAAAAAACAGGCTTGCAATCTCTTCACCAATACGTTTTGGCCGTTTGGTGCTGGCATCTAACGAAACCCAGAGTGTACGTGAGCGAGCCAATACTTCATTACCTCTTAGAATCTCACAATGGCGGTCGCTGGTAACGCCTGTAAAATTATCGACCCATGTTTTTACTGTTAGTTCGTCTCCCAGAAAAGCTGGTTTCAGGTAGTCAATTTCATGGCGGCGTACTACCCATATAACCTGTGCGCTTAGCTTTTCGGGCACAAGCGTATGCCAATGGCTACCTGCTGCCTCTTGCACATAGCGCAGGTAAACAATGTTATTAACGTGGTTCAGGTCATCGATATCGGCCTCAACAACTTTAATAGGATGTAAATGATAATTGCTGCTTTGGGTTTCCAAGAGTATAAAAGATTGGGTAAGAAGATAATCTCAAAAATGAAGAAAAATAGCTGCCTAATCAATAGAAATGCCGAAAACTATATGTAAAACAAAAAGCCCTCTTGTTTATCAAGAAGGCTTATACCAATATTTTATCGGAATTATGCTTTCAACGCATTTTGCAATTCTTCCATAGGAACCATTTCTTCCTTGAAAGTATATGCACCTGTTTTAGGAGACTTCACAGCTTTGATAACTTTTGCGAAGTTTTTTCCTGCGGTTTTATCACGAAGCGTAGCGACTACTTTCTTTGCCATTTTAGTATCGTTTTATGATGTATTGAGTCAGTTGATTTTACAGGATTCTGATAAAATCTATGAACCCCTACAATCAAAAATTATTTAATTTCTTTGTGAGTTGTATGTTTCTTCAGGAATGGGTTATATTTTTTTAACTCCATACGACCTGTAGTGTTTTTACGGTTTTTAGTCGTAACGTAGCGAGACATACCTGCTACACCGCTTGTTTTTTGCTCAGTGCACTCTAGGATAACTTGTACACGATTGCCTTTCTTCGCCATTGTTTTATGTATTTAATATCTTTGCTAATCTAATTCGGGCTGCAAAGATACTAAACTCTTGATTACTAACCAAATCTCTTTCGAAAGTTTTTTGATAAAATATTAGACTTTGTGCTTATTAAAGTAATTTTATAGACACCTATGCCCACTATTTTAAAAGAAATGCAATAAATTCGTTTTAATATCATAGTTTTGACTTGTAGAGACAAAAACAATCTGAAATATTATGAAAAACACACGCATTAACTTATTGGCTCGCCCGATTGGTAATCCAACGCCCGAATGTTGGGAGATTGAAGAAACAGATGTTCCCGAAATTCAGGAAAATCAAGTATTGGTACAGGTGCAATATCTTTCGATTGACCCTGCCATGCGTGGGTGGATGAACGAGGGGAAATCTTATATTCGCCCTGTAAAAATCGGAGAAGTAATGCGGGCATTAGGTGCGGGCGTAGTGGTAGATTCAAAACACCCTGGTTTTAAAGCCGGTGATTTTGTAACAGGTGGCACAGGCGTACAAGAATATGTAGCGCTAGAGGGCAAAGATTTAGTAAAAGTAGACCCTGAGTTTATTCCACTGCCTTCGTACTTGGGTACTTTGGGTATGTCGGGGCTTACAGCCTATTTTGGCCTTCTGGATACTGGCCAACCAAAACCGGGCGAAACCGTGGTGGTATCAGGCGCTGCGGGTGCAGTAGGAAGTGTAGTAGGGCAGATTGCCAAAATTAAGGGCTGTACAGTAGTCGGTATAGCAGGTGGAGAAGAAAAGTGCAAATATGTAGTAGAAGAACTGGGCTTTGATGCTTGTGTTGATTACAAAGCCGGAAATTTAAGAAATCAACTGAAAGAAGTTTGTGTAAATGGTGTTGATGTGTATTTTGATAACGTAGGTGGCGAAATACTGGATACAGTGCTGACATTAATAAACCTGAAAGCAAGAATTGTAATCTGTGGAGCTATTTCGCAATACAATGCGATTCAGAAGCCCGTAGGACCAAGCAATTATATGTCCTTATTAGTTAATCGTGCGCGTATGGAGGGTATTGTGGTTTTTGATAACGCCGCTAATTATGGAAAAGCCATCAAGGAAATGGCAGGCTGGGTAGCACAAGGCAAGCTCAACTCTAATGTAGATATTGCTGAAGGCGGCATCAGGGCTTTTCAGGATACTTTAATGAAGCTCTTTAAAGGCGAAAACACAGGTAAATTGGTTTTGAAAGTGGCATGATAAGTATAAATTCAGATACAGAACACATTCAGTCAATTATTAATAAAATCGCCTCGTTACAATCACGGGGCGATACGCATTTTCCAGAGGGTATTTTCCCGTCTTATCGGCAAAACAAATATCTGCTATATAAACGCCCCGACACTAATATTTTCTATACCGCTTCTATTGTTTTCGTTTTAAATCAACTCAAACCTTATCTACCCGATTCTTCGCAAGATATAATTGATGATATTAGTGCGAAAGCCATTAAGAATTACCCTGCATTTCAGAATAAAGATGGTTTAAAGACCTATAACTTCTGGCAAACACCCAAGAATGGGTTGGCTTCTAATCATTTCCCCAATGGTTATATCTTCCGCCATTTAGAACATTTCAGGATTCCCGATGATATTGATGATACTGCCTTAGTTTACATGACCTTGCAGGCGAGCAAAGAAGAGGTTTTGTGGTTGAAAGATAAAGTGCAATTGCATGCCAACTTATCAGAAGGGCCAAAAGATATAAGACGGGTACAAAATACTTTCAAACATTACAAAGGGCTAAAAATTTACTCAACATGGTTTGGCAAAAATATGGCCATAGAATTCGATGCCTGTGCATTATGCAACCTGATGTATCTGTTTGAGTTACACCAGCTACCGCACAATGAACATGATATGGCTACTTATACTTATTTAAAAGGAATTTTTACCAGAAATGAGTTTGTAAGCCACCCGTTCAGAGTTGCGCATAACTATGCTACGCCTCCGCTTATCATTTATCATTTTGCACGCCTGTTAGGCGACTTTACCATTGAGCCTTTAGAAGATTGCAGGCAGGATTTAATAAAAAAGGCTTTGTTATTGCTAGAAATAGAACAAGTAGCCATGAATAGGGTAATACTTGAAACAGCCATACTGAAATTGAGCAAACAAAACGCTGCCACATATAGAGATACAATTGATAGTATGCAACAAAATAATAACGTAACGGATTTTAGCATACCTGACCCTGACTTCTGCTATTTCTTAGGCCCCTTATTAAGCTCATACGAGCACCAGATTTTGCAGTTTTTTGCCCCCATGAAAATCACGCAGATGGATTGGAAATGTGAGGCACATGAATGGATTTTATTGCTCGAAAATCTGATAGAACGTAGCAAAAATTAACATATTATCATGCTTTATTCTCCTTTCGCATAGCTGTACTTGTAAATATCTGCTCAAAATGCTAGTATAGCAACAGAAAACCTAAAGTATTGATGAACTGAAACTTTATGGATTTCGTGCATTTAAACTTTCTAAGGTTATGTATCTTCGTTTACCTGCTCATTCATCGTTGAATCGCTATAAAAACAGATTGTTGTTTTTTCTGCTAACCATTACCATTGTGGCTGTTGGATTAATAGTCTTGCTGGTGAACTATCTGAATGGTAACAGACTTTTGCAAGGTTTCAAAACAAAACCAGCGGCATATCAGCTTGAAAATGCTTTCCCGAATCTCAAGTTTAATAGCCCTGTTGAGTTTGTGCATGCAGGCGATGGCACAAACAGAATTTTTGTATTAGAGCAACCCGGAGTGATTAAAGTATTTGATAATAATGCTGCTACTAAAGAAGCAAGCACATATCTGGATATAAGGGATAAGGTAGATGATGGTGGAGAAATGGGACTTTTAGGAATTGCCTTTGACCCAAATTTTAAAGAAAATGGCTATTTCTATTTGAATTATAACAAAAGAAACCCTTTAGAAACAATTATTGCTCGTTTCAAAGCCAGTTCGTATAAAGATGCAAAAGTATCGCCAAGTTCAGAAACGATATTGATGCGCTTTTCGCAGCCTTACGATAACCACAATGGCGGTAAAGTGGCTTTCGGGCCTGATGGTTATTTGTATATTGCCGTAGGTGATGGTGGTGCTTGGGGTGACCAACATAATTATGCGCAAAACAGAACTTCATTACTAGGGAAAATCCTGAGAATAGATGTAAACAAGACCGATAAGGGCAATTATGGCATTCCAACTGATAATCCTTATGTAGGCAATACCGAAGGCTTTCGGGAGGAGATTTATGCCTATGGGCTACGAAACCCCTGGCGTTTTAGTTTTGATTCAAAAACAGGGCAGCTATGGGCAGGTGATGTAGGTCAGAATGAATTTGAAGAAATAGATATTATTACAAAAGGTGGCAATTATGGCTGGCGACTGAAAGAAGCAAGCCGTTGCTATAACCCAAGAAATGATTGCGACCCAACAAAAACACTCATCGACCCAATTCATCAATACCCACGTAACGATGGCGTGTCGGTAACAGGTGGTTATGTGTATCGTGGTAAACGGAATCCGGCGCTACAAGGCAAATATCTTTTTGCAGACTATGCCAAGGGTAGCATCTGGGCTTTATCGTTTGATGGCACTACAAAAACAGGCAGTGAACTATTAAGCACTGATGGCGGTTCTGTTTCTTCTTTTGGGGTTGATGCCAACGAAGAAATATATATTCTTGACCATTACAGTGGGCAAATCAAACGATTTGTAGTGCCAAAGTAGCGGCTACTAAATACGCATTGAAATACCCTTGCCTTTTAGGTAATACTTAAGCTCTGGAATACCTATTTCTTTAAAGTGGAAGATACTGGCAGCTAAGCCTGCATCGGCTTGTCCGGTAGTGAATACATCGTAGAAATGCTCCATTGTTCCGGCTCCGCCTGAGGCAATGATAGGTATATTGGCATTGTCAGAAATATGAGCAGTGAGTTCCAAAGCAAATCCGGCTTTAGTGCCATCAGTATCCATCGAAGTCAATAAGATTTCGCCTGCACCTCGGTTTTCTACTTCTTTTGCCCATTCAATTGTTTTCAACTCAGTTGGTTTTCGGCCACCGTGTGTGTGTACTATGTGCGCTTGAGAGCCATTTTCGAGTGTAATGTGTCTTGTATCAATGGCCACAACAATACATTGAGAACCAAACTCCAAGGCTAATTCATTAATTACATCAGGATTACGAACAGCCGATGAATTGATAGAAACCTTATCGGCTCCGGCATTCAATAACTTAGATACATCAGCTATTGAACCTATGCCCCCACCCACACAAAAAGGAATGTTGATGGTATGCGCAACCCGACGAACCAAATCAAGTAGCGTTTTACGCTCTTCAACAGTAGCCGTAATATCCAAAAACACGAGTTCGTCGGCTCCTTCCTGTGCGTAAGTCGCAGCTAGTTCAACAGGGTCGCCGGCATCACGAAGGTTAACAAAGTTAGTGCCCTTCACTGTGCGGCCGTCTTTTATATCTAAACAAGGAATAATTCTCTTTGTAAGCATATTTCAACTATTTAGTGATTGAGTGATTTAGTGAATGAGTGATTATCAAATAGCAATCACTCATTCACTAAATCACTCAATTTTTCATTTCTTTATAAATATCAGGTCGGGCAATTTGCATGGCTACCTCTGGTTTATCTAAAGGAGTGAAGCCAAATTGCGCATATAAGCCATGCGCATCAAGAGTAGCCAGAGACCAGCGTCTTAGGTTTTGTAGTTCGGGTAAAGACATAATGCAGGTCATTAACCATTTCGATAAGCCTTTACCTCGCTCTGTGTCTAACACAAATACATCAGCCAGATATGCAAAGGTGGCACAATCAGAAACCACACGGGCATAGCCAACCTGCTCACCAGATTCTTTATAGATACCAAATGCAATTGAATTTTCAGCGGCTCTTTTTACAATATCCATCGGAATCTCAGGCGACCAATAGCTGGTTGACAGAAAGCCATGAATCACATCAAACTGTAAGAGTTCTTTGTTGGTACTAATTAAGTATCCCTCTTTTCTGAATTCGTGGTTCATAAAAATCTACGTTCAATGTCCTTTAATGAAATACGGTTTTCGTAAATGGCTTTACCTACAATTACGCCGAAAATGTTTAGTTCGGCTAATTCTTCAAGGTCTTGCATAGAGCTTACGCCACCACTAGCAATCACTTTTAAATCAGGGAATTGCTCCTGCATTTTTTTGTATAAATCTACCGATGGGCCTTGTAATAGACCATCTTTAGCTACATCGGTGCTAATGGTGTACTGAATTCCTTTCTGAATCCACTCGCCCACAAAATCATAAACCCATACACTGGTTTCTTCTTCCCAGCCACTTACGGCAATTTTTTCCTGACGTGCATCTGCTCCCAGAATAATAGCCTCGCTGCCATAAGATTTTATCCACGATTCAAACAGCTCAGGATTTTTAACGGCAATACTTCCGCCTGTTACTTGCTTTGCTCCACAATCAAAAGCCAGTTTTATATCAATATCAGACTGCACCCCACCGCCAAAATCAATATGTAGATTGGTTTTTGAAGCAATGGTTTCCAATACTTTGGCATTAATGATTTTCTTTTGCTTGGCTCCGTCTAAATCAACCAGATGCAGGCGTTTTATTCCGGCTCCCTCAAACATTTTGGCTACTTCGAGCGGATTTTCATTATAGGTTTTTTTCTGAGAATAATCGCCTTGTGTCAGGCGAACACATTTGCCGTCTATGATGTCGATGGCTGGTATTATTTGAAACATAGGTTTGTCGTATTCCGGTAATAGAGAATGTAAAAAGGTTACAATTTCAAAAAATTCTCAAAAATCTTCTGGCCTACATCGCCGCTGATTTCGGAGTGGAACTGAGCAGCAAAGAAATTATCTTTCTGCAACATAGCCGAGTATTCGAGCATATAGGTTGTTTTTGCTACTGTGTAGTCAGATAATGGCGCATAGTAACCATGATTATAGTAAACATACGAATGTTCGGCTAAATCGTTGGTTAGTTCAGAGGCATAGCCATAAATATCGTTCCAGCCTGTTTGGGGTACTTTAAAGCCTTTAATCTGTGGGAATTTGAGAATAGGTATATCAAACACACCTAAACAATCGGTATTGTTTTCTTCTGACGACTTACAAAGCAATTGCATACCTACACAAGTACCCAGAAAGGGCTGTGTCAGGGTAGGAATCAATTTGTCTAAACCACTCTCACGCAGGCTTTTCATAGCAGTACTTGCTTCGCCTACACCCGGAAAAATAATTCTTTCAGCCGAGCGAATAGTATCAGCATCGTCCGACAATTCATACGCCACACCGATACGTTCTAAGGCATACATCACCGACTGCACGTTGCCTGCGTTATATTTAATAATGATGACTTTCAAAGCTGAAAAAAATTGAAGATGAATTATTATGGTGTTGTTAGTACAAATCTATGTTTATATGCGCAAAATAATATGCGTCTATATAAAAAGTTCTATTATTTCTTCTTTATGTTTAATAATGAAAGCAGTTTGCCCAAAAGTAGCTTTATCGGTCAGCTTCATAACTTAGATTTGCAGTAAGAGAAAATAACAATATCAAGATACTATAAACACGAAAGGGCGAAGATTATTCTACTTTCCTCTTCTTGCCAAAAACATAGGCAATACCCAGATTGGCTCTAAAAATCCCTAAATCAAACTGCCTGTTGGCATAAGGAGATAATTCAAAAACACCCTGAAACTGCGGCGCTTTCTCGAACGGAGAAACCCTTACGCCTAAATTGAAAGCATAACCTTCTAGTGGGTTTTGTTTTTGTGGGTCGGTGTTCAGATAATTCAGAAAATTAGCTTTTATACCTACTCCCATATATAGCTTGGCTTTTTCGCCTTTGGTAAGATTTACCATAGGGGCAATTTCGGTGCTTAACGAAGAAAAATAAGAGTTCATCTGAAATCTCAAATCCAGCCAAACGGGTTTGTTTGGGTTACTGGCAATTGAAACAATAGAGTTGAACGGATAATATGTTAAAGCCTGTGAGAAACAAGTGCTTGTTATTACAAAAAAACAAAAGACGAAAAGTAGTTTTTTGGGCATAAATCTAAATAAATTTCCTGCCGCTAAGTTAAGACAAATATTTGTAGTACTTAAACTACATTTTGAAGTAATATGTAATAAAAAATGGCTTCATTGTATAATTGATACTTTTTAATAAAATTTGCAACAAATAAAAGTAACTAGAAGTTAAAAGTAGTTAGTCTGCAATCTGTAAACAGATTAATGTTTTTTTAATTGAATATGAACAAATTATTGGCTCTTTTAGCGTTTGATATTTTAATAAAAAAGCCACATAAATATAGACTGCTATCATACGTATATAAGTCTTTTTAATTAATATTGAAAAAATATTGCGCCGTTCAATGAAAGCCTACAAAACTTTGCAAGGATTCGTTATCGAATACCAAAACCAGTACTTCCTTTCTCGCCACCAGGATTGGGACTTGTTCATTAACCGTGAAGACTTATTTTTTGAATTGCAGCGAGAGATTCAGTTGCTCTCACCTGTACCCGAATATAAATCATTGATTGATAACAGTCTTCAGGCACCAATACAATCGCAAGAAGTATGGGCATCGGGCGTAACTTATTTACGAAGCAGAGATGCTCGTATGGAAGAATCGAAAAAAGCTGGAGGTGATAATTTTTATGACCGGGTTTATGATGCCAACCGCCCCGAGCTTTTCTTTAAATCTACACCGCATCGTGTAGTTGGGTCAGGTCAGAAAGTGCGTATTCGCAGAGATTCAAGCTGGAATGTGCCCGAGCCTGAGCTAACACTCTTTATAAATTCGAAAGGACAAATTGCCGGCTATACTATCGGTAACGATATGAGTTCAAGAGATATAGAAGGCGAAAATCCTTTATATTTACCTCAGGCGAAATCGTACGACAAAAGCACAGCCATTGGTCCTTGTATTACTATACTTGACGAACCTATTCTGTCTGAAACACTTATCAAACTCGAAATTCTTCGTTTTGATATTCCTTATTTTACAGATTCGGTTTCTATCAATCGTATGAAACGCAAGCATACCGAATTGGTTGAATATCTGTTTCGTGAAACTTCTTTTCCTCACGGTTGTTTTCTTATGACAGGCACAGGAATAGTACCACCCGAAGATTTTACCCTAGAAGTAGGCGATGAAATCCGAATCACGATTGAAGGCATCGGCACTTTAGTAAATACAGTAGAAACAAAATAAATAATTAACCACTAAAGCAGATAACAATATATACAGGTGTATAAATGAGTTATTTGTTTGTTAACACTCTTAACATGCAACTCACAGGAAGGAATATTGTTGGTTTTGAAACCTTCTCAGAAGGCACAGTAGCTATCCAAAGCATTAATCCGGCAACAGGCGAAGCCCTTGCGCCACTTTTCTTTAAAGCTACCCTCGACGAACTGGAATATGCAGCCGAGAAAGCTGAGAAGGCGTTCCAGATTTATCGTAAAAAATCAGGTTTTGAAAAGGCAAATTTCTTAGAAAAAATTGCCGAAGAAATAGAGGCATTAGGCGATGTATTGTTAGAAAGATACATGCTGGAGTCAGGCTTGCCACAAGGCCGTGCTATTGGAGAAAGAGGCCGCACAGTAGGCCAGTTAAGGCTATATGCACAGTTACTACGTGAAGGCTCATGGGTAAATGCCCGTATCGATTCAGGGCTGCCTGACCGCCAACCAGCGCCTCGCCCCGACTTACGCTCTATGGAGCGACCGCTGGGTGTTGTAGGGGTTTTTGGGGCAAGTAATTTTCCTTTGGCTTTCTCGGTAGCAGGCGGCGACACTACATCGGCGTTTGCAGCAGGTTGTAGTGTTATAGTGAAAGCGCACCCGGCTCACTTGGGTACATCAGAGCTAGTTGCTAAAGCTGTGCAAAAAGCCGCACAAGCTACAGGCATGCCTGATGGTGTATTCTCTTTGTTATTTGACGACGGTCACGAAATAGGTATGGCATTGGTAAAACACCCTGCCGTGAAAGCCATTGGTTTTACGGGCTCTTTGAAAGGAGGCAAAGCTTTATTTGATGCCGCTGTTAGCCGTCCGGAGCCAATTCCGGTATATGCCGAAATGGGTAGCACAAACCCTGTGTTTGTTTTGCCCCGAATACTTGCCGAAAAAGGAAGAGCAATTGCCAATAGTTACTTAGGCTCAGTTACTTTGGGTGTTGGGCAGTTTTGTACCAATCCGGGTATATTGTTTTTGCAAAACGACAAAGACTTTATGGACGAAATAGGCAAAAATGCATCAGATACACAGGGGGGAGTTATGCTCACACCGGGTATCCGTGACGCTTATGTGAGAGGAACCGAGCATTCGAAACAATATACCAATGTAATAGGTATCGGTAAAGCACCTGAAGGCTTCACGGCTGTTGAGCCTGTTATTTTGCACACCGATATTGAAGCATGGAATGCTCAGCCTGAACTGGCTGAAGAAATCTTTGGCCCTACAAGCTTAATTGTAGAAGCTAATACAAAAGAAGAGATTCTGATAGCAGCGCAAAATCTGACAGGGCATTTAACTGCCACAGTACACGGAACAGCAGAAGACTTTGAAGAATACAGCGAATTATTGGATATTCTGGAGCAAAAAGTAGGTCGATTAATTCTGAATGGTTTCCCGACAGGTGTTGAGGTGAATCATGCCATGATACACGGTGGGCCATTCCCGGCTACTACCGATTCTCGTTCTACATCGGTCGGAACGAGAGCCATTACACGTTTCACTCGTCCGGTAAGTTTCCAGGATTTCCCTGATGCTATTCTACCTGATGAATTAAAAAGTGATAACCCACTCAATATCTGGCGTTTGGTTGATGGCGAGATGACGAAGTAATAAAGTAGCATAAAATAAAAAACAGGTGTTGGAAATCCCGACACCTGTTTTTTATGTGCGAATCCTGGTAGAATGAAGAAACACTATATATTAACACATCTAATTTTCGGCAGAAAGTATTAATGGATTTAGAATTTTAGTGTTATACCCAACGATGTGTATGGGAAACCGACCTCGGCATAAGCACCTAGTTTTTCTTTAAAATAATAACGGGCACCTGCATATCCTCCATACATTAAACCAGTTCCAATTCCGTTATAAAAAAGAGCATAATCATCATTATACTTAACTGTTCTAAAGCCAAGGGCTATACCTACATACGGATCAAATTTATTGTCGTCGATACTTAAAGCTTCATTTACAAATTTACCTAGGTGAACAGCCCCTCTACCACCAATGGCAAATGTGGTTCTTCTAAAGCGGCCTAATCCATAACCAAGGTTAGAAGAGCTAAATGCACCAATAGCACCAACACTTATTAGTTCATGAATACCAACATCAACCGAGGCATTTAAACCTACACCATAACCTAAACCAAGGCCCACATTTAAATTTTTTGTTCCTTTTTGGAATGCTTGTGCTTGTGTGT
Source organism: Emticicia soli (assembly GCF_037860775.1). NCBI lineage: Bacteria > Pseudomonadati > Bacteroidota > Cytophagia > Cytophagales > Leadbetterellaceae > Emticicia > Emticicia soli. The sequence goes on along the minus strand of NZ_JBBEWC010000001.1, from coordinate 132,309 downwards.
TTTCTGCGAAAATGCAACATAAAATTGCAACGGCAGTCATTGTGAGTAATTTTTTCATAATAACGTTTTTTAAATTTTAGAGCCGAAAATTAGATAATGTAGAATATTCTAACACTATAATTTGTTAGGAAATGATTAAAAATTATATTGAACGGTCGGAATCGCCGTTTTAATTGTTCTTTGGGAGTCCGTAAATCTAATTAGCTACCTGGTCTAAAATCTGGTTATAGACTTTCGACCTCCGCTTTTTTTTCTGGTTTTCGGCAATTACTTCTGCTTTTTTATAGCCACCCATATAGTAACGCTGAAACCAAGGCACCATTGTTATAAATATATCAAGCGGGCTCGAACTACTAATGGCTGCCAGAATCCCCCAGGTGACAATTCCACCCGTTAATAAAAGCGAGTTTAGTCCATTTTTTACATCACCTGCATAGAACTGACCTAAGCCAGGCAAAATAGTGCTTAGAATTCGTGCCTTTTTTGGGCTTAGGCGGCTTATTTTATCATTCTTGACAAACAATTCCTCAATGTTTTGTTTAGCTTCCAGATTCTTGGAATCTACTAATGCAAGAAACTCTTTTTTTGATTCTTCGTACTTTTCAGTCGAGAAATGAAGGAGGGCCGAATAAAAAGTTTTGCGTCTCTGTTGCTCAGGCGTAAGATTGTCGGGAATATTTACTAATTCTATTTCGGCATATTCAAAATTGCCCAGTATCAAAAAACAAGATAGTTTTCTAAATAATACTTCTGCCTTTGTACTATCTGTTTTTTGCTGATAAAAAGCCAGTTCATAATAATCGGCGGCTTCTTCATAGCTTTGCGTAGCATAGAGGCAATCGGCAATATTTTTATAGCAGCGTTTTCGGTATTCTTCTGCCTTGTCAAAAAAAATAACTCGTCTGTAAGTATTAGCAGCTCCTTGGTAGTCTTTTTTCTCGAATAGCTCATTTGCAAAGGCAAATGTTTCTGCAAGGTCTTGCGAATGAGCTAAAAAAGGGAAAGCCAGAAATAGTATTATAAAGTATTTAATGATAGTGCTCTTCATAGGTAATAAAGATTTTTGGATTAGCAATTGTCAGAAATAACTATTGAAGAGGTTATCAATCCTATTTTTTATCGACTGGTGGCTTTTTTTGTTATAGGCTTTGGCAGAAGCCACAGAGCCGTGAATATTACCGAGATAAAAACCTAGCCCAATGGAGCCATATATCCATCCACGAGTGCTTTTTACACCGCTTTTGCTAAAACCTCTGATAGACTGGAAGGCCATAGTGCCAACAAAAAACATAGAAACCAAACCGTCTTTCCAGTCTTTTGTGTAAAAACGTCCGGTTCCGGGTACTATTGTAGACATAATGCCGGCTAAGGCAGGGCTTTTTCTTCTGATTTTAACGGCTTGGCTTGCCAGCGTTTTATAATCAGTAGCTAGTTTGTGGTCTTCATCTTTCAGCACTTCCAGAATTTCATTGGCAGCTTTGTAGTGGTCTTGCAAGATTTCGGAAGTAGCCGATAAAATTATTTTATCAGGTTCTGATAATTGTGTATTTGTAGCCCAAAACTCTTTGGCTAATTTATAATCATCTTTCAGAAGCAAACTACGGCTATACTCAATAGCTGAGGGCGATGACATCATGGTTATATCTGGGTATAGCTGGCGGCCTCTGAGTAATGCCTGGTCTAATTTACCCGAACGCCGATACATAGATAAAAGAGAGGTTTTCAGGCTATCGTTTTGAGGAAGCATGAAAATTAATCGTTCGTATTCACGAGTAGCTATTTCATATTGACCCGATTTAGAAAGATATTCGGCAAATTTTTTAGAATTATCGTAGTTATATAGGTCTTGTGCTGAAGAATTTATGAAAGGGAATACAATTAATAGTAATAATAAGGTTTTTTTCATCAGATTAGGGTTTATCAATCAACAACTTGGCGTCCATATCAATCTCGTACTTTGTAGGGCTTAAACCATTGCAACGGGTGAGCCTGTCCATTGTTCTTATGCCACCCATTACTACGCCATGTTTCTTGACAGATAAAATGCCATACTCTGAACAAGAAGGAGTAAAAGTACAAACGGTTAAGTCTTGCGAAGAAAAGAATGTTTTATAGAATAAGAAAAGCCCCGAAAAAAGGTATTGAACCTCGTTCTTATTGCTTTTAGCTTCTTTATAAACTTTTTTAGTGGGATGTTGTATTACGTTTCTATGAAGACTAATCTCTTCTTTACTTTGGGCTGTTGCCTGATTTAGAAATAGGAACAACAGGAATATGGTGGTTGTAGATATTATCTTCGCCGTTTTCATCTATAACAATGTTTTTATAGGTTGTTTGCTGGAAATTCTGCGTGCCATCTGAATTATAAGAAATCTGAGTGACTTGTCTCGGAAAAACTACACCTTTTATGTTTACATAATCTTTAAAAAACTGCTGGCTCAATAGTTTGTCCGATACATCATAAAACGCTATGGCATCTAATTTTTTGTCAATATTAGCCATTTTTATTTTACCCAGAATCTTCAAGAGTCGTTTTTCTACTACTTTCCAGGTTGTAATCACCCGTCCATCGGCATCTTTTTCTACTTTCTCTATTTTGTAAACACCATTTACTTTTCCGGAGTTAATACCATAATCTGCTAGTTTGCCCGATAACGATAAATGAAATATCGAAAACTCGTTCATGATGGTTACGGTCTGTGCAGCCAGTAAAGAGTCTTTTTTATCTAATCTATATAGTGTAGTATCTTTAATAATAATGGTTTCTTCTTGCGGAAAATGAAGTTTATAAATTAAACCCATAGACGGCTTATTGTAGTAAACCTTTCCTACTGTAAGGCGATAGGCTCCTGTGGCTAATTTATCTTTAATTGAAACATCTGCTTTCAAACGATAAAACTCTTGCCCGAAAGTATATTGAACACTAAGTAGAAAGAATAAGAATACTAATTTTTTCATTATTTTAATAAGCACTTAAACAAAGAAAGCCCAACAAGGGGTTGGGCTTTCCTTTATGAATCTTATATTAATTAAAACCAGAAGCTTCTGCCACCAACTAATACAACGAAAATCCACCACAATAACCAAACACCAACCCAAACTAAACAGCCATAAAGTGCTTTTTTAGTTTGATCTTTGTCTTGGTCAGTTACGATATAAACAACTAAAACACCAACTAGACCAAGTACGCAACCCCACCAGAATGCAGGAATGTTCAATGGTAATTCACCAGCTGCAACTGTAGAAGTTACATTAGTGTCAAGTTTCAAGTCTTTAGTCAGTTCTGTTTCTTGAACATCGGCCAATGTAGTACCTTCGTTGGCATTTACATATGTTTCTAATTTGTTCAGTTTTTCGAACTCAGCATTGATAGCTTTTTCGTCATATTTCAACGCTTCAGCTTGAGTAGGAGCAGTAGTAACATCATTCGATGCCGTTAATGTCTCTGTAGGGTTTGCAATAGCTGCAGTTGCAATTTCTTCTGAAGTAGCAATTGCTGTATTTTCAACAACAACTGGTGTAGTTTCTGCTATTGCTGGTGCCTGAGTTTTAGGGGCTTGTGCATAAGCATAATTATCAACTTTTCCTTGTTGTACAAAAGCATATTGTTTCTTTTGGCATGATACAAAGAAGAAAGAAATGGCTGTTGCGAAGATAATAGATAATTTTCCTTTCATTTACTTAAATGGTTTTAAATGGTCAAAAAAATAGGTTTTTTTTCTGTTTGCAATATACTATCCTAATTTAAAAAAACGATTTTTTTTTGAATTATTTTTGAATAATTTTTACTGAATGGATTAAAAATGTAGTAGCGTAAAATCATAGTCAAATTTAAGGCAGTTGTCTTAGGTACCTCTCTAAAAGGTGAATCGAGTATTGATTATGTATTTTATATCCAAAAACTAAGCTGTCTTGACTTAAAGAAAATAACATATTGAGAGTAATGTTGTTTTGTATTTATTGAAGATTTTATAATTTAAACGTATTGTCAATTATGAAACAAATTCTCCTTTTTGTTATTAGCTTTTGTTTAATGTCATTAATCTCATGCCAGAAAAAACAATATGCTACTTTTCAAAATAGTTCACAAACTGATTACGCTCACAGTATTGAAAAAACTGAAATTAAAGCATCCGATGATATACCCGCTAGCGAAGTAATATTGCCAGGTGCGCCTACCGAAAGTATCTACGCCAATAGCACAAATGTTACAGGTATAGAAGCTAAAACAATTACAATATCTGAAAAACCAAATATAGCTGAACCTAAGAAACTTGAACCCAATACAGCGGTTAAGAAAAAAACTACACTCATTCAGAAGGTTAAGGCAATACAGCAAATCAAAAAATTATCGAAACAAGTAAGCAAAAAATCGGCTGTTACAGCCAACCCTGAATCAAGCGCTGATGATACCCTTGCAATTATCTCTTTAATTTTAGGTTTATTTGGCGTGACATTGTTAATCTTTGGAGTTTGGGTAGGCTTCTTATTGGGGCTAGGTGCCATGATTACTGGAATCATAAGTTTAAAAAGTACTTCTAAAAGAGTAATGGCTGTTTTAGGTATTGTTTTAGGGGCTGGTGTTTTAATATTAGGGATAATTGCGGTTATCTTTATCACATCCTTAATCTCTAATCTATAATACATTGATAAATTTTTTGAAAAAAAAGAAGCTCGATAGTCAGACTGCTGTTATTATATTACAAGGGGCTGCCATATTATGAATATATAAATTCTTACTCTATAAGTATTAGCTTTTGCTTTTACCGAAAAAAACTGTAATTTTGCACCCCGAATAGAACCCTTTAGGGGTTTTTTATTTAAAAGTCAATATTTCTTATTGATTAATCTTTTTTGAAACTCTTTATATTTTATAAAAATCATGAATATTACAGCAGCAGATGTAAATAAACTCCGTCAGATGACAGGGGCTGGTATGATGGACTGCAAAAAAGCTTTAACAGAAGCTGAAGGCGATTTCGACAAAGCCGTAGAGGTTCTTCGTAAAGCAGGTCAGAAAGTAGCAGCTAAACGTGCTGACAACGAAACTAAAGAAGGTATTGTATTAACAAACGTAAGTGATAATGGTGCAACAGCTACTATTTTAGCACTTGCTTGTGAAACCGAGCCTGTATCTAAAGTTGAAGCTTTCCGTAACCTAGCAGAAGAAATTCTTCAGGCTGGTGTGCAAAACAATATTAAAGATAAAGAAACGCTATTGAGCTTTACTTTGGCAGATGGCCGCTCTGTAGAAGAAAATATTACAGATTTGATTGGTAAAATCGGTGAGAAATTAGTTATCACTGAGTATGCACAAGTAGAAGCACAACAAGTTGTTTCTTACAACCACTCAACTGGTAAATTAGGTGTATTAGTAGCTTTTGATAACACGCAAGGAAACGACGTAACGGAAGTAGGTAAAGATATTGCGATGCAAATTGCTGCTATGAAACCAGTAGGTTTAGATAAAGACGATGTTGATCCTGCAGTTGTTCAGAAAGAAATTGAAATCGGTATGGACATCGCTCGTCAAGAAGGTAAACCAGAAGCAATGTTAGAGAAAATCGCAATGGGTAAATTGGGTAAATTCTACAAAGAAAATACTTTGTTGAACCAGGAATTCGTGAAAGATAGCTCAGTAACTATTGCTCAGTTACTTGAAAATACGCAAAAAGGTTTGAAAGTTACAGCATTCAAACGTGTACAAATCTAATTTGAAACACGATTTTGATACGTTGTTTAGTGAAATTAGCCCCTCTCATGCGAGAGGGGCTTTATTTTTACCCACCGATTGGGAATGAGAAACCAGCTGATACGCCTAAAGTACGGTTACGCACAGGTAGTTGTAAAAGCGGAATATCAAGTACTCTTGAGAAGCCATGTTGATAACGGCCCTCAACAAATAGATTGGCATTGCCTACCGGGAACTCGAAACCTACACCACCAACACCGCTAATCTCGAACTGGTGGAAAAAGCCTGTGCCAATAGAGGGGCGTATCGGGAAAAGACCTAACACACGAATCACCGCTTTGGCATCGCCCATATAGCCCACCGATGGCCCTAAAAGGAAATAAGCGTGTGGTGCATCAGGGTCGCCTACTTTAAATTTGGCAAGAATTGGTAATTCGAAGTAGTTGGTTTTAAAAGCTAGTGTGCCACCAAGTGGTATATTTACTCCCAGAAAATCAGACCCACCAAGGTTAAGCGATTCTTTTATAAGAAAACCTTTTTGAGTATAGGCTAACTCAGGACGAATAGATAGTTGATCATTGATAGGAAACTCGGCAAAAATGGCAGCGCCTGCTGAGGGCATCAGTCTGAAAGTTGGTGTTACGTTCTGGATAAGGTCAAATTTTGTCATTGTCGACCAGTTAGCAGCCCCTCTTACGCCAAGTTGAATTTGGCCAAACGAAAAGTGTGTGATAAGCAATAATGCAAGTGTTTTGAGTACGGTTCTCATTTTAGTAATCAGTTTTTATAAATTTGTAAAAAAATGGATAGTGGTCTTGCAATAGGCTTATGATTTTAAAAACTTATTTAAACTTTTTATTTCGTGACGAAAATGAGATATTTTTTGATTAGATGAAGAGAAAAGCTAAGTTCGTAGTAAAACTACGGACGAAGTTTTTCTCTGAAATATAATCAAACAAATAGCCATTTGTAGTCGAAAGAAATAAGTTTAAAAAAGTTTGTTTACAGATACTGCTTCTGTATGCAAGATGCCTTTTAGACTGTTCAAGTTGCAAAAGTATTGTTAATGAAACGTTAATGAAATTACCAGAAGCATTTTCGCTGCAGATGCAGCAAATTTTAGGCGAAGAATATCCTGCTTTCGTAGAAAGTCTGGCCGAGCCAACGCCTGTTACCATAAGGCTTAACAACAGAAAAACGCCCTCAGAGCCCCTTGCAACGCAAGAAAGGGTATTGTGGCACTCTGATGCTTATTATCTGGCTGAGCGGCCTGTTTTCACGCTCGACCCCGCTTTTCATGCAGGTGCTTATTACGTGCAAGAGGCTTCATCGATGTTTGTAGCTGAGGCTATCAGACAAGCAATAGACACAAGCAAAGCACTTAAAGTAATGGATTTGTGCGCCGCTCCGGGTGGCAAAACTACCCTGCTTGCTTCTTTATTGAATAATAAAAGTTTGCTAGTTGCCAACGAGGTTATAAAGAGTAGAGTAGGGGTTCTGAAAGAAAATCTCGAAAAATGGGGTTTTCCTAACTATATTGTGAGCAACCACGATTCGGAAGAGATGATAGACTTGGAGGGTTTCTTTGATATAGTGCTTACCGATGCGCCTTGCTCTGGCGAAGGCTTGTTCAGAAAAGACCCAAAGGCCATGAATGAGTGGTCGGAGAATAACGTGCAGATATGTTGTGCACGCCAGAAAAGAATCTTGCAGGCAGCAGCTATGCTGGTAGCTCCGGGTGGTATTCTGTGTTATTCTACCTGTACTTACAACGAAAAAGAAAACGAACTGAATGCCCAATGGCTAACACAAGTAGCTGATTTTGAGCCAGTAGAACTTGAAATTCCTGCCGAATGGGGAATTACAGCACGTAAATACGGGTATCAGTTTTATCCGCATAAAACCAAAGGTGAAGGGTTTTATCTGGCTGTTTTCAGAAAGACCAGAGGTGATAAACAAGAAGCCAAAGGAAAAATTAAACTCAATAGAGTACCCCAGAAAAAAATTGAGGTATTGAAGGAATGGTTGCAAACACCTGATACTTTCGAGTATTTTGAAAAACCAGATGGACAAATAGTGGCAATTCCGGCTGATTTGACAAACGAATATGCTGTTTTGTTCAGAGCATTGCACAAACGCTCGTCGGGTCTGGAAATCGGGCAGTTTAAAGGTAATGATTTTATACCAAGCCACGATTTGGCTTTGAGCACGGCAATCGCTCAGAATTTACCTGCCATTGAATTATCGAAAGACGATGCACTGAAATTTCTGAAAAGAGAAAACCTGACTACTGATTTGTCTGAGCAACCTAAAGGTTGGTTATTAGCCCGTTATCAGGGTTTAAATTTAGGTTTTATGAAGGTAATCGGTGGTAGAATCAATAATTATCTGCCTAAAGAATGGCGCATCAGAATGGATATTCCAGAGTAATTCTCTGAAATGTTATTAATCAGGGGAAATCTACAACAGACTTCCCCTGATTTTATAAGTATTTCTTCATTACATGGTCGGTTTGTACGTCGTCGCCTAATACAAAGGTGTGTTCCCCAAAACGTTCGAAACCCATTTTCTCATAAAACTTCATGGCATTGTGGTTATGTTCCCATACACCAAGCCATATTACTTCAAAACCTTGTTCTTTAGCCCAGCTAGTACAAAAGTCGATGAGTTTTCGGCCTAATTGTTGGCCATGAAAATCTTTCAATACATATATTCGCTCTATTTCTACTACTTTTTCTTCTGTTAAACCTTTGGTCAAGTGATTTTTTACCAGTTTCACAAAAGCAATTAAATGCGCTGCATCTTCACACACAACATATTGGTTAGTCGCATCTTGTAACTCTTTTTCTATTTGTTGTAATGAAAAATTTTTAGCCACATGGTGTTCCATGTTTTCGGGTGTATTGTAGGCCGTATAAGTATCACGAAAAGTAATTTCTGAAAGGTCACGTAGGCGAAGAGCATCGTTTAAAGTAGCGAGTCTGATTAGCATGTAGTACAAGATGATTTTATGCAAATAAAAGAGATATTGTTGGTTTGTGCAATGTATCATTCGTACCGTTCGTACTATCTGCACTAGGTACGAAAGTACGAATGGTACGAGTAGTATTTTGGAGATTAAAACAAGAATATTCTCTTAGGTTATTGAAATTCCAAGTATAATGGCGTTGTAAAGAAAACTCTTACAGGTGTGCCATTTTGTGTACCGGGCTTCCAGATAGGCATAGATTCATAATGATTTGTTATTGCAACAATCATTTCTTTTATTGCTAATTGTCTTAACTCTTCAGTAGCCTTTTTTCTTCGAAAAACCATTTCTGAAGAATTTATATTATCAATTTTAACTCTTCCATCTTTTTCAATTATAAATTTTACGATTACTCTTCCCATATAGCCTGCTTTTATTGCAGATTTGGGGTAGTTAAAATTCTGATTAATATACTTGTAAAACGCTTTTATTCCTCCTGGAAACTCGGGGTTGATTTCTATAAAAGAGGTAGTATCTTTTTGCGTACTACCTGACTGGCAGAAAGCATTTATTGAAAGAAGTATAAAAAAAAGAAGACAATAATTTTTCATTTAAAGTAGAGTTTATAATTGCATGCAAGGTATAAATAAAAGCTTACTGAACGGGATTTTATGACTGAAATATTCGTACTATTCGGACTAGGTACTAGAGGACGAATGGTACGAATCGAACACTGATAAGTATATAATTTTATAGATATTGACTGATGTCCTGATGTATTTTAAAGATATTAATTTATCTCTTATGAAGATTGTATTAAAATTCTTAAATCTATTTCACTCAACAAATATAAGAATATGTTAAAATGTGTACATTTAAGTTTTAAACCTAAGCCCTATTAAAATGAGTGAAAGTTCTACTTCACAACGCCTCTACTCGCTTGATGCACTTCGTGGTTTTGATATGTTTTGGATAATGGGTGCAGAAGATTTTTTTCATGAGTTAATGCTGGCCACCAAGCACCCTGCTGCTATCTGGATAGCTACCCAGCTATCGCACGTCGATTGGAATGGTTTTCGGTTCTACGACCTCATCTTTCCGCTCTTTTTGTTTATGTCGGGCGTTTCTACACCTTATTCAGTAGGGCGTGATTTAGAAAAAGGTTCTGATAAATCGAAGCTATTAATGCGGATTATAAAGCGTGGGCTTATTCTGGTATTGCTCGGCATTATCTACAACAATGGCTTGCATATAAAACCACTCTCAGAGGTGCGTTTTCCGAGTGTATTAGGGCGAATAGGTATAGCTTATATGTTTGCCTGTATCATTTACCTATATGCCAGCCAGAGGTTTCAATACGTATGGTTTGCGTGTATTCTGATTGGCTATTGGCTACTGCTCAGGTTTACATCTGCGCCGGGTTTCCCGACTGGCGATTTAACAATGGAAGGGAACTTTGCTTCATGGCTCGATAGAACCATACTTCCGGGGCGTTTACATCGGGGTATTCACGACCCTGAGGGCTTGGTTTCTGCCTTACCTGCAATCGGTACTGGTTTGCTCGGAATTTTTGCAGGTAATTTTCTGAAAAACAACCCGATGGACAAAATGCGGAAAGCGCCGTCTTTAGCAATAGCAGGTGTAGTTTGTTTAATAATTGGTGGTTTCTGGGATTTGTTTTTCCCGATTAACAAAAATCTCTGGACAAGCTCTTTTGTACTATACGTAGGTGGCTGTAGTTTGGTATTGCTATCTATTTTTTATTATGTTATCGATGTGCTGGGTTTCCGTCGTTGGGCGTTTTTCTTTATGGTAATCGGCACCAATTCTATACTGATTTATATGTCGAGTAAATTCATTAACTGGTACTATACATCAAAGGGTTTCTTTCAATGGATAGCCGATATTGCAGGTGAGCACTACGAGGGAGTAGTACTTATGGCAGGAATAATAGTTGTGAAGTGGGTGTTCTTGTGGTTTATGTACCGCAATAAGATATTCTTAAGGGTGTAGTTACACCCTTTTTAGTAATGTTGCCAATAAGAAGCTCCCTATCAGAATAGCAAAAAAGATAAGTGCTAGCATGGGATTATAAATAGTCATGGCTAGTAATGCAATAGAAGCAATAACTAAAGCCACAATAGGCGAAAGCGGATAAAGCGGTACATGGAAAGGGCGGTGCAATGTAGGTTCTGTTTTGCGCAATACCAATAAAGATACTACCGAAAAAATATACATTGTGAGGGCCCCAAAAGCCGAAAGAATAATAATATCGGCAGTTGAGTTGGTAAGCAAAGCGGCTATACCCAAAACCATATTCAGCAATAAGGCATTGGCTGGCGTTTTGAACTTAGGTTGAACTTTGCCCAGAAAACGAGGTGCATTGCCTACACGCCCAAACTCAAAAGTTGAACGCCCGGCAGCTAACACTAAACCATGAAAAGAGGCAATAAGCCCACAAGTGCCAATACCGACAATCAACGAATAAATAAGGCTGTTTTGGCTAATAACCTTGCTCATAGCCATTGGTAGCGGTGAGTCAGAAGTACTGCCATCAGCATTAAATACGATAGCTTCCCAGCCACTAACGCCTACGGCTGCCAGAAAGGTAAGCACACAGAGTATAACTAGGGTTGTCATGGCAGAGCCAAAGCCCCATGTAATATCTTTTTGTGGATGCACCGATTCTTCGGCTACGTTGGCCAAACCTTCGATACCCAAGAAAAACCATATAGCAAAAGGCAAAGCTGCAAAGCTACCTGCCCAGCCATTCGGCAATGGGTTTATGCTTAGATTTTTAACCTCAAAGCTTGGAAACACAACTACCCAGAAAATGATAAGGCCCAATACCGCCAGAATAGTAATAATCAGCTCGAAAGTTGAGGCCAATTTAGTGCCTAATATATTTAATAAGGTAAATATCAGATAAGCTGTAATAGCAATAGCCGTAACCGGAATCTGAGGGAAAATAACATTGAAATAAGAACCGATACCTACGGCAATGGCAGGCGGTGCAAAAAGAAACTCAATGTTTTGGGCCATCCCGGCCAGAAAGCCCCACTTTTGGCCCAAAGCTCTATTGGCATAATCAAAGGCGCCACCTGCTTTGGGTATGGCACAGGCTAGCTCGGCGTAGCTTAAAGAAAAGGTAATGTACAAAACTACCACTACAATAGTAGCAATAGCCATGCCTAGGGTACCGCCTTTTTCAAGGCCCAAATTCCAGCCAAAATACATGCCTGAAATAACATAACCTACCCCTAAACCCCATAGTAAAGTAGGTGTGAGACTTTTCTGTAGTTTTTCTTCTTGTGATTGTGCCATGTGTAAATTTATCAAATACTTTGAAGAAATAAAATTTAGGCATTTAAAAAATACAATTTGTTTTGGCGGTTTGGATTGATGAACTTAAATTTGTGCAAATTTAAAGAACAACATTTCTAACATGAGAAAGTTACGCGTGTTATTAGTTGCAGTAGTAGCGGTTTCGTTAGCATCATGCAATTATCAAAAAACAAATAGAATTGAACAAAAAGATGTTCGCAAAGGAGACCAATGGGTATATGGTGTAAGCCCTGATTCTGCTGCAAGACAACTAAAAAATAAATATACGGCTAATCCAGACCTTGAAGTAAAGGCGAACAAAATTCGTGAAATTTTGTATGGAAAAACCGGAGCTTAATTTTATAGCTCATAGAGTAGGCAAATTACGGTCTTTATAGCGTCGTGCTATTAAAAGCTTGTAATATGCCTATTTTTATTTTTCACACCTCATAAAAAATAAAAGCCTAAAAAATGAAAATAGCATTAGTAACCGGTTCGGCAGGTTTGATAGGTAGCGAGTCGGTAGCCTTTTTTGCAGAAAAGTTTGACCTGGTTATAGGTATTGATAATAATCTTCGTTCATATTTCTTTGGTTCAGAGGCTTCAACAGATTGGAACCGCAATCGTCTGGAAGAAAAATTCAACAACTATAAGCACTACAATGCCGATATTCGTTCGGAAGAACAAATCGGTAAGATATTCAAAGAATATGGCAACGATATTAAACTAATTGTACATACTGCTGCACAACCAAGCCACGACTGGGCTGCACGTGAGCCTTTTACAGATTTTACTGTAAATGCCAATGGTACATTAGTAATGCTTGAAATGACACGCCAGCATTGCCCTGATGCCGTGTTTATCTTTACATCGACCAACAAAGTATATGGCGATACACCAAACTACTTGCCATTAGTAGAGCTTGAAACCCGTTGGGAAATTGACCCATCTCATGCATACTACGAAAACGGTATTGATGAATTAATGTCAATCGACCACTCGAAACACTCAATCTTTGGTGCATCGAAAGTTGCGGCTGACGTAATGGTGCAAGAGTATGGCCGTTATTTCGGAATGAAAACGGCTGTTTTCCGTGGAGGTTGTTTAACTGGTCCTAATCACTCAGGTGCGCAGTTACATGGTTTCTTGGCATATTTAATGAAATGTGCTATCACCGGAAATCACTACACTATTTTCGGGTACAAAGGCAAGCAAGTACGTGATAATATCCATAGCTGGGACCTAGTGAATATGTTCTGGCATTTTTATAATGCACCTCGTCCGGGTGAGGTTTATAATGCAGGTGGTGGCCGTTTTGCTAACTGCTCAATGCAGGAGGGAATTGCGCTTTGTGAAGAAATTACCGGAAATAAAATGAGCTTCAGCTATGCAGAAGATAACCGTAGCGGAGACCATATCTGGTATATCTCTGACCTTTCTAAGTTCAAAACTCACTACCCAGAGTGGAGCTGGAAATATGATTTGAAAGAAACATTGGTGCAGATGTATGACAACATCAGCAAACGTGTTTAAATGATATAAAGCAAAAAATCCTAATCAGCCGATTAGGATTTTTTGTTAACGATATGTCAATGTTTGGTGTCCTTGATTGATCTGGGGTCATTTCCTGGGGCAACAGTATCCGAATCACGAATTTTGCCATTTAGACCATGAATTCTTACTTCTCCACCACCAGAGTTTGAAGCAAAAGTTTTTGCCATTTTTTCAGCTTCTTTTTGTGTATTAGCAGAGCCACTTGATCTGGAGCCGCCTTCTTTTTGGATATCCCATTTAGAGGTTTCTTTGTTCTTTGAGACATGATAATTTGACATAATTTTATAAATTTAAGTTAACAATAAATTATTAGTAGAGATTCAAATTTCTATATGTATTTTAATTCAAACGCAAATTTATAATCAACAATTTGACGGTTTTCTTGATTTTCAATCCAAGCAGTTTCCTGATGGTTTAAATCCACAATTTCATTAGTTTTTTTGCCAGAAAATGCTTCTACTACAGATTCAAGGGTATTCAATTCTTTATCAGAGAATAATGATAAATTTAATTCAATTTCAGTTCCGGGATTAAACTTTTCACCTATACCATTTGGAAAGTTTACATATTCTACATTAATAATACCTCGTTCAATAGTATCTGCTAAAATCCTATTGTAATTACTTGGAACGGTACCTAATGGAATAGCTCTATATCTTAATCCCATAAGAGATTTTCCATAATTTCTATAGTGAACAAAGTCGGCATAGAATAAAAATTTATTTAAAGCAGTTTTATAAGGTTTTAATTTAGTTACTAAATAAAGGATAGTTTGTCTAACCTTTTGTAAGTTGGGTTTTTGATAGCCGTTTTGAGAGCAAGGTTTTTCTGAATTTTCTAAAATATAATCTTCAATAATGAATTGGGTTTGATTATGTCTGCCTTTCAGAATTAGTGTATCAATATGTTTAATAATCTTTTCTAATTCTTTTAAACTAAAAACATCACTTAATTGCACTAGTTTTTTAAATTCTTCTGGATCTTTTATTAATTGAATTAATCTTGCATTAGAGTGATTTGGTACTTCTCCATTTTCATATTGTCGATATATATTTATTCCAAAACCTAAAACTTCTGACATTTTTGATGCTGAAAGTTGATATTTTTCTCTTATTTCCTGAATTTCTTCAGGAAAAGGTAATCTGTGTTTTTCTCTATATTGGTTATAAACTTGTTTTAAATTTATCTCATCTTCTTCATCAGTAGTAAATTGCTGTCCTTTATCTTCATAATATTGGTAAATAATTTCAAACTCTTCCTTTCTAAAAAGTATTTTCTCCAAACGTGTTCTTACTTGCAAATTTTTGTCACTAAATGGACTTTTTATATATTTCATAAATCTTAAATAGTTTTGTAGGGATATATCATAGTGTATTCAGATAGATGAAAAGAAATACAAATGGTTGGGTTATTACTGAATCCCATTGAAATTTTTATGTAAACTTCCTGATTCTTTACCATTTTACCAAATACCCATAAATCGCCACCTATATTCATTCCGTCTTTGATAGGACCATCTGAAAAATCATGTAAATGTAATTCTTTAATGATTTGTTTGCGCTCAATAGGTGAAATCTCTAATAAAGCCAATGCCTTAGAATTTTTAGCTCTATCGTCTAAAAATACAATACCCCAAATATTTGCTTTTACATTAAAATCTCTTAAAAACGAAAGCACTTCCTCCTTAGATGCCATTAGTATAACGTTAGAATTCAATATACAAATATATAAAAAGTTTCTTATTTTAACCATAAAGTTTGTTTATTTTGTTTTTAATATAGTAAAAACAACTTTATGGTTATTCTTGTTATATTAAGTGACAAGGTGTTATGGAATCAGTTATAATAAAATAAGCTCAACCGACCAGTTGAGCTTATTTTGTAGACAATGATTATTTCACTCATTACGAATTTCTTTTTTCGTTACTACTCCCCTGCGTAGCATCTCTCGTGTTTTTCTGTACCGCAATAGCACCAAACAAAGCCAGTAAGAACGCAAAGGCATAAAAGCCTTTTTCGCTTGGCAAGAGTGTGGCATTCCATAAGCCAACGGTTAGTAATACTATACTCAGAATAGTAGAAAACCAGCTAAGGCCATAATAAATATCAGTTACCGGAATACCTTCCAGGCGGTCTCTCACGCTTTTCTGAACAGATACAACCGAAAATAACCCATACATTAGGATAGTAAAATAATAGCCCTTTTCGTTAAGCAACATCTCTGAGCGCCAGAGCCCAACCAAAAAACCTGCCATTCCGGCTCCTAATGCTACCCACGATGCTGCCACAAATGCTGCTGATGGTTTCTGATACATAGATTAATTTATTTTTGGTATTGATAAAAAATTCCGGTGTCGAAAGGCGTCCAGAGGCTGGCTTTTTGTCCACAGCTTTTCAGCCCGTTATTAGCCCACGTATTGCAGGTATAAAGTATATTATAACTACCTTTGGCTTCATAAAAAGCATCATCATCACCATAGTTAGCATTGGTCTTGATATAAATCAGATGCCCCTGCGCATCGGTAATAAAACTCTGCTGAATATATTTTATGAGTCTTGAATACTCTTCTTTCGAAACATATATCTTTACACAATCTGCCCCTTCAGTCAGTTCTTTGTAAAAAGTAG
Organism: Emticicia soli; assembly: GCF_037860775.1. Lineage (NCBI taxonomy): Bacteria > Pseudomonadati > Bacteroidota > Cytophagia > Cytophagales > Leadbetterellaceae > Emticicia > Emticicia soli. Next base: position 116,144 of record NZ_JBBEWC010000001.1, on the reverse strand, counting down.
CATGAATAGCTGCTGTACTCAACGAGAAAGCCGCTTTAAGGGCTGTACTAACCTTGAGGTCGGCCCAGGTAGGTGTTTCTAAATAAAAGCCTTTATCGCCCCAGCCAAATGCTACATACTCAAACGCACTATCTTTACCAATAGTATTGGCAAATTTCACTTCTTTGCTCCAGTCTATCTGTTCATCTTTAATTGGGAGCACCAAATCAGTATGCACACCATTAGTCAGAATATAGACAGGAATTTCGCCTTGTGTCTGGCTTTCTTTATCTACGCTTATCCTTGATAAAACAAAGGCTGCAAGCAGATAAACACCTACTAAACAAACCAATGCGAGCAAAGCAAGTCCAGTATATTTGAGTATTTTTAAGGCAATTTTCAATTAATAATAGGTTTTCTATGTGTTTGTGAGCCTTATTATCTCATTCTGTCGGCATCTCTTACAGTTTTTTCATCACGACGAATCAGGCGGTTAGCTACCCAGTTAGCGGCTAGTGCAACAAATGCAGCCCAGAAACCGATACCAAATTCGCCTTGTGTTTCCGGCGCAAAAAATCTTGTGCCTTCAAATTGTATATGATACACTGTAGCCCCAAGTAAGCCTGCTCCAATTAAAGAGTTAAGTGCTACGTAAAGCATCTGGCGCACACGATTTTTATATTGAAAAATAGTGAAAATTGATACCCCGGCCGAAAAAACCGCCATAACAGCCAAGTAATAAACAGGCTTGCTTACAGCAGCTAAAGAGCCTTTCAGGTGTATAAGATAATACGGGTTAAGTATCGCTTCTTCTCCTACTCCAACCTTATGCCATACCGGAGTGGCCAAAAACAGAATCATACAAATAGCAGTGAGAAGCAATAAAAGTGATTGAGGGCGTTGTAACATTTCAACAATAAATTAATAATTATTAAATACAAATATCAGTACAAAGGTAAATATTCATGCAAATGGTTTAAGAAACCTACACTTTTTTTTATTGAAAAGATTCATTAGTTAGTCAATAGACCAATAATCTCTTTGTGTTGAGGGTAGTCATTCTGGAGTTTTTCACGACTAGCCATCTCAAAATCCGAAAAATCAAAACCCGGTGCTACCGTGCATCCTACCAAAGAGTAGCCATCGGGTTGCGCAGGTTTGCTGCCAAACCACACTCCAGCCGGCACAACTGCCTGAAAAACCTCACCATTTTCGGGGTTATCGCCTAGTTTGATGGTTTGCACAAAACCTTGCTTATCGATATAAAAAACATTGAGTGGTACACCATAATAAAAATGCCACATTTCGTCAGCCTGTATGCGGTGTAGGGCAGAGAACTGGTGGCTTTCGAGCAAAAAATAAATTCCGGTACTAAAATTTCTTTCCCCCTTAAATCGTTTAGGAAGAGCATCATGAGGAATACTTTCGGCTGAACGATAGGTTTCAGCAAAGTATCCACCTTCAGGATGCGCCTGCATGTTGTATTTTTCAACCCAATATTTGGCTGTTTTCATAATTTAATGTGGAAATAGATGAACGAATGTCTTATTTTTGAGCAAAATTAAAAGAACCGGTTTCTTCAGAACTCTTAATGAAAAGTAAATTTATAAAAATCCTTGCTATTGTAGGCGTAATTGTCGTGCTAAATGTGCTGGCCTCTTTTGTTTTCTTTCGCTTAGACCTCACTGAAGAAAAACGGTATTCTATTTCTGATGCCACTAAAACTCTATTAGGGAATCTGGATAAAGAGATTCTGATAAAGGTATATTTGGGTGGAACCGAGCTGCCTGGGGGCTTTGAAAGACTGAAACGTGCCGTGAACGAAACACTTGATGAGTTTCAGGTATATGGGGGTTCAAGAATTGACTATCGTTTGATAGACCCAAGCGCAGAAAACGATACCAAAAAACGTGAAGAATTTTATGCCGAGCTCATGAAAAAAGGCATGGAACCTACACGGGTAATAGATAATAAAAATGGCCGTCAGGTAGAAAATATCGTTTTTCCGTATGCATCTGTAAGCTACGAAGGTAAAGAAGTGCCGGTATTGTTGTTGAAAGGCACAGAGGGCAGAACAGCACAGGAGAAACTGAACCAATCGTACGAAAACGTGGAATATGAATTAGCCAATGCTATCAGAAAATTGACGCTGAAGGAAAAAAAGAAGATTGGTTTGTTGGCTGAGTTTACCAAACTAAAACCTGTGAGCTTTGCCGATTTGATTACTTCTCTACAAGAACGATACGATTTGTTTATCATTGATGCCAAGCAATCGCCTACCTTTCAGGGGCTTGATGCCTTGATTCTGCCAAAGCCTGATTTTCCGGTTGATGATAGTACTAAATATAAAATTGACCAGTATGTAATGAATGGGGGCAGAGCCTTGTTTTTTGTTGATGGCCTGAAAGTTGATTCGGTAGGCTTACAAGGCACTTATGCTCAACCACTAGAATTGAACCTGACCGATTTGTTTTTTAAATACGGGGTCCGAATCAACAGCAATATTGTAAAAGATGGTGCAAGTTCGGCGGCTATTCCGATGGTGGTTGGAAACATGGGCGATAAGCCTAATATTCAGCCTATACCTTACAGATTCTTTCCGGTAATTAATAATTTTGGCAAAAGCCTTATTACAAATAACCTGGATTTGATTTTCTGTCGCTACGTAGCTTCTATCGATACCGTACAAGCAGCGGGTGTTAACAAAACCCCTTTGTTAATGACAACACCATACACAAAGGTATTGAATGCGCCAGCATTGGTAACATATAACGAAGCTCATACCGAAACTCAACAAGACGATTACAATGGTGGTATAAAAACAATTGCCTATTTGTTGGAAGGTAAGTTTGAGTCTCTATACAAAAACCGTTTGCTACCCTCAGACCCTAATTATGCATCGTTCAAAGCCGAAAGTGTGCCAACAAAAATGCTGGTTTGCTCTGATGGTGATTTAATCGTGAACGACCTTAGCCCAAAAACGGGTAACCCCTTGCCATTGGGTTTCGATAAAACTACGCAGCATGTATTTGGTAATAAAGACTTTGTGCTGAATGCTATCGATTACATGATTGACGAAAATGGGGTTATACAAGCACGTGGAAAAGAAATAAAACTACGGCCTCTGGATAAACTTCGCACACGAGACGAGCGCACAAAATGGCAGATTATTAATATTGCTTTACCGCTTGGAATTGTGATTTTATTTGGAATTATTTTATTTATGCTACGCAAAAGAAAATTTGCTTACTGAATAGCCTTTTTTTTATAAAAAAAGTACTAGTTTTAACACTCTAAATTCATTTTTCTCATCTTCTATTTACGACCGGTTAAACATGAACCTATTTGAAATTAAAGAGCAACCGAAGGTCTATGATGTTGTTATTGTAGGCTCTGGTGCAGGTGGGGGTATGGCAGCATACCAACTTACTAAAGCTGGTGCAAAGGTTTGCTTGTTAGAGGCGGGTGGCTACTTTGACCCTGCAGACCCTAAATATATCACTCAATTAAAAAATCCTTGGGAGTCGCCACGCCGTGGTGCAAGCACGCGTACCCGTCCGTTCGGAGACTTTGATGCCGCTTGGGGTGGTTGGGATATTGAAGGCGAGCCTTATACAGCTATGCCGGGCACACAGTTTCGTTGGTTCCGTTCAAGAATGCTTGGCGGTAGAACCAACCACTGGGGGCGTATCTCTATGCGTTTTGGCCCTGATGATTTCCGTAGAGGTTCTCTGACTGGTATCGGCGACGACTGGCCTACCAGCTACGAAGATTATGCACCCTATTATGATAAAGTAGATAGATTGATTGGTTTGTTTGGTACAAAAGAAGGTATCCGTAACGAGCCGGATGGAATATTTTTACCGCCACCAAAACCACGCTTGCACGAGCTGATGCTTAAAAAAGCGGCTACTGGTATTGGTATTCCGGTTATTCCGTCTCGTATGGCTATGCTTACCAAGCCTATCAACGATTCTCGTGGTGCTTGTTTCTACTGTGCGCAATGTGGTAGAGCTTGTCAGGCTTATGCCGACTTCTCTTCGTCGTCAGTACTATGTATTCCTGCTGCTAAAACGGGTAACCTTACCTTGATTAACAACGCAATGGTAAGAGAAGTATTGACCGACCCTAACACAGGGCTTTCAACGGGCGTATCTTATGTAAATAAGCTAGACCTGAAAGAATATTCTGTAAAAGGTAAAATCATTATTCTGGCAGCCAGTACTTGCGAAACAGCCAGAATCATGCTTAACTCAAAATCGGCAAGATTCCCAAGAGGAGTTGCCAACGATAGCGGTATCATTGGTAAATACCTTAACGACTCTACAGGGGCTAGTCGTTCGGCATTTATCCCTGCTTTGATGGACCGTAAACGCTACAACGAAGACGGTGTAGGGGGTATGCACGTATTTACGCCTTGGTGGATAGATAACAAAACGCTTGATTTTCCTAGAGGTTACCATATTGAGTATGGTGGTGGTATGGGTATGCCGGGCTTTGGCTTCGGTGGTGGTATTGAGCGTGTAAATGGGCTTTATCCTGATAAAAACGGTAACAAGAAAAAAGCAGGTGGCTATGGCGCAGCCCTTAAAGAGGATATTCGCCTTACTTATGGTGCTTATATTGGTATGGCGGGCCGTGGAGAACCTATTCCGTTGGAATCGAACTATTGTGAGATTGACCCTAACAACGTAGATAAATATGGTATCCCGACACTTCGTTACCACTACAAATGGAGCGAAAACGAGATAAAACAAGCCAAACACATGCAGGATACATTCGAACAGATTATCCATGCAATGGGTGGTGTTGCTTTAGGTAAAAAACCTGATGCAAGCACTAACTATGGTTTAGCTCAACCGGGTGAAATCATTCACGAAATTGGTACGGTACGTATGGGTAACGACCCTAAAAAATCGGCTTTGAACGGATGGCAACAAGCGCACGACGTGAAAAACCTATTTGTAGTTGATGCGGCTCCTTTCGTATCGCAAGGTGATAAAAACGTAACCTGGACAATCCTGGCGAGCTCTTGGCGTACGTCTGACTATATCACTGAGCAGGTAAAAGCTAAAAACCTTTAACAAAACCATTTTCCAGACATGAAACGTAGAGATACACTAAAAGCAATTTCATTGACTTCGTTGGGAATGGCTGTTTTACCAACTACCGATTTGGTAGCTGCTCCAGACCCGAAACCGTTCAAGACTACTCCGGCCCGTATACCGGAGGAAATAGAAAGAGATAAAAAAATAATGGCTGATAAATTCCTGACAGTAGCTGAATTGGCTACTATCGGAATCCTGGCTGATATTATTATCCCGGCCGATGGCAAATCGGGTAGTGCTACGCAAGCAGGTGTGCCGGCTTTTATCGAATTTATCGTAAAAGATATGCCACATTATCAAACGCCAATCAGAGGTGGTTTGAAATGGTTGGAGAATCATTCGAATAAACGCTTCGGCAAACCTTTTGGTCAGATTACGCCTAAACAACGTATCGAAATAGTAGAAGATATTGCATACCCGGAAGACGTAAAACCAGAGTTTACGCAAGGTGCAGCGTTTTTCTCTCAAATCAGAAACCTGACCGTTACGGGCTTTTATACAACTCGTATGGGCTTCGACGATTTGGGTTATATGGGTAACACGCCGAACGATTGGCAAGGTGTACCGCAAGATGTATTAGATAAATACGGCTTGAAGTATGACCCAATCTATGATAAAAAGGATTAATACTTTTTAATAATACAAAAGCCCTGAGAGAGATTCTTTCAGGGCTTTTTTGTATCTCGGTGAATAAATTCACCGACTAAAATAACAAAGGTATTTTTAATAGCTATGCCCGACTCAAGTCGGGCTTTTAACCAGAATAAATCTTTTGTTGTTTCTAACCGACAAGGTTTATTTATCAATACAACATTCTAAACTTAATCGTCTCTTCAATATCCTTTATCTCCTGAATAAACTCATCGGTATAGCCTTTTTCAACGTCCATAATCACATAACCAATTTTCTCGTTGGTTTTCAGGTACTGACCATTGATATTGATGGCGTGTTTGGCAAATATATTGTTGATTTTTGCCAATATACCCGGCACATTTTTGTGGATATGCAACAAGCGGTGAGAGTTTTTCAATAATGGCAATTGTAGCTCAGGGAAGTTTACGCTACCTGTGGTACTACCGTTGTTCATAAATTCGAGCAGACGCTCAGGCACATAATGGCCAATGCCTTCTTGTGCTTCTTCTGTACTACCACCAATGTGCGGCGTCAGAATTACGTTTGGTAATCCTCTCAACTCGTTGATAAACTCTTCGTTGTTGGTCTTAGGTTCATAAGGGAACACGTCAACCCCTGCACCTGCTACTTTGCCTTCTTTAATGGCTTCTACCAAAGCAGGTACATCAACTACGTGGCCACGAGCAAGGTTCAGGAATATTACTCCCTTTTTCATCAACTCAAATTCACGTTTGCCAAAGATATTGGTGTTGTCTTTACGGCCATCAATGTGCATACTTACTACATCGGCTACTTTCAAAACTTCGTCTAACGAGCGGCATTTCTTGGCATTTCCGATAGGCATTTTATCTACAATGTCGTAGAAATATACCTCCATACCTAGTGCCTCGCCAATAACCGATAATTGCGTACCGATATGGCCATAGCCAATAAGACCCAATTTCTTGCCACGTACTTCAAAACTATTATTAGCCGATTTATCCCATTTTCCGGCGTGCATACCTATACTTTTCGAGAATACATTACGGATAAGCATAATCATTTCTCCAACGGCAAGCTCAACTACCGAGCGGGTATTACTATAAGGTGCATTGAAAACGGCAATACCTTTTTCGGTACTTGTTTTCAAATCTACCTGATTTGTACCGATACAGAATGCCCCGATAATCATCAGTTTATCGGCATTTTCCAAAACCTTTTTGGTAACATTGGTTTTAGAACGAAGCCCTAAAATGGATACCCCTTTTATTTTCTCGGCCAGTTCGTCCTCATCCATCGCTCCTTTATGAAACTCAACATCAAAGCCTTCAAATTTGAATGATTCTACCGCTACAGGGTGCACATTCTCTAACAATAGCACTTTGATACGGCTTTTAGGATAAGACTGGCTACGTGGCAGTTTATTCAAGTACAAAAACTCATCTAACGAAGGCACCACGTGGTCGGCTTTGGCTACTACTTTTTCACGCTCTACGTTTTCGGTAAAAGCATAAAAACGATTTGCCAGCCCCGATGCTCTTAACTCATAATCGGTATAACCGTCGCCGATGGCATATACATCTCCATCAAGTTTTAGTGAGCTCAATAGTTTCACTTTCCCTTTTTCATGAGCCAGTACATTGTCTTCGTTTACGCCTATAATATTGCCTTCGTTGTCAAACTTAAAGTCGTTGGCATATACGTTTTCCTCTTTCAAGCCCATAGCTGTTACAATAGGCACAATAAACTCTTTAAAGCCACCCGAAACAATAAATATGTTATCGGCATATTCACGCAAAAACTTTTCGTTGCGTTGAAACGAGTTCGATACTTTGGTATGTAAGAAATCAATCAGTTTATCAATATGCGAACGATTGGCTTTCAGAAGGTCGATTCTTCTGCTTAGGGCTTCAGAAAACGAAATCTCACCATTCATACCCATTTCGGTCAGCTTTCTGATTTCGCCTACAATTTTTTCCTGATTAGCATTGCCTGCAAGGGCGATATTAGCTAGCTCGTCGAGCCCTTCTACTTTTGTAAAAGTGCTGTCGAAGTCTATAATAAAATAAGGTTGGTTATTCATGAATCACTAAGCCTCTATAATAGGTGTTATGTTAAAAGTATTCTGATTACTGATTATTTACTGCTCAACTTGCCAATGCAATCTTAATATGTTCAAGATGATGTGCTGTGTGCCAGGCACCCATGTGTAATGCCTGTGCTAAAGTAACAGTTATCTGGCGGCCAGCATGATAAAATGTTCGGTTGAAATCCTGGGCGGACATCGACTTAAGCAGATGTACCCATCTTTTGTGCGTAGCTTCTAGTAACAATAGGGCATCGGCTAGTGGAACGCTCGGTACTTCGGGGTTATTGGCCCAGCCTGTAACATTTGGTATAAACCCCTGCGAATTGTCTTCGCAAAGTGCCTGTTTAAAACGGGCAAAATGCAGAATATGCACATCTGAAACATGAACCACTAGAGTATGAATACTCCAGGCGCCTTCACGGTAAGACTTTGCCAACTCTTCTGCCGAAAGATTTGCAATTAATTGCGCATACTTGGCCGGATACTGCTCTATAATGCCAATGTTTCGAGCCATTTCTTCTTCAGAATAGCTACTTTCTGGTTTCCATTTACCAATAGGAAACTGCCGCTCTTCAAGAGTCATTGCTTTGGGGAGTGTTTTGTTGTCAACTCAAATTTACAGAACTATTATGCAATAAACAGAGCTAAGCAACTGATTTTCAATAATTAAACGAAATGTCAAGAATTTTCTTAGTATAATACAAAATGAATTGTTTTGAGTTTTAATTTCAGTTTAAAAATGAGATTGATTTGGCGTAGCCCAAATAGCACATTTTGAAACCTAAGAAATAAGTCTAAACGACCTCAATACTAAGCGTTGATGAAGAAGAAATGCAAATATAATAATTTTTTGAAGATTAAGGCACAGGGTCGTATCCATGACCACCCCACGGATGGCAACGCCCGATACGCTTTATGGTAAGTAATAAACCCTTAAAAAAACCATATTTCTGAAATGCCTCTACCGAATATTGTGAGCAAGTAGGCGTATAACGGCACGAAGCCGGAAACCAAGGCGAAATACCTGCCTGATAAAGACGAACCAGAAAAATGGCAATGTGTTTCATGGGGTTATTCAAATAAGATATATAAAGTAACTGTATGCGTTGAGAGGCGGTCGATACCCCCGATAGCCGTACCACGAGCCGTAACTGGGTTTACAAGATTTACAATACCATGTGAAAAATGTAACTCAGGAGAAAACTTGAAATATTCTCTGAAAAACTCAATACCGGTGCCATATTCTACACTAAAATCGTTGTTTTTGGTTGTAAACTGCTGGCGGCCTCTTCTGTTAACGGCATTGGTTTCTACAGCATAACGAACACCACCAAAAATATACATTCTTACATTACCACGGCGCTCCGATTTATATTTGAACATAACAGGCAACTCGAACCAAGCAGTTTCACGTAATTCTTTTTTTTCGCTAAGTGTATTGGTAGTTGTATTAGCAATGCGATACTCAAGCCGACGCCCATAAATGGCTACTGTAGGTAAGATACGGAAATCGAAATAATCGTTCAGCTGTATATTAACCAAACCTCCCATTTTAAGCCCGATGGTTGATGGTGAGGTGATAGAGTAAATGCTGTCCTTATTAACAAAATAGTTATTAAACTTAATATTAAAGTTTGTATAAGGTAAACCCAGAAAATAGCCGAACCTAACGGTTTTGGCATCGTAATCGCCTTGGAAAAGACGTTTGTTCTCTTGTGCTGACAAAGTATGCACACCTATAATAGCTAAGAACAGAGAAACTCCCGTAAGGGTAAAAATCTTTTTAAAGGGAAACGTTAAATTACTAGAAAAGGATACCTTAATATTTTTCATTAACTCAAGAAAAGGTTACAACTATAAATCAATAGCAAGCTCAGGCCTTTTTCTTACCAATATAAACTGTACAAATACCAAAAGTAAGCGGTACACTTTTGGTTTCGCTGAATCCGGCTTTTTCGAATACCCGTAAGAAATCATTTCCTTCAGGAAAAGCCTTAACCGACTCAGGCAGATAACTATAAGCTGCTTTGTCTTTCGAAATTATTTTGCCAACTAAAGGTAAGATAGTAGAATTATAGAGCCAATATAACTGCTTGATTATAGGTGTTTTAGGTTTCGAAAACTCTACAATCAGGCAAGTGCCGCCGGGTTTTGTAACCCTGTGCATATCGGTTAAGCCTTTCTCTAGGTTTTCAAAGTTCCTTACTCCAAATGAAACGATGACAGCATCAAAAGTATTGTTGTCAAACAATAATTTCTCCGAATCGCCGCTTCTGAGTTCTATCACTTTTTCCATGCCGATTTTCTTCATCTTCTCACGGCCAATCGCCAACATACCTTCCGAAATATCAACACCTATTACTTTTTCCGGCTTTAGTTGTTTTACTGCCTCAACAGCAAGGTCTCCGGTACCGGTAGCAATGTCTAATATTACTTTAGGTTGAGCCGAACGCAACATTGAAATGGCCTTTTTGCGCCACCACACATCAATGCCTCCACTTAGTAAACGATTTAACAGGTCATATTTTGGCGAGATATTATCAAACATCTCAGCTATCTGTTCACGTTTTCCGGTTTCTTTTTCTTTGTAAGGTACAACCATCTCTGAATCTGCAAAAAATCAATAAATATGCTAATAAATCGCAAAGTTACAACCACATTTTCATATTAGATAGGTTTTATCAGTATAAATGCTTTCATACTAGTAAACTATGCTTATTTGCTTAACAAAAAGGCATTGAAAAAGGTTGAAAATGCCCAATTTTTATGAGTTATAAACCTAAAAAATATTCTGAGGTTTTTCGGTAGTTTCATGGATTTGTGCATAACCAAATAAAATTTTGTGAATTTTTTTTCGATTTTTATCTATTTGAAAATCAACAAGATAGCGTTTCTTCTGAGCAGTTTGAAAAAAATAATTCCAACCAAATTTTTTCAAACCGAATCCATGTAGGAAATAAACCAAAGAAAAATTTATGAAAAAAATCATTTTAAGTGTCGTTTCGGTAGCTATTTTGTTTGCTTGTTCAAAAGAGGAAACAACCACCCCACAACTTTCGTTAAATGACCAGTTTAATGTGTCGGCAGAAGGCTGGACTGCTGATTTTGCTGACTACCCGGTAGGCGAAGAAACATTCTACGAACTGTCGCACAAAAAAGATGCTAAATTACCGGCACCTTTAGATACAACAAAAAAGGCGTTTCGTATTTCGGGTAATAACCATAGCGATGATTTGTTTATGTTTATTACTAAAAAAATGACTGGCCTGAAAGCAAATCAATCGTACAAAGGAACATTCGAAGTTGAGTTTGCTACAAGTGCTGCCGATAGTTCGGTTGGTGTAGGCGGTTCTCCGGCAGGAAGTGTGTACATGGGTATTGGTCTTACATCAATCGAGCCGAAAAAAGTGGCTAACACTACTACTAAGAGCTACGAGATGAATATCAAAAAAATGCAGCAAGCAACCAGTGGCCAAGATATGAAAGTAATTGGTAACGTAGGCAATGGTACATCTGAGTTCAAGTACAAAATTGTGAAAAGAACCGGAGAATTTACAGGTAAGTCAGATGCTAACGGTAATATCTGGGTAATTGTAGGTACCGATTCTGGTTTTGAAGCTACTACAACGCTTTATTATACAGGCGTAAAAGTAAACCTTCAGGAGGTAACGGCAACAGCTACAAAATAATTGGTGTCAGGTCGAGGCTTAAATGCCTCGACTTGCTTTTATCAATACAAGGGTCGTCTATTCAAACTTAACTGATATAATGATATGAAAAAGGTAATTTGCATTTTAGGTATTATCGGTAGCTTTTTTGTAAGCTCTTGTAAAAAAGATACTGTTTCGGTAGTGGGGCTTGATACCTCTTATCTGCCTTTAAGTGTAGGTAATTATTGGAAAATAGATGGAGTAGACACAAGAACTATTAACGAAACCAAGGTTTTTGACCAGAAAACTTATTATGCAATTACGTCTAGCTATGATACCTCTTATGTCAGAAAAGAGAACGACAAAATTATAGAATATCATAAAGGCAAAACATCGGTAAGGTTTGATTTAGCTGCCAATGTAAACGACACCTGGCAGTATAGAGATTATACAGTAAAGCTTACAAGTAAAACAGAAACAATTGTAATTGGCGGCGAGTCTGTTAAAGACTGTTATCGTTTTTATTTTGATATTCCGGCAATGGCCGATGAAGAGCACGCAATCTGGCTGGCACCAGGGATTGGGTTTATTCAGCAAGAATGTATGGGAAATTGTATAGGAGGAAAGAAGAAACTGAAAGAATTAAAACTCGACGGAATAGTATATAAATTCTAGCAATACATTTGATTTTTGCTGAAAGCCTGATAAGTTTATTATCGGGCTTTATTTGTTTGTGTCTGTATATTTGTGACGCAAAGGCCTTAGGCATAATTACAGAATATTCTTTAAACAAAAAGCATAGTTTGTTCAAATCACTACCGCTTAATCAAAAATCCGCGACTCTTCAAATATTAGCTTTGTTTTTTCGTAAATAGCTGTGTTTTTTAGGCACATTTGTTGCTGATAAATCATTATTTTGAGTAAACTTCTCAGAAAAATTTTAGTTTTACATCGTAAGTCTTTGTCAGGGCTTATATAGCTTTCGTTCTAACTGCTCAAAGTAAAATTAGCTATTTGGTAGAGGGGCCACCGGCCTTATTTACCAAATCTTATATTGATTGTTTTTCGTATTGATTTTTCATCTAAAATGGCGTAGACTTAAAGATGGACATTAAATGCTTAGTGCACAGCCACATGATATGCCGCTTACAGAATGGTTTCCTTTGCTTTTTTTCATTAATATGCTTAATGGTTTTCTCTTCTGTATCGTTTGCGCAGTCGTTTAAGAAAGGAGAGGTAGATTTAAGAGCACTTAAAATTGAGGACACAAAAAACCACGTTGATTTATCGGGTGAGTGGGGTTTTTATTGGCAAAAATTGCTAGAACCCAAAGAGGTATCTGCTGCAAAGCCTGATTATTATGTGCCCTTTACCGAGGTCTGGAATAAGCACGAGCAACTAGGCAAGCCATTTAAAGCCTTTGGTTATGCTACTTATACATTAAATGTTTATATAAACCACCGTGCCAATCCTCAGATTTCGTTTTTTATACCTGCGCCTTATTCAAGCTATAAACTCTGGATCAACGGCCAGCCAGTAGCCAGCAATGGGGTAGTGGCTACTACCAAAGAAGCCTATACACCACATTGGTTGCCTACAAAAAAGCTATATCTGGCTCAATCAGATACCCTACAATTAGTATTGCAGGTTGCTAACTTTGACCATTATCGGGGTGGTTTTTCTCAGCCCATTATTCTGGGTAGTAATAGTTATACCGAAGATATATGGGATACAGAGCTATCAATTACACTGATTCTGACCGGGATTTTGTTGATGGTAGCTTTGATATTCTTTGGCCTGTATTTTTTAGGACAAAAAGACCAGGTTGTAGTATTTTTTGCGCTTTACTGTGTATTCTATATATATAGGTTAATAGGCGTCGATAAAATCTATTACCTGCATCAGGTTTTTCCGAACATTGATTTCAGAATAACCTTTACTCTTGAGTACTTCGCTATCTTTATTTGTATCTATTTATTCAGCCGTTTTGTAAGAGCACTTTATTCAGATAACAGTGTTATTGTACGAGCAACAGAGTATATTAGCCTTATATATATAGTATTGTTGTTTGTTACACCTGTCTATATTATCTCTTATCTATCGCAGTTGTTCTTCTTTATTATATTGTTCTTTGTAAGCTACAATCTTTATAAGTCTTTGGTTGCAGTTATAAAAAAGCGGAAAGGTTCTATTTTTTCATTATTGAGTATGTCATCTATTGGCATAGCTGTTGGCTTAAATATATTAGGGTACTTTGGGTACATACGCCCTTCGTCTTATTATTTGTTTTTCGGCTACTTTGGCTTTATTCTGTTTCAAACCCTTATTCTTTCACATCGCTTTGTATATTCTTTCCGAAAAGCACGGCAGGAAGCTGAGCAAGCGGCTAAGGCAAAATCAGAGTTTCTGGCTAATATGAGCCACGAAATCCGAACGCCTTTGAATGGTGTAATCGGATTCACTGATTTGCTAATGAAAACCAAGCTTGATAATACCCAGCAGCAGTATATGTCAACTGTTTTCCAGTCAGCCAATGCTTTACTTGATATTATCAACGATATTCTCGATTTCTCGAAAATTGAAGCAGGAAAGCTAGAAATAGTAATCGAAAAAACAAATATCCACGAGCTCATGAGCCAGGTAGCCGATATGATTACTTTTCAGGCAAGTCAGAAAAATCTTGAAGTATTACTTAATATTCCGGTAGATGTGCCTCGCTATATATGGGTAGATGTGGTTCGCCTACGGCAGATATTGGTTAACCTGCTAAGTAATGCTGTAAAATTTACTGAGGTCGGAGAAATTGAACTGAAAGTAGAAAAATTAGGAGAAGTTAAGAATAACAATGATACGTTTCGGTTTTCGGTAAAAGATACCGGTATAGGGATTGCACCCCAAAATCAGGAAAAAATATTTCAGGCGTTTTCACAAGAAGATTCATCAACTACTCGGAAATTTGGTGGAACAGGACTGGGTTTGACGATTTCGAACAAACTATTAGCCTTGATGCAAAGTAAGTTACGGGTAGAAAGTGAACTCAACAAAGGAACAAGGTTTTATTTCGACCTAAATCTTAGAACCGAAATAGGAGAAATTGATGAATGGGAAAATATTGAGGTATTTAAACGGGTATTAATTGCCGATGATAACAAAACAAATCGTTCGCTGATAAAAGGAATGCTCGATTTACGAAAAATTAGTTATGAAGAAGTAGAGAACGGACAAGAAGTAATAGATATACTAAAGAAAGGCGAGAAGTTTGATTTGTTGATTATTGATTATCATATGCCTTATATAGATGGGCTTGATACAGTGCGATTATTGCGACAAAAAACCAAATTTAGTGCCGAGAAACTACCAATAATATTGCTTTACAGCTCTCATGCACACGATTATATAAATTCCGAGTCAGATAAGCTACAGATAAGGCAAAGGCTGGTAAAGCCCGTTACTATTCAAAAGGTGTTTGGAGCTATGTCTAAAACTGCTATTAGGTTTGTTGAAGACAAGCATAAAACAGATGAACTAAAACCGGCTCAATATATAGATGACAGATACCTGACTGTTTTGATAGTAGAAGACAACAAAGTAAATATGCTCTTTGCCCGAACTATCTTCAAATCAGTGTTTCCGAATGGGCGTATTCTCGAAGCCGAAAATGGAAAGCTGGCCGTAGATATTTTTCAGAAAGAAACGCCTGATATTATTTTTATGGATATGCAAATGCCTGAAATGAACGGGCTTGAGGCTACTTTGGCAATTCGTAGCATTGAGAATGGCAAAGGTAAAGTACCTATTATTGCACTTACGGCTGGAACGGTAAAAGGTGAAAAAGAAAAATGTATAGAGGCCGGAATGGACGATTATGTTACAAAGCCATTCGTAAAAGATACTATTGTGAAAGTTGTGCAGAAATACCTGGACAAGTAATAATAGTTTCCGGGTCTTTACTTGTATTATATTATAGCCTTTTGATGCTTTATATGGGCTTATAACTTGGTAGTGTTGCCAAGTTTTTTTTATTTTGCTACTCACTTGAACAAGATTAAATGTCGTCAGCTATTTTTTTTAAAGCAATTGAGCAGGAAATTGCCCGCACACAATATGGTGAAAGCCCCGTAGAGTTATACGAACCGATTGCATATCTGATGTCGCTTGGCGGTAAAAGAATGCGCCCTGCGATATGCCTTATGGCAGCAAGTATTTTTTCGGATGATTGGCAGAAAGCTACAAAACCAGCCCTAGGTGTAGAAGTGTTTCATAATTTTACCCTAATGCACGATGATATTATGGATGCTGCCCCGTTGCGCCGTGGCCAACCTACTGTGCACGAAAAATGGAACTCGAGCGTTGCCATCTTATCGGGCGATGTAATGCTGGTATGTGCTTACGAATTGATGACGGCTGTTAAAGACAATATCTTCAAAAAAGTAATCAGACGATTTAACCGCACAGCGGCAGAAGTATGCGAAGGTCAGCAACTAGATATGAATTTTGCTTCACGCAATGATGTTTCAGAAGAAGAGTACATTAATATGATTCGCCTGAAAACCTCTGTTCTGCTAGGCTTTGCCTTAGAACTAGGCGGGATGATTGCCGAAACCAGTGAGGCCAATACACAACTACTCTATGAGATTGGTACAAACATCGGTATTGGCTTTCAGTTGAAAGATGATATTCTTGATGTGTACGGCGACCCTGAGAAATTTGGGAAACAAGTAGGAGGCGATATTATAGAAAACAAAAAAACGTTTCTGTTGATAGAAGCCCTGGCACAAGCCAAAGGCAAGCCTGAGGAAAAAGAATTAGCACAATGGCTATCGGCACAGAGTTTTGATAAAGCTGAAAAAGTAAAGGCTGTTACCAATATTTATGATACTTTGGGTATTAAACAAATGGCCGAAAGCAAAATGAATGAGTTTTTCAGTAAAGGTCTAAACGATTTAGAAAGATTAGAAGCGCCTGCCGAACGCAAAAAGCCTTTGCTGGATATTATATATATGTTGATTGAACGAGAAAACTAACACACGATGTCTTTAACAGTTATTATAATTGCTATTACTGTTGTGATAAGCATTGCGGCTTTTAACAATAGCCGCCTGATGTACCAGTATATTCTGAACCCCTACACAGCGCATCGTCGCAACGAATGGTGGCGCTTGCTTACCTCTGGTTTTTTGCATGGCGATTTCGGGCACTTGTTTTTCAATATGTTCAGTTTGTATATTTTCGGTGAGGGTATAGAGGCATATTTTCATGCCTTGTATGGTGCTAAAGCCGATTTCTTTTATTTATTGCTTTATTTACTTGGTATTATAGTAGCCAATCTGCCTGATACTTTCAGTAAGAAAAACAATTCCGGCTATAATGCTTTAGGGGCATCGGGTGGGGTTGCCTCAGTGGTTTTTGCTTTTATTATGCTTGAGCCTACTGCAAAAATGGGCTTTATTCCACTTCCTCCAATTATTCCGGCGTGGATATTCGGTATTTTGTATCTGCTTTACTCAAGATACATGGCACAAAAACAATATGATAACATTGGCCATACAGCCCACATGTGGGGAGCGCTATGGGGTGTGGTGTTTATGATTATCACTTTCCCGTCTATTGTTCAGATATTCATTCAAAAGATTGCCGATAGCTTTCAGTAATGTTTAAGATATTAAAGCAACCTTATCCTTTCACGAATCCTTCAGTAGGTGTTTGTATCCGCAGGAGCCTCATTGAAGGTGCTTGTGTTGCTGCATTTTTTGTGATTTTTCAGCCTTTTGGCTTAAATGAGTGGAAACATCCGAATAAACTTTGGGTGCTGGTAGGCTTTGGGGCTATTGTAAGCGCCTGCACAAGTTTTAACAGATTTGTACTTCCGGCATTATTCCCAAGGTTTTTTACTGAGAAGAATTGGACAGTAGGTAAAAAAATAGTAGATATTCTACTTGTGCTTTTGCTCATTACCTGCGCCAATCTACTGTACTCAAAGATGTTTTTTAACTACTTCTCGCTTTCGCCTTTGGGTTTTACTGCCATGTTTTTTATTGTAATACTGATAGGTATTATACCTATTTCGTTTGGTGTGATGTCAAATTATATATATCAGCTCAAAAAATATAACCAGACCATAATAGTACAAGCACAAGAAACCCCAACGCAGGAAATAAAAACTAAAGCTTCGATAAAGCTGATTGCCGAAAACGAGAAAGATATTTTAGAAATATTGGCCGACGATTTGTTTTTCATAGAATCGTCAGATAATTATTCAACCGTATTCTATAAAACAGGTAATACGATTCAGAAAGAAATGCTACGTAGTAGCCTTACAAGGCTCGAAAGCCAGATAAACTTACCTAACATTGTTCGTTGCCATAGGTCTTTTATTGTTAACCTTGATAAAGTTGAAAAGGTAACAGGCAATGCACAGGGCTATAAGTTACACCTTAAATCTCCTGAACTAAGTGTTCCGGTTGCCCGCAAGTATTCCGAAATTGTAGAGCAACTGAAATAAAGCTTCCAATGCCGCATTCTGGTGGCTTTGTCATTCTTCCCTAAAACTTGTTATTCTTCCCTAAGCTTTGTCAAACTCCCCAAAGGCTTGATACTCAACCCTTTCATTTGACAGCTATTATGCTGTTGCTATACATTTGTGTCATCAGAAAACAACACATAAACAATAACACAAATGAAAACTTTCATCAAATCAATTGTCGCTTTTATTCTTTTAGGAGTCATTAGTACTGCTTCTTTTGCACAAAACAAATATAGTGTTACTGTAGTAGTAAAAGGCATTCAACAACGCCAGGGCAAAGTTTACGCTTCTATTTCAAACGATGCAAGCGGTTTTCCGAGAGGGACAAATGTAAAATCAGCTATTGCAGAAGTAACGCCAGAAGGAGAAGTTTCTCTGAAATTTGAGGGTATTCTTGAAGGTAAATATGCCATTGTATTGTATCAGGATTTAAATGATAATAAGCAGTTGGATATGAACGGTGATATGCCTGCCGAACCTTTTGGTTTCTCTAACGTAACGATGTTAATGGGGCCTCCGAGCTTTGAGCAATGTGCCTTTGATGTAAACGAAAACAAAACACTTGCCATTGGCCTAATGGCATTCTGATAAGATACAGATTAATCCCTAAACTCTCAAGTAAATCACCTTTTTAACATACAAAACTATGGAAAAGCTACTATTTAATTTCTTTCTGGTTATACACGTTATCTGCGGATTCTTATCATTACTAACCGGATTAATAGCCATGATTGCCCAAAAAGGCAATAAGACTCATAACATAAGCGGGAAAATCTTTTATTGGGCAATGGCAGGCGTATTTGTTACTACAATTATATTCTTTGCTATTTATCCTGCGGTATTAAAATATCAGTTCTTTCTTACTATCGGGGTTATTAGTTTTTATCCTACATTTTCGGGTAAACGTATATTGAGCATGAAGAAAGCCATTGCACCAACACTTGTCGACTGGGTAGCTGCGTGGGGAGTAGGTGTATGTGGAATTGTAATGTTAGCTTATGCTATGTATGGTTTTGTAAATCCTGTGGGCTTTGGTGGCATGGCTATTTTATTTGCCATTTTCGGGGTAGTTTGTTTAGCAAATGCCTATGGAGATTTGAAGATATACTTGGGCTACAAGAAACCTGAAAAAATGCATTGGTTTTTGGGGCACGGAGGCAAAATGATGGGCGCTTATTCTGCTGCCTTAACAGCCTTCTTTGTAAACATTGTGCCTAGATATATGCCACAAAATACGCCATCGTTTATATTGATTGCCACATGGATTTTACCTGGAGTAGTAGTAGGCATAATTGCATCAAGAATACTTAAAAAATACAAGGCTAAGTTTGCAGCCAAGGCGCAAAAGTCGGTTTTGCAAACAGCCTGATTATTGTATCTCAAAGGCATCAGCATCAAGATACGCCGGAAATTTCTGGCGGAACTCGTCTAAGGTAGCTTTTGTAAGTGTATGCTGATGCACAACTTCATTGTTGACTTCACGGAAGAGCACTTTGCCTGTAAAATCGATAACGGCTGAATGCCCCGCATGAACCACATTGTTGCCATCGAGCCCTGTTCGGTTTACACCTACTACATAGCTTTGGTTTTCTATAGCTCGGGCTACAAGTAACGAATCCCACGGATACATTCTTACTTGTGGCCAGTTGGCTACATAAATAAGCAGGTCATATTCCAGATTAACGTTTCTGCTCCAGACCGGAAATCTTAAATCATAGCAGATAAGCGGACAGATTTTCCAGCCTTTCAGATTTTTAATCAACTTTTTGTCGCCACCGGTATAAACCTCATGCTCTTTTGCCATTCTGAACAGGTGGCGCTTGTCGTAAGTATCAACATCGCCATTGGGGCTAATCCACAAAAGCCGATTATAATATTGGTTGTTTTCTTTAATAACCACACTACCCGTAATTACAGCGCCTGTTTGAGCGGCAATTTGCTTCATCCAACGAGTGGTGTACAAATTCATCGGCTCAGCTACTTTTGCCGGACTCATCGAAAATCCGGTTGTAAACATTTCGGGTAAAATTATTAAATCGGTAGGTGCCGAAATACCAAAAATCTTCTCTTCCAACATAGCCATGTTGGCCGTTGCATCTTCCCAATGAAGATTGGTTTGCACGAGCGTAACGTTTAAGTCTTGAAGAGAAGCGTTTTGGTCAGCCATTTATATAAATAAGGTTATTTAGGAAACTTCATGCGGTAATCTACATCAACATCACCTTTTGTAATATTGGTTAGTTTCTTTTTAAGCATTTGCTTTTTGAGAGGCGTAAGGTGGTCTGTAAACAGAATACCGTCAATGTGGTCGTATTCGTGCTGAATGATACGGGCTGCCATGCTTTCGTAGGTTTCGGTATGCTCAACCCAGTCGGTATCAAAATAGCGGATAGTTACAAACTCAGGGCGATATACATCGGCACGAATACCCGGAATACTCAGACAACCCTCTTCGTAAGCCCATTCGTCGCCATCTTCTTCCACAATCTCGGCATTTATAAAAACCTTTTTAAAATCTATAAGAGACTCGTCGATGTCTTCGTCTGTTTCGGCACCTTCGTTGATGGGTGTACCATCAACTACAAAAATACGAAGGTCTAAGCCAATCTGCGGACCTGCCAAACCCACACCCGATGCTGCATACATGGTTTCAAACATATCTTCAGCAAGTTTTTTTACATCAATCTCGCTAGGCTCAATATCACGGGCTTCTTTTCTTAAAACAGGGTCGCCGTAGGCTACAATAGGATAAATCATTGTATCTTATATATGGTAATTAATTAATTTTTTCCGAAGAGTAATTCTATAATCTTCAATTGTTTCTTTTGGTTCAACTGCCTCAATACAAAAGCCATTTTTCAAGGCAAACAACAACATAGCTCTGAAACGATTTCGAGTTTTGAGCACAATGGCAGCAAACCCTTCGTTAAGAGCCCACGTCTCTTGTGTATCGGCTAGCTGTTGTGCAATATGCAGTTTTCGGTAGTCGGGCAATACCCCACCCATCCATGTATAAAAGCTGCCGTCAGTATCACGTTTGTACCCAACTTTGAAGCCAACCGGAGTGTGGTTATAAAGAGCAACTAAAATCAGAAATTTGGTGTTTAATAATCGACTTTCGTAGACTTTTTCGTCGTAAATTCCGTCAGAAAATTCAGGTATTTGTTCAGAAATCGCTACGCATTCGGCAATTGTACCTACCCTAATTGTTACATTTGCACTCGTATTCATATCACAAAGTTACAAAACTGATGAATAATATTCTTAATAAAAAAGTAAGGTTTATTAATTTAGGGCTAATTGATTACCAAAAAGGCTGGGATTTTCAGGAAAAACTCTTTGCTGAAATCATTGACCTGAAAGTAAAAAACCGCCCTATAGAGCCTGCAGAGCAATTGCCTACACATAATTACCTGCTATTTTGCCAGCACCCGCACGTATACACACTTGGTAAGAGTGGCAAAATGGAGAATTTGTTGCTAGACGAAGAAAGCTTGTCTGCCAAAGAGGCGAAGTTCTACAAAATTAACCGTGGGGGCGACATTACTTATCATGGCCCTGGGCAATTGGTGGGGTATCCTATTCTGGACTTAGAAAATTTCTTTACCGATATTCACCGTTATATGCGCTTTCTGGAAGAAGGTATTATTCTGACATTGGCCGATTACGGCATTGATGCAGGTAGAATTGATGGACTGACAGGCGTATGGCTTGATTATAAAACACAGACAAACCCAAGAAAGATATGCGCTATGGGTGTGAAGTCGAGTCGATGGGTAACCATGCATGGCTTTGCACTTAATGTAAATACCGATTTAAATTATTTCAGCAATATTGTGCCTTGTGGTATCGATGATAAAGCTGTTACGTCTATGGCACTAGAATTAGGTCGTATAGTAGCTATAGAAGAGGTTGCCGAAAAACTGAAAAATCACTTGGCTGATTTGTTCGAAATGGAATTTGAGCTACACCCTGAAGGCGAATTAACAGAGATTTAATAGAGAAATGCAATATTTCCTATTACAAATTGTCTTCAAGTGAGATTTATTTTTAATTTTGAGGAAAATATGAAAAAACCTGTTTAAATAAAGATTTTATACAGACATACCGAATAAAATAACAAAACTATAATAAATGGCAACTGAATATTTGGGAATTGATATTGGCGGAACAAATGTCAAAATGGGCATTGTTGAAGCAGAAACAGGTAAACTTTCGAATTTTTATAGTCACGATACTGCAAGTTGGCGTAAATCAGGACATTTTATAGAACGTTTGGGTGATGCTATAGCAATTCAATTACGCGAAAATAAAGATGTTCAGAAAGTCGGGATTGGTGTTCCTGGTCTGATTACAAGAGACCGCTCGACACTTATTGAAATCACAGCTATCCCTGAAATCAACGGTATTACTATTATTCCTGATTTGAAAGAGCGTTTCCCGAATCATGATTTTTTCTTGGAGAATGATGCTAATGCAGCTGCTCTAGGCGAATATTATTTCGGTGAAGGGGATGTTCCGGAAGACTACATCATGGTTACTTTAGGAACAGGTATTGGTGGTGCAGCTATTATAGATAAACAAGTGTTTAAAGGCGGCGGCGGTAACGCTATGGAGCCAGGTCATATTCCTTCAAAACATGGTAAAGTGTTAGAGCGCAATATCGGTAAAAACGAATTGCTAGACCTTGCCAACAGTATGCGCCAGGCTTATACAGGTAAAACGCAATTACCGGGCGATGGAACTATCTCAACTACTGGATTGGTTGCCGCAGCAGCAGAAGGAGATGATTTAGCACAAAAGATATTCGACGAAGTAGGCGAAATGCTAGGTAGTGGTTTAGTATCAATGATCAGAATTCTTGATATTACTACTATACTTATTGGCGGTGGCTTATCAGCCTCTTTCGATTACATTATGCCGGCTGTAAATAAACAATTGGAATACTGGCTTACGCCTTATTATATAAAAACATTAGATATCAAGAAAGCAACTTTAGGTAACGATGCCGGCCTTCTAGGTGCGGCTAGCTTGTGCTTCTGATATTTTGCCATTCAGGGAAGTACCCTAGCGATGCTTCCCTTCTCTAATCTTTCCCTCACTTTATGCTGTGTTAACACTATGGAGATTTCTCATGCAATTTCAGATATTGTATTAGCCTTGGTTGGTGTTTTTGTTTTCTTCCGTTATTTATTCAAACTTGATCTGGTAGCTTGCTTATTGTGGGAGGCCTTCGTGCTTTCGGTAACTGTTGCTGCGGCTTTTGGCGCTGTTCGTTTTTTAGGTGCTTCAACTTACGCCCTTATTGTTTCGGAGTTTTTTCAGCATCTGGCAGGAACGGTGGGTGCTTTCTCACTGGTATTTGTAACGCTTTTTCTGGTTTTGAAGAAACCCGTGCCAGTAAACTTTGCGTATGTTGTAGTGGGTTTAGGGTTTATTGCCTTTACTGTGGTAAGGCTAACCGATAATATGCAGGTACTGAATGCTGTTCTTACTGTTTCAATACCTTTAGTTTTGTTGATGGGAGTATGGGCGCTCATAAAAGGCGAGCGTTCGATAGGCGCATGGCTGATTCTGGCTGTTGTGGCTTTGGTGATGGGTACTTACAACAAGAGCTTTATGCCCAACACCATCATCGACAGCATAGACGTATACCACTATTTGTTAGCCATCAGCCTGTTTTGTTTCGGTCGGGCTGCAAGCCACCAGGTACACTAATTATTGCTCAATAACCTTTGGTACCAAAAAGTACTCACCATCTTGTTTAGGTGCATTCTTTAAGCCTTGCTCACGGGTAATCTGGTTGTTGGCAATATCTTCTCTGAAAACGTTTACTTCTTCGCTCATGTGTGTAAGAGGTGCTACTTCGGTAGTATCCAGTTCTTTGAGTTGGTCCATCCAGTCCAGAATTTTAGATAAATCTTCTACCATTTTCACTTCTTCCTGCTCGCTTAGTTCTAAACGTGCCAGATGAGCTATTTTCTTTACTGTTTGCTGTTCTATTTTCATTTTGATATTTAACTATTCTTTCGGCTACAAAGGTAAGGCTAATCCTTAAAATAGTGTAGCGATTAATCGCGGTATTTATCTAAAGTAGGTTGAATGACCTCATACACCTGTCTTTTCAGGTCTTCAATATCTTTTTTGGTTTTGCCTTTGGTTTCGATGGGCGCATGAAAAATTACTCTTATTGGGTGCCATACCATTCGTATTTCGGGCATTACTTTATAATTATCAACCAGAGAAATAGGTACAATAGGCACTTGGTTTTCGACAGCCATCGAAAAAGCCCCATCTTTAAAGGGTTGTACCATTTGAGGGAAATTGGTAGAAAAAATACCACCCTCAGGAAAAATCATGATACTACGGCCTGATTTTAAGGCTTTTATTGAGCGTGTCAGCGCTTTGGTTCTACTGCCTTTATCGCTTCTATCTACCTGAATATGTGCTTTAGCAAACATATAGCCAAATAAAGGTACGTTCTTTACTGAGCTTTTACCCAAAAAAGCAAAGTAGTTTTTAATGACCGTGCCCATAAGTGCAATATCTAAATAGCTAAAATGATTGGCGCAGAAGACATAAGCTTTTTTAGGGTCAAGTTTGGCTTCGTATGTAATAGTTAGAGGCATACCTGCCATAAAGAAAAAAATACGACCCCATATTCGGTTGCAGTAGTGTACTACAATTTTCCATTCTTCTTTTTGTAAACTAATGAAAACAATAGGATATAAAAGAATAAATATGAGTAAAAACCAAAAAAGACACCAGCCCGTATAAAGCCAGGATAATAATTTAAAGAAGCCTTGCATCAGGGTATATTCAGGGGAATGATTACACAAATATATGTTTTAATACATTCCCCTGTAATAGATTTCAGGTTATTTTATGTCTTTACGTAAATCGACCGGTTTGGCGTTTTTACGCATTTTAATATTAAGCATCTCTACCAGAAACGAGAATGCCATTGAGAAGTAGATATAGCCTTTAGGTACGTGTACTTTAAATGCCTCGGCTATCAACAATGTACCAATCATTACCAAGAAGGCCAAAGCCAACATTTTTACGGTAGGGTGTTTTTCTACAAACTCACCAACGCTACCTGCAAACAGCAACATGGCAACTGTTGATAATATTACCGAAACGGCCATTACATAAATGTTGTTGGTCATACCAATAGCGGTAATAATAGAGTCGACAGAGAAAACAAGGTTGATAATTGAAATATCAAAAATGGCTCTTGAAAGTTTCGAGGTCGTTTTCTTGGCCGATACATTGTCTTCGTGTCCTTCTAGTTTATGGTGAATCTCTGATGTTGATTTATACAACAAGAAAAGACCACCAGCTAAAAGAATAAGGTCTTTACCACTAAAACCGATGTCGAAAGGCAAGCCTATGCTCTGAAGGTTGAATAATTCTTTTTCAAGACCCAGAATCCAGCCCAATACAAAAAGTAAGCTGACACGGATGGCCATTGCCATAATCAAACCAATCTGACGAGCCTTTTTTTGTTCAGTTTTTGGTAGTTTCGAAGAGATAATAGACACGAAAATAATGTTATCTACTCCTAAAACAACTTCTAAAAGTGTAAGTGTGAGAATACTTGTCAACGCTGCGGTTGTAAAAATCTGTTCCATTCTTTGTTTTTACGGTTTATTTTATGGCGAAATTATTAGTTTTCATGGTTCTCGCCAAATGTGAAATTGATAAAAGGATAATAAATACCCGTGATAACGTCTAAAAACTTGATGAAAAATGTCTTATCGCAAAAAAGTATTAGAATTAAATGGAATATTAGTTGATATAAGAACACGCATTTTCTAATTTTGTTCAATTCAATCTATTTACGTTAACCTTAATGAAACTTAATAAATCTTTACTCGCTGACCCTTCTTTAACACAACTTCCTGAAAAAGTCTTACAATTTGGTACAGGTGTTTTACTTCGTGGCTTGTGTGATTACTTCATCGACAAAGCCAATAAAGAAGGTATATTCAATGGTAGAATTGTTGTTGTTAAATCGACAGACTCAGGCGGGGCAGATGCTTTTGCTGAACAAGATAACCTATATACAATTTGTGTAAGAGGTATCGACAAAGGCGTTGCTAAAGAAGAAAATATCATTTCGGCAGCCATTAGCCGTGTTTTATCAGCACAAAGCCAATGGGCCGATATTCTGGAAACTGCTAAGAACGAAGCCATTGAAATAGTTATTTCTAATACTACTGAGGTAGGTCTGCAATATGTTGCCGAAAGCATCAGCCAAGCGCCTCCGGCTTCTTTTCCTGCTAAACTTACGGCATGGCTTTATGAAAGATTCCAGGCAGGCTTATCGGGCGTTGTTATTATTCCGACCGAATTAATAGTAGGCAATGGAGATAAGCTGAAAGAGATTGTGCTACAACTATGTGCATTTAATCAGTTACCTGACGCATTTGTTCAATGGCTAAACAGAGAAAACAGTTTTTGTAACTCTTTGGTTGATAGAATTGTGCCGGGCAAGCCTAAAGGCGATAGCCTGAAAGAACTTGACGAAAAACTGGGCTACAAAGACGATTTACTGACTATTGCCGAGGTATATCGTTTATGGGCTATAGAGGGCGACGAGAAAGTAAAAGAAGTTTTATCTTTCCATGAGGCCGACCCTGGTGTGAAAATAGAAAAGAACATTGAGCAGTATCGTGAGCTTAAACTACGTATGCTTAATGGTACACATACATTAATGTGCGGTATGGCATATCTTTCAGGCTTTGAGACTGTGAAAGAAGCTTTGGCTGACGAACTAACAGAGAAGTTTATCACAATTTTGATGACGACGGAAATTGTACCGGCTATTCCGTACAAAATAGATGCTAAGGTTTCTCAACGCTATGGCAGAGAAGTTTTAGACCGATTCCGTAACCCATACCTGGAGCATCAATGGATAAGCATTACGCTACAATATACCATGAAGATGCGTATGCGTAATATTCCGTTGTTACTTAAATATTATAAAGAGTTTAATACAGTGCCTCAGTATTTTGCCCGTGGTTTTGCTGCTTATCTGTTATTTATGAAAGCAACAAAAGAAGAAAATGGCAAATATTATGGTAAAAGAGGCGAAGAGCAATACCCGATTCAGTGCGATTCTGCTGCTTATTTCTACAACGTTTGGCAGAATAACTCGGCTGATGAAGTAGTGCAGAAGGTATTGTCGAATACTGAATTATGGGGAAGCGACCTTACTCAACTTTCAGGTTTTGCAGAAAACGTTAGCACACATTTATCGAACATGATGATGTTGGGCGTGCGTGAAGTAGCCTCAGCTTTGAATGTGTATGCTTAAGATGATATAATTTTATAATCATATTCATCTCTCTTTTAAGGAGAAAACAAAACGGACCTTCTGGCAGAATTTACGAGTCAAAAACGTAAATTTCTGTCAGAAGGTCTTTTTATGTCTAATACCTCAAATTTTAACATTTCATTAACCTTTTTTTACACTTTCGCTCATAATACGTAGCGTAGAAACTTGTAGGTTTGTTAAAAAACCTGATAACAAAATGAAAATGGTAAATTACTTATATCTACACGCTTTATTGATATTTGTTTCTTGCACGTTGTGTAATGGACAAAACAAAACTAACCAGTCAAGAAGCTACTACCTATCAGACACCAATAAGTTAATTACTTCACACGGGCCTCTGTCTATCACTCGTAATATAAAGCAAGATAAGAAGGGCTATATCTGGATAGCGGCGTTTGATGGTGTTTTTCGCTATGATGGAAAGGCTTTTACCAATGTCACAAAAGGGGTAAGTTCTGCCCGTTTTTTTGATGTTTTACAAGACAAGAAAGGAAATTTCTGGTTCTCGTCTATCGGTTCAGGTGTGTATTATCATGACGGAAAAGCCTTTCGGAATTTTACAACTAAAGATGGACTTGTTAACGACCGGGTTCCGCATATTTATGAAGATAAAAGCGGTAATATCTGGTTTGGTACTGAAGGCGGCGCAAGCCGTTATGATGGTAAATCTTTTCGAACCTATAAGATGAATGAAGGAGTGGCTGATAAGAATCCTAACGACAATGATGTTAATTCTATTATTGAAGACAAAACAGGAAAATTCTGGTTTGCCACAAGGGGTAATTTGTTTACTTACGATGGAAAGAAATTTACCGTTTTGACCCATAATGGAAATCGTTTTATTAATATTCGTACGATAACGGAAGATAAAAAAGGCAATATATGGCTGAGTGGCGGAGATGGGCTTTGGCGCTATGATGGCAAAACATTTACTAACTTTAATAAGAATTTTGTTGGGTATGTTTATGAAGATAAAAAAGGCAATATCTGGACCAGTTCACAACAGCCGTATAGTTTTGGTGGAGGAGACAGATGGGCACTTTCGCGCTATGATGCAATGTCGTTGTTTAGTCAAAAGCCAACTATAACCGATATAATGGCAGGATACGAAGCTTATAAAAACATGATTTTCGGGATTTTAGAAGCAAATGATGGAAGTATCTGGTTTGGTACTTTAGGCGGGGTATATCGTTACGATGGAAAAACCATTACAGCTTTTAAAGATAAATAATTCAGAAAACATGATTTATGCTCAATTTAAAGCAATCACTCATGTTTGTTTTATTTTACAACCCTACGTTTTAGTAATTCATAAAAGCATTTGGCGGTAGATTCAATATCAATACTTGCATCGTGCGCGTCTTGTATCTGCTCATTGAAAAGCCTGAAATGTAAATCTTCTAAAGTTGGCCATTTAAAGCCATATTTACCCGGAATCTTGCAAAAATTAACCACATTTTTGTCTTTCATGGTACAAAAAGTACGCTTAGATAGTAAGGCTTTGGTGTCTAATTTTTTTCTGATAAACTCTGCACCGACAATGGCTTTATCAAACTCAACGTTATGCCCAATCAGAATAGCCGATTCGTTGATTGTTTCCTGAAACAGTGCAAGCACCTGCCCTAAATCATGCCCTTCTAGCAATGCTTGTTGGGTAGTAATGCGATGAATTTTGGTAGCATCGGCCGGAATCACATAACCTTCGGGTTTAATTATATAATTATGCTTGCTTGCCAATGTGGCATCTTCATTATACACTAAAAAAGCCAACTGCACCATTCGTGGCCAGTTCTGTACGGCACTAATAGGCGCATTGTAATTATTGGGCAAACCCGTAGTTTCGGTATCAAAAAACACAATTTTTCTCATGGTGATAAAAAACGCTCTTCCTTTTCAAAGAAAGAGCGTTTGAATAAGATTATATACGCTTATTGTTTGCGGTTAAACCAGAAATAGACTGGTATACCGATAGCCACAATGCCTAAACCAGGATAGGTAAACTGTGGTTTTTCTTTGATTAATATTAATACGATAATTGAAGCTACAATTACATAAAGCATCGGAATAACAGGGTAACCTGGTGCTTTAATTGGTCGCTCGGCCTCTGGCATTTTGCGGCGTAAGATAAATATGCCGTAGATTGTGAAGGCATAGAACAGAATTACTACTCCCATCAGGTAGTCTAGCAAGTCGCCATATTTGCCTGTTAAGCATAAGAACGAAGCCCAGAAACACTGCCACCAAAGGGCGTTTTGAGGTACACCACGCTCTGATAATTTGCCAAAGTTTTTGAAGAACAAGCCATCTTTAGCCATAGTGTAGTACACTCTTGAGCCTGAGAGAATCAAACCATTGTTACAGCCAAAAGTTGAAACCATAATCAACATAGCCACAACAATAGAAAAGCCTTGCCCACCAATCAGATTAGCCGCAGCAGCTGCTACACGGTCTTCGCTGGCAAACTGAATACCTCTGCTGAACACATCGGCGCCGTTAGGGTCGCCTTTTAGCGGAAGAATACACAAATAAGCAACGTTCATCAATAAATAAAGAACTGTTACAAGCATTGTTCCGATAGCCAAACCTCTCGGAATTGTTTTCTTTGGTTCTACTACTTCATCACCTGCAAAGGTCAGCCCGTTCCAGGCATCACTCGAAAACAAGGTGCCTACTTGTGTTACGCCTAAAGCTAGTATGATAGTAAAACCGCCAATGGCTGTTGTTACCCATTCGTCGCCTATTTTAGCGGTGCTTGTAGCAGCAAACATATTAGAGAAGTTTTGCGAAATTACATCGGCATTTGCACCTAATATGAAACCTAATATAATAAGCAAGGCAATTGCGCCTAGCTTGGTTGTACTGAAAATATTCTGAATAATCTTACCCTCTTTTACACCTCTTGTATTGGCATAAGTCAGAATAATAATACTGACTATGGCGAGTAAACGCTGAGAGGTAAGTTTGAAAGAAGAATCGCCAATGGCAAAAATCTCGTGTTTATCACTGATAAAATCTGGGAAAAGTACGCCCGAATACTTAGCAAAAGCTACTGCAACGGCTGCAATTGTACCTGTCTGGATAACAGCAAAGAACGACCAGCCATACAGAAAGCCGGTAAGTTTACCGTATGCTTTTTGCAAAAACACATATTGCCCGCCAGCATGCGGAAACATAGCAGTTAGCTCGCCATAGCATAACGCACCAGTCATTGTGAGTACTCCAGCCAAGAGCCATGAGGCTAAAAGCCAGCCGGAAGACCCTACCTGACGAGCCACATCGGCACTTACAATGAAGATTCCAGAGCCAATCATAGACCCTGACACGAGCATAACAGCATCGTATAAGCGGATTTCTTTCTTAAAATTTGCCACTTTGAGTAGAGGTTAGGTTAATCAATTAAATCATGATTTATTAGATGGTCGAATATAATCTGGTCAACAGCAGAGCTTTTATGCTTGTCGGCATAGGTGAGCCATGCTAATTCTTCAATTTCAGCGTCAGGTTTTAGTTCGCCTGTATAATTGGCCACATAGCAGGTCATCACAACAATTATTCCTTCGGCGTGCCCATGTGCTTGTGCTTCAAATTTTCCGAAAAATGCTAAAGAATCGGGTACAAGGTCTACGGTTAATTCTTCTTTTACCTCACGGATTAGTGTTTCGTGGTCGCTTTCGCCGACTTCACGCTTACCACCCGGAAAATAAAATGTATCCTTGCCTTTGCTGCGAGTGCTTAAAATCTTGCGGTCTTTTATATATATCCACGCAAGTTTGTCTATCCACTTCATGCTTATTTCTTGGCTAATTTACTATTTTGGTAGCCATAGGCAAAATATATCACTAGCCCGATTACCATCCAGATAATAAACATGCGCCAGTTAGACCAGCCTAACTCTGTCATCAGGTAAAGATTAGTCAGAATACCCAATACTGGTAATAAAGATAAATTGTGTTTGAAACTCAATACCGCAAGTGCTAGCCAAACCAGCCAGAACACAAAAAGCAAAGGTCTTTGTTCAAGATGTAGCATTACGTCTCCTTCAGCATAAGTAAAGTACAACGCCACTAGCATGAGCAATCCGGCAAGATATTTGGCATTTACATAAGGTATTTTAAACTTGGCATCTTTGCTTAGTCCTTTGGTATCGAGGTATAAAACTCCGGCACAAACCAATATAAAAGCAAAGAAAGTACCTACACTTGTGAGGTCAACAAAGAAACTCATTTTAAAGAAAAGAGACGGAACCGCCACCAGAATACCAGTGATAATGGTAGCAAAACCCGGAGTTTTAAACTTAGGGTGAATCTCACCGAATTTTTTGCCCAATAAACCATCACGGCTCATGGTCATCCAGATACGAGGTTGGCCAATTTGGTAGGCCAATAATGCACTCGTAATGGCAATAACGGCACTTACTGAAATAACCCCTGCTACAAAATCGAAACCAACTTTAGAGAACACATAGGCCAATGGGTCGGCTACGTTTAGTTCTTTATAATTCACCATTCCGGTTAATACGAGCGTAATCAGGATATAAAATATGGTGCAGATAAGTAAGCACAATAACATGGCTCGTGGTAAATCTCTCTGCGGATTTTTAGCTTCTTCAGCAGTTGTTGAGATAGAGTCGAAACCAATAAAGGCAAAGAACACCGAGGCAACACCACTTAGCACCCCCTCAACGCCATTCGGCGCAAACGGCGACCAGTTTTCGGGCTTTACATAAAATACACCAACAATGAGTACCAGCAGAATAACCCCCATTTTAAGGGCAACTAATATGTTGCTTGCATTACGAGATTCTTTAATACCAATATAGCATAGCGAAGTAATCAGAACTGTGACAAAACCTGCCGGCAAATTGAAAATAAGCTTGGCAAAGCCTAAATCTGGTGCTGTCTGAAAAGCTGAGGCCAGTTTTCGGGTACCTTCGTTAATATCGGCTCCTCCGGCCTGAACTGCCTCGAAAGCTTCTTTGGCTGTAGTGTAATCTGTTGCAAGCCACATCGGGAAATGAATACCAAAACCTTCGAGCATAGAGATAAAGTAACTCGACCACGAAATAGCCACCACCATGTTTGATACGGCGTATTCAAGAATAAGTGCCCAACCAATAATCCAGGCTAATACCTCGCCAAACGATACATACGCATAAGTATAAGCACTACCACTCACAGGTACCATTGATGCAAATTGAGCGTAGCTTAAAGCCGTGAAAATGCAGGCAATAGCAACAAAAACAAATAAGAGTGACACCGCAGGGCCGCCGTTGAAACTTGCTAAACCAATAGTACTGAAGATTCCGGCACCTATAATAGCAGCAATTCCGAGGGTTGTCAGGTCTCTTACGCCAAGAATCTTAGCCAACGAATGCCCTTCACCGCCTGTTTTTGCTTCTTGTATAGCTTTATTGACGTCTTTCCTGCGAAAAAGTGAGTTACTCATGAGTAGATAATTATTTAGGTTTTTATGTGTTTGTTATGGTATATTCTTCAAAACTATTCAAAAAATGATAATACTGGTCTATAAAAAGTAAAATATTTATCGAATCAAGTTTATTTCTATTGCCATTTTTGCAGATTTTCATTTTCTAATGGCTGCATTTTCTGAAATTTTCTTCTGAAAAAACTTGCCTGACTTTTTTTGTATCTATACCTTTGTATATATAACTTGTCTATACAAGTTGGGGCGTTTTTATTTATTAACTAAACCATAATTTCAAGTGAAAGCAGCGGTTTATAGAGGGAAAGAAGAAATACTAATAGAAGAAGTAGGCATACCAAGCTTAGAAGAAGGCGAGGTATTGCTCGAAATAGAAGCCTGCAATGTTTGTGGTACTGACCTACGAACTTACAGGCATGGAGATAAAAAAATAAGCCCGCCACGTGTTTTGGGCCATGAGTTTTGTGGTAGGGTTGTGGAGTCAAGAAGCACAGAAACTGATATAAAAGTAGGTGATAGGGTATTGATGTACATTGTGCTGTCGTGCGGGGAGTGTCGCTATTGTAAAGCAGGGCGTGAGAATTTATGCCAGAGCCGTACCACAATGTCGTATCATCTTGATGGTGCTTTTGCTCCCTACATGAAAGTGCCTGCAAAAGCTGTTCGCCGCAGGCAGTTATTTAAGGTAAATGAAGAAATGCCCTCAGAATACCTGAGCCTTGCCGAGCCTTTGGGTTGTGTAATAAATGCACATGGCCGAGGACGACTGGAAATTGGTTTAAAAGATAAAGTAGCCATTATTGGTGCAGGGCCTATTGGCGTAATGCACGCCCTTGTTTCTCGTTTTCAGGGAGCGCAGCAGGTAGATATGTATGATGTGATGCAAACCCGCTTGGAAAAGGCTGCCCAGTTTGATATTGACAATGTAATAAAGGTAGATAAAGAGAATAGCCACTTAGAGCAAGCACTTGAACTTACCGAAGGATTAGGCTACGATGTAGTAATAGTGGCCGTAAGTGTTGCACAGGCACAAGCCGATGCCCTGGAAATAGCCGGAAAAGCCGGACGGGTTGAGTATTTTGGCGGTTTGCCAAAAACGAATCCGTTTGCCACGTTAAATACCAACCATCTGCATTATAAAGAATTACGCATCAGCGGTTCTTATTCTGAAAAAATGAGTGATTTTCAGGCTGCTACGGCTTTGGTACAAAAAAAGAATTTTCCGTCAGATAAAATAGTTACCCATATACTACCACTAGACAGAATCACCGAGGCATTTACTTTGATGGAATCGGGCGAGGCACTGAAAGTAAGTATTAAACCTAATCTTTAAGATTTTATGAACACCGAATTGATAGCCGAAATAAAGGGACGTAACTGGGGACTTTTTATTGATGGAAAGCCACTGCCTGCTGCTGATGAATCTAGTATTAGTATTTATTCTCCGGCTAATGGTGAGCTTATCGCTACCATTGCCCGTGCAACACAAGAAGATGTGAATCTGGCAGTAGAAACGGCTCAGGAAGGGTTTAAAGAATGGTCAAAGTTGACGGCTTATCAACGAGAGAGTATCATAAAAAAAGCGACAGCTTACGTGCGTACCCAAGCCGACCGCATTGGTATGCTTATGGCTATGGAGCAAGGCAAGCCTTTCAATCAATCGAAATCTGAAATTATAGGCTCGTGCGATACGCTTGATTATTTTGCTGCCGAGGGTGTGCGGGTAGAAGGCTATGTGAATCAGACCGAGAAAACAGGGCTTTTTTCGATGGTGAAATACTATCCGGTAGGCGTTTGTGCCTTGATTACC
This sequence comes from Emticicia soli, assembly GCF_037860775.1. Classification (NCBI taxonomy): domain Bacteria; kingdom Pseudomonadati; phylum Bacteroidota; class Cytophagia; order Cytophagales; family Leadbetterellaceae; genus Emticicia; species Emticicia soli. Next base: position 81,588 of record NZ_JBBEWC010000001.1, on the reverse strand, counting down.
CCCTGGAATTATCCTGTCTCATTGTTATCGTGGAAACTCGGGCCAGCTTTGACTGTTGGTTGTTCGGTAGTAGTAAAACCTACTACTGTTACACCGCTATCGCCTATGGCGTTTTGTATGGCTTTGGTCGATGGTGGTGTTCCTGCTAAGGTGATTAGTGTGCTTACAGGCCAAGGCGCTGTGGTTGGTGATAGTCTGGTGAAACATCCAGTAGTAAAAAAAGTAGCCATGACAGGCTCAACCGGAACAGGAAGAAAACTCATGCAAACCGTAGCCCCATACCTAAAGAAAATTTCTTTAGAACTTGGCGGCCAATGCCCGGCTATTGTTTGCGAAGATGCCGATATAAAAAATGCTGCTGCTATAGTTGCTTACAAAGGATTCAGAAACATGGGGCAGTCGTGCAGTAGTGTCAATCGGGTGTATGTGCATACATCCAAACATCAGGAGTTTGTAGCCGAATTAAAAAAACAGGCAGAAAAATTAACAATTGGCGATGGCATAAGCGATGGCGCTGTAGATTTAGGCCCAATGGCAACGGCTGATGGCGTAGCAACATCAAGGCTACACGTAGAAGATGCCATAGGTAAAGGCGCTTCACTTGTAACAGGTGGCAGAGCACCAGAGGGGGAACAGTACGAAAAAGGCTTTTATTTTCTGCCTACTATCTTAGATAACTGTAATGATTCAATGAAAGTAATGCAAGAAGAAACCTTTGGCTGTATTGTGCCTGTAGAAACTTTCGAGACGCTCAATGAAGCCATCACAAAAGCCAATAATACCAATTATGGTTTGGTTGCTTATGCATTTACCAAAGATTTTAAAACAAGTATGTTATTAGGCGAGCAATTGGAAGCCGGAACAGTATGTATTAACAATGGTGCTGTAAATACCAACTATGCACCTTATGCAGGTTGGAAAGACTCAGGCTATGGCGTAGAGTTATCAAGAAATGCAGTTTTTGAATACCTTGAAACCAAGCATATAAAAATAGAGGGCTTATAATTTATATACTGAAGTTGTTTAGGATTATTTCTTTCGTTTAAAAATGCGTTATTTTAGCTACGCCTTCGTCAAATAATTTCAACCATAGCTCTGCTATGGAATTCCATTCGGGGCTTCATCATTTGACTTGTCTCGCTCAAAATACCACTATTTTTAAACTGAAATTAAAATCCTAAACAACTTCACGGTATTTGGCATAAATGTGCTCGTCGTAGAGGTTGCCTTCTTTTACCAAAGATTTTTTCAGAACAGCCTCTTTTTCAAAACCTGCTTTTTCAAGCGCTTTCATTGATGGTAGGTTGTACTCAAAAACTCCGGCATAAATGCGGTGAATTTTATAATACGCAAAGGTATATTGCACTACTTCGGTAATAGCAGTAGAGATAATCTTATTACCCCAGTAGGCTTCGCCGAGCCAGTAGCCTATCTCGGCGTTTTTCTGATAAATATCGTCTTTGAGCATAATACCTATGCCTCCAACGGCTTTAGCATCAACCTCTATGGCAAAGTTTTCTGCCGAATCTGCGGCAATTTTTACCCACTCATACGCATCTGTAATGGTATAAGGGTGAGGGAAAACATCTTTCAGGTTTTTCCAGATTTTATAATTGTTGGCATTTTCAGCCAATGATTTTTCATCGCCCGACTGCCATCTTCTCAGCGTAAAATTCATTTGGTGCTTGTTCGGTAGCTTATTTCCTGTTTGTCGAGTAGCCCTCTTACACGAGCACTATCTGAAAACGCAAAGATTAGCTCTTTTTTAGGTAGGTCTTCGCTATCTTCCCAGCGCCAGTCTTCACAAATGGCATCAAGTAGATTAAGTAATGTGCCTATTTTTTCAGGGTTCCGTTCCTTTTCTATAAAATGTTCGGAAGGCGAAATATACACTACTATTTTTTCGTCTTCCAGCCACGATAAATTGCTTAACATTTCATCAAGCGATTCGATTGTAAAACCAAACTCTTCAGGAAAAGCGAGTGCATCGCCGATTTCTTCATAAAAGCCTCGCATCGTAAGCGTTTTATGGCCATCTAGTTCGATGATTGAGTATTCGGCAGGTAATTCTAAATCTTTGACAACAAGAAAATTAGGCATAGGTTTTGGTAAGCAGAAATATTTATAAGCGTGGTCTTCAACAGACCACGCATCGATTAGTTCAATGAAAACGTAGGCACTTTCATCACCACAGAGTTCATAAACATGAGTTCTGTAATGGTTGGGTGCATATAGTCTATTAATGGAAATTCGGCAATAATATCCATTACTTCAAGTTCGTCTTGGGCGTTCACAATGCACCAGAGTTTGCTTCTATCGGCCGACAGCGCATATGAATTAAGCTTTCCTTCTTCTAACAATTGATTTACAGCAATTCGTTGATAAGGAATTTTGGCAATGAAACCTTCTGGGAAAGGCACTGGCAAATCAAATTCCACCATAAATTGAGTCATAATCTCTCCTATATTTTAATAATACAATCACAAAATCTATACCACACTAAATTGTTTGCTATTTGGGTAGAATTAACAACGTTTCGAGATGCTATAAATTTCTTATCACTAATATAAACAAGTTTTCGTGAAAAAACGTTTTCTTTGCAAAACTTATCTCAAAAGGGGTGCCTTAATATAACGGGCTGAGATTATACCCATCGAACCTGATACAGGTAATTCTGTCGAAGGGAGAGAGAATAGTTTTATAGTGTGCGCAGCTATAAGACTGTTTACAAATTCCATTTAAAATTTTGTTTCACTAAGAGCCAAAAGCTCACAAGATTTTACTCCTTTGCCTTGTTAAAATTTTCGTAATTCAATGAAAAAATTAACAAAGAATGTTTTATGTATTCTTTTAACCAGCGTACCAAAAACGCTTAGAAAAACCTTTTCTACTACTGCCTTCTTACTTTTTTTTGTTTCAATTGCCTTTGCTCAGGAAGATTCTGCCAGAATCAGTGAGTTGAATGAAGTTGTTGTGAAGTCGACCCGTGCTAACGAAAAAACTGGTATGGCTTTTACAAACGTCTATAAGCGAGACATCAAAAAACAAAATCTTGGGCAAGATTTACCGTTTCTATTGAATCAATTACCTTCGGTTGTGGTGAGCTCTGATGCCGGCGCCGGCGTTGGCTACACGGGTATCCGTATTCGTGGTTCAGACCCTACCCGTATCAATGTAACGCTTAATGGGGTGCCTTATAATGACTCTGAGTCGCAGGGGACATTCTGGGTAAACATGCCCGATTTCGCCTCTAGTGTGCAAAGTATTCAGGTGCAACGAGGGGTCGGAACATCAACTAATGGCGCAGGTGCTTTTGGGGCTAGTCTTAATATTAGTACTTTGGGTTATGAGCGTGAGGCTTTTGGCGAAACCAACTTTACGTATGGCTCTTTCAATACCATGAAAGCCAATATTATGGCAAGTACAGGTTTGCTGAATAACCATTTTGTGGTTGATGCCCGTTTATCGAAACTATCGTCGGACGGATATATTGACAGAGCAAGTTCAGACCTGAAATCGTTTTATGTATCGGCAGGCTATTACAACAAAAGCAATTTTGTAAGGCTCAATGTTTTTTCGGGTAAAGAAGTTACCTATCAGGCTTGGGAAGGCGTACCGGAAAGATTGTTGAAGAGCAACAGAACTTTTAACCCTTACACATACCCTAACCAGGTAGACAACTATCAGCAAGATAACTATCAGTTGATTTCTTCTTTTAAACTAAGCGAAAAATGGACGTTTAATCCGACGTTGCATTATACAAGAGGAAAGGGATATTATGAGCAATTCAGAGAAATGGACGAATTAGCCAACTATAAATTGCCCGTTTCGGCCATAGGTGGCGATACCATTACACATTCTGATTTGGTACGCAGAAAATGGCTCGATAACCACTTTTATGGCATTACTTATTCGTTCGATTATCAGAGCAATAAAAAGCTATCAGCCAATATTGGCGGTGCATGGAACAAATATGATGGCGACCACTATGGCGAGGTAATCTGGACGAAATTTGCTTTGACTCCTTCTAACGATTATCGTTGGTATGAGAGCCGTTCTATCAAAACCGACTTTAATATTTTTGCAAAGGCATTCTATCAAGTAACTGATAAGTTCAATCTGTTTGGTGATGTGCAATACCGTACGGTATCTTACGATATGAATGGCATTGCAGATAAATTGCAGGATATTACCCGCCAGACTTCGTTCCAGTTTGTTAACCCTAAGCTGGGTTTGAATTATCAGCTAAGCAATCAGGCTTCGTTCTATGCTTCTTATGCAGTTGGGAATAAAGAGCCTAACCGCACCGATTTTATAGATAATGTAAAAGTTCCAAAACCTGAACATTTGGAAGATTTAGAAGCGGGGTATCGTTGGGCAAATCAGACATTGAGTTTTGATGCGAACTTCTATTACATGAACTATAGAAATCAATTGGTACTTACCGGACAGGTAAATGGGGTAGGAGAGGCGATTCGTGTAAATGTACCGAAAAGCTACCGGGCTGGTATTGAATTGGTTGCCAACTGGAAATTTGCATCACAATGGCGCTTGAATGCCAACGCTACATTCAGCCAGAATAAAATCAGAAACTTTAGCGAAACCATTGTGAATTATGATGGCGATGCCGATAGAGTAAATCAGTTTGCTAAAACAGATATTTCGTTTTCGCCGAATGTGATAGCGGGCGGGCAGTTGTCTTATTCGCCCTTGAAAAATCTTGAGTTTGCCTGGTTGCCTAAGTATGTTGGTAAACAGTATATGGACAATACTTCGGACGAAAACCGGAAGCTGAATGCCTTTTTTGTGAACGATTTACGTGCAAACTATACAATTAATCCGAAAATCGTAAAAGAGATTACTTTCAGCTTATTAGCTAATAATATCCTTAACCATTTGTATGAAGCCAATGGCTATACATATAGCTATATATATGGCCAACAAGTAGTTACCGAAAACTTTTATTACCCACAAGCTGGCACAAACTTCTTGCTGGCTGTGCGTGTAAAATTGTAATGTTAATAGGGGTAAAATAGGGCTTGCTTTATTTTACCCCTTAAAACTCTGTGTTTTCAGCCAAAATATTTTTTTGGGCTATATCAAAATAAACAAACTTTTTTCTACGTTTTTAATTAAATTTCTGTATTTGTAAATAGTTGACATTGAGCGACTTACGTGCTAACCTATTGTTTGATATTTGCTTCTTTTTGAAAAGCAAAATCTTGCTTTTCTTCTATTTATCTGATTAATTGCTATATTCGTTAAAATTAATAAAACGAAAGTATGGCTTCTGAAAAAAACAAAGGTGAACTTCTCAAACTTCTTGGTGTTGGTTTTGGTATTGCAGTAACAGTTGGCGGAACAATCGGTACGGGTATTTTGCGTAAACCCGGTCCTATTGCTGCTAATCTGGGCGACCCTACACTTATTATGTTGGTTTGGGTTTTGGTGAGTATCTATGCTTTTTTAGGGGTTTTGTGTGCTATTGAGTTGGGCGTTTCTGTACCTAAAGCCGGTGCATGGTATGTATATGCCCGCCGTGCCTTTGGTGATTACGTAGGTTTTGTTACAGGCATTACAAGTTGGCTAGGCACAGTGGCAGCCCTTGGTTTTGGTGCGTATACCATGAGTGAGTTTGTTGCCTTAATGATGCCCGAAGTTGAGCCAATAATCAGATACATGGCTATTGGTATTCTTATTTTGCTAATGGGTTTTCACTGGTTAGGCACTAAATCAGCGGGGCGTTCGCAGGAGATTATTTCGTTTTTAAAGGCTATTGGCTTATTTGCCTTTGTAATTGCCTGTTTTGTTTACGGAGGTGAGGTAAAAAGTGAAGCTTTGGTGGCTACTACTCAAAAAGTAGCAGGCCCTGCTTTGTTGACAAGCCTGATAGTATCGCTTCAATCGGTATTTTATACGTTCGATGGCTGGCATACAGCCGCCTACTTTTCAGAAGAAACCACCGACCCTGCCAAGAATCTGCCTAAATCAATGATAAGTGGAGTACTGGTTGTGATTGCTATTTATTTGTTGGTTAATCTGGCTATCTTATACATTATGCCGATGGACGAGTTGGCTAACTCAAAACTGGCGGCGTCTGATGCCATTAAATTGATTTTTGGCGAAAAGTCTGCCAAGGTAGTTACGCTTTTTCTGACGTTGTCTATTTTTGGTATGCTCAATGCACAGATTATGTTTTCGCCAAGAGTAATATATTCAATGAGTCGTGATGGGCTATTCTTTAAAGCAGCCCAGAAAGTGAATAGTGGCGGTACCCCCGCCATAGCTATGCCACTCACTGGCATCTGTTCTATTTTATTGATTCTGAGCGGAAAAGAAACCTGCGAAAAACTATCCGACATTGCCGTTTTCTTTTTTGTATTGTGTTATATAGCAGGCTTTGCCAGCCTTATTATGCTACGCAAAAAAGAGCCCGAATTACCAAGGCCATATAAGGTGGCGGGTTATCCGTTTATTCCGTATTTACTGATAGTTATCTCGCTTTTGTTTCTGATTGGTGCTGTTTATCAGGATATTCAGAGTAGTGGTTATGCGCTAATCTTTCTGGTTGTGAGTTATCCTTTATTTTGGCTTACTAAAAAATTAAATCAATAGGGTCTTGTTATTATTTTTCAAATAGCCATATTTGTGGCAAATTTCCTGACCTATACTTTTGTGAAAGAATAACCAGGGAATTTTATTGATTTTGTGTCTGAAACAAGGCATTAGGGTTTATTACCCTACCCGTGTAAAAGAGTGTTATTTATTGTATTTATTCGATTATTTATAAAGGAAAGATGAGAAATTTTATTTCGCTGAAAGATGTTGAAAGTGTTCAGGATTTAGTGAATGAGGGGATTCGTCAGAAACAAGCACCTTTTGCCGAGCAAGCGTTAGGAAAAAACAAAACCATAGGTTTAATATTCTTTAACCAGAGTTTAAGAACCCGCCTGAGTACACAAAAAGCAGCCGAGAATCTGGGTATGAATGTGATGATTATGAACGTGGGGCAAGATAGCTGGCAGCTTGAAATGGAAGACGGGGTAATAATGAACGGAGACAAAGCCGAACACGTAAAAGAAGCGGCTGCTGTAATAGGCAGCTATTGCGATATAATTGCCGTAAGAGCCTTTGCTGGTTTACAAAACCGTGAGGCCGATTACCGTGAACTTGTGATGGAGAAATTTAGACAATATGCAGGTGTGCCAATCGTAAATCTCGAGTCGGCCACTCGCCATCCTTGTCAGTCTTTAGCCGATTTAATCACAATAGAAGAGTGTAAAAAAGTAGCACGCCCCAAAGTTGTGCTAACCTGGCTACCGCATTTTAAACCCTTGCCACAGGCGGTAGCTAACTCATTTTGTGAGTGGGTTAATATGACAGACTATGAGTTTGTGATTACACACCCGCAAGGCTACGAACTAGCACCTGAATTTGTAGGCAATGCCAAAGTAATATATGACCAGAACGAAGCACTGGCAGGTGCCGACTTTGTGTATGGTAAAAACTGGTCGTCGTACACACATTATGGGCAAGTGTTAACACAAGACCCATCGTGGATGATTACCAAAGAAAAAATGGATTTAACCAACAATGGTTTGTTTATGCACTGCCTCCCTGTGCGTAGAAACCTGAAAGTAACCGACGAGGTGCTCGATAATCAGTCGGTGGTAATCCAGCAGGCTGCTAACAGAGAGTGGTCGGCGCAAGCAGTATTGAAGAATATTCTGAAAGATTTATAGGCTTATCAGGCCCCCAAAACATATACTAAGCACAACAACAAAATTCATCAACTGATATATTTCTTCTTTATCTTCATTATAGTATGCTTGCATACTATTTTGTTTCTATTTATATTTGTTTGAAACTATCTTTTTCTAGCTAGTTTTTTATATGCTAACACATACTATCAATCAAATACTATAAGCTTATGGCAGTTTCATCAATAGAAGGTATTAATTTTAATCTGACTGAAGAGCACCTGGCTGTACAGGAAGCCGCTCGTGAATTTGCACAAACCGAACTACTACCTACCGCGATAGAACGTGATACACATTCAAAATTCCCGCATGAGCAAGTAAAAAAAATGGGTGAGTTGGGTTTTTTTGGTATGATGGTGTCGCCTGAGTATGGCGGCGGTGGCATGGATACCATTTCTTATGTACTGGCAATGGAAGAAATCTCTAAGGTTGATGCTTCGGCATCGGTGGTGATGTCGGTTAATAACTCATTGGTTTGTTGGGGATTAGAAAGTTTTGGAACAGAAGAGCAGAAACAAAAATATCTTACACGTTTGGCAAGTGGCGAAATAATAGGTTCGTTTTGCTTATCAGAACCTGAAGCGGGCTCTGATGCAACTTCTCAACGCACTACTGCTATTGATAAAGGAGACCACTATTTGTTGAATGGTACAAAAAACTGGATAACCAACGGAGGTACTTCTTCGGTTTCGCTGGTAATTGCGCAAACTAATGTTGAATTGAAGCACAAAGGCATTAATTGCTTGATTGTAGAAAAAGGATGGGATGGTTTTGAGGTTGGAAAGAAAGAAGATAAAATGGGTATTCGCTCGTCAGATACGCACTCATTGATGTTTACCGATGTAAAAGTACCTAAAGAAAACAGAATTGGTGAAGATGGCTTCGGTTTTAAATTTGCCATGACTACCCTTAACGGTGGCCGAATTGGCATAGCAGCCCAGGCTTTGGGTATAGCAGCCGGAGCGTATGAGCTAGCGTTAAAGTACTCGAAAGAACGTAAGGCTTTTGGTAAAACCATAAGTGAGCATCAGGCCATTCAGTTTAAACTGGCCGAAATGGCTACAAAAATTGAGGCTGCCCGCTTATTGGTGTATAAAGCAGCTCGCCTGAAAGATGAAAAGAAAGATTTTATTGAAGCAGCGGCTATGGCTAAACTCTTTGCCTCAGAAGTAGCTATGTGGGCTACAACTGAAGCCGTACAGATACACGGTGGCTATGGCTACGTGAAAGAGTATCATGTAGAACGTTTAATGCGTGATGCAAAAATTACCCAGATTTATGAAGGTACGTCTGAAATACAGAAACTTGTAATTGCCCGTGAAATTCTGAAATAATCAACAGATTGTTTAGCACAAAACGCATATTTCATTGTATTAAAAAAGGCTCTTTTTGAGCCTTTTTTGCTATGAAAATGGCATATAATATTGGAATTTTACTTAAAAATTCAATTATAGCACTACGTTTTTATATGACTCAAATTAGACTTTTTTTAGAAAAACGGTGCTATTGTTGTAAAAAAATATAATTAAAGGAACATCTTTTGCTTTTTATTTGTTTGAAAAAAAAGTGGAAAATATTAGTTTTGTCCAATATTAGTTAATACATTGCGTTTAGTATTCTAAGCTATCACGTAAATTCTCCTATCAAAATGGAAGATTATAATAAGATTATCGAATCTCTGGGTGTGAAATTTGCTAAAGCACGCCACATAAGGATTTTACAACCGATTAAGATTAAAAACGTTTATGACGTTGAGAACTCTATTCTTATACTATATGACGGGGACGTAAAGTTGGCTGGCAATGATGAGCGTGTGCAGGCAGGAGATTTGCTTTTCATACCAGGCGGAAAAGCCGCAACCATTAGCTATGGTGTAGGAGAGCCTAAAAACATTTCGTTTGAAGAGTTCATGACTCGTCGTGAGAGCTATTTTGAGTCAATGACAGATCAAACGGTTATCGGCAAAGTGCCTAATTCATTTGGCTTGATAAACTTCGAAGCAAAGGTTTTTGATTCTGTAAACTTCTTTACTTCGCTAGATATTCCTCCGTTCTTTATCAAGCAGCACTCAAAACTTGCGTCTTTGATTTATGATATTCTGAAAGAAGACTTCTCTGATGAAGTTGGTCGTGGAAGAGTAATCAGAAACAAGACCGAAGAAATTGTGATTGAGATTGTGCGCCATATCTTAAAACACAGAATGTTTGTAGAGCAATTGGCAACCAATAGTACATATTTCAAAGACCCTCGTCTGATAGACATCTTTACTTATATCAAGAACAGTCTGGCCGGTGATTTGTCTAACAAACAATTGGCAAATGTAGCCAACGTATCAGAAGACTACGTAGGGCAGTATTTCAAGATGCTAACGGGTATTAATCCGCAAGATTATATCGAGTATCAACGTATGGAAGCAGCCGTAAATTTATTACGTACATCGAAGAAGAGCATCCGTGCCATTGGGCATGAAGTAGGCTATAAAGACACGGCTTATTTCTGCCGTCGTTTCAAAATGATGTTTGGTATCCCGGCAGGAAAAATGAGACGCCGTGAGTCTTTAATGATAGGTTAAAAAGCCTTTTTATAAACAACAACAAAGCCACCGTTATTACTAGCAGTGGCTTTGTTGTTTATGTTATTTTATAAAACCTTAGTTGCTTATCTTTAGGTCTTCCAGTTTTTCAATTACTAACTGATTTCGGCCTTTAAAAACACTTATTTTTCCGCTGGCTACTACTTTCTTACCTGTGAGTGCATCAACATCAATAGAGGCTTTTTCTAGCACTTCTTTATACAATACAACTGTTAACGGCGTGTGAGGGTATGCCTCATCTAAATTTATAAGTAAAAGTGGAGCTCTTTCGCCCGACTCAAAGCGTCTTGCGCCGGCTACTACACCTTTTACGATTACTTGTTTATCTACATAACTAGCTACTTTATCTGTTGTAAGCGTATCGGTTTGAGCATAGGCGGTGCTTACAAAACAACCAAGTAGTGCTACGAAGAATATTTTTTTCATATTTTTTTATTTTTACGATGAAGATTTGTCAGGTCAAAAACCTATGAGGGGATTAAATTTAAGCATAGATTTTGGTAAGTCTACATAAAAAGCATAATATTTTTCGGGCTAATGAATGAGCCTTTTAATTATTGGCTCTATAAACATTATAGCCTCTATGATAAGTAGCTTACCGTATATCAGAAATAGATTTGACAGATATTACTCAATCACTCTGTAATTATATTTTTTATTGGTCACTAAATCTTCATAATAAATTGTAAAAAATTTCTCATTAATTACGTATTGTGTAGTTGAAAGTGTTTTTAGTACATTATTACGGTTTATTCTGATATCATTCCTTATATCTCCCACACCTCCATATTTATGAAAGTTCAGCACTTTTTCAGGATTTAATGGTTGTTGCAAAAAATCGCTAAACCATTTTTCTCTCATCTTAATAATTTCGGGTGAATAAAGCGTAACCGACGACCAGATTCGAGGTTCTGATGTGTCTATTGTTTTATTAGAAAGTGTTTGTCCATTCCATTTCAACTCATAGATTATTAAATCATGTGTATTTTGAATAATCACTAATGTAAATGGTTCAATTCCTGTAAAATTATAGTCATCAATAAAGGTATTTACGGTACTAAACTTAAAGAAATCGAGAATAACCTTACCTCGGCTCTGCCTGTAAGGTGGTTGTGGAATATGCTTGATAGTACCCCCATTTAGAAGACACAAGGTGATTTCTCCGCTACTGGCAATCCATGTACCGCCACCACGGGGGTCTTTCGGGAAAAAAACATGATGGCCGTTAATCATATATTTTCTGGGTGGAGTGGCCGCCTCACGTGATACAGCTTCATCACGATTGGAGGTAAGAATAAAACCCTTATTGGCAATAGGGATATAAGTCAGCACACACATGACTATTGAAAAATTTAGAATTGTTTAAATAATTCGAATCTCTCGAATCTTATCTGTTAAAAAATGCAATAATCAGTTTTCAAAAACTAAAATTTCTTGTTTGTATTTAATGGTCGAATACGCAACGCCAAAGGTTGGCTCGATTTGTATATGCTTGAAATGCTCTTGAATACCAATTCTGATTAAGGCAAAATGGTGGATAGAATGCTCAATCATATATACCAATTCACGCATGAAATTAGATTCTATAAGCTCAAAGTTGCTTCCATCATAATTTGCCCTAATCTTAAGTTTTCTACATAGATCTGGTTCAGTTGTAATACTATGCTCAATATCAGTTAAAATATTTAGTGCAAAGGGCAGATTGGTCTCTATTAACAGATTACGTTCCCGCCCATCATAATCTACTATGCCAATTAAGCTGCCTTTAATTAAGCATTGAAAAAACTCAATCGTGTGTCTTACATGTTGCCCTATACTGCTATGATTCAGCACCGCAAGGTTTTCGGTATATTCGTGTGGGGTTAGCTGACTAAGTAAGTCTCTAAGTTGCTTGATTACTCCTATTGATGCTTGACGTGTCATTTTATTGTTGAACATTTAAGGTGATTGAAACTATGGCAATATCTTTAAGAAGCGAACTCTTTCCACCTATTCCGTATTCTAATCGGTTTACCTCAAAAGTGCTTTTTAATTGCGCAATTGAATTATTCTGTACAAAAGAAAAAGGGATTTTTATGCTTCTGGTAGTTTTCTTAATTGTTAAGTTGAAATATCCTATAAACTCATTTTCGCTTGCTCCTGTTTCGATTCTGGTAGAAATCATCGAAATTTTAGGGTAATTTTCGGCATCAAAGTAATTGCTACCTCTTAACGTTTTATCGCGTATATCTAAACCTGTGTCAATAGTTTTGGCTTCAATACTGGCTTTCAGGTTTGTATTTTTGAGGTTTTTAGGGTCAAAAACTATAACACCTGCAAAACCTTTAAACGAGCCTTCGGCAGTTGAACCAAATGCATGTTTTATTTTGAATGTTATTGTTGCAGTAGTCGGCTTCCAACTTTGCGCATGAGATATCAAACCTACAAACAAGAAAAACACCAATAGAATATTTTTGAAATGATTATCGAGCATTTTTAGCAGTCTTTTTAATAGGTGTGTAAGTAATTGCTACAAAGGGCAGCAAAGTTTTATGGCGGAAACGGTCATTTTCAAAAGTTAAAGTTTTATCGGTTGTGTATTCTAAAAATTGAAAACTTGCCCCTGCACGAAGCCCCAACTTGTTGCTTATCCGATACCTGAAATATAATTCTGAATTCAGGCTACCAATATCGCTATCGCTTATTAATAGTAAATTGAATTGGGTTGGTTTGGCTGTTTGTATAGTCTCATGCAATGATTTTGATTCACTGGCAATGAATTTGCCAGTTTGTTTACCGCCAAAAGAGTAACCAATAAAATCAATATTAAACCCAATGTCAAGTTTTTTGAAACTATACTGCAATATAATTGTGCCATTTACATTGCCTAGCCTTGATTTTGTTAGTTGTAGCGTATCAAGATTATCGGCAATATTTTCAGTAAATAAAGCCACAATGCTTTGGCTGCCAGACGTAAGCCTTGCAGGTGCGGTGATATAATTTTTTTGGCCGCTAAAAAAAGTATTTAGCCTGATACCCCACCCAATTTTGAAGCGCTTAGCTTTACCAATGCCATACAGGTTCTGATAGGAGAGAGAAGGCGAAAAAGCAGAGCCAAAAGCAACTGATAAGTCGAAGTTGCGTTGTGTTGCAGGGTATAAATATTGTGCTGACAACGTGTGACTCAGTAACAGAAATAGAATGATTTTCTTCATTGTTTTTTATCTTAATAGATTAGTTATTTTAGTTGGGCAAAGCCAAATAATACTGAATATTTTCTGCACCATATCAATACATGGTTTTGCTTATGTAAATCAGCATTTGATGGAATTTCTAACGAAATATTACCGTTCTGCACTTTATCGGTAAGCTGAATGAAATTGGTTACAGACTTATCTTCGGCAAGGTAAATGCGGAGGTCAGGACCAGCATCAGTAATGAAGTTCTCCAGAATTAAGGTACGTTTTTTATCCTTATCTTCGTAAACTTTTACAACTCCTGAGGTACTATGTTGTGCATTTTCAAAATTACCTTGTAATAGAAGGTTTTGTCCGGTTGAATTGAATTTACCAGATGAATCTGTGAGGTTTGAAGTAAAATCATTCTGTCTGATTACTTCTTTCTGGCAAGAAAATAAAGCCCATACAAGGCAGAAACTTATGAGGTATATCTTCATGATTTTTGAGTTTACCATACAAATATCGTAGATTATTAATATTTGGATTGTCGGCTGGACGACCTAACTCAGAAAACTACAAGAACTTCAAGGTTTTTTTTTAAAGATGATTTCAGTGCGGGAATAGTCTAAAATACCTTTCTCTTTGAATTCATTAAAAAGTTGGGTAACTGTCTGGCGAGTGCTGCATATCAAGCTGGCAATGTCTTGATGGGTAAGGTAATTTTTAAGCGTAACTTCATTGGCTGTGGCTGTTCCCTCTTTTGATGCCCATTCGTCTAAAAAACTCATAAAACGAGTTCGCACATCTTTATACATGAGGTTTGAATACTTATTTTGAAGCCTTTTGAACCTGAATCCCATCCATTTGGTATATGAAAGACCTAACTGAGGGTTCTTTTCTAATAATTTTTCAAAATCGTCCATCCTGAAACTGCAACAAATCACATTATCAGAAACTGCAACGGCATATTCATCAGACTGAGTTTCGGTTAAAGTAAACTCGCCGAAAATATCACCTTTTTGTATAACATCTTTTACAATTTCATTTCCCTTTTCATCTATTTCTACAATTTTAAGTGTTCCTTTTTTGAGAAAATAAACCCTTGTATTTTCATCATGTGAAAACAAGATGATCTCTCCCTTCATGGCAGTTTTGAAGTTTGTTATCATACATATTGATTTCAGTTCTGATGAAGAAAGTACACTGAAAAGTTTATGGTCTCGCAGATACCAATATTTTGTATCAAGATTCATAAAGGCCTTCGATAATATTCTCTGCTAATATACTCAATGTATCATATATCTACATAAAATGCTTTTTAATTATTGCCCAGACTTTGCTAAACGGTAGTGGATGAAACCCTCTTTTTTGGTTGTGAATACTTATCTCGGCACTACGTTTCCAGTGCCAACGTAAATCTCGATAGGCTTTCCAAAGCCGATAATTTGGGTCATAAATATGGCCAGGGTCAGAGCTGACACCGTTTAATTCCATTATTTTTATGTTTTCGCCCCGGTATAAATCTTCGATACTAGCTACTTTCATGTCGAATCTGCCGTAATAAAACCCTTCGAAACTTTCAGCAATTCTGCTGAAGACATCATCTAGTTTTTCGTTAATCAAATGGTTGGCATTTATGAACTTAGTTCCCCGACAATGATTACCGATAGGTTCTAGTAAAAGCTTTTCATTTGCAGGAAGGCTTGCATGAATATTTTCACCCAATTTTGACTCTAACGCTTCTAATTGAAATCGGGCACGGGTTGAGGCCTCAATTAACTCTTTGATGGTAGATTTTCCGTCACCTGTTACAGTCAGAAATTCTTTCATTGTCAGCGACGAAACCTTTCCCTTTCTTTCGTTTGGCAAGCGGCTAAAAAGTACACCAAATTCAATAGGATAATCGATAAACTCTTGTACTATATAATCTTCTGGGCTTGTTAAATGGTAGTTCTTTAATTGAGCAATCGTTTCTATTTTGGCTACATTTGTGCCTCTTTCGCCAATGTTCGGTTTTGCAATTAGTGGAAATGTCAAGTAACTGCTTGTTACTAAATGAATAGCTTTTTCAAAATCACTTTTTTTATCAATAAAAACGGTTTTTGGTAAAAACCGTGGATTGATTTTGTTTAGAATATCAATTTTGCTTTCGCCATAAAAACCCCCTGCCTCAATACCCGGATTTACAGAAGTAAAATAAGTAAACGAACGGGTTTTAAATACCAGATAAAGCCAATAAGGAGCCATTGGCAGATAAAAAAACCACCACGGCCAGTATTCGTAATTGGAGATTTTTATTATTGAAAGCGGTATTTTCATGTAGTTGTTATGAAAAATTGAGTTATTGATTTGGGAAGGTATTTTTTTGCAAATGCGATGCCCTCTTTACGATGAATAAATTGTATAGTTACCGAACAAATTAAAACAATAATTGCCAGTATAAAAAGCTGGCCGCCATCGCCTTTTGATTCTATTCCGATTACCAGTATATGAGACGCTATTGCGCCAAGCATTAAACCCATTCCAAGAAGCCCCCCGACAAATGCTGTTGTGGGTATTAAAAGCAATATTCCTGTTATTAACTCTAAAATTCCTGTACCAATTCGCCCCCAGGGTTCAGCACCAAGTTTCGTGAATAATTCTACTGATTCAGGATGTGCCGTAAATTTAAAATAAAGGGTTTGTATAAGAATAACAGAAGCTAAAATTCGTAAAATCCAAGAGACTATTTTTAGTGTTTTCATTTGACTTTATAGCGCAATTAATGAAAAATATTCATCCAGCTTTTATCAGCTTTCAATTTAAGGTTGGCCTCATCTTTATTCCATTTCGGAAGTGTATTATTGGTCCATGAATGATAAAAAAGATAGAGTTTGCCGTTTAAAACCTTAAAAGTTTCTGGGTCTATTTCTACTTTTTCGCCTGTTGCTCCCATCGCATACGCACACCAGCCACCATATTGAGGTTCGTATTTTTTAGGGTCTTTTAAAAATGCTTCCTTATTAGCGGCATTGATAAAACGATAAGTTACCCCTTCAAAATTTGCACTGAATTGCTTATTGCCTTCTAAAGCCTTATTCTGATTAAAATAAGCCACTGGGTCGTAGCCTTGTATTGCCAAACCGTTTTCGAGGTTAAACTGTTTTGCTCTGTTGGCATTCTGGGCAAAACTTATAACTGAAATACCTAAGAGGAGTAATATAAAAAAAGATCTGAGTTTCATTTCGGTGTTATTTAAGTTTATTCGTTAGGCTTGTTAAGCAAAGGCCAGTTATCATTGGCTTTTTGAATGCGGTTAGGAATATCTTTCGACCATAGTTCTTTTACCTTTTTGCTATAATTCAGGTAAAGTTTATCGTCTACAATCGTCCAGGCATCAGGGTCGGTTGGAGATTTATGCTTCTCACTTACACCAAAGGCACAAAAACCTCCATATTGTGGTGCATATTTAGCCGGATTAGCTTTGAAAGCATCCAGATTTTGCTGAGAACTGAATAGCCATTTAGTTTCGTTCCAGACAAAACTGAACGCTTCTTTGCCTTCAATAGCTTTGCTTTCGGTAAAATAGGCTACGGGGTCATAGCCATTAATAGCCACTCCATTTTTTTCGTAAAAAGCTTTTTCCTGAGCAAAAATACTTCCGGTAAAAAAGAGTGATAGGATAACTATTTGAACAAGTTTGTTTTTCATGCTGATTGAGATTTAATTTTTTACAAAATTGGTAGATTAATAAAAACCTAATTGTCGGCTCAATGACAATTCACAGAAAAATTCTGAAAGTTTGAAATACTGATAGACCAATAAAAAATAAACCAATAGCTTTATTAATTGCATACTTGTCAAATAAACTTAGCAGCCTGATTTGGAAACGGTTTGTCAGACAGACAAAAATCAGCAGAATAAGAAATGCACCCAAAGCTGCCCCAAGGATAAAAGAGATTTGTGAAGTATATGATTGAAAACTAAAAATTGACTGGAGATAGACCAAAACAACTACCCAGAAAGGTAATAATTGAGGATTAAGGATGCCCTTAATAAATCCGCCGAAAATTGCTTTTAATTGAGTAGTCTGTTTTAATTCTAAACTTGATTTTGAGGAGTTAAAAAAGCTGTAAATGCCAATTATTAAAAAAAAAGGAATAACGGCCAGTTCTAAAATTTCAAATAATCGTTGGTTTTTCGATAAGAAACTCTGGCTTTTGAGGGCTATTATTGTGCAAACGATTTCGGGTATTGTGCCACTAATAGCTACCCATATACCAGCTTTAAAATTGTGTGAAAGTGTTGCCTGAACTACCGCCAGATTTACAGGGCCGGGCTGTATTGAGCCTACAAAACTTATAAGGGTTGTGAGTAATAAAATGGCTAATGATTCAGACATATTTTGGTTGATTTGCACAGCAAATATAATGGAGCTATAAAAAATAGAATGTCGGACTGCTGACAGTTTAGACTAAATCAAAGTTTCAGGCACAACCAATTCAAGAGCCTTAGGGATTATTTCAACATTCAGACTCTTTATTTTTCCAAGATATTCTCCATCAATCTGAAAATGTACTTTCCTGGCCGAATGCATAGCTAATGAACTAGCCTGAAAAACTTCGGTTTTAGTCAAATCATATTCTTTATGCGTAAAAACCATCTTGAAAACTTCCTGAAGAGATATTTTTTTAATCACTATTACTTCAAATAATTCATCATCAAGTCGCCCAATCGGATTAATCACTGCTCCTGTACCATATTGTGTTGCATTGGCAATTACAATCATTTCGGCTTTCATCTTAACAGCTTTTTTATCAATCCGCATACTTATCTCCATTTTCGGATTTTGCATCAGCACTTTCAGAGAAGCAATAAAGTAGCCCCACATACCCCGTACTTTCTGATATTTAAACCTTTTCATGGCATAGGCATTAAGCCCAATGTCACTTAGATGAATACATAATTGCTCATTGATATTAGTTAAGTGGATTTTTTGAGAAAAGCCTTTTGAGATTATATCTAAGGCATTATCTGCATTTATTTTAAGCTCGCTAGCTAAACCATTGGCTGACCCTGCCGGAATAATGCCTAATTTGATGCTGGTATTCATCACGCATTCAGACACCAATTTTATCGTGCCATCGCCTCCAACTGCAACTGCTTGGTGTGGTCGAAATAACTTAATCTCCTGTTTTATTGTTTCTATATTACAGTCTTTTGTG
This sequence comes from Emticicia soli, assembly GCF_037860775.1. Classification (NCBI taxonomy): domain Bacteria; kingdom Pseudomonadati; phylum Bacteroidota; class Cytophagia; order Cytophagales; family Leadbetterellaceae; genus Emticicia; species Emticicia soli. The sequence goes on along the minus strand of NZ_JBBEWC010000001.1, from coordinate 62,873 downwards.
AGTTCATAAAGTTTAACGATATGCTGTGTTACTTTAAAGTAATCGGCTATTATAGAAGCCCAATCAGTATTATTTTTGCCTGAACCAGGATTAATTATAAAAAGTATTCTTGTATTAGCTTGCGTCATGATGAAAAATAAAAGTTTAGATGCTACCGTAAAAGTCTATCATGGCTATGGACACACCCATAATCTGGTAGTGTATGGCCATGTTTTGGCAAATAAACCGGCCAAGTCGGGTAAGTTCAGCGATAATCTGCTCACAAATGCTTTACAGTTACTCAAGCTGTTTTCGGTAAAGCCATTACCAAATGTTCGTGTTAGTTTGCAATGGGGAAATAAACAATTATATACCACAACCGAGTCGGACGGCTTCTTCAAATTTGAATGGCAATCTACTACCGAAGTGGCGGCAGGTTGGCACGAGATAACAGTTCATCTACTAAATGAGCAAAACGGCACTATTGTTTCAGGAAAAGGAGAAATTTTTGTACCTCATTCAACTCAATACGGATTTATATCTGATATTGATGATACCGTTCTAGTATCTCATTCGGCTGATACAGGCAAAAAGTTGCGTGTTATGTTTACTAAAAACCCGCATACCCGAAAAACTTTTGCCGATGTAGTAAAGTTTTATCAGTTGCTTTCAGTAGCCCATACAAGCCCTGATTTATTGAATCCATTTTTTTATGTTTCGAGTAGCGAATGGAATCTATACTATTACTTAGTTGAGTTTTTTAATCATAATGGCTTACCAAAAGGGGCATTTCTGCTCAACCAGATAAAAAGATGGTACCAATTACTTAAAACCGGCGCAACCAAACACCAAGGGAAACTGGTACGGGTAACAAGAATCTTGCACGCATTTCCGAAACAAAAATTTGTTTTACTGGGTGATAACTCACAAAAAGACCCGGAAATTTATATGAGTATTGCCAATAAATATTCTGAGCAGATTGCGGCAATCTATATCCGTAACATTAGCCCGCAAAAAGAAGAGTTAACGCTAGGAATGCTGAATACCATCACTAACAAAAATATTCATTTTTGCCAGTTTAAACACACTGATGAAGCTATTGCGCATGCTAAGGATGTTGGGTTGATAACATGATAACCAATAAGAAATAGTTTATTGAAATTTTACTTTATAGGGGCATAGTTCCCCACTTTTAATCCCTTCTAACCCCCACCTAAGCATTTTTTGCTTAACTTAGCGGAAAAGTTTTCGACAAACTAATCCCTAACAGACAATTCATGAAACAAACATTCTGTCTTTTGCTTGCTTTACTTCCGCTGTTGAGTAATGCTCAGAAAGCTCTCAATAGCGATGCACAGGCTGCTATCAATCAGATTGATTCTAATAAAATAAAAGCACATGTGGTGTATCTGGCCGACGATAAACTAAAAGGCCGACAACCCGGTAAAGAGGGCTTTATGATGGCCGTAGACTATGTGCAAAAACAATATAAAGAGATTGGCCTGCAACCTGCCGGAGAAAATGGTTCTTACCTTCAAAAAGTAACCCTCCGCAAAAGCCGATTAGATAAAGATAAAACTTCTCTGGTATTAACCCTGCCTAATGGCGATAAAAAACCACTCGTATTAGGCACCGATTTTTATGTGTATCCGCATCCTGAAAAAAAATCGGTTGATTTTGATGCACCTCTGGCTTTTGTAGGCACAGGCTTCGATGCACCAAAAATCAATATTCAGGATTATAAAAATCTTGATGTAAAAGGCAAAATAGTTGTTATTTTACGTAAAGTGCCAGACAATTTATCGGCCAACGTAAAATTGCATTTACAGTACCCTGCTACCTTACAAGAATTTGCCGCTAAAAACGGAGCTGTTGGCGTATTGGTGTGTAATTATACCAGCGGTGCTGTTCAGTTTAGAGCAATAACCAACAATATGTCGGTAAATGGCATTGGTGCGTCTGTTCTGCCTGACGGCAAAAGAGCAAGTTCAGCCTCTGCATTAGGTGGTAAGATTCAGGCAGCTGGTGGTATTTCGGTAACTTTATTAAAAGAACTGATGCAAGCCGAAAACGAAAACTTAGATACCATCTGGCAGGCATTAGAAAAAGGCTCTTATGTAAGCAAAACACTTAAAAGTGCTATCAGCGGACATTATGAGTCGAATTTTGAAGACATTAATAGCTACAACGTAATAGGTAAAATTGAGGGTTCAGACCCTAAACTGAAAAACGAATTTGTGATTCACTCGGCCCACCTCGACCACGTAGGTGTAGGAAAACCAATCAACGGTGATTCTATTTATAATGGTGCGCACGATAACGCCTCTGGTGTGGCTTGTGCCATAGAAATTGCCCGTGCCTATTCAAAGTTGGCTACAAAACCAAAGCGTTCGGTTGTTTTTGCTATGCTTACTGCCGAAGAACTTGGGCTTTTAGGCTCAGGCTATTTTACGGCTTTACCAACTTTGCCTAAAGATAAAATTGTAGCTGGTATCAATACCGATATGCCTACTATTCTGGCTCCTTTAGAGTCGGTAGCACCTTTGGGTGCCGAGCATAGCAGTTTATTGAAAGTAGTTGAAGAAGCCGCTTCTTATGTTGGCCTGAACGTAGAGCCTGACCCAGACCCAAGCGAAGGCCGTTTTGTAAGAAGCGACCAGTATAATTTTGTAAAAGCGGGTATTCCGGCTTTACATATCAAATACGGCTATAAAAAAACTACGATAGAGAAAAATCTGGCCGAAAAAGTAAAAATATGGAGAGAAGCCAATTACCATAAACCATCTGACGAGGTAAATGATACCTTCGTGTGGTCGGCTGGAAGGAAATACGCACAGGTAAACTTTCTGATAAGCTACCTGATAGCACAAAACCCCGAAAGACCAACCTGGAATAAAGGAGATTTTTTTGAGACAAATACAGGAAAATGATATTTTTGCATAGGCAAACAAATTAAACACTACCAATGGCTCACCACTGCTACTTTAATGGCAAAATCGGCTCTGTAGAGCAAACCAACGTACACATTACCGACCTTGGGCTACTGCGTGGCTATGGTCTTTTCGATTATTTCCGTACCTACAATGGTCGCCCGTTTCAGTGGGATTGGTACTGGGAAAGATATGAACGCTCGGCAAGGCTTTTAAGGCTTCCTAACCCGATTGAGAAAGACGAAGCCTATAAAGTAGTAATGCAATTGGTAGAACAGTCGGGTTTAGATGATTGCGCCATACGCTTTATTTTAACAGGTGGTTACTCAGAAGACAGCGTTTCGATGAGCAAGCCAAACCTACTTATTATCAGTGAAGACATACATCCTGTAAAACCGGAAGAGTATACTGCAGGCATAAAAGTAATTGCGTATGAGTTTGTGAGAGATTTACCAGAAGTAAAAAGTACCGATTACAAGCATTATATGATATTGCAACAGGATATTAAAGCCGCTAAGGCTTCAGATGTGCTCTATCATAAAAACGGATATATCAGCGAGCTGAGCAGAAGTAATGTATTTATTTTTAAAGGTGATACTTTAATTACACCTGATACCGATATTCTGAAAGGCATTACCAGAAGAACAACGCTTGAGCTAGCCAAAGGGCACTTCAAGATTGAAGAACGTGCTGTGAGCTTTACAGAACTGCTAGAGGCCGACGAGGTGTTTACCACAAGTACTACAAAACGTGTTTTACCTATCACCAGAGTCGATGATGCGGTGCTGGGCTCAGGGCAAATTGGTGTCAAAACACAGTTTTTATTAGACCTGATTAATGAAAAAGTAAATAATTGGTAAAATTTTATTTTTTTTCTTTGCTCATACTTGCGTCGTTATTTAAAAAATACTACTTTTGCACCCACAAGTTCAGGATTGACCCATAGTATAAGGGTAGTACAACAGATTTTGGTTCTGTATGTCTAGGTTCGAATCCTAGTGGGTCAACAACAAAAAGAGGTAATTATTTGGTAATCAAGTAATTACCTCTTTTGCTTTTATATCCTATCAGCAATTTAGCTGAATCAATCTTACAAGCTGTGGTCTCGTCTTTAGATAAGAGGGCTCGTTACCAGCAAACCAAACATAAATATCTACATTGTTTGTCATGCTGAAAGAAGCGTTTCTATTGCTTGGGCTGGTAGAGGCAAGTACATTATAAAGCTCATTTTTTTAGTGTAAAACCTAAATCTATAAAAATTATTATAGATGATTTACTTGAAAAAAATTTCTGTGTTGATTAGTAAAATATCTATTTATTGTTGATATGGTAGTTAATTATTCTATATATAACTATGTTTACATATTAAATTTTCTAAAATTGCATTGAATTTTAGATTTTTTTGCTAACTTTGCAAGGGTTCTTTCAATCAATTGCCGTTTATAGGTTTGGTCAGAATATTATAATAGTGTTCTCGGCTGATTAAAAAGGAATCGTGTGTCATTCACGAGCTGACGTGCAACCGTGAGTAACTGCCCTGAATGAAGGGCAAAGTTTTTATCATTTTAATCCATTGTCTGAAAAGATGAGAAGGAGGGTAAAGGCTGTTACGAGTCGGGAGACTTGCCTTAAACGAATTGACGAATGCTTTCACGACATAGAGCAGTAGTCAGGCGTTGAACATTTCATTAGCCGGAACAAATCCTTGTTTCAGCTTAGTGGTGTGCGTCTTTTGTATCTTTCTCAGTGAAAGCATACGAAAAGGGAAGTTCAAAAATATCCAAATTTTTGTTTCACTAAAACCTTTAATCGTATGCTCAAAAACAATCTTGGTTATCCGAGAATCGGAAGCCATCGTGAGCTCAAAAAAGCCTGTGAATCTTATTGGTCAGGCAAAATCTCTCAATCTCAATTATTGGAAGTCGGAGGGCAGATTCGCCGTCAGAATTGGTTGTTACAACAGCAATCAGGCATTGACCTTATTCCGTCTAATGATTTCTCTTTCTACGACCAGGTGCTTGACCATAGCTTGCTGATAGGCAATATTCCTGAGCGTTATGATGCCATTCTGAGTGGCAACGCTGCCAACAACCAGCTCGACCAGTATTTTGCTATGGCACGTGGCTATCAGAAAGATGGCCTTGATGTAAAAGCCATGGAAATGACCAAATGGTATGATACAAACTACCATTTTATTGTACCCGAGTTTGTAAAGAACCAGACTTTTAAATTATCATCAAGCAAAATTTTTGATGAGTTCTCAGAAGCCTTGGCGCTCGGTATTAGCACTAAACCTGTAATATTAGGCCCGGTATCTTATTTATTGGCAGGTAAAGAAAAAGAAGACGGTTTTAAACGTCTCGACCTCCTAACAGCTTTATTGCCTGTTTATGAGCAAATTATTGAAAAACTTTTGGCTTTAGGTGCACAATGGATTCAGTTTGATGAGCCTTGTTTAGCTTTAGATTTAGGCTACCACGAAAAAGATGCTTTACGTATAGCTTATGGGCAATTCAGCACTAAATTTCCTAAGTTGAAAGTTTTGTTGACTACTTATTTTGATGGCTTGAGAGATAACCTGTTGGCTGCTTCTCAATTACCGGTAGCGGCTCTTCATGTTGATTTAGTGCGTTATCCTCAACAATTTACTGAGATTCTAGGCTCATTAAAAGAGTCTACTGCTATTTCTTTGGGTGTAGTTGATGGCCGTAATATCTGGAAAAACGATTATCAGCAATCACTTACATTCATCAAAGAAGCTATTGCAAAACTTGGCGAAAACCGTGTAATGATTGCACCATCGTGCTCATTGCTTCATTCGCCATGTGATTTAGCATTAGAGAAAGACGAAGAATGCCTCCCTGCACAAATAAAAGATTGGATGGCCTTTGCTAAACAAAAACTTAGCGAAGTAAACGATTTATACGAAATTTCAGCGAATGGTAAACAAGAATTATTGACAGCCAATCAGGCAAGTATCGAAAGCAGAAGAGCTTCTGCCCTGATTCATAAACCTGTTGTAAAAGAAAGAGTAGCGGCATTGACAGAAGCAGATGCGCAAAGAACAAGTCCTTTCGTTGAGCGTCAGAAAAAGCAAAAATCTTTGCTCAACCTTCCTTTGTTTCCTACAACAACAATCGGTTCGTTCCCTCAGACAGACGATATTCGTCAGCTAAGAGCCAGATACAAAAAAGGCGACCTTAGTACTGAGCAATACGAAACTTCAATTGAAGAACACATTAAAAGTGCCATCGAATGGCAGGAGAATATCGACCTTGATGTATTGGTGCACGGAGAATTTGAGCGTAACGACATGGTTGAGTACTTTGGCGAGCTATTAAACGGCTATGTATTTACCCAAAATGGCTGGGTACAAAGCTATGGCTCACGCTGTGTGAAACCGCCAATTATTTTTGGTGATATTGACAGACCAGAAGCAATGACGGTAAGATGGTCGAGCTTTGCGCAGTCGCTTACCCAGAAATATATGAAAGGTATGCTTACAGGACCAATTACTATTTTGCAATGGTCGTTTGTAAGAGATGACCAGCCTCGTAGCACAACTATGCTTCAACTTTCTTTGGCTATCAGAGATGAAGTGAGTGATTTAGAAAAAGCTGGAATAAAGATTATTCAGATTGATGAGGCGGCTATCAGAGAAGGCTTACCTTTGCGCAAAGCTGATAGAAAGGCTTATCTGGATAATGCCGTTCGCTCGTTCAGGGTAGCTTCTTCGTCGGTAAAAGACGAAACGCAGATTCATACGCACATGTGTTACTCAGAATTCAACGATATTATTGAAAGCATAGCAGCTATGGATGCCGATGTGATAACGATTGAAACGTCACGCTCGCAGATGGAACTACTTGAAGCTTTTAATGAGTTTAATTATCCGAACGAAATCGGGCCGGGTGTTTATGATATTCATAGCCCACGTGTACCAACTACTGAAGAAATGGTGCACTTGCTCGAAAAAGCCAGCACAGTATTGCCTGTTGAAAATATCTGGGTGAATCCGGATTGTGGTCTGAAAACCCGTAAGTGGCCTGAAACAGAAGCCGCTTTGAAAAACATGGTAGCCGCTGCAGAAGCTGTTCGTAAAAACATAACCGAGGCTTTATAGTTATTTATAGAACCTGTTTGAATTTTTTATTTTATGACGAGAATGAGCGGCTGCCGCGCAGTAAAAATCAGCCATTCGTAGGCAAAGAAATAAATTTAAACAGGTTCATTCTAATCAATCCTTTCTGGTGCAATGTCAGCAAGGACTTACTCATATAAAAGATAAAACCATGTTTAACTTAAGAAAACGCCTGGAGTCTTTGCCCAAATCGAAACTTCCACTCTCGTGGGACATTGCAAATCCGCTCTTACCCTGGCATATCCAGATTCAGGAAGATGTTACGCAGCTTAAAAAGCTTATTAAACTTCATAAATGGGAGCTGGATTTAGATTATAACAAGTTATTGGCTCATGGATTTTCGATTGTTATTACAAATCTGCAAAAAGAGATTATATGGGTATGCAGCAATTTTCTTAATATGACAGGCTATACACCAAAAGAAGCAATAGGCCAAAAACCAAGCTTTTTACAAGGAGCCAGAACCAACAAAAAACAAGTTGAGTTAATAAGCGAACAACTCAAACGCTATGAAACTGTAAGTGCCCGACTGATAAATTATAGAAAAGACAATGAGCCTTATCTATGCGAAATCAAGATTTATCCGCTTAAAAATACCGAGGGGCAGGTAACGCATTTTCTGGCTATTGAGAAAGATAAAGATGAATAGCACAAACTTGTTATAGAACCAACAACTATTACCCTAATAGAATGAGCATAGAAGAAAAAATAAAGTTTTCAGAAACCAGAATATTTAAAGTGGTATTCCCTAATACAACCAACCACTACGATACGCTATTTGGTGGCACCGCCATGCACCTGATGGACGAAGTAGCTTTTATTACCGCTACCAGATTTAGCCGCAAAAGGGTTGTTACGGTTTCGTCAAGCAAAATAGATTTCACTAAGTCTATTCCGGCTGATACGATTATCGAGATTGTAGGCCGAATTATAAGAGTAGGTAATACAAGCCTTGATGTTGAAGTAGAAATCTACAAAGAAGAAATGTATGAAGAGAAAAGAGAGCAGGCCATAAAAGGCATATTTACTTTTGTAGCCATAGGTGAAGACAAAAAGCCTGTAAGTGTTTTGGGCTGATATTTAAACGAAAAACCCCCAACCTCAAGAGATCAGGGGTATTTATGGCATATTGTTTATTTTTCTGATGACATCGACACCGGCGCATCTTCTTGCTTAGCGCCCCAGTTTTTATTAGGGCTTTGCCCCATATTTAAGGTGAGTTTGCCACCATTTACAACATCCTGATGCATTACCCAAGGTCTGCTAAGTGCTTGACCATTTAACTGTGCTGATTGGATATACACATTATCTGCCGAATTTTTGGGCGCTTCAATCACAAAAGCCTTGCCTTTATAATATTTCGGATTCAGATGGAAAGTTATCTTATTAAACAGAGGGCTGCTGATTTCATAATAAGGCTTTGGCGTAGTACCACCGCTGGTAGAGAATATACCAGTTTTTAGTAAAACTGCCAGGCTACCCATTAAGCCTTGGTCTTCGTCTCCGCTATAACCAAAGTCGGGCGACATATCGCTATAAACTTTGTCGATAATCTGGCGTGTCCAGTATTGGGTCAACCACGGAGAACCCGAGAAATTAAACAAAAATGGTGTTTGCATACAAGGCTGATTACCATAATTGATATAAACCTTGCGATATTGTTCCAATGTCTCTTTATCGTGCGATTTACCTGAAACAAAATCATGCTTTTGTGCTTTTTCGAACGAAGAGTTGAGTTTGGTAGTAAAAGCCTCACGACCTCCCATAAGGTTTATTAATCCTTGAATATCGTGTGGTACAAACCATGTATATTGTGCGGCGTTGCCTTCTTCCCAGCCGTTGTCGTAGCGCAGTATATCAACAGGTTCTCCCCATTTTCCGTCGAGCGTTCTGTTCCACATCCAGCCTATTTCAGGGTTCCAGATGTTTTTATAGTTTTCGGCACGCTTCATAAATAGATTATAATCGTCGGTTTTGCCCAAAGATTTTGCCATTTGCGCCAGCGTATAATCCTGATAGGCGTATTCTAATGTTTGTGTTGAGCCATCTTGGTGAAAGCCATATTTGATATTGGTAAGCGGATGCGGCACGTAACCTCTATCGATATAATACTCAATACCACCACCTTTAAAGGTCTTGTGCTCGTAGCCTGCCTTGCTCATCATGCCACCCGGGAAATGGTTTTTTCGCATACCTTCATAGGCTTTGTTAATATCAAAACCACGTATGCCTTTCAGATACGCACTTACAATGAATGGGGTAGCAGGTGCTCCCGACATCACAGATGTATAATTTCCTCCGGCCGGGCCACGTGGTATTAGTCCGCCATCTTCATACATCAGCAACATCGAATTGACGAACGATTCTGTTACCTCAGGATAAACCAGATGCCAAAGTGTATTTAATGACCATTGCGCACCCCAAAGGGCATCAAAATTATGATGGTTAAATTTAGGCTTCCCATCAGCTCCCAACGGAATTTGTTTAATTCTACGTTCAGTGCCTGTCATGTCTGAATACTTTCCGTTTACATCAGAAATGATTCGGCGTCCTAAAAGCCCATGCCATAAATCGGTGTAGAAGCGACTTTGTTCTTTTTGCGTGCCACCTTCTATTTCAATGCGACTCAGCCAGTTGTTCCAGTCGTTTTGGCTTTCGTTTACAGTTTTTTCAAAATCCCAATGAGCCAGTTCTGATTTAAGATTCAGCCGGGCTTGTTCTTCACTTACATAAGAAATGGCCACTTTCATTTTACGAACTTCTCCTTGAGCAGTTTTAAAACCAACATATACGCCAGTCTTTTCTCCCTCCATTGAATCGCCTATTTTTTCTAATTCCCCTTTTCGCCAGCCCTTGAAAGTATCAAAAGGTTTATCAAATACAGCCACGAAGAAAACCGTTAAGGTTTTAGGGCGGCGCACAGTCGGAGCCATGATGGCGTAGCCTTCAAGCTCTTTGTTACTAACTTTCTTTACGTAGCCTTTCTGGGTATCTGATGGCCCCAGAAAAGTTGCAAAATCAAAAAGAATATTACTTTGTGCCGATTTTGGGAAAGTATATTTATGAAAACCCACACGTGTGGTTGAGGTGAGTTCGGCAGTTATGTTATAGGCATCTAAAGTAATTTTATGATAGCCTGGTTTAACAATCTCATTATTGTGCGAGAAAGCCGACCCATAACTTTTATTACCTAAATGTCCTTTAAAATCTCCGGTTGTTGGCATTACAGGTATGCCTGATAATTGCCAGCCGTGCACGTGGCTAAAACACTTGATACTGTCGGAGTGGTAACGATACCCCGAGCCCCAGTCAGAATTTATGCCTGTGTCAGGGCTTAAATTAACCATTCCGAATGGTCGAGAAGCTGAATTAAAAAAGAACCATCTCGAATTTGCCGTATCAATCCACGGATTTACCATATCGACAGGGCGTGCTTTTTGCGAAAAAGAGGTCTTGATTATAAAAACACTAATCAGAAACGAAAGAATATACTTCACTTTACTCATGCTTATAAATTTTATTCATGTAATTATTTGCCTAACCATGTTAGTTGACTCCAATGTGTAGGCCCATCGTTGGCCTGTATTTTGCCTTTTGTGCTTCGGCCTTCTTGTATATGTTTAGTTAGCAAATCTGTTAATTCTTTCACAATTTTGGGGTGTTCGGCATATACATTTCGGGTTTCAGCTATATCATTTTTGAGGTTGTAGAGTTGTATTGGCGGAAGCCCCCTGGCATCTTCGCTATCAGCTTTAGGTTTGCCGTTTCCACCCGAATGCGAGCACATAATCAGTTTCCAATGGCCTTTTCTAATGGCAAAAAAGCCATTGGAAGAATGATGAATAACCGAAGCCCTTTGCTCAAAATTAGATTTTTTATTGGTTATTTCGCCCAAGAAACTATAGCTGTCTTCGGCAGTATCATCTGTCGGTTGAGCATTGTTCAGTTCGGCCACTGTTCTGAAAAAATCGGTGCTACACAGTAGTTTGTCTGATACTTTACCTTTTTTTATAACATTGCCCCAAGAAACGATAAAAGGTACTCGATGTCCACCCTCAAAAATATCGGTTTTCAGACCCCTGTAATCAATCGATGGATTGTGCCCTTTAGATAATTGCGCTTGCAGATTGGCCGAATTGGCAAAGCCGTTGTCAGAAGTGAAAACGATTATGGTATTATCATAAATACCGTTTTTCTTGAGCGTAGCAACAATTTGTTTTACTACGTCGTCTACCATTAAAACAAAGTCTCCGTATGGCGAAACCTTACTCTTACCTAAAAACTCGCCAATAGGTAAAATAGGTGTATGCGGTGCTGCTAACGGAAAATACAAGAAGAATGGCTTGTCTTTATTGGCATTTTGGTTGATAAAACTCAGTGCTTTTTCGGTAAACTTACCTATTACTTCTTCTGGCTTGAAATCGGGTGCACTAAGCCCTGCCCTGAATAACTCAATGCCTTTTCGGCCCTCACAACTATCTTTAGGAATAGCTGTGCAAAAGCCATTTTCTACATAGGCATAAGGCGGCATATCGAGCGATGCCGGAATACAGAATGAGTAATCGAAGCCATTGCCGTTTGGGCCATTGCTCACTTGTTTCGAAAAATCTACTTTTGTTGGCCCTTCTTCAATGTTGCCCCAGTTCCAACCCAAGTGCCATTTACCAACTATGCCTGTTTTATAGCCTTGTTTTTGTAGGAACGATGCCACCGTTTCTCGTTTAGGGTCAATTAAAGGGGTATCATAACCATGTAAAACTCCTTTTTTCATGGTTGTTCGCCAATTATACCGTCCTGTCATAATTCCATAACGGGTGGGCGTACATACCGATGATGTTGTGTGAGCATCAGTAAACTTAACTCCACATTTGGCAAGATTGTCGATATTTTCGGTTTGTATTTTTCCATTCGGATTGTAAGCAGAAACATCTCCGATACCTAAATCATCAGCTAATATATAAATGATATTGGGCTTTTGGGCAAATCCCACTGTGAGCATTTGCCAACAAATGAGTATAGTTAATAAATATTTCTTCTTCATTGTTAAAACTGTTTATAATCAAGTTTACTTTAATTCAAATGTATAAGTGCCCGATTTTGCATCGGTCATTACAAAATAGCCGTCTTTTTTAGGCAAAGTACGGCGTTGACCATTGATACTTAGGTTAGGCTTTTTGTCGTCAAAGGGTATGTATATTTGTGCTTTTGTTGCTCCCGGCACTACAACTTCCATAATGGTAGAAGTGGCGTCTTTTTTGAACAAAACTAAAATAGCCCCTTTGATAGTTGGCGTTTTAAGATTGGCAAAGGTCAATCTGCCGAGTTGAGGCTTAACCTGAAAAGTTTCAAAGCCAGGGCTTAAAGGCTCAACTCCCATGAGTTTTTTTACAATGATATTGGCAGGCGCAGCGCCCCATGCATGATTCAAATCAAGGTTCGGTTTATATACTTTATCCCATGCTTCTAGCGTAATGGTTGAACCTACCCGAATCATGTTATACCAGCTTCGTTGAGCAGTTGACGAAAGCAATTCAAGGGCGTAGTCTGCTTCTTTGGCTTCGTACAAAGCTTCCATAAGAAACTGAGCGCCATACACGCTACAAGCCATTTTTCGGCTTTTTATAAATTGTACTACTTTGTTTACATCTTTTTCAGGAATGAGCCCAAATGCCAAGGCAAACATATTGGCGTGCAGAGAAGTATGATTGGTACTGTCGCCGTCTTTTATGAGCCTTGAAGCAGGGTCTTGAAACGTTTTCAGGAAAGAGCTATACACTACTTTGGCTTTTGCTGCGTAAGTAAGCGCATCTGCTTTATTACCTACAACATTAGCTATTTTTTGCATCAAAATCAGGTTTCGGTAGTAATAAGCATTAATAACCGCATTGTAGGTATTAAAAACAAAGCCATCACTTTCGCCTTTATATTCTTTTTCGTTACCGATATAGTCTCCTGTTTGGGGCCAATCTACATTATCATGCAAACCCCGCCTTTTGTCGAAAGTTTTGGTGATATGAATGCTTTTCAGAAACTCATCAGTTTGCTTATTGGTGCGGGTACTTATTAAACCATCTTTGCCTGCCAATGGTATTAACATTTTGTTTTGCAGGTCTTTGTAGTATTTTTTTAGTAAGGTTGGTTCTCCGGTATATAGATAATCATTCCAAGCCATTAATACATTTTGCAAACTCCATTCAGTAGGCCAGGTCGGATTATAAATCAGGTAATCCATAGTGCGTCGCCCGATACTATATTCTGCATCTACTGCATAATGCGATAGCTGATTAATAAGTGCATCGGCTTCATAAGGAATTCGTTCACGGTCTCCATCAACATAATAACCCATAAAACTCGTGGCTTTCATGGAGTATTTACATAAATCCCAAACCTGATTAAGTACTGTATCGCTCGATACAAAACGTGAGGCGTTTTCATCGAAAGGATAAAAGACAATCTTTCTCTTGACAGATTGTTTATCAATAGTGCCTTCAAAATTATGGATGGCTACGTATCTGAAAGGGTAAACCTCGCCAATATAATCAGGCATTAAAATCGGATTACGGCTATTACGTTTCTCATTTGCAGGCCAAGTAATTGGATAATCATGCGTGCCTGATTTAAGCAAAAGAGGAATTTTCAGGTAACGAATATTACGGCCAGGGTTTTTATGAATAACATTTGGACGTTCTATCGATTCCCCAACTTCAATCCAGATAAAATCATTTTTAGGACTCGTTAAACGAAGTATCAATTGCCCCAAGGCATCTTTCCCAAAATCCAGAAAGTATGCATTTGGGCTTGTTTTTGTAATCTGAACAGCTTCCTGAATCTCGGCCGATAGGGGATGATGAGCAAAAGGTTGAGCTTTATTGGGTTCGTCCAGATAAAAAGCGGATACTTCTGAGAATCCCGAACTTTGGCCTTTATCATCCCATATTTGTACTTTCCAATAGTAAATATTGCCCGATTCTAAAGCCTTTCCACGATAAACCGCTTTGTTTTTGTTCGAATTAACTTTTTTAGAGTCCCAGAAATCAGCTTTGTTCTGTTTCAATAATTCTTTGTCTGAAGCAAGAAGAAGTCTATAAGCCGATATTTTACTCACCGAGTTATCTAGCTCCCAACTGAAATGCGGTTGCTTTTTACTTACAAAGGCAAACTGTAAGTGTTGTTTTTGCTTAATGGCCGACTCGAGAGGCTCATGGCTGAGAATACCACTCTTATACACTTTATGGGTATTGAGTAGCAAGTCGCAGCGCAACCGAAACGGTGCCTGACTTTTTGATTCAAAAACCATTAAAGAGAAAAGTATTCCTAAAAGCGTATGCTTCATAATTATGAACTAAAATGGATTGATATAGGGTGCTTTCACACCCTTAATTTATACCTTCGGAAAAACAAACCCATTATGATAGGTTGGTTTTATTAAAGCATTTGCGGTTTTGTTATCGAATTTTCCTTTGGCGGCATCCCAATTAATCTTCCCTCTGCTACGCAACGAAATATTACCCATGTGTGCATTGAGGGCTACTGTAGCTCCTGTATGAATCGGGCAAGCCAGTTGGTCTAGTTTACCGTTTTTCATTACCTCAACAAAATTCTGAATGTGTAAATCCATGCCAATATCCGATTTCTCGATGAATGGCACTGCCTCCATTCTAAAGCCTTGTCCTTCTCTTTCGGGTATTACTTCCCAACCCGTGCGGCTTACAACCAAAGTGCCTTTAGTGCCTATAAATGCAATACCGTGCCCACGGCCATATTGCCCTGCACCAGTGCCCATATAATGCTCCCAAGTGTTTGTAAAATTACCATAATCATACATTACATTTATGTAATCGGGCGTTTCGCGGGCATCATTGGTAAGAATGCGTTTTCCTCCGACAGATGAAACTGAAAGCGGTTCTTTTGCATTCATTCCCCAAAGCATAATGTCTAGTAAGTGAACACCCCAGTCGCACATCAAACCTCCGGCGTAATCCCAGAACCAACGGAACTCATAATGAAAACGATTGCTATTAAATGGGCGTTTAGCTGCCGGGCCAAGCCATAAGTCATAGTCTACTCCGGCAGGGGTTGCGCTGTTAGGAACTGCCGCTAATGGTGTTGTGCCACGATACATCCAGGTTTTAGTGTTAATAATTGTGCCTAGCTTACCCGAGTGTACAAAAGCTACAGCATCTTTAAAGTGCTTCTGGCTGCGTTGCCACTGGTTTACCTGTACCACTTTGCCCGATGCTTCAACAGCACGCACCATTGCTTTTGCCTCACCAATCGAATTGGCTATTGGTTTTTCAACATATACGTGTTTGCCTGCCGAAAGCGAGTCAACCAATTGCAAGCAATGCCAATGGTCGGGGGTAGCAACTATTATCACATCAAGATTTTTGTCTTCCAGCATTTTGCGGTAGTCTTTATATACCGTAAGATTCGGGAATCCGGCTTTACTTAAATCCGCCTTGCGCTTGGCTATCTGGTCTTCGTCTACATCACAAATCGCTACGAGGTTTATTTCACTTAGTTTCAAAAACGCTCTTATATTGTTGAAGCCTTGATTTTTTACGCCAATCAATCCTACATTGATTCTATCGCTTGGGGCAACTTTTTTTCTGATTGAGGCAAGTACTTCTAATGGCAACAATTCTATTAGCCCCAAGCCGCCAATAGCTGTGGCTGTATTTTTTATGAAATTTCTACGAGAGCTCATATATTTAAATTTTAGGGTTGAATAAATTATTTTTCAGGTATGATTTCTACTACAGGTTTGGTTGTATCCCAATTGGCAGGAATTTCATAAACTACTTTATAGAAATAAGGTATATCGTCGGCAATGGCATACTTCTTTTCTGCATTTTGTTGATAAACCTGTTCTATCTGGCTTACTTTCAGCAAGGTTTTGGTAATTAGCTTTATGCCCGGTAAAGCCCACACTTGTTTGGTGAAAGTTTCTTTTGGTGTATTGGGTGCATAAATAAGCACTTCAAGGCTTGAAGAAACCATAGTATTGGTATATACAGACATAACATTTTCAGTTACTTTCATATTCGTGTTTCCATCTCCTAAAATTGCTAACCAGCCTATATTACCGTTTGGCATTTGCCAGTGGATAGCTCCTGTTTTTATTTGTTCCCAAACTCTTTTGTTGCCCCATAGGCCGCCCATCATCCAGTCTTTTTTTATGCTAGCACTTACTTTTTTAATACTATCTCCTTTATAATTGTTGGGTACATCTCGGCTGACGAACTGTGATTTTGAGAACGATTGCAGGGCTTTTAAATCATTTGCCGGAATTGCCAATCCCAGATTAAGAATAGTAGGAAGGTTGCTCATTTCACCATATTTAGGGCCTTTTTCAGGAGGTAGGGGGGCCAGACTCTGCTTGTCTAAGGCTAGGGCAATCCAGATACCTGTTATAGAAAAATACTTGGTCATGTCTATGCCGTAGCCTCTGAAATGAGGCCCAGGCATATTTTTAAGGGTAGGGTTATAAAAGGTAACGATTTCGTGCCAGAAGTCTTTTTCGAGGGCTTTGCCCATGGTTTGTAATTCTTCTGAAAAAGCCATTTCTCGCCATAGTGCAAGCCCAATGAGGCTTACCCCATAGTAGGTCGGAGAATTATATTCGCTGAATGTTTTGTTGGTTTGATACAACCTGAAAATTTCGTGTGCTTTAGCAATGCCTGCGTTTTTGAGGTATTCTATACCAAATGCTGTGCCTACATACTCCATCAGGAAAGCACTCATAATAGAGATATTTGTGTAGTCGGCACCAACATTTCTTTTGAAAGCACCTTTAGCGGCATGGATAAGACTCAGATCGATTTCGGCTATAAGTGATTTCGGTAAAAGATGACCGAATTTATGGCGGATAATTATTAAATCACAACCAATAAATTCACGCCAGTTTTGGTCAAACCTATCTTGCAGTACAGAGGTTTTCCAGATGCCATAAAGCTTCGAACTTTCATCCTGATATTGATTTTTTAGAATCCACTGTAAAATAGCTGTGGCGTTTTCTTTATCTCCCTTGGTATTTCTGAATAATAGAGCTTGGGCTACACGTGTTTTTGTTCTTAAACTTGCTTCATTGGTTAAAGTATTTTCAATGCTGAGTCCTTCAGGTATTTCGTTTTCAAGAAAAGTATTAAAAAGCTTTTTTTGATAAACTGATAAAGTTGGGTATGTGTATTTTTGTGTAAATACACTAGCAGATTGCTGGGCTTTTGCTGACGAAAAACCCAATAACCCAAGTATTATTGCTAGCTTAATTATAAGTTGTTTTTGCATTGATTTAGGTTTATATGCTTATAATTAGTAGTTCTATTTTGTTGCCGGAAATAGACGTAAGAAAACTACACCATGATGGCGTATTTCGGTTTTAAAAAATTGACTGAAAGTACCTATATCTTTTTGCCGCCATACATCACGAATAATATATTTGCCTTTCAGTCCGATTTTGTTGAGCTCGAGCTTAAAAGGTTTAGACTTTTGGTTCCCCCAATGAAAATAAGACTGTGGGGTTTTACCAAAATTATCAGTATTAAACAATCCGATTGCATAAGAGCCATCTTGTAGTGTTTTTTGCCATACCTCAACCCCATTTTCATTCAATACCAAGCGTCCGCTTTTACCTAAAGGGTCTTGATTAATCTCTATTACCTCATCGTTCGACAATAAATTGAGTGTGAAATCGTCTAATTGCTCTATAGGGCAGCCAATTAATAAAGGTGCAGCTAAAAGACTAAAAAGGCTTACATGACTGTATTGTTCATCGGGTGTAAGACGGGTGTCATGCATAACAGAACCAATAGCTACCTTGCCAACAATCATCATGTCAGGGTCTGCCCAATGTCCCGGACCTGTAAACGGAGCCCATTTATCAAGCGAAAAAGAAGTAAGGTAAAGGCTGGTCCAACTGTCTTTAATATCGGGGCCTGTTCTATACATATTAGAAGTTCTTACCCAATCATTTACTTTTTCGAAGGGAGCATTGTTAGATAAACTAAAGACAATATCCCGCCCCGACTGCTTTAGGGCATTACTCATTCGTTCAGCCGAATTTACATCAATCCGCCAGTCGTATTTCAGAAAATCAGTACCCCATTCAGCCATTTGCCTGGCATCAATTTCTTCAAATCTGTATTTGGCGATTCTATTAAACGAGCGCCTGTTTACGATAATTGATTCGTGGGTTTCTCCTCCTTTTTCGTAATCAGAAGAAGCTCCAACATACCCACCATAGCTTGAAATATAAGGCGTAGAATACAAACCAACTTTTAACCCAAGCGAATGAATGTAGTCAAAAAGTCCTTTCATGTCAGGGAATTTATCGTTTGGTTGAAGCGCATAATCGGCGCCACCTCGTTTCCCCTGCCAGGCATCATCAATATTAATGTAAGTCCAGCCATGGTCTTTTAAGCCTGTTTTTACCATAGCTTCGGCCGAAGCCATAACTTTTTCTCTATCAATATGTGATTCCCAGCTATTCCAGCCATTCCAACCAATAGGAGGTGTGAGCGCAATAGTGTCTCCAATCTGTATAATTAATTCTTTTGTTGCTTCACCAAGTGCATTCTGAGCTCTAAGTAGGGTTTTATATGTGCCTTTGTTACTGATACTACCACTTATTATGCCTGTTTGGACATCGACTGTTAAGCCTTCAGGCAAGTTATCTACCGAAAAACGGATGGGTTTCTGGCCAGTAGCTGCAATAGTGTATAGAAACGGATTGTTAGGTGTTGCACCAAACAATTTCGCTGAGTTAATTCTAGGCTTTGCTGATGGTTTTGGGGTTAAAATGTACTTCTTGTCGGTATTTGTTACATATTGTGGCTTGTTATTGCCAATCATTTCCAGTTGGGCGTTTATCCAGTTACAATACGTTCTTTTATTGTTTATCCCTCCAACTTTGTCTGTTACCAGAAGCCCTAGCTGCTTAATACCTGTTAAGTTTACGTCAACCTGCAAAGGGGCATCTCCGATGCTCATTTCAGGGCTTTGAAAGAGTACTTTTCCGTCACCTAATACATAAAAAGTAAGAGGGATTTCTTTATTCCCTTGGTCGTCGACACCAATTAACGCTGAAAATTTTTTAGCTTTTCCGTTTAATAAAAAAGCTAATACGCAGGGAGATTGCGCCCCCAAGCCACGTGAAAATCTTTGTCCATTGATACGCAAAGTATCAATAGCATAGTTTTTCTTGGCCTGAACGGGGCGAATTCCTTCGGAGTATGACTGTATGGGCAAATCATCGAGCCAGACTGTTTTACTTGTCTGAGCTGATACCCCCAATGACAGAATTATAAAAATAGTGCTTAGATACTTATTTAATTTATGCATGGTTTTGCTATTTTACTTTACAGGAAATACCTTTAATAGTATTACGCCGTGATGATTAATAGTAGTCTGAAAGGATTTATCGAAAATGCCCAAGTCTTTTTGTTGCCATGCATCACGGAGTTTGTATTTGCCCTTTAGTCCGATTCTGTTAAATTCAAGCGCATAATTGATGGGCTGTTCGTCGCCCCACCGAAAATAAGACTGAGGTGTTTTACCGAATTCGGCAATATTGAAAATTCCAAGAGCAAAAGAGCCGTCTTCTAATGGCTTGAGCCAGATTTGCACGCCGTTTTCTGCTGATACCAAGCGAGCAGATTTACCTAGTGGGTCTTGATTGATTTCAATTACCTCATCGTTTGTAAGCAGGTTTAGTGTAAAGGCATCTAATTGTTCAATCGGGCAGCCAATTAACAGAGGGGCAGCTAATAGGCTGAAGAGGCTTACATGGCTGTATTGCTCATCAGGCGTTAGGCGGGTAGGGTGTAGAGCCGAGCCAGTGGTAACATTTCCCAGAATCATCATGTCGGGGTCTAGCCAATGCCCACGGCCACCAAAAGGTGCCCATTTATCTAAAGTAAAAGCCGAGTGATAGAGGCTCAACCAACTGTCACGAATGTCAGGCCCTGTTCTGAATGTGTTGGTTAATCGTGCCCAATCGCTGGCATGCGAAAAAGGTGCTGAGTTTGAAATGCTGTAAACAATATCTCTGCCTGAGTTTTTTAGTGCAACCGACATTCGCTCGGCTGCATTTACATCAATCCGCCAGTCGTATTTCAGGTAATCAACACCCCAGGCAGCCATTTGATGTGCGTCGTTTTGCTCAAATCTATATTTGCCAATATAGCGGAATGCCCTTTTATTATTGATGATTGAATCGGTAATCTTGCCATTTTCAAAATCAGAAGAACCACCAATATAACCAGCATAGCTTGTAATCATAGGTGTAGAATACACGCCAACCTTTAAGCCGAGGCCATGAATGTAGTCTACCATCTCTTTAAATTTAGGGAATTTTTCGTTGGGCTGAATAGCATTAAGCGTGCCGCCTCTTTGCCCTTGCCAGGCATCATCTATATTAATGTATGTCCAGCCATGTTGGCTTAAGCCCATTTTTACCATGGCATCAGCCGAGGCTATTACTTTTGCTCGGTCAATATTTTTTGCCCAACTATTCCAGCCATTCCATCCGATTGGGGGAGTAAGTGCAATGGTATCACCAACTATTATTCTAAGTTCTTTTTGTGCTTCACCAACAGCGTTTTTAGCCTTAAGATTTACCTTATAAGTGCCCTTTTGCCCAAGTTGGCCAGTGATAATTCCGGTTTTGGGATTTACTGAAAGACCTTCAGGCAGGTTTTCGACTGTAAAATAGATAGGTTGCTCACCACTTGCGGCAATCGTATATAAAAACGGATTTCCGGGGCGCACACCAAATATTTTGGCTGAATTGATTTTAGGCTTTTTATCAGGTAGAGGTGTCAGAATATACTTTTCGTTACTATTAGGTAAGGTTTGCGGAAGTGCATTGTCTTTCATCTTGAATTTTGCATTGGCCCAATTAGAATATGTTTTATTTATATCCATATCAACCAATACCAATAAGCCTAATTGTTTTATACCCTGCACATTTAGGTTTACATCTTTAGGAGTATCGCCCCATCGCATTTCGCCGCTCTCAAATAATATTTTCTTATCGCCTATTACATAAAATTTATGTGGCAAATTCTTTATACCCCGGTCGTCTACGCCAACTGTCGCCGAAAACTCGGTAGCCATGCCGTTTAGGTAAAATGCAAGTACACTAGTAGAATTTACACCTACGCCATGTATATAATAAATACCTTTGATTTTCATAGAATCGCCTGCTGCATTTGTTTTAGGAAGTACAGCCGGAATGCCCTCTGAAAATGATTTAATTGGTAAATCATCTAGCCAGACGTCTTTTGTTTTTTGCGCAACAATACCTGTGTTTAGCAAAGCCAACACACATAGTAAAACTATTTTTTTGTTCATAATAGGGTTGAATATTTGTGCCTGATGTCAGGAGAAACGTATCGTATGTTTAAACGGAGTAAAACCTGTCAGGTAAACGCTTGGGGCATCTAAAGCAGGTAGTGCCCCACGTAGCTGAATATTTTTGTGCTCGATTCGGCCTGATGAAAAATTGATGGTATCATTGCCTACCGAATAAGAGCCTTTCTGCTCTGAAAAAAGATAAGCGTTGGCATTTGTCGGATGTTTGGCTACTCCTGTGAAATTACCGCCTGCCCTGAAAATCAATTCAAGTGAAACAGGTACCTCATCGGTTCCGCTTATGTCTATTTCTACTTCAATGCCATTATTCACCTCCCGAATTTTTACGGTGGTATCAAGCTGCTGAACCTCGCTTTGTTTGCGTAATGTGCGAGGCATTTTGTCCAAATCACCATCGGGCGAAATTTTGTCTTTATCTAATGGCTGATAATAGGGGCCTTCAAGGTGCTTTTTCAATACCCAAGTATTGCCTGTTTGTTCAATTTTTTCAGATTGAAACTGACCTTTGCCGAAGAACGAAGCCGCTACACGCATAGCTTGTAAAACGGCATTGCCCTTATGGAAAGTGAGCCATCCCGGGTTGTTAGATAGAATAGTAGTATCCCAATTGTTTCTTCTGATTCTGACTAAACCCGAGTACGGAAACGCTTTTGCATAGCTTGTAGGCAGAGGTTTATCTGCCGGGAGGCTTCGCCATAGGCTAGGGTCTTCCAGAAAATAGTCCAGATACGTTGCTAGTTGTTCTTTGGTACTTGTTCTTTCAATTTGGCGGCACATGGCGGCCATTTCACCATTGTTTTTTTGTAAGGCCATAAAGCGGTAGCAATAGTAGTATTTAGACATATTGCCGATTGTGCCTTTGTCTTGGCGATTAGAGGCCTCAGTAACAACCTCACCGTTGGGGTGCACGTAATAGAGTGTCATCTCAAGGTTTTTTAGAACGGGTTCTAATAATTCAGGTTTACCGAGACCTCTCGCCATGATTATCAACGAGCGGTTAACGATTGGTGAATAACTGTTGGTGCTTTTTTCGGTGTATTGCCCATCGGGGTCAATATCTATATGTTCAGCTAACCATTGGTCTATGCGATTAAGATAGCGTTTGTCAGGAAACAGTTCGTTTAGTTTAGTGAGTGCCGCCGAAACTACCCAACGGTGGTTGGGTGTATGAATACCACCCACAATGAGCCCTTCGCCTGCTTTTTTTATAAAAGTTTCTAATGCTGACAAGGCTTTTTCGGTGCCTTTAAGTGGCAATTGTTTCAGAGACTTATAGGCCGGAACTATGTTTTCTAAAATAAAAGCGGTGTCGGGCGTTGAATGGAAATTGGTAGCTAGCAAATCAATAGTGCCATCGCTATGCTGAAACTTAAGCATGGCATTAGCCGCTTCTTCGACTTCTTTTAATAGGTCTTTTGATTGGTAATAGACTGATTCAGGACAAAACATGAGCATACATGCTTTAAGAATAAAGCTACTCGTTGTATGCGGGTTTGGTATTTCTACGTGGTCGGTATAGCCACCAAAATACTTATTTGCAGTACTGGTAACTTTCAACGACTTGAAGCCGGGTAATTGTTGCTCGTTTATTTTTATCCATTCTACAAGCCAATCAGGCTTGGTTGAAACATTTGTGGAATAAGCCTTAAGATTTAAGAAAGGTACTGAACAAACCGAAAGTATGCCTGTATTTACAAATGTGCGTCGTTTCATAGTAGGGTAATAAGTCAAAAAGAGTTTGCTGACAAAGTTGATGTACCTAGTTTTAAAATTCTCTTATTTTAATACTTCTGAAATGCACTTCGTTGCCGTGGTCTTGTAATAGAATATGCCCTGCATTGGCTTGTGCAAAATTCGGATAGGTAACGTATTTGCTTTTGGCAACCAAGTTGCGGAAAATCTGAGAGTAGCGGTCATATTCTATCGCCTTAAGGTTATTGAGCCAGTGCTCTACATGACCGTTTCTTGATACAATTCGCAACTTATTCCATTTCCCTGGCGGATTCATGCGTTTGTCTTTTGTCCCTTCCGAGAGATTTTCAGACGTCATAAGGTCATACAACGATGCCGTTGTTCTGTTGCCATTTACCCCAGCTTTAGCATCGGGGTGTTCTTTATCGTCCAGAAGCTGAAATTCAGGGCCTAAACCTGTACCCTCTTTGCGTTTTGGGTCGTCTGCTACAAAGTATTTTACACCACTATTAGCCCCTGTGCCCAGCTTAAAGTCTAATTCGAGCTCAAAGTCTGAAAACTCCTGTGCTGTTTGTATGTCTCCGCCTTTGCGTACACTGTCTTTTTTAGAGCCTAATACTTTTAGTACGCCATCTTCCATCAGCCAGCCTTCTTTCGGGAAAGATTTTCCGTTGGCTATTGTCCATCCGGTAGATGTTTTGCCGTCCCAGAGTAATCTCCAGCCTTTTCGTATTTCACTTTCTGAAAGCTGATTAGGCAGGTAATTTATTTCGGGTGCTTCTTGGCCGCCTTTCCATACTACATCTTTCAGGTTTTCGGTGGCTATTCTGATGTTTCTCCATTGCACAGTTAAGCCCTCTTGTGCTGCTGTTTTTATCTTATGCACTTGTAGCGCTATAATACCTTTTGCTGTTTGAGAGTCGAGCAGGTTTGTGCATGGTACACCATTTACCCAGGTTTTGATAGTATTGCCGATGGCTTCTATATGATATTTGTTCCACTGCCCGTTTCTGAATGCTTTTTGTCCTTGCGGATTAAGTGATAGCGGATATAACCAACCATCGCGCGACTCATCAAAAATACCCCCACTCCATGCACGTGGAGACGTGTCAATCTCAACCTGATAGCCATGCACACGGCCATTCATAATGGATGGGTCGGCTATGCTTCTTATCTGGATTCCTGAGTTTAAACCCACATCAATTTTGGCTTCAAGTTCCAGCACAAAATCGCCGTATAGTTGTTCGGTACAAAGAAAAGAGTTAGCGGTGTTTTGACGAGATACGCCAACAATAGTCTGGTTTTCTATTTTGTATTCGGCTTCTCCGTTTCGTCTTATCCAACCTTTCAAATCTTTTCCATTAAAAAGGTCTTTCCATTGCGCTTCTGCGCCAAAGCTTAGAAATAGCATTCCGAAGAATGCTATTTTACGTGAATTTATCATAGTGGTTAGGTTGAATGAATGTTTTCAAAGAGAGACAAGAAACGGCGTTCCTTCTCTCTCTGAAATAAGATGGTTTGCTATTAATAGCCTGCGTTTTGCGACATTCGAGGGAAAGAAAGATCTATTTCAGATTGAGGGATAGGTCTTAAATTATGTATGTTGCTTATTGATTGGCCTTTTACCCAAGGGTTATATTTTTTTACACGCTCAACCAGTTTTCCGGTTCTTTTCAAATCAAACCAGCGGCCATATTCACCCATTAGCTCACGTGCTCTTTCATCAAGAATCAAGTCAACAGTAATATTTGAAGCCGTAGCACGGTACGAAACCGCCTCTAAAGATTTCTGATTTTCAGGCGCTGCTGCACATTTAGGGTCAGTGCCTTGTTTTGTGCCTAAGGCACGGTCGAGCACTTTGTTGTAATAGATTTCGGCTGTGCCTAGTTTGCCACCTTTGGCACCTTTTACAATAGCCTCGGCAGCAATCAGGTAAGCCTCTGCCGAACGGAATACAGCTTCGTTGAATGTGCCGTATGCATCACCATTAGGAATACCCGGCTGCCAGAATTTCCACATAAGCGGAGCCTGAATGTTGAGGCCGGAGTTATCTATCGGATACCCGCCGCCATATTCATCGGTATTCACAACTGCATATTTTTTAGTGCCGCCTAAATCAACCCCTCTTTCCGCTATTGTTGTAGCCGGATTATTCCAAGGGCGGCAAAGTAATACGGTGTCGCCTACTGCAAAGTTAATTTTCAAATCAGGGTTGGTCAACGGAAGCGGTTTGTAATCTTTCACGGCTGAAAGCGAATAACCTACGCTTACAAAATTATGCGCATAACGTGAGTCATTTTGTGGGTCAAATAAGCGATAAGTAGCAGTATTTACCTGATGGATTCCCGTAGAACGGTTATAGTCAGTCGTACGGCCTTTGCTACCAATAAAGCCCTCGCCACTTGGCCCAAAACGTGAGTGTTGGTCGTTTCCTCCGGCTGCATCTTGTAGAAAAGCAGGGTCGGTTTTATTTGTCAATACATCAGAGTTGTATTGTACTGCAAAAATGATTTCCGGATTTTTATCATTCTGCGCACCTGTGTATTGTGTCAGCGGATTATCTGATCTCTTCGGGAACAAATCTTTGTAATTGGCTGCTAATGGATATGCCTCAATTATTTTATCGGCATACTGAAGTGCTAAATCGAAGTCGGCATTTGAGCCACCCAGCGAATTGTTGAAGTTCCAGCCTCTGGTAAGGTAAACCTTTGCTAATAAAAACTGCGCAGTACCTTTATTTATTCTCCCATAGTTTGAGGCCGTTACAGGTAATTTTGCCTCACATTCAAGCAAATCGGCAATGATTTGTTTGTAAACCTCGGCCGCCGCAACTCTTGGGAAATCTTTTTGAGGTGTATTAATCTCAGACAAAGGCATCGGAATATCGCCCCACTGCTGAACCGCATAGAAGAAACACAAGGCTCTTAAAAACTTCGCTTCCGAAACCCGGGTTTCTTTCAAGGCAGCAGCCATTGTAGTAATATCTTTAGAACGGGTAATAGCCGTATTGGTACGTGCTATTTCGGCATATAATAATTGCCACATGGTTTGAAGCTCAGGTAGCGTAGCATTAAAACGGGCATCGTACACATCAAACAAACTACTCGGCGTTTCTTTACCGTTTACTGCCGACGGATTCCAACCAGGCAATGAAGAGAAAATATCAGTGCCATTAAGTACTAGTATTCTGTTCTGATGAATGTTTCTCAACAAAGGGTAGCACGAGCGTATCAGGTCTTCAAAACCTTCTTCGGTTTTGTAATAAACATCAGTGGTAAGGGTTGTTTTTGGGTTTTCGTCCAGAAAAGAATCTTTACAACTCACCGAAACAAGTAACAAACTCGTGATAAGTAAAAATTTAGTTTTTGAATATATTGCTTTCATTGTCTTTCGATTAAAATAGATTAGAAACTAAGGTTAACTCCCAAGCTGATAGTCATAGATGGGACGTCGTCCTGATAGATTGCTGAGTTAAACTCAGGGTCAAATCCAACAAACTTTGTAGCAATAATCGGATTGATGAGCTGTGTATAAACCCTTGCGTTGTAAAGTTTCCATTTGTCCATCAGTCCTTTAGGGATATTGTAGCCAATGGTTATGTCTGAAACTCGTAGGAAGCTTGCATCCTGATAGTTGATAGCACTACGATATGGATTTGCTGCAGCCACACCAAAATAAGTATTCGATGGATTTTCGCTTGTCCAGTAATCGAGGTCAGCTAATTTGTTATAACGCTGTGAGTTAATCTCTCCGAATGTACCCGACAAAGTTCTGTTATTGTAGAGTGTTCCGTTTCGGTAATAAAGAAAGAATGATAAATCGAAGTTTTTGTATTTAAAGCGGTTGGTCATACCCATCAGGAAATTAGGTAGTTCGGAACCCAGATAAACACGGTCATCTATACCATCGGTAGAAGAAATTTTTCCATCATTATTCTGGTCTACAACACGCACCGAACCTGGCACCTGATTGTATTTTGCTGCTAGCTCTTTATCGGCTGTTTGCCAGATACCATCAAACTTATAATCGAAATTGGCTCTGATCGGATACCCAACAAATAGTTTGTTTCCTTTATCTGCCTGTTGGCCATCTCCATATATTTCAAGTAATTTGTTGTTGTTTTTGGTGAAGGTCAATGTAGTATTCCATGTAAAATCAGGCGTAGCTACGTTAACAGTGTTCAACAACAACTCTATCCCTCTGTTTTGTATTTTACCAACGTTTGATATTACCTGCGAGAAACCCGAGGCTGTAGGTAGTTTCTGGTTCAGAATCAAATCAACTGTTTTTCTGTCGTAAAGCTCCAACGTACCTGATATACGATTTCTCAAAAAACCGAAGTCGAGACCCAGGTTCAACTCTTTACTTCTTTCCCAGCGCAAGTCTTTATTACCAAGGTTTGCAGGGGCAAAACCAAATGCCGCTGTACCATCAAAATCGTATCCTGTGTTTAATAAGTTAGCTTGTGTGCTATAAGGGGCTATAGTTGAGTTACCAACTTCGCCATAGCTTACTCTTAATTTCAGGTTCGAAAGACCTTTGATGTTCTGAATAAACGATTCGTCAATTAATCTCCAGGCCAATGCTACAGACGGGAAGAACGCCCATTTATTACCAGGGGCTAATTGTGAAGCACCATCGGCACGGCCTGTAACTGTAAATAGGTACTTATCTTTGAAACCGTAATTCAAGCGACCCATATAAGAAGACAAAGAGCGCTCAACTAAAGAGCTGCTATAGGCTGTAACAGTTCCGGTATTAATTGCATACCAGTCTGAGTCATAAGGTAAGTCTCTTGCTGCAATAGATGAGGCTTCGTTTTTCTGATAGAAAGCACTTTGAAGACCCGTTAAATTAATTTTGTGTCTGCCTAAGTCCAGGTTATAAGTAATGATATTATCAAGTGTATAGCTTGCTATTAATCTGTTGTCTAATTGGGTTCTTGGTTTCGCACCAATCTGGGTTTTAGACCACGTTCCTCTAAAATCACCTACTTGAGTTGTACCATAATTGGTCGATAATGAAGAGCGAATGCTTAAGCCTTTAATAGGTGAATACTCAACATAAGCGTTGGCCATAATATTGGCAACAGTAGTCCGTAGTTTTGACTGATTAGGGTCAACATCATTAAGCGGATTAGGTACTTGTTTGTCGTTAATTCCCATCCAGAAAGCCAAACCATTTATATCAATATCCTGATTTTCAGAAGGGTTGATTAAATCACTGTAATAAGCAACTCCGGTTGGCCTTACACGGTAAGCACCTCTTAATGATTCCTGCGAACCTAAATTCTGAATAGAATGGGTAACATAAGAGGTAAAACCAACTTTAAAGCGCTCGCCAAGTTTACTGTCGAGGCCTGCGTTCAGGTTATATCTTCTGAAATCGGTACTAAGCACATTGCCGTCTTCGTTAAGAAAACCGCCCGAAAACCGATAGGTAGTTTTTTCGTTACCACCTGATATGCTCAAAGTCTGATTGGTTTGTACACCGGGGGCAGTAATTAAGTCAACCCAATCGGTCGATTTGCCATTTTTAATGTTCTCTAGCTCAATAGTTGTAAATTTGGCTTCGGTAGCCCCTTCCAGCAATCGGTCAGTATGTGTTGCTTTAAAAAACTCTGCACTGTTCATCAGTCTAGGTAAGTGTGCTGGTATTTTTACACCCACATAGCTATCGTAGCTTACTCTTGGTTTACCAGATAAACCTTTTTTTGTAGTAACAATTACAACCCCGTTGGCACCTCTTGCGCCATAAATAGCCGTTGACGAAGCATCTTTTAATATATCCATCGACTGAATATCGTTAGGATTCAGATTATTTAAGTCGCCGCCCATTAAGCCATCTATTACAACCAAAGGTGCTGTTGAGTTATTGATGGTGTTTTCGCCTCTTATGGTAATATTATAAGAACTACCGGGTCTGTTATCGGCTTTTGTAACTGTTGCACCTGCTACTTGCCCTTGTAGAGCTTTCGATGCCAGTACGGGGTTTCCTCTTACAATGTCTCTGCTTTGTACTGATGCTACTGCTCCTGTTAAATCACTCTTTTTTTGTTCACCATAACCTACCACTACTACCTCATCAAGGGCTTTGTCGTCGGGTACGAGCTTTATATCAACTATAGTTCGGTTACCTACCGTAATTTCTTGCGTAAGATAACCTACATAACTAAAAACCAGTATCGTTGATTCGTTGGGTACATCTAAGCGATACACACCGTCTATATCAGTAGTAATACCCTTGTTTGTGCCTTTTATAACCACACTTACGCCGGGGATTCCCTCACCTTTCTCATCACTCACCTTGCCCGAAATAGCTTTCAGCGGTTTTACTATTTCAATTTCATTGCCAGGTAGCATTAATTGAGGTTTATCTACAAAGCCAACATTTTCTTTATAGAGTAAAATTTGTTTCCCATTAACTTCATATGAGATTTGTAAAGGCTTGCAGATTTTTGCCAGCACCTCTTTCAGCGTTTCGTTTTTTGCTTCGAACGAAACTTTTTGGCCTATGTTTATTTCTCTTGGATTATAAACAAACTTAACTTTTACGTTATGCTCAATATAATTAAGCATCGACTTTAAATTGTCGTTTGTTACTTTAACGCTAATCCTTTGTTCGAGCACCTCTTGCCCTATGGCAGAATGAGCATACGAAATACCCAGACCAATCAAGCTTAATAATAATTGTATAAATGAAACCCTCATAAGTTTCTTTAATAGTAAGGGGGAGAAAAACTCTTTCATCAGAATAAGATAAAATTTAGGGTTAATATATTTTTTATCAAAGAATAAATTAGAATTATTTTATTTGCCTAGAATGAAGACAAAGCTGCGCTAGCCACTAAGGATTGTTAGTGATAGCAGAGCAATGTTATAAGAGCTACATTTAAGCGCTTTGTTTGAAAGAGGGGTAGTGGTTAGGGTTGAATCCATAGATAATGTTGGTTTTATCTATGGATGGCAAAGGAATATTGTAGATACTTGTTTTTATGAAAGTTTTTTTTGAAATAATGCAAAAAAATATTTTTCAGCATCCGTCGCTATGTATAACTACTTGAGCATCAATGATTTCGTAGCTTGAGCGAGTTATCTTACAGATGAGGTTTAGCTTCTCATAAAGCGATTCGTCAGACAAAGAGGCTGTTAAATAACATTTTTCCATTGTTTTCTCGTCATATATAATCTGAATGCCATAGGCTTTTTCGAGTGCTTTAAAGACATCTGCAATAGGGGCTTCATCGAATACAAAGTTGGGTAGTGTTTCGCTTCTTAATATCTCAGGGTGTTTGCTGATTGATTTCAAGAGTCGGGCATCTGCAACAGAATATTCAATTGCCTGATTCGGTGTAAGAATAATACCCATCAATGCATTGTTTTTCTGGAGTTTTGCTTTCTCTATATCCTTCCTACTATAAACCGAAACTTTTCCGGTGCGCACTTCAACTTTTATGTCTTTTTCGTTGTCAAATGCTTTCACCATAAAACTAGTGCCTAACACTTGTGTAGAGATATAGTTGGTATAAACCCAAAAGGGCTGTTTCGGATTTTTGGCGATGTCAAAAAAAGCTTGTCCTACCAGATACACTTCTCGTACCTGTGTCGGAAACTGCTTTGGATACCTTATTTTACTTTTAGGATAAAGCATGATAACGCTTCCGTCGGCAAGGCTTATCTCTTTAGGAATATTCTCTGAGTTTTCGGTTTCGATATAGTTTATACTTAGGTTATCAGTTAGTTTTTCTAACGAAGCCAGTTCTTGTTTTTGATTATAATATTTTACGCCAAAGAAGCCGATTATTGAAATAAGGGCTATTGAAGCTGCGACTCTAAATGCCTTATTGCTCCAAATCAATATTTTTACGGCCTTTTCAGCTTTATTTTCTCTAATAATTTTTTGGGTAATTGCCCCTAGTTCATCTTCATCTAAGGCTATGTCGTGTTCGTGGAGAGTCAATAAAAATGCCTTGGACAAGTTTATTTTCTCGGCACAATCGGGGTTTTGTGCAAGCCAATTTGTCCAAAATAGTTTATTTTTATTGTCGGTATTGAATACCCATGCACGAAACGATTCGTCTCGGCTAAAGTCTTCAACACTATAGTTGCGGTAATCTAAATTCATCGTTAAAGAAGGTATATGTATAAGATGCCAATAACTGTTTTAAAATACTGCCTATA
Organism: Emticicia soli; assembly: GCF_037860775.1. Classification (NCBI taxonomy): domain Bacteria; kingdom Pseudomonadati; phylum Bacteroidota; class Cytophagia; order Cytophagales; family Leadbetterellaceae; genus Emticicia; species Emticicia soli. Next base: position 31,578 of record NZ_JBBEWC010000001.1, on the reverse strand, counting down.
CGGAATATTTTTTTTACAGTATGAAATTTAACAGCAATAGATAATGTGCGAAACTCCCCGGCCAACTTTGACGGATTGTCTGAAATGCCACTTGCAAAAGGTTTGAAACAGATTGTGTGTTAATATCCATAATCTCAGCAATCTCGTCTCGTTCAAGGTTTTGGTAATACTTTAAATAAATTACTTCTCGTTGTCTTTTAGGTAATGAATTAAGAATGGTAGATACTTTTTTAATAGTTTCCTGGCTATTCTCTTGTTCGATAATCTTTAATTCTGGTGAGAACTCTACAAAGTTTATATCATTTTCGATATCTATAATTTCGTTTTCCTGAGTTAATTTCTGCCGAACACTCTCACGGAGTATTTTCTTCCGAACCGAACTTAGCAAATAGGCCCTTACACTATCGGGTTGTGCTATGGTATTTTTACGATTCCAGATTTCTACAAAAACTTCCTGCACGCAGTCTTTTACAAAGTCTCTGTTTCTGATAAACTTATACCCATAGTTTTGCAAAGGGTTGAAGTATTTCTTGAGTAGCTTCCCTAGTGCCAATTCACTACCCTCTTTCAACTGTTGCCACAGCTGAGAATCGGTTAAGTTATTGGTATATATTCCTGGAGAACTCATCTCTATTTCAGATTGCAGTTTTGTAAATTTAAGGGATACAAATAAAGAATATTTTTAGAATAATTAATTATCAATCAAGCAAAATGTAAAAGAATGGACAAAAAACTATTAGAATATGATAATAGGTAAGAATACCTAATGCTATGAGCTTATAATCTTTCTTATTTCTGTAGGCAACCTTATAGTTTTTTTCTGCATATATACCAATAAAAGCTATCACCTTAAAGTATCTATTCTACATGAAACATTGCCTTTTATTTGGTTTAATTGTTTGTCTATTAGGCTGTAATAGCTTCGGAACAAAAGAAAAAAAAGAGTATGAAGTTGGGTTTAAGACTATTCGGATAAGTGATAAAACACGGAAGTATAAACCAGATGTTGATTCTACTAATAGCCTGTATTATCGGCCTGTAGATATTGATATTTGGTATCCGACAGAAGCTTCTTTAGGTGATTCTTTAATTACATTTGGCGATTATCTGAAACTGTTCGAAGAGAGAGTCAACTTCTATACCGCCTCTTATGCCGGCAATGGTATGGCCTCTAAATTTGCTCAGATGCTAGCCGAAGGCTTTGAATGTGCTGACTCTACTCGTTTGCTGAAACTTGCTACGCAAACCTATAAAAATGCCCCAAATATAGAAGAAAACTTTCCTGTAATAGTCTATATGGCAAGCTACAATGGCATGAGCTACGAAAATTATCTGCTATTTGAAACATTAGTCAAAAAAGGATTTATAGTAATAGGTGTCAACTCAATAGGCCGTTTCCCGGGAGATATGACGATGAAAAAAGAAGATGCAGTGGAGCAGGTACATGATGCGCTGGCTTCTATTAAATATCTGAAAACGTACAAAAATATCAAGTTTGATAATGTAGCCGTAATGGGTTATAGCTGGGGCGGATTGATAGGTGCTTTGGTGGCAGCTAAAATTCCGAATATAAAATGTATTGTGTCTCTTGAGGGCTCAGAGTTTCATCATTATGGCTATAACAAAGAAGAAGATGCTGATTTTGAAGGTATCAGAAATAGCTCTGATTTTCAGCAAATGGCTTTGAAAAGCCCGTACTTACGATTTGAAAGTGCGCCTATTAATCAAAAAACAGCTAAAGATTCAGTAAATAACTTTTTAGAAAGAGTCTCTAGGAATTATACAATTCTAAAACTCGACTCTGCCGAACATGGTGATTTTTCAGCTTATCCGGTTGTAGTGAAGTCTTCGGGTAATTGTAAAAATGCTCAGCTTTATGAAACCATTACAAAACTCACAAGTGCTTATGTTGAAGAGCATTTACTGGGTAAATCTTCTTTCAATAAAGTGCTCGAGGAGGAGTTGAATAGAACAGTAAGAAAGAAATAGCCCTGTAATATTAGAAAAAGGCGAACTGGAAGTTCGCCCCACAAGCTTAATATTTCTTCATAATCTTTATGAGTGGCTTGGCTATCAGTTCATAGCCTTTGTCGGAAGGATGCAAGCCATCATACGTTTTATTAATAGATTCTATCGGATAAGGGTATTCGTCGGTTTCAGGGTTAAACGGGATATTGATGAAATCAGGGAAAGGATAATTGGTATAATTGCCCGTTTGTGGGTCTTTCAGCCTTTTATATTTAACCAGATTTTCCATTTCCAATCCTTTGGTATGATAAAGGTCTACTACCGGAAACTTCTCAAACTTACCAATAGAATCAATGGCATAGGCAAACGACTCAAGTGTTTGATTGTTTTTAGGTTTATACGAGCCATGCGCATTGTTTTTAAAATTGGCAATATAAACAAAATCTACCCTTTGCATAGGCGTAATAAGAATAATTGGCGCCTGCGGGTTAAGGCTACGCAATTTATCTACAATGATTCTGAAAGAGCCATAAACAGTATTATTACCAGTGTTATTTTTATAGTCGGTTAGTTGGCCTAATGGTCTTCCTCTCCACCAATCGTTAGTGCCTAAAAATATTGAATAAATATCTGCTTTAGTCAAGTTTAGTTTTTCGATAGACTCAGCAATTCCTCCTGATGTCCACCCATTATGGCCCTGGTTGATATACTTAATATACGGTAGTTTTTCGCTAACAAGCGTCATGTATCCTTTTGTGATACGGTTATCGGTTTCTTTCTGGTGGTCGTTCAGGTAGGTGATTGAATCGCCGATGGCAACCCACGAAAGTTCTTTAAATGTAAATGAGCTGATAAGCGCAATCAGCACAATAAGGGCAGAGAGTTTTTTCATAAGCTGAATGATTAAGGTTGAGTAAAGGTAAGTAAATTTTGTGTGTGGTTAATAGTCGATTGTTCTTTTTAAAGGGTATAGGCTATGGGTCTAAACTATTTTTACTTAATTTGAAAACAAATTCAACCAAAACCTACAATACACACGAATGAAACATTTAACATTAATTGCCTGCTGCGTATTTACACAGGTAGCAATGGCACAAGATGTGAGCTTGGCACTACAAAAAAAGCCCGATGTCAGCCCTACACAATTGGCTTCGCAATGGAACAAAGTATCGAAAAAAACTAATGTGAGTTTTGCTACCAGTAGCAAACGCTTTGCACAAGAACTTCCGCCCGATATTAAAACAAATGACACATGGACTGCCAGTGCATGGAAAGGCGAAAAAGTGCATACCCAAATATTGGTGTGGAGTAAAGCCGATTTAAGCAATGTGAAAGTTAGTATAAGCGATTTAAAAAATGCAAAAGGCGACCTTATAAAAAAAGAGAATATCAGCTCGGGCTTTCTGGGATATGTAATGACCGATGAGTTCAGAAATGGTTGCGGGTATCGTAAACCTTATGATTTTGACTCTTCGAAAGTAGCCGATATTATCAATGTTGATATTAAAAGTATGCAGGTAAAGCCAAATACCACTCAACCTGTGTGGTTGAGCGTGAAAGTGCCTGCCGCCACAAGCCCAGGAGTTTATGCGGGTACTGTTACAGTTGATGCCGATAAAAAATATACTTTGAAAGTCGCACTAACAGTAGTTGACAAAACCCTGCCTCCGCCATCTGAGTGGGCTTATAGGTTAGATTTCTGGCAACACCCGTATGCCATTGCCCGTGTGCATAAACTAGAACCCTGGAGCGATGCGCATTTTGCAGCTATGCGTAAATATTATACGATGCTTGCCGATGCCGGACAGAAAATTATCACAACCAGCATTGTAAACGAACCTTGGGGCCACCAGACTTATGATGATTTTCCGAGCCTGATAAAATGGACAAAGAAGAAAAACGGAGAGTGGATTTATGACTATAGTCTGTTTGATAAATACGTGTCTTTTGTAATGAGTTGTGGCATTACAAAACAGATTAATTGTTACAGTATGGTGCCTTGGAAAATTGCCTTTACTTATTTTGACGAAGCCGAAGGCAAAGAAGCGGTGTTTACACAAGCCATTGGCACACCTGCATACAATGCGTTCTGGACACCAATGCTTACTGATTTTACCAAACATTTGAAAACGAAAGGGTGGTTTGCTATTACAACCATTGCCATGGACGAAAGACCAATGCCAGCCATGCAGTCGGTTATTAAATTGCTGAAAAGCATTGATACTGGTTGGAAAGTGTCTTTGGCCGGAGATTATCATCCTGAAATTGAAGGCGATATTTTTGATTATTGCGTGGCCTCAAGATGGAAATACCCTGATGATGTTCTGGAAAAACGTAAACAACAAAATAAGCTAAGCACCTGGTACACTTGCTGTGCCGAAAAATACCCCAATGCTTTCACTTTTTCACCACCTGACGAAATGGTCTGGATGGGTTGGTACACTGCCGCAACCAATATGGATGGCTACTTGCGTTGGGCATTTAATAGCTGGACAAAATCGCCGCTTACTGATAGCCGCTTCTCGGCATGGCCTGCGGGCGATACCTATCAGGTATATCCGGGTGCTTTATCGTCGGTGCGTTTTGAGAAAACAATCGAAGGTATACAGGATTTTGAAAAAATACGTTTGCTACGTAAAGAGTATCAGGATAAACAGCAAACTGCTCAGCTAAGTAAACTGGAGTCGGCACTAAAGGCATTTGAAATTAAAGAATTAGCAAGCGAGAGCGCGGAGGAAACTGTAGCCAAAGCCAAGCATCTGCTGAATACACTTTAAGTTAAAATAGGAGTGGTTATCGGCTATTCGCTTCAAAACAAGTAGCTGATAATTGCTCTGATATACTATTTTATCCGATATACCAACCTAATTAATATCTGCCATGAAATACAATTCTATTTTTTTTCTTTTCTTGATATTTATTGGTCTTTCGTCTTCTGCGCAGCAGATAAATTGGTGGAATCCGGCCGATGCTACATTTCCTGTGATTGAGGGGCGGGCTTGGCATACAAATCTTGCAAAGCCTTATGACCGTCTGCCTGCAAAAGCTGAAAAAACAGTAAGGCAAGCCGTGTGGTCTTTAGGGCAAAACACTGCAGGAGAATACATAAAGTTTACGACCAACGCCACCGAAATTACGGTTAGGTATCAGATTTCAAAAAACAAAAGCATGGACCACATGCCTGCAACAGGCGTGAGCGGGGTTGATTTATACGCTTTAGATGCCAACAATAACTGGCAATGGATACGAGGTGCTTACAGCTTTGGCGATACGGTGCAATACAAATTTACCAATGTGATAAGTACTGTACCTATCAAAGAATTCAGGCTTTATTTGCCGCTATACAATATGCCAAAATGGATGCAGATAGGAGTGAGTAAAGACAAAAATTTTACACCTCTACAAGTAAGTAACGAACAAGCTTTAGTTTTATATGGCACTTCTATTATGCAAGGCGCATGCGCCAGCAGACCGGGCTTGGCCTGGACAAATATTTTGGACAGAAAGCTCAATGTACCTATCGTTAATCTAGGCTTTTCGGGCAATGGGCGTTTGGAACAACCGCTTATAGATTTAATGAACGAAACTAACGCCAAACTCTTTGTGCTTGATTGCCAACCTAATCTGGTAGATAAAAAGGTGTATCCGGCAGGAGATATTGAAAATCGTATCCGTACATCGGTTAAGAGTCTACAAACCAATCACCCCGATGTACCTATTTTGCTTGTAGAGCATTGCTGCGGTGTGCCCGAAGTAGGCGTTGATACTACCTTCTTTAACCGTTACAAATGGAGCAGTGAGGTAATGAACAAAACCTATAAAGCCATGAAAAAAGAAGGTGTAAAGAATATTCACTTACTTACAGCCGCAGATATAGGCTTCGATTCTGCCTCAACCGTAGATGGTACTCACCCAACTGACATAGGCATGATGAAATACGCTGATGCTTACGAAAAAGCAATTAATAAGATTTTGGGTAAGAAAGGTATTCGGAAATAAAAATACTCCAGCTTATATGCATTGAAAGCACTAAGTTCTGGAGTAATAAGGCTTTATTATAAAATTATACATAGGTATGCATTATGCTACCATAGCAGCAAGCATACCTTCAGTGGCGCTACCGTTTCCGCTCAGTGCTAAGAAATAGTTACAATTATGAATCAAAAACAGTAACACCTCTGGGGTAAAAAGTTCTGTTTTGTCAAATACTTGTATGCCAAAATCGGCCTTTGCATACGCCCAATCCATACTTGCATCTATTTTTACCAATACGTTTTCGTTGGTGTCTTGCAATATGAAAATTCCATCTAAGAGGCTCTTTACTTTTAATTGATAGTCGGTTTCCTGAATACGAATAGTAACGCTCAGATTCCAACCTAGTTTAGATGAAAGTAGGCATTGGGTGCTATTCCAGAGTTCAAGGTTCTTCTTCCAGATTCCCGGCGATTTTAGTACTAAAACATCGCTTTGATTTGCTATTTTTATTTCAGCTTTAAGCGTATTATATAAACTTGGATAGTTGAGCGTTGCCAATACACTATTCTCTTTAATAAGTTCAAATGGCTCACTTCCTAATGATTTTACTTGATATCTTTCCATTGTAGTATTTTTATTTAGTAAGTATCGAATCTTTTCGATTCGTTACACTTTTTCAGAAATTAATTTGATTTCAATTCGTCCAAGATAGCTTTTAGTTGTTTCAGGTATTTCCCGTAGTAATATTTTGTCCAACTCAGAATAGCCAATACCAATAAAAGTATGGTAACAATAATGGCCACTAACAATATCATTTTTGTTTTTTCTGAAAGCGAATCCAAGTTTTTGCCTTCTTCCAGTAAGGTACTGTAAATACTAATTCCTATCCAGACCAAGCCAAAAGGCAAGAGCAAAAATCCGAAAGAATGATAGCGTTCTATATTAAGTCTGAACTCATGGTATATTTCTGTCAAACTATCTTTTGTATCGGCAGAATAATGCGTTATCTGGCTGTAGAAACTTCGGAACTGACCTAGATAATATACAGAAATAATAACCAAAAAGCTATATGCTACATAGTAGAAAACATAAAGCGACGAATGGATTTTTTGCACTTGTGGCACAAAAGCTAAAAAAAGTATTGCTGCAACCTGTGCAAACCACTCATTTTTCATGTTACGCTTCAGCTTATCTAATGGGTGTTTTGCTTTGCCTAACTCATTAATATTTTTCGGAATTTTAACATCTTTCGTTTGTTCATTATTCCAGGCAGATTTCAGTTCGTCAAGATTCATAATCTGTTTTTTTTATGAGTTGCTGTAATTTTTCTTTTATTCTGTTGAGTTTAACACGGGTATTTACTTCGGTAATACCAAGTTGCATACCTATATCTTTATGAGACAGCCCTTCCATGTAATAGAAGATAATAGCTTTCTCGACCGGATTAAGTTGTTGCACGGCCGCATAGAATACCTCCATCTGCTGGTCTTTTTCTGCATTATAGTTTTCTTGCGCAGGCTCCTGAATTTGCTCATACGAAAGGGCTCCACTATGCCTTTTTTCGTTTTTGAAATAGGTAATAGCTGTATTCACCGCCACACGATACATCCACGATGAAAACATACTTTCTCCCTTAAAATTATCGTACGACTTCCACAACTGGATAATAATTTCCTGATGAAGGTCTTCTCGGTCGGCCACAGTATTGGTGTACATTCTCCCCACTTTATAAAGAATACCTTTATGTGCATCTAGCAGCTCCAGAAATTGTTTTTCTTTAGAATCCACGTATTATCTCACAGGTTTTATTGTATATCCTTTTTCTTTAAGAAGGTTAAGTACGCCTTCTTTTCCTAGTAAATGTCCACCTCCTACTGCAAATAAAACACTTTCTTTTTCCATCATTGCAGGCATTTTTTTCGACACCCAGTCTATATTTCTTTTATTAAGCATTAAATCTTCCTGCTCTTTGTTCATAAATCGCTCGTCTTTAAGTAATTCATCTAAAGCAATCAGATTTTCTTCATTAAATGCTTTAATCATACTTTCAGATAAGATAGCATACTCGTCACCTGCTTTTAACTGGCGAATGATTTCTTTCAAATCGTAAGATTTCCCTAGAGCATCGGTCTGGTCAGCTACTTTTTCTAGGCCACCAAAGGTTTTTCCACTCTTTGCAGCCAAAGTCAATAGCTCTATCTCATACATTTTAATCTCTGTTTGCGGGCAAGGAGTAGCTTTTTGCCCAATAAAAGAGTATAGAGCCTGAGGGCTATAATTATTTACTGCTTGTAAAGTTACGCCGTAAGACTTCAGTACCTCATTGAGTTCTGTTGCTTCGTCTGCCGACAGTTTTTCACTAAGTTTTTGGTCTGACTGCATCATTTTTTGCACTGCTGCCATTTCGGTTGGGTCGGTATAATTAAGTTCCAGTACCAATCTTTTTACTTTACCCAATGCATCTATTGTTTTTTGTTTCATCTGAAAATCCTTAGCACACATCATGTGAAACGTACCCTGTACATACGAAGGCTGCTGCAGTCCATTGCCAGATACTTCCCATAGCATGCTGTTGTTTTCCTGAGCAAAAGAGATGTGCGAAACAAGGCAAATTGCGCCAACAAAGAAAGAAAAGAGCTTTTTCATATTATTTCAATATTTATCTGTTTTAAGGTTTTTGTACAGTTAGTATGAAGGCGAAGCCATTCGTTACAGATTTATGAAAAAACTTTTTTGAGTTTGAAAAAATTAAAGAATCAGATATATTGTGCAACTGATAATTGGTAGTTTTAAAAGAGAAACAATTTAGACCCTGAATCAGAAATACATTATTATGAAAGAAATAGCTACGCAATTAATCAAAAAGCTCAACCTGTTTAATGCGCAAGAAACTGATGCGATTTTAGCGCATACAGCCGTAGAAATCTTTAAAAAGGGAGATTTAATAGTGAAAGAAGGAAAGACAAGCGATAAATGTTATCTTGTTTTAAAAGGATGCTTGCGGCAATACCAAATAATAGACGGCCAAGAAAAAACCACGAGTTTCTTTTTAGAAGGCCAACCTGCGGTTTTATATTCCAGTTACTTAAAGAAAATTCCGACAAACTATTTTCTGTCTTGTGTAGAGGATAGTGTTTTACTGACAGGAACAAGGGCTCAAGAACAAGAATTGCGTAAGAATTATCCTGAACTTGAACACCTTACCTACAGCTTAATGCTTCAGGATTATAGTAAGGCCGAAAATTATGCTGCCTTACTTAATGCTTATAAACCCGAAGACCGATACCTGATTTTAATAGAAAAACACCCCCAACTTTTAAACAGAATTCCTCTGCACCAAATTGCAAGCTTTATTGGCGTTACTCCCGAATCTTTTAGCAGAATCAGAAAACGAATAATGGCCAATAAAGCTTGAAAAAATAAACTCTCAGTACACTTTTTCTTTCTGCAAACCAGCAAATACCCAAAGGCTAAACACACCCACAATAATTTCAGCTACGGTTGCCATCACAAGCGACTCGCTTGGCATACCATCTATTGACATACTTAACATACGAGATACTCCATAAGACAGGTAAAACAAAGCCGATAGCGCAACTGAACTATAAGTTATTTGGGGAATAAAAGCACCTGCCATTATTATAATGCCAGCTATTAACAAAGTGCCTCCTGCAGCCCGTATTTCACTTAATAAGCTACTGTTATTGCCAAGGTTGATACTCGCTGAAGATTCAAAAACTACAGGAATAAACAACTGCGCACCGCCTACGCCTATACCAATAATGCCAGCGAAGATTAATAAGATTTGTACTGTTCTAAACTTTTTCATTGCGTAATTATTTTGAATGATTAAAAGCACAAATTTATCTGTTCAAAAAGCAAAATTTCTTGACTTTAGGTAAGAAAACGGGAGTTATATAGGCAGCCAGATTATAAGTCTATGATGAAAATTTCCGATGTAAAACTATTATCAACACGGATTGTTGATATTTGATTCTTTAAAAAAAAATCTATTAAATAAACATATTAATTTTGGCTTATGATAACTCGTAGATAATGAGAAGGTACGCTAACTTCAAGAATCTGGACTTATCATGTCTGTTTAATTCCACAAAACTAAATAAACAAATAAATTACTTTGCATGCGACAAAAAAGCAACTACTAACTTATAGTTTGGTTCTGATGATTACCAAACCTTCTGGCGTTTCGTTTCATAAGTATTAAAGCCTCTTGTTTTGAGTAATTGATTAGATTACGTCCAATAATCGTTGGGATGGCTTTGCTATGGCTTAAGAGCACCTTTACATACTTTATTTAATTCCACAAATTAAGATAACAAGTAAATTCTGATTGTATGTGATAATCAAAAAAGACAAATCGACTTCATGTTCCACTTCCGATGAATAGCAAATCTTTTTGTATTTCGTCTCATAAGCCGGATAAGCGTTAACGCTTACGTGTTTCGGATCTTTGATTCGACTACCCCAATAATCATTGGGCGTGCTTTGCTATGGCTTAAATTTTCTAATTCTTTCATTAATTAATCAAATTCTCAGGAATTTCTATGAAAAATTCACTCATCTCTGCTTTGTTTATCTTCCTCTGTATTAGCTCAGTGGCACAACAAGGCTCTTCACTCATTTCTCCTTTTGAAGGTACTTCGGGGAGACTAAGGCTATTGCCTCCTAATGCTGCCAAGACGCAGGAGTTCGGCAATGTTCCGATTAATTTCAGCACAGGTCAATTAAATTTCAATATGCCACTTTACCAGATTCAGGTAGATGAAAATTTAGTAATACCTATTCAGTTAGTTTATAGTAATACTGGTCTTAAACCTCAGGATGTGCCTACATGGGTAGGTAATGGCTGGAACCTGGAAGTTGGCGGAACGATAGTTCAGCAAATCAATGGCATTTCTGATTTAAATGGTAACGGATTAACAAATCCAGGGGTTAGGCTACAAATGCAAAATTATTTGAAAGGAACAATGCCTGACCCCGATCGATATAATTATTTAAACGAAGTATTGAATGGTCAACAAGATTCGCAATATGATATTTTTTCATTCAATTTTCTTGGCAGAAGTGGTAAGTTTTATTTTTCTGGCGACAGCATCATTCTGATGAACAAAATGCCACTAAAAATTGAGTATGCCCCATTTTCATTTACTATTACTGATGAAAAAGGTTATGCATTTGCCTTTACATTGTCTGTAAATAATGTCGGATATTTCACAGATGGGTATGTACATCCGTTTATTGACCCTTCTTTTCTCAGCAGTTTTACGTGGTATCTTCAAAAAATTACATCGCCCAATGGCGTTGTAGTAGATTTTAACTACGCTCCGGATATTTCTTACCAAACCAATGTTGAAGGCGTTTCTTACTCAACAGGGTTTACCGGTGGAGCTTTATGTGTATATAATGGCGGATTTGCCATGAGCAAAACTTTAACCGAAACAAATGTTTCACAGTATGTTCTGGACAATATTACCTGGAAGGGAAAGACCGTAGATTTTCAGTTTTTTAATCGTAATGACCTGATAAGTAGTAAGGGTGCGAAGGCCAAAGGTCTTTCTGCAATTGTAGTATATGATGAAGCAAGCCAGGAAACTAACCGGATTGGTTTTGAATATGGTTATATTGGAACCAATGATCGCCTGAAATTAAATTCGGTATCTGTCTTTGAAAATCAAGCCCCGTATGCGGCTGTTCAGACCACTTCATTTGAATATTACGAGAAGATAGGAGACGATATTCCAATTCCGTCTCTTATGACACCAAGTGGTATTCGTGCAGCTAACAATGGGGTTGACCATTGGGGCTATTATAACGGAATGACAGGGAATCCTAATAAAATTCCGAATGTCAATTATTCTGAAATTACCTCTACTCATTTAACAAATTTCGGATTTGCCGACAGGCGAGCAGATAATACGTATTCAAAGATAGGTATGCTCAAAAAGATAAATTATCCTACTAAGGGGTTTACAGAGATCTTTTATGAAGCCAATATAGCAACCTTTAGTAATGCTTCGGAGATACCCTTCTTCTTAAAAACACAAACACCTGAAACTTCTCAGCCCGGCGGAGGCATCAGACTACAGATAGGGGGTAATCGTGTATCACGTATTGTAGATAATACAGGTTCGTTAGAATCTAACGAGAGAATTATAACTTACGAACAAGCTAATCTTTTAGCTATTCCTTATTATGTTACAGCTATTGAATCGGGCTTACTAAATAGTGCGCCATATCCAACAGCTCCGTGTACTTCTTGTGGTTCAAGATATTTTGTATCAGAAAATAATGTATATAACTGGGATGGTTATCAGATAGAGTATAGAAAAGTAACCGAAACCTATGGGGCTGCCGGAGAAAACGGGAAAAAAGTATATGGGTTTAATGGCAACTCTTATGTTGGTGGGCCGGTTTCTGCCACACCGCATGCAGCCACTGTTAACTTAAACTGGCGAAGCGGTAATCTGGCAAAAGAGCAAACATTTGAGAAAGACGCCTCAACACCTGTAAAAGAATTGACAAATACTTATAGTGCTCTTTCTATATACCCTATTACTCAGTATGGATTTAAAGCAGGCAGAACTATGGCTTGTACACAAGAAGCCATTTCGTCAGGATTCAGTTATGATTATTTTACCCATGTAATTACTCCTGTATTCAGCGATCGCTACAATTTACAGTCGTCTACTATTACTGAATATTCGGGTGGGGTGGCCTTAAGTAATACCATAAGTTATATCTATACGCCAGAAGTACTTCTGAGAAGTACCACAACCACCAACAGCAAGGGTAAAACAGATATAACTATTAATTATTACACAAATGACTTTAACAACATTAATAACACAAACATTGACCAACTAAAAAGCAAAAATATTATTGGCATACCGCTGAAGGTTATCCGCAATGTAGATAATAAAACTGTTGATGGAGTTATGGTTAAGACTGACGCTAACGGAAATCCTGCTGAAATATACCGTTATGAAAATGCTTCGCTGGTTACGCTTTCTCATAATCCGGCTCTGTTTGTTCTTCCTGAATTTAAATTGTTTGAAAGCCGGAAGTATAGTAGTAAGGGTAACCCCATAGAGATAAAAAGGCTTAACCAGCCACCAACTACTTATGTATGGGGCTACAAGCACTCGTACCCCGTTGCTTCTGTACAAAATGCAAGTGTAGCCAATGTAGAAGCCGTAATCGGTAGCCTGGAAAAAGTCGCAGATATTTACACGGCTGCCAATATAGAAACCATTGGCACAAACCTAAGAAATAATCTCCCCTCAGCAATGGTAACTTCAGGCGTAATGAGGTCGGGCATTGGCCTCAGCCAGATAAAAGCGCCTAATGGGTTAAAAAACACCTTTGAGTATGATAGTATCAACAGGCTAAGTGCTATCAAAGACCATACGGGAGCCCTGACAGACCTTTACAGGTATTTCTATGCTATTACTTTCTGAGGCATAGGCCAAACAAATTTATAGATATCAACAGAGTTGCGTTTTAAATCTACACTTTCAATGAAAAAAAATATAATCTTATGGCTATTGTTTCCTCTCTGCAGCTGGGGACAAACCATTACCAATCATAAAAATGCCATTGTACACAGTTCTTTTCGTGTTAGCGGTGCCAGTATAAGCGATGCCAGTGATGCAACCAAAGCACTCATTTCGATACAGTATACCGATGGCCTGGGCCGCCCACTCCAAACGGTGGGTTATCGGCAGTCTCCTACAGCAAAAGATATTGTATTTGAAGGCAAAACTTATGATACCTTTGGCCGTGCGTTCAAAACAGCCCTGACAGCTCCTACTACTGTACAAACCGGAGAATACCAGGCTAATCCGTCTAGCCTTGCTTCTACTTTTTATGGCGATAATTATGCTTATAGTGAAATTACTGCTTTTGATAATTCGCCATTAAACCGGCTAAAGATACAATATGGCCCTGGGCAGGCATGGCGCACCAATACTAAAAATATTCAGACTTTTGATGAAATAGCCGGTGCTAGCGTCCGCCTTTATGATGCAGACGTCTCTGGCAATATTACGCTCAACGGAAATTTTCCGGCTAATAGTCTTTATAAAATACGGGTGATAGACGAACAGGGAAATACGACTGTTGAAATAAAAGATAAGTTGGGCAACCTGATACAGCGTGAGCAGCCCGTAGGTGCAGAAACACTTATTACGTATTATGTTTATGACCAATGGCAGAGACTAAGAGCCGTTATGCAGCCTGAGGCTTATGCTTTAAATGCAAGCATTGCCAAAGACTCAGACGCCTGGACTAAATGGGTATTTGGCTATAATTACGATGCAGCAGGAAGACTTATCGAAAAACATACGCCCGGAGGAGGTTGGGGATATACTGTATATGACCGGAACGATTTACCGGTGCTGACACAGGATGCCAGCCAGAATAGTTTAAACAAGTGGTCGTTTACCAAATATGATCAATTTGGTCGGAACATTGTTATGGGAGAACTGGAGAATACATCTAGCCGGGCTGTACTTCAGACAAGTTTTAATGGTATCTCGATAGCGTATGAAACCTGGCTTGGCGCTGTGGGGTATTCGTCAGTTAGTTTTCCGATTACGTATAGCGCAACGGCCGAAAAGACCTGGAATTTTTATGATACCTATAGTTGGATTGCCACCGAATGGGCATTTAATGCAGGCATTGCTTATAATTCGGGCAACTATTATAGCAATGCTAAAGGGCTCCTGTCAGGAAGCGCAGCTCGTAGCCAGGACGACCCCAATAAACTATATCACTCGGTTTTCTATTATGATTACAAGGGGCGAACGATGCAAACCTTCCGTACACACGATAAGGGAGGAGAAACGCTAGCTACTAAACCGGTTATAACTAATCTGGGTTATAATTTTGCAGGTGAAGTGACTAACGAAAAAGTTTTGTATCAGGTAGATGGTTTGGCAAATACCGAAACACTTGCCACTTACGAGTATGATAATACCGGCCGACGCCTGAAAGTATCGCATGGCATTAACACTGCCGTAGCGGAGGTCAGACGCTCAGAATATGATGAAGCAGGGCGTTTAAAACAAGCTAAAATAAGAGCTACAGGCACTTACACCGCCAATGGCACTTCTATTAGTGGCTTACAGACTATTGATTATGCTTATCATTTGAGAGGGCAATTGAGGGGCATTAACCTGGATGGTTCGGGTAATCCGGTACCGAATGCCAGTCAGGGTGATTTATTCAGCTATAAGCTTGATTACGAAACTGCCGGTTATTATGATGGCAACATCGGTAAACAATACTGGCAGGCAAGCACCAATAATGCGCCTGCGGGTATTCGTACTTATACTTTTACCTACGATGCTGGCTCTCGACTAAAGACAGCTACTTACAACGGAATAGGCTCAGAAAACTATAGTTTACCTGCCATTAATTATGATAGAAACGGCAATATTATTAGCTTGCAACGAAATGGGAAACTGACCAGTACATACGGCTTAATGGACAACCTGACTTATAGCTATACAGGAAACCAACTAATGAAAGTGGAAGATACTGTTACAGGTGATTATGAAGTAGATTTTGTAAACCGGAACTCGGCAAGCGACGACTACAGCTATTATGCAAACGGAGCTTTGAAAGCTGACAAGAACGAAGCTATCAACGACATCATTTATAGTACCTATGTCAATCAACCCATTGAGATACAACTCACTAACAACAGATGGATTAAAAACTTCTATGATGGCGCAGGGCGTTTATACAAAACCAGCTACTCTACTGGAGAATACTGGGAATACCTTGATGGACTGGTTTTCAAGAATGGTGCTTTCTATCAACTGGCTACACCCGAGGGCAGAGCAGTTTATCAAAGTGGAGGATGGTCGTATGAATATTTCCACACCGATCATCTGGGCAATACACGTATAGCTTATAAAGCGAACGGCACAGCATTGGCTAAAACCTCTGAAACTTCGTTTGATCCGTGGGGTATTGTGTTAAGAGACGCAGGCTTAGTGAATACTTTTCAAAATAGATTTGAGTATCAAAATAAAGAAAAGGAGAGTACGTTTAATTTGAGAAGAATTGACTTTGGAGCAAGGAGCTATAATGCGAGTATTGGGAGGTTTGATAGGGTTGATCCGTTGGCTGACCAGATGAGAAGATGGAGTACTTATAATTATTTATCCAATAATCCGCTTAGATTCTTTGACCTGGATGGTAGGGCACCAACTGACTGGATAAAGCTAGAAGATGGAAGCGTTAAGTTCGATGCTGCTGTAAGCAATCAAGCACAAGCTGCCGCCAAATATGGAAGCTTAGCAACTGACTTAGGAAAAGCAGGTGTTTATATGAATCAGAAAGGTCAACAAGTAAACCTTAATGCCGATGGTACAGCTACTAGTTCAACCATGCTAAGCGAAGTTAATGTTTCTTCAAAAGCAGGCTCAGAAATGTCAGTTATGGATGTAGGCTTCGGAGTAAGTGACGCATTCGGATTAACCGGGGATTTTCAAGCTACTGTAATGGATGTAGCAAAGTCATTAGATAAAGCAGGAGATGCAGCAGATGGTTTTAAAGCGGTTGGAAATGTATTGGATGTAGTCGGGAATATTACAGGTTTTACTGGGGCGGTTAGCTCTACTATGAGTGCAATAGATAATCCAAGCACTGGTAATTTGCTAAAGGCAGGTTTAGATGTAGGAATGTTTGCAGTTGGAATTCTAGCACCCGAAGCACTTTTAGCTAAACCTTTAATTGGAATAGCTGATGGAATTTGGGGAGCTTCAGGAGGTAAAGATTCTTTTTTTAATGCAATTGATACCACAATTGATAATTTTAACTCAAGTAGAATAATTAATTCTCAAATAGTTGACACTAGGAAAATTAAAATAAAATGAATGAAATAAATAAAATGATTGTAGCTATTTATCAGAGTAGACAAAAAAGTATGAAATACTCAGAAGGTAATGCAAGGCTTTTTATTGCGAAGTTAGCATTTTGTGTTTTAGTGTGGATTTGGCTTTTACCCATTTTAAATATATTTGAAAACAACTTACACTGGATTGAAATTAGTTTTAACACTCCTAAGACAAGAATTGGTTATCTTCCAGTATTGTTAGCAATGTATTTTATTCTACATTATTTCACTTGGAAATTAAATGAAGTAGATAAGTATTCGTCAGATGAAGCGAACGAGCAAAGTATAAAAAAAGCGAAACGTTTATTTATTACTTTACTTATAATTGGTTTTATCTTCTTAGTAACTATTGCAAAATATAATCAAGGCAACCCTCTTTCAGATTAATGTTCAATTAATTTGTTCTGAAAAAGTTAACTAATTTTACTAGTAAAGCCCATCCGATAATTTTTATTGGGTGGGCTTCTTAGTATGGTAACTTAACTCATAAAGCCAATCTGGGTTATAATTTTGCGGGTGAAGTGATTAACGAAAAAGATTTAAATCAACCCATTGAGATACAGCTCAGCAACAACAGATGGATTAAAAACTTCTATGATGGCGCAGGGCGCTTATACAAAACCACTTATTCGACAGGGGAATACTGGGAGTATCTTGATGGAATGGTTTTCAAGAATGGTGCTTTCTATCAATTGGCTTCTCCAGAAGGCAGAGCGGTTTATCAAAGTGGTGCTTGGTCGTATGAATATTTCCACACCGACCATCTGGGCAATACACGTATAGCTTATAAAGCGAACGGCACAGCACTGGCTAAAACCTCTGAAACTTCTTTTGACCCGTGGGGTATTGTGTTAAGAGACGCAGGCTTAGTGAATACTTTTCAAAATAGATTTGAGTATCAAAATAAAGAAAAGGAGAGTACGTTTAATTTGAGAAGAATTGACTTTGGAGCAAGGAGCTATAATGGCTCTATAGGAAGATTTGATCGGGTTGATCCTTTGGCGGATGTTTCAAGACGTTGGAGTTCTTATACATTTTGTTATGATAATCCAATAGGATTTATAGACACCAACGGAATGTTGGCATCACCACTAGATGATATATATTTAAATAGGAGTGGCCAAGAAATTTATCGTGTAAAGAATGACCAACCTGATAGGACATTTATTGTTAAGACAACTGATAAACAATCGGACTTATATTCTCCCGAACAAATTAAAGATGGGAGTGCACCTGCAGTGAGTGGTATTAGTAAAAGTGATGCCAAGGCTACAGAAGCTTCAATTAAGAGTGGGGATGTAAACAATCCTTTAGTACAAGCTAATACTGTACAGATTGAAAATAAAGCTGTAATGCAACAAATGCAAGGTGTTGTATCTGCTGATAATGGAAAAGGAGGGACATCTAATGCTAATAATAGAGAATATGGAGGGGCAGTAAATAACGGTACAATAACAGTTGAAAGTCCTGGAGATGTAGCTAATCCTAAATTCGACTCCCATGCTCACTTAAATATAACAACAACAGCTATTACAAGGGCACAATATCATAGCCATCCAAGTGGACAAATAGAAGAAGGTCCCAAGCAAGGCAATGGGACAATAGTGATGAGTGGGCAAATTAATACATTTAGCTTTACACAACCGCTGTCAAATATTGATATAGATAATATAGGTAATAGAACGGGATATGTTTTTGGGATGAGTAGTAATCAGGTATATATTTATAATAAAACGGGAGTTGTGGCTTCATTTCCCGCGAAAACCTTAAAAAAATAATTATGTTATTCAGAAAAGTTGTTTTCATCTTAATAGCGAGCATACTTATAGCAAGTAAGGGCAGAGCACAGTCTTATTTTACTGTTAAAATGAAGAATGTAGTATATACGTCTTCATCTACTGATGCAGATAGTACAATTAAAAAACATTATGCAATATTATGTAACAAATATATTCAGAAGTACTACCATAATCATCAATTACCTTTGATATATTTAATTATTAGCACATCCCAAATTAATACATTAGAGTATGAACTAGCTTACGACAATTTAAGTGGTTATCCGTCAAAATATAAATACTATGGATCCGATAAGGAGTTCAATAAGTCTGGTATTAGAATCGTAGTTTATTCTAATACAGATAAATCAGAAAACCTACTTAAAATTTTAGAGTATGGAATAAATAACTTAGTAGAATTGAGGCGACAAAGTAAAACTCTAATGATGAAACATGATAATACAATTAATAACTTAGCCTTAAATCAAGATAAAATTATATCAATTCTAAAGCAACCTACATCATTAAAGATTAAAACAGTTTTGGAAAATTGATTATTTCATCTTGGAATAAGTTGATTAATTTTATCAAGAAAGCCCATCCGAAATTTTTATTGGGTGGGCTTCTTAGTATGGAGCTTAACTCGTAGAGTTTATAAAGCCAATTTGGGCTATAATTTTGCAGATGAAGTAACTAACGAAAAAGATTTAAGTCAACCCATTGAGATACAGCTCAGCAACAACAGATGGATTAAAAACTTCTATGATGGCTCAGGGCGTTTATATAAAACTAGTTATTCGACAGGAGAATACTGGGAGTATCTTGATGGACTGGTTTTCAAGAATGGTGCTTTCTACCAACTGGCTACACCAGAGGGCAGAGCAGTTTATCAAAGTGGAGGATGGACTTATGAATATTTCCACACCGACCATCTGGGCAATACACGTATAGCTTATAAAGCGAATGGTATATACTTATTAAAGTAGATGATTCAGAACTTGTTGACTATATATAGGGTGAAACTTTAAAAATAAGCTTTGTAGAAGAAACAAAAGAAAATATCAGTATCAATGGTAAATTAATTTCAAATTCTGGAAAAGTGATAGTTAAATCATTATCAAAAGGTTTGAGTCTAAAAATAACGAATAAGTTATATGATTTCAAATTTTTGTGTAAAAATTTGGTTGTCCCTCTCCCTTCAATCCTCCAAAATATTCCCCACAAAAGTATTCTTGAATATAAAGGCAATTAGTAGAAATACTACTGCCCAGTTGAGATAGATGTAATAAAAGTCTTCAACATCACGGTAGATGCTATCTTTGATTTTTACTTTCTCGAGGCGATTAATCTGGTCGAAGATGGTTTTTAAGGTCTGATTATCAGTGGCTCTAAAGAACTGGCCGTTGCCCTGTTGGGCAATTTTACGCAGGGTCGATTCATCTACTTTTACATTCTGGCTGTATCGACCTACCAGAATTGTATAAACCTTTATACCAAACGAATTTGCTAAGTCGGCGGCTGTGAGTGGGTCGAGTGTTCCGGCTGTGTTATCTCCATCGCTCAAGATAATGGCTACTTTGCTATTGCCTGGTACATCTCTCAGCCTGTTTATACAGGTAGCCATAGCACTACCAATAGCTGTTCCTGAGGTTTTAATCATGCTGCTATTGATTTCGTTCAGGTATTCATTCAGCATATCATAATCGGTTGTGAGCGGACTGATGGAGTAAGAATCCGCAGCAAAAATCACTAAACCGATGCGGTCCTGAAAACGACCTTTTATGAACTCACGAGCTACGTTTTTAGCCGCATCCAGCCGGTTTGGGCTCAGGTCTTTTTCCAGCATTGATTCAGAAATGTCCATTGCCAACATAATATCAATGCCCTCTGAAAACTGTTCTTTACTCTCTTTTACCCGTTGTGGGCGAGCCAATGAAAGCAACACACAGGCAATGCCCAAAATAAAAAACAAGGGAGGAAGAAAACGCAGATAACTTACCAGCCGAGGCTGTAACTGAGGGCTACTGAGCGACAAACCCAATTTCTGTTGCCCTCTGTTATAAAACAACCAGCGGAGTACAAATAAAAAGGGGATTCCGGCGATGCAGTATAAATAAATACGATCGGCCCAAACGAACGAACGCAGGGTTTGCCAACTAAGCCAATCAAATGAAAACCAATCCCACATGGGTTAATAAGTGAATCGCTAATTGAGTGAATTAGTGATTGGTAAATGAGTGATTAATTATTTTTCTGTATTACTTTGCTTGCTTATAGTTGTCTACCGCATTTCTTACGCTACCATATCGAAGTACCAGTTCGTGAGCTTCTTCGTGCGGAATGTTCAACTCGTTCATTACCATTCTTGTAGCTCTCTCAACCAGTTTAATATTGGTCAATTGCATATCTACCATTTTGTTGCCTCGTACACGGCCAAGCTGAATCATTACTGCGGTAGAAATCATGTTGAGTATCAATTTCTGGGCTGTCCCGGCTTTCATGCGGGTGCTACCTGTTACAAATTCGGGCCCAACAACCGCTTCAACCGGATATTCCGCCTCGGCTGCTACGGCACTTCCGGCATTACAAACCACACAACCTGTCAGAATACCCTTCTGGCGTGCTGTTCTTAATCCGCCTATCACATAAGGTGTACGGCCTGAAGCAGCAATGCCAATCAGGGTATCGTTTTCGTCTATCTCATATTCTGCTAAATCTTTCCAGGCTTGTTCAATGTCATCTTCGGCATTCTCAACAGCTTTTCTGATAGCTTTGTCTCCACCTGCCATAATACCTACTACCATGCCATGAGGTACGCCAAAGGTAGGCGGGCATTCAGAGGCATCAACAATACCCAGGCGGCCGCTTGTACCTGCACCAATATAAAAAATTCTGCCGCCGGCTTTCATGCGAGGTACTATCTGGCTCACCAATGCTTCAATTTGTGGAATACACTTTTCTACGGCATTGGGTACGGTTTTATCTTCATTATTGATGTTTACCAATAATTCGTTTATCGACATCTTTTCAAGATTATCGTAGTGCGAACTCGATTCTGTTGCCAGTTTTTCTAAACCAAGAGACATATTGTATTTTCTTTGCTAATTAAACGCTATTTGTAATATTATGATGATGTTTACAGAATCTTTCAGCGATTCCAGTAAATAATCAGATTTTTGGTGGCTCTGCCTGCTGCAATTATGTCTATTCTGCCATCGCCGTCTAAATCGGCGCTTTGCATATCTTCACAAGCCATTGTGTTATCGTCTATTACATATTCAATCCATTTTGATAATGCGGCATCAAGTACATAAAACTTGATTCCTACCTTTTTATCGTTGTTAGGCTCACGCCAGCCAACGGCAACTTGTGGCCTGCCTAGTTTCAGGAAATCGGCCATGGCAAGTGCGTGCCCTTGGTTGAGGTTTTCGTTCAGTACGACAGGTTCTTTAGTATCGCTCACCCATACCAACTTATTACCATGCATAGGCTGAACGGTCGCAAAATAGCCATTTTTGCCTACTTCTGCATATTTTAATTCGCCAATCTGCATATTTTTATGTGCTTTATCTGTTTTCTCCCATTTGTCGGTATATTGGTAGGTACGTAAACCTTCTTTACCGCCAATGGTCAGATACGTAACATTCTTATCTTCTTTTATTTCAAAATTATGCGTTAGGTGCATAGTTGAGTCAATCAACGTACGCTTCCATTCTGTTTTAGGATTCGCAGGTAAATCATAAGCCCATATTTTTACTCCGGCACCTTCGCCGTTGCGGTTGCCTAAACCATGCAAAGGTACAACTACCAATTGATATTTGTTTTTGGTTTTTACCCATTTCATGCGGTGAATAGTTACCTCATGGTGTAATTCCACGGCTTCCCATTTTTGCGTAGGGTCGCTCGGACGAATCAGGTAATGAACCGAGCCCGATTTACTTAAATCATTCGTTTCACCCGGATTCCAGTTTGCTCCAACAGCTACTTCTACTTTTCCGTCGCCATCTATATCTCTTGCTGCAATACATACATTATCACGAGTCGTCAGATTCTCAGCCATTGCAAAACGTTTCCAGTCGCCATTTCTGTACCAGACAAATTGTTTTTGGTCGGCCATTATTATGTCAGGCTTTTTATCGCCGTCTACATCGCCTATGGCTAAGCCGTAGCCAATACTAACCTGATTGTCAATAGTTTGTGGGACAAATTTCGGTGTTTGAGCAACACAAATCTGAACAAATAGCAGTGCGTAAAGAAAAGTTTTCATAGGTTTGAGAGGAGTCAGTAAAACATTTACAAAGTTTAAAATAAAATTTATTTATTACGACTTTCAAACCAATAAACTTTCAGGATGATAAGAGAGGTAAAGTTTTAATCCTGGGCAGGAAGTAATTTGCCGGGATTCATGATGTTAAGCGGGTCGAGGGCTTTTTTGATTGCCCACATCGTATTTATGGCGTCGCCATGTTCTAAAGGCATATATGATAATTTACCGATGCCAATGCCATGTTCGCCTGTGCAGGTACCTTCCATAGCCAAGGCTCTTTCTACCAATCGTTTATTTAAGGCTTTAGCTCTGGCAAATTCTTCTGCATCGTTAGGGTCAATTACAATAGTCAGGTGGAAGTTTCCATCACCCACGTGCCCCAATATTGGTGCTAATATACCTGTTGCCTCAATATCGAGCTGAGTGGACGTAATACAGCTTGCTAGCTTTGAAATAGGCACACAAACATCGGTCGACATCAGTTGGGCATTTTTTCTTAGAGCTACTGAGGCAGGTGCGGCATCAGTGCGGGCACGCCATAGTTTTGTACGGGCGGCTTCGTCTCGTTCCCAAATAAATTCTTTTGCGCCAAAACTTTGGGCAATGTGTTCTACCTGAGCAATCTGTTCTTCTAATTCTGACGGTGAACCATGAAACTCTAAGAAGAGGGTGGGAGATTCTTCATAATTAAGCGCCGAGTATCTATTAATAGCCATCATCATTTGTGCGTCTAACAACTCAACTTTGGCAATTGGTATGCCTTTCTGAATAGTTTGGATAGCAGTATTAACGGCGGCTTCTACTGTAGGAAAACAACAAACAGCCGCATAAATGGCTTGTGGGTAACTATGAAGTTTAATAGTGAGTTCGGTAATAATACCTAAAGTCCCTTCGGCTCCTATAAAAAGACGGGTTAGGTCGTAGCCTGCCGAAGATTTTCTGGCTTTGCTTCCGGTTTTTATAATTTTTCCGTCTGGTAATACTATTTGGAGCGACAATATATTGTCTTTCATGGTGCCGTAACGAACGGCATTTGTGCCCGATGCACGGGTGCTTGCCATACCGCCTAATGTGGCATTCACCCCGGGACCTATCGGGAAAAAGAAGCCGGTATCTTGTAGCGTATCATCTAATTGATTGCGGGTAATACCCGGCTGGATGGTAGCATACATATCAGCCTGATTGACTTCAAGTAGCTGATTCATCAGCTTAAAGTCTATACAAACGCCGCCTTTCAAGGCTAATATATGCCCTTCAACAGACGTACCTGCACCAAAGGGAGTAATCGGTATCTGATAAGCAGCACAAATCTTAACGATTTCGGCGACTTCTTCAGTAGAAGATGGATAAACAACCCAATCTGGCGGAGTACAAGCATGATAGCTGAATCCTACACCATGTTCGTTTCTAATGGCTTCATCAGCTACTACACGTTCGTGCAGAAGTGCTTTTAACTCTTCAAAAACGATTTGTTTTGGTTGTTTATCCATCTGAATTTTTATTTCATCAAGGCTGCATAATGCTTATAAAACAATGGGATAGTTTCGATACCCTTGAAGAAATTAACCAGACCATAATGCTCGTTAGGCGAATGCAGGGCATCAGAATCAAGACCAAAGCCGAATAAGATAGATTTTAAGCCTAGTTCTTTTTCAAATAAGGCTACAATCGGAATACTGCCACCGCCACGGGTTGGTACAGGTTTTTTGCCGTAGGCTTCTTCCATTGCAAGCATGGCTGCTTTGTATCCGGCCGATTCGGTAGGTGTTACATAAGGTTGGCCCCCATGATGGCGAGTAACCGTTACTTTAACCGTAGGTGGAGCAATGGCTCTGAAATGCGCATCGAATAATTCTGCTATTTCTTCCCAATCCTGGTCAGGAACCAGACGCATCGATATTTTAGCAAATGCTTTTGATGGTAAAACTGTTTTTGAACCCTCGCCTGTATAGCCGCCCCAAATACCATTAACATCAAGAGTAGGGCGTATAGCAGCACGCTCACGGGTAGTGTAGCCTTTTTCGCCGCTTACTTCGGCTATATCTAAATCTGCTTTATAGTCATCAAGGTTGAAAGGTGCAGCTTCTAAAGCGTCTCTTTCTTCTTGTTTTAGTTCAATAACTTTATCGTAGAAGCCTTTTACAGTTATTTTGCCATCGGCATCGTGCAAAGAGGCAATCATCTGGCTTAGCACATTTATCGGGTTAGCTACTGCACCGCCGTACACACCTGAGTGTAAATCACGGTTTGGCCCTGTAACTGATACTTCCATATAAGTAAGCCCACGCAAACCAGTTTCTACCGATGGAATATCGTTAGCAATAATAGACGTATCTGAAATAAGAATAATATCAGCTTTGAGTTTTTCTTTGTTTTCTTTTACGAATGTTCCCAAGTGCTCAGAGCCCACTTCCTCTTCTCCCTCAAACATAATCTTTACATTGCAAGGCAGATTACCATCAGCAAGCATCATTTCAATGGCCTTTACGTGCATATAAATCTGCCCTTTGTCGTCGCAAGAGCCACGGGCAAAGATTGCACCCTCAGGGTGTATTTTGGTTTTTTTGATAGTTGGTTCAAACGGTGGCGAATCCCACAATTCATAAGGGTCGGCAGGTTGCACATCGTAGTGGCCATATACCAGAATAGTAGGTAAAGAAGCATCTACAATTTTTTCGGCATATACTACCGGATGCCCCGCTGTTGGTACTATTTCGGCTGAGTCGAGCCCTGCGGCCAACAGTTTCTCTTTAATATATTCGGCTGCACGAATCATATCAGGCTGAAATTTAGAATCGGCACTGACAGACGGAATCCTTAGAAAATCAAATAACTCGTTCAGAAAACGGTCTTTGTTCTGGTCTAAATAAGTACTCATATATGTGTGTTGTTGACTGCCCGTGCTAGTTGGGCAAATATGTAATTCGTTCTTGAGTAAAAGCAAAAAGGATATTGCTACCTTACTACAAAGTAAAGTAATTGAGAGAGAGAATACAAGAATTTTGGAAAAGCCTGATTTATTTCTTAGAACCAACTTTGTTTTCGGTTCCGTTCATTAATCGTTGGATATTGTGGCGGTGAGTAAATACCAGAATAAGGGCTAAAGCAATAGCAAAAGCTAGGTAATAGGGGTCCTGATTAGGATTAATACCCCATACATTAAAAGCGATTTGTACCGGAAAAGCCAAAGCACTCAGGATAGACCCCAACGAAACATACTTAGTAGTAAAAACTATTATCAGAAAAACCGCTATACAGATAATAACCGTCATAGGGAATGAGGCCGCAATTACTCCTAAGGCAGTTGCTACTCCCTTGCCTCCACGGAATTGTGCAAAAACCGGATAAAGATGACCTATAACCGAAACAACCCCCATTAAGAGAGGTAAATATTGATTGGAATCAGGAAATAGATATTGCGCTAAAAAAACGGCAAGAAAACCTTTGAGAAAGTCGATGATAAGTACGATTATACCTGCTTTTCGGCCGAAAGTACGTAAAGAATTAGTTGCTCCTGCATTGCCACTACCATGTTGGCGAACATCAACACCATGAAATATTTTACCATACCAAACAGCCGTTGGGATTGATCCTAACAAATAGGCAAGCATAACGCCCATTATACTCATAACTTTTTCTTTTTTTAATTAAGTGAAGTTACAAATCTATAAAAAATTGTGAGATTTTAAGATTTAAAATTTCATTAAATTTTGCAAATACTTGACAGTGAGTTGTTTATGTATTTAAAAATTTTAAATCAAATTGTATATTTTTCGTAAATTACAGCTTTGTATTTAAGGGTTTTTATAAAGTATTGAGTATAAAGGTGTTATGTTTTATTTCTATGGACTATTATGCTGTTTAAATTTTTTTGCCGGGCATCAAATTTTTTTCACCGAGACTGTGTTGTTTAAAAAGACGTACTATTTTTATGAGTCAAAATACCGAACATTAATATCTGAGCTTCGCACAACTTGTGTTTAACTCCTGAAAATATACCTACCTTCGGGCTTCTGCCAAGGCTATTGTACAACAAAATAAATCCGGTATTCTAAAAGCAATCAGCTTGTTGTTTTTCGCAAATGCTATGAAAACAAATCTATTATCTGCTCCTTTTCAGGAAGAAGTAAAAAAAACTGTGTCGCTGGCTATTCCTATTATAGTAGCGCAATTGGGCTCTATACTTATGGGGGTAACCGACAACATTATGGTAGGGCATTATCTGGGTAAAATTGGCCTTGGTGTGGCGGGTATTGCCAATTCTATTGCTTTTGTAATTTCATCGATTGGTATTGGCGGGCTTGCAGTAGTTGCACCTTTAATATCTAAAGCCAAAGCCGAACGAAATATTCCCGAAATCAACCGTTTATTCAGGGCAGGTTTATGGGTAGCCTTCTGGTTTGGGCTTATTTTGGGGGCTTTAGGTTTTCTTTGTATTTTTTTCTTTGATGTTTTTCAACAATCGGCCGAAATCAATGCCAAGTCGCCGAGCTTTATGGGTATTATTATTATATCTAATGTATTTACTTTTTTGTTTCTTGCTTCAAAACAATTATCAGATGGTCTCTCACGCACTTATGTAGCAATGATAATTACGATTTTGGGGCTTCTTTTTAACTTTGTTTTTAATGCAATACTTATAAAGGGTTACTTGGGCTTTCCGGCATTGGGTTTAAATGGTGCTGCTATTTCTACACTTTGTACAAAAATACTTATGCTTGCAGGAATACTGATATACCTTTTTAGAGCTAAAACATTTAAGAAGTACTTGAGCCGTAGATATAACCCATTACCTGTGGGCGATTTAATAAAGCATATTTTTAAAATAGGAGTGCCAAGTGGTTTACAGTTTTTTTTCGAAATCGCCGCTTTTTCGTTAGCAGTAATAATGATGGGTTGGCTGGGCGAAAACCAGTTAGCAGCTCATCAGATTGCTATTAATGTGGCTTCTACAACCTATATGATGGCATCAGGCTTAGGTGTAGCTGGTGGTATAAGGGTAGGAGAGGGTAGAGGACTGAGAAATATTCAGAAAATAAGAATGTCAGGCAATGTGGCACTTATCATTGTGGGTGCATTTATGACACTCATGATGATACTCATGATTATGCTAAAACGCTTCTTGATAGGTTTGTATATATCAGATGTTGAAGTGATAGAAATAGCTGTCAGGTTGATGCTCATAGCGGCTGTATTCCAGCTATCAGATGGTATACAGGTAGTTGCTTTAGGCATATTACGTGGGATTTCTGACGTAAATATTCCGACCTGGATTACCATGTTTGCTTATTGGGTTGTAGCTTTGCCGCTGGGTTATTTTCTGGGTTTTCCGCTAAAACAAGATGCTGTTGGTATCTGGATAGGTTTATGGGCGGGCTTAAGTATGTCGGCGGTATTATTAACCACACGATTCTATTATCTGGTAAATAAAATGAAAAAATCGGAGCAATTTTCTGTAGAAACAGCAGGCGCATGAAAGAAAAAAATCTTTGGTCGTATTACAACGAAAACGTAGTAGAGGCTGGTATTGACGAAGCAGGCAGAGGGTGCCTTGCCGGGCCTGTGGTGGCGGCGGCTGTAATTTTGCCTAAAGATTACAAGCATTCGTTGCTGAACGATTCGAAGCAATTGACCAAGAAACAGCGGATTCGTTTAAGAAAAGAAATAGAAACAGATGCGCTGGCATATCATGTTGCTCAGGCATCAGAAGCCGAAATAGACGAAATTAATATATCTAAAGCCAGTTTTCTGGCTATGCACAGAGCCGTAGATGCTTTGCTGGTAAAACCGGAACATTTGCTGGTAGATGGTAACAGATTTGTAACTTATCCGCTTATACCGCATACTTGTATTGTGAAGGGCGACGAAAAGTTTCTATCAATAGCAGCGGCATCGATTCTTGCCAAAACCTATCGTGATGACCTGATGGAAAAATTAGGGCTGGAGTTTCCCTATTACAAATGGCATGAAAATGCAGGGTATCCGACCACTCACCACCGCAATGCAATTATGCAATATGGCCTTACACCTTATCATCGAACAAGCTTTAAGTGCATAAAATACTAAACCCTTGCAAAGCTAGGCTCTACAAGGGTTTGGCTTATAAATAATGGGGTATCTTAGAATTTTAAATTTTTCAGATAAACCGCATCGTTTTTCATACTATCAATCGGGCTTACAGGGTATTGCTCTTGCTCTACTAAGTAATACTTAATGCCAGCATCTTTAGCTGCACGCAATAATGTTTTGTAATCAATGATACCTTTTTCCAAATCAGTTTGTTTTGGTTTAGGGTCTTTGGTTTCCAATTGTTTTATGTGGCACAATTCGTAGCGTTTGCCGTATTGTTTCAAGTGAGCCAAAGTATCTTCGCCCGAAGCCTCAATCCAGCACATATCTAACTCAAACATTACTAACGATGGGTCGGTGTTTTCTAATAAAATACGTTGTCCTTTTACACCATTAGCATTCTGGAATGAGTAAGAGTGGTTATGGTAACCATATTTTATGCCGTATTTTTTAGCAATTTCGCCATTTTTAGTGAAAGCATCAGCTTTTTGCTTCCATGCATCAGCCGATGGTTGCATACCAATACCAGGGCAGATTACGTATTTCAAGCCGGCTTCTGCACATTTAGCAATCATTTCTTCGTTGGTATCAGGCAAGCCCAAGTGTGTACTTACCATTTTTACACCAATATCAGAAAGATAGCTTTTAGAATCTTTAGGAGTCATTCCCCAAAGTGGGTCTTTCGAGTAACTCTCAAAATATTCGTAGCCCATATCAGCCAATTGTTTCATATAGCCTTTAGGGTCTTTAGGCAATACATCACGGATACTATATAGCTGGCAACCAAATTGTTTCAATGTTCCTTTGGCATCTACACGATTAGCTATAAGGGCTAATGCTGCCAAAGAAGCAGATTGCTGTAAGAATTTTCTGCGATTGATAATCATAGTTTTTTGTCGTAGAATTTGGGTTTTAAAAAGATACGGCAAGTTAGTGGATTTTATAGCACAAATGGAATTTAAAGTATGGTTTTTTTACGAGGAAGCCTTAAAGTAGTTTTAATACAAAAAAGCACAGATAGCCTCCTATCTGTGCCTTATAACAGAAATATATAAAATTTTAGCTTTCAAATATATTGCCTAAGCCACCCAGGATAGAGCCACCTTCTTTATTAGCATTACCACCATAAGGGGCCAGACGTTGGATAAGTTTTGAAATAGGCAATGACTGAATCCATACTTTACCCGTACCACGAAGTGTAGCTAAGAATAAGCCCTCACCACCAAAAATCATTGATTTAAGATTTCCGGCACGCTCAATGTCAAATTGAAGTTGTGGTTCAAAACCTACCACACAACCGGTATCAATACGTAACACTTCGTTATTTAGCTGACGCTCAATAACAACTCCACCAGAGTGAATGAATGCCATACCGTCACCTTGGAGTTTTTCAAGAATAAAGCCTTCTCCGCCAAAGAAACCAGAGCCTAAACGCTGGTTGAAATGGATAGAGATACTTGTACCCATAGCAGCACATAAAAAGGCATCTTTTTGTACAATAAGGGTGTTGCCCATAATGTTTGCTAAGTCAACCGCTTTGATAGTACCCGGATACGGCGCAGCAAATGCCACTTTACGTTTCATTTGAGGTACACGGTTAGTAAAGTGCGTCAGAAAGATAGACTCGCCCATGAGTGCACGGCTACCTGCCTGTAATAATTTGCCAAAAATACTTTGTTGAGGCTGCGAGCCGTCGCCCATTTTGGTTTCAAACTGAATGCCGTCTTCCATATAGAGCATAGAACCTGCTTCGGCAATTACAGTTTCATAAGGGTCAAGTTCGATTTCGACAATCTGAATGTCTTCTCCAAATATTTTGTAGTCAATTTCGTGAGAACGCATAGCTATATAATTGGGTTTATGATTTTATGACGAATATAGAGGTTTAGCAATATATCTTTCAAAAAAAACTACACAAATGGACTGGATTATTGACGGAGTGGTTATTTTATTAATATTTCAGAATATTCCAACCTTTTAGCCACATCTGGCATCTTAGTAGTAAATGTAGAGAAATTTAGACAAAAAACGCTTGGTATATTTTTTGAATAGATGACTCTGAATGTATGAAAGATATTATAAAAAATCAGAAAGAATAATTATGAAACGGTTAATGGTTATTATGTTGGTTGCAGCGGCAATGGCATGTTCGAAAGATGAAGTAACAGCCCCTAAGGCTTCGTTGGGTAGTACAATTGAAACAGCATATTCTAAAGCAGTAGTGCTGCAAGAAGGTGTTGAAGTAAAAGTTACTAAAATAGAAGACAGCCGCTGCCCGAAAAGCGTTGTATGTGTTTGGGAAGGTATGGTAAAAGTGTTTTTTAGTGTGAGCGAAGGTAATACTACTAAAGAGGCCGTAGTTGAAATACTAGGCGATAAATCGAGGGCTCCGAAAGCTACAGTAGAACTAAACGGAACTACTTATGTTATTGAGGTGTCGGATGTAGCACCGTATCCACAAACGCCTGACCCGATTAGTCTGGAAAACTATAAAATCAGCTTCACTATCAAGAAAGCATAATAAAAAACAAACATGAGTCATCCCGAATTTTGCAAGAATGCATAATTCATAAAATTATTCAAGCAATTGGAGA